>NZ_JAEPIV010000014.1:0-146867 GCF_016632405.1 Azospirillum aestuarii
CGCGCTGCGTCACCGGAGTTCGGTGCGGCGCGTCGGGGCGCTGTATCTAGAAGGTTCGACTTGGCCTGTCAAGCCTTTGTTGTCACGCTGGCCTGACGTTACTTCATCTCGTCTTCGGCATCTCTGCCTTTTCCCTGCCGCCGTCGCGCTTCTCAGCGGCCCCGGCGTCGTGGGAGCCGGGTTATAGGCGGGTTGGATTAGCCCGGCAAGCGCTTTTTTCACCGCCGTCCATTTTTTCGCGGCGGGGCCGGACGGCCGATGGTGGAGATCGACGACGATGCGGCGACGACCAGCGGGGCGAAGCGCTCCTCCGCCTCCTGCGGGGTGAAGCGCGAGCGCGAGACAGCGATGTTGATGGCGCCAATGGGCGTCCCGGCTGGACCGACGATGGCCGCCGCGATCGACAGGTCGCCGTGGTAATACTCCTCGAAAGCGGTGGCGTAGCCGAGATCGGCGGACCGCTCGATCTTCGCCAGCAGATCCTCCCGCTTCCAGGTGGTGTTCGGCGTGTAGGGGTGCAGGTCCATGCGATCGATCAGATCGATGGCTTCCTCCATCGGCATGCGCGACAGCATCGCCACCCCCGGCGCCGTGCAGTAGGCCGGCATCCGCATCCCGAGGACGACGTCGGTGTTCAGCACATGGCGGCTCATGAAGCGCGACACGAAGACGATCTCCGTGTCGTCCAGCATGGTGAGATTGATCGTCTCCTCGGTCGTCTTGCTGAGATGCATCAGGTAGGGCATCGAGCGTTCGAGCAGCCCGTTGCCGCGCAGGTAATGATGGCCGAGGTCCAGCGTCTTGACCGTCAGTTCGAACCGCTTCGTTTCCGGGTCCTTGTGCAGGTAGCCGAGCTTTTCCAGCGTGTGGGTGAAGCGCTGCGCCGCGCTCTTGTCCAGGCCGACGATGGAGGCGATCTGGGTCAGGCTCATCGTCGGGCGCGCCGCGTCGAACGCGTTCAGCACGCGGAACGCCTTTTCCACGGACATCACCATCAGGGGATCGCCGGCGCGCGCGGCGCCGCCCTCCTTCACCGAGGCGTCCGCATCGACGGTTGCGGATTCCGTGTCTGACAGTCGGGAAGACGGACGGCGCGGAGCCATGGCGATCGGTCCTGTGGTTCGTGTGCGAGAGATACCGTTGACAGGTCTAGCAAAGCAAGCCAAGCTATTCAATACCAAGTATCGTATTGCAATACGACGCGCCGCCCCGACGGGCGCCGGAACATCGGCAAGGCGCGCGGAAGACCCGCTTACAGGAGTGAGCCGTGTTCAAATTCATCCTCACCGAGGTCCGTGGCCCGGTCGGCATCATCACGCTGAACCGCCCGGAAATCCTGAACGCCTGGAACGGCGCGATGCGCGACGAGCTGGTCGTCGCGTTCGAGCAGTTCGAGAATCAGGACGGTGTCCGCGCGATCATCCTCACCGGGGCCGGCGACCGCGCCTTCGGCGCCGGGCAGGACCTGAACGAGACCAAGACCTTCGACGCCGATCGCGCCGAGGAGTGGGTGGCGGAGTGGGAGCGCCTCTACCACCGCATGCGCACCCTGTCGAAGCCGCTGGTCATCGCGCTGAACGGCGTCGCCGCCGGCTCCGCCTTCCAGGTCGCCCTGCTCGGCGACTTCCGCATCGGCCACGCCGGGGTGCGCATGGGCCAGCCGGAGATCAACTCCGGCATCGCCAGCACCACCGGCCCGTGGATCATGAAGGAGATGATCGGCCTGGCCCGCACCATGGACCTGACGCTGTCGGGCCGGCTGATGGACGCCGAGGAAAGCCACCGCATCGGCCTGATCAACCGCATCGTCCCGCAGGACCGCGTGATGGCCGAATCCCTGGCTCTGGCCGAGGAACTGGCCGCCAAGCCGCCGGTCGCCATGCGCCTGGACAAGCAGCGGTTCCGCGAGATGACCGAGGCCGGCTTCCGCGACGCGCTGGCCGCCGGCGTGCGCATCCAGCGCGAGGCCTACGCATCCGGCGAACCGGCCCGGATGATGGAGGAGTTCCTCGCCAAGCGCGCCGCGAAGCGCGCGTAGAGCGGACACGTCGTTCCAAGGGCGCAACGATCCGCCCGCCCGCACCGCCACGGCGGTGCTCTTCCACCGGGGCAACAGAGACGCCCCGGACGCACAGAACAGGGAGTTTCACATGAGCAAGACCTTCGGCTTCTCCATGGACCGTCGCAGCCTGATGAAGGGAGCCGCCGGCGTCGCGCTGGGCGCTACCCTGCCCGCCGGGCTGCTCCGTCCGGCCTTCGCCGCCACCCAGCAGATCACCGTCGCCGATCCGGGCGGCCCCTACAGCCCGGCCTTCCGCAAAGCCTTCTACGATCCCTTCGAGAAGGCCACGGGCATCAAGGTGGTCAACGTCGCCCGCGAGGCGGAGCCGACCGCCCAGTTCAAGGCCATCGTGGAGACCAAGTCCTACACCTGGGACGTCTGCACCCTGACCCTGTCGGCCCGCGACATCCTGATGAAGCAGAACCTGCTGGAGCCGCTGAACTTCGCCGCCGCCGACGTCCCCGGCCTGATGCCGGAGTCGCTGACCAGCCATTGGATGGGCACCGACGTCTATTCGACCATCCTCGGCTATCGCGCCGACAAGTTCGCCGCCAACGCGCCGCAGAGCTGGGCCGATTTCTGGAATGTCGAGAAGTTCCCCGGCCGCCGTTCGCTGCGCAAGAACCCCATCGACACGCTGGAGCAGGCGCTGCTCGCCGACGGCGTGCCGCTCGACCAGCTCTACCCGCTCGACGTCGACCGCGCCTTCAAGGCGCTCGACCGCATCAAGCCGCACGTCGCCGTTTGGTGGACCGGCGGCGCCCAGTCCAGCCAGCTCATCCAGAGCGGCGAGGTCGACATGATCGCCCTGTGGAACGCCCGCGCCCAGGCGGTGATCGACGGCGGCGCCCCGGTGAAGATCAACTGGAACCAGGGGCTCTACTCGATCGAGGGCTGGGGCATCCCGCGCGGCAACCCGCGCGCCGACGCCGCCCGCCAGTTCATCAAGTTCTGCGCCGACCCGTCCCGTCAGGCCGTCTTCACCGAGGTCCTGGCCTACGGCCCGACCAACCTCGACGCCTACAAGAGCATCCCGAAGGAGCGCGCCCCGGCGCTGCCGACCTTCGAAGACAATCTGAAGGTGATGACCATCGCCAAGGAGGATTGGTGGGGCGCCAACCGCTCGAAGATGAACGAGCGTTTCAACGCCTGGATTCTCGGCTAAGCCCGCCTGCCGGAAAGGAGACCCGCCGCCATGCTCTCACCGCTCGCACAGGCGCGGACAGCGCCGGTCCAGGCCGGAGCCGCCGCCACGCCGAAGCTGCTGGTCGACGGCCTGACCAAACGGTACGGCGCCATCACGGCGCTGGAACCCACCCGCCTGGAGGTTCCGGCGGGCGAGTTCCTGACGCTGCTCGGCCCGTCGGGGTCCGGCAAGACCACGCTGCTGCAGATGATCTGCGGGCTGGTGGAGCCGAGCGGCGGGCGCATCCTGATCGACGGGCAGGACGAAACCCGGACACCCGTGCACAAGCGGGACATCGGTCTCGTCTTCCAGCATTACGCCCTGTTCCCCCACCTGACGGTGGCCGAGAACATCGGCTTTCCGTTGCGGATGCGGGGCGTCGCCGCGGCGGACCTGACGCGGCGCGTGAAGGAGGCGCTGGAGATGGTCCATCTGGGCCACCTCGCCGGGCGCTTCCCTAAGGAGCTGTCCGGTGGGCAGCAGCAGCGCGTCGCCCTGGCGCGCTGCTTCGTCTACCAGCCCTCGGTCATCCTGATGGACGAGCCGCTGGGTGCCTTGGACAAGAAGCTGCGCGAGCACATGCAGTACGAGATCAAGCGCCTGCACCGCGAGACCGGCGCCACGATCATCTACGTCACTCATGACCAGGAGGAAGCCCTGGCCCTGTCGGACCGCATCTGCCTGATGAACCATGCCCGCATCGAGCAGCTCGGCACCCCGCACGACATCTACGCCCGGCCGAAGACCGCCTTCGCCGCGGACTTCATAGGCGTGTCGAACATCTTCCGCGGGCAGGTCCGGCGCGACGGCAGCGGGGCGCCCATGCTGGTCACCGGCAACGGCAGCTTCCGCCTGTCCGCCGACACGCCGGACAACCAGGACGGAACGCTGGTCGTCCGTCCCGAGCAGCTCGACATCGACGGCGAGGGCGACAACGAGGTGCGGGGCGAGGTGGTGGACACCGTCTATGCCGGCTCCGAGACCCGCGTCCTGGTGTCGCTGGGCGGCGAGGAGACGATCACCGTCCGCCTGCGCCGCGGCATCGCCCCGCCGCGGCTGGGCGAGGTGGTCGCGGTGCGCTGGCGCGCCGACGCCGGGGTGCTGGTGTCATGAGCGCCGCCACCCTGAACCATGACGGCGCCTTCGCCGCGGCGCGGCGGCGGCTGCGCTTCGGCCCGTTGTGGCTGGCCGCCCCCGGCCTCGCCTTCCTGGCCATCTTCTTCCTGTTCCCGGTGCTGCGGCTGCTCGGCCTCAGCGTCCAGGATCTGGAGACCTCGGCCTGGACCGGCGACCATTACGCCCGCATCGTCGCAACGGACGTCTATTTCCGCGTCCTGATGAGCACCTTCCGCATCGCCGGGCTGACCGCCCTGCTGTCGCTCCTGTTCGGCTATCCGCTGGCCTACTGGCTGGCGCAGTTGCCGGAGCGCCAGCGCGGGCTGGCGATCCTTGCGGTGATGGTGCCTTTCTGGACCAGCTATCTGGTGAAGACCTTCGCCTGGATGGTCATCCTCGGGCGCACCGGCGTCATCAACCAGATCCTCTCCGGCACCGGGATGTCGCCCCTGCCGCTGCTGCACAACGAGTTCGGCGTGATGGCCGGCATGGTCCACGCCATGCTGCCGCTGGCCGTGCTGACCATGCTGCCGGTGATGACCACCATCGACCGCCGACTGGTCCAGGCGGCGGAAACGCTGGGGGCGCCGCCGGCCAACGCCTTTTGGCTCGTCTACTTCCAGCTCTCCTTGCCCGGCGTTGCCGCGGCGGGGCTGCTGACCTTCATCTCCTCGCTGGGCTTCTTCATCGTTCCGGCGCTGCTCGGCGGGCCGCAGCAGACCATGCTGGCGCAGCTCATCATCACCCAGATCCAGGAAATGCTGAATTGGGCCTTCGCCGGCGCGCTGGCCACCTTCATGCTGGTCGCGGCGCTGGTCACCTGCTGGGTCTACGACCGGCTGTTCGGCCTGTCCTCCCTGTCGGGAGAAACCTCCGGGCGGGCCGGCGGCGGCCAAGGGCACCTGCGCAGCGCCGGGATGAAAATCCTGTCGGCGTTCGCCAAGGCGTCGGCGGCGCTTGGCGGCCCGGTCGGGCGCGCGCTGGGGCCGAAGATGATGGACCGGCTGCTGCCGCTCTATTCCGCGGCGATCATCGTCTTCCTGGTCGCCCCGGCGCTGGTCGTCGTTCCCATCGCCTTCACCACCTCGCCCTTCCTCGACTTCCCGCCGCCGGGCTACGGGCTGGAGTGGTTCCGGGTCTACTTCAACTCCGACCTGTGGGTGTCGGCGACGATCCGCTCCTTCGTGGTGGCCTTCGCCACGGCGATCCTGGCGACGCTGGTGGCCGGTCTGGCGGCGCTGGCGCTCGCCCGCTCCTCCTCGCGCTGGCGGGGGGCGATCTTCGCCTTCTTCCTGGCGCCGATGATCGTGCCGCGCATCGTCATCGCGGTCGGGCTGTTCTACCTGTTCGCCCAGATCGGGCTGGTCGCCACCGACCTCGGCCTGATCATCGGCCACACGGTGCTGGCCCTGCCCTTCGCCTTCGTCGCCATCTCCGCGGTGGTCAAGGGGCACGACTGGCGGCTGGACCAGGCGGCGGCGACGCTGGGGGCGAACCGCTTCCGGACGCTGATGCTGGTCACCGTTCCGCTGATCCGCGGCGGTCTGGTGGCGGCGTTCCTGTTCGCCTTCATCACCTCCTTCGACGAGCTGACCGTGGCGATCTTCGTCAGCGGCGGCGTCAAGACCACGCTTCCGAAGCAGATGTGGGACGACATGATCCTCCAGTTGAACCCGACGCTGGCCGCCGTGTCCGTCGTGGTCTTCGCGATCGTGATGGCCCTGCTGCTGATGGCGGAATGGCTGCGCCGTCCGGCGCGCTGATCCGCAACCAACCGACCAAACGCATTCGAGATTACGCACCATGTCCGATTTCGAAGAAGGGTTCGTCCGCCTGTTCACGCAGGCGGCCCGGACCGGACGCGCCCGCCTGTTCGCCCGCTTCAACGGCGAGGCGCTGAGCTTCGCCACGCTCGACCGCCAATCCGACGGCGTGGCGGCCGAGTTGCGGCGGCTGGGGCTGAAGCCCGGCGACCGCGTGGCGCTGATGCTGCGCAACAGCCCGCTGGTGCTCTCCACCCTGTTCGGCCTCGCCAAGGCGGGGCTGGTCTGGGTGCCGATCAACGCCCAGCAGCGCGGCGAGGGCCTGCGCTACATCCTGGAGCATTCTGAGCCCGGCGCCATCGTCGCCGAGGCCGAGTTCCTGCCGGTGATCGCCGAGACGGGCGCGGTGCCCGCCGGCACGCCGCTGATCGTCCAGGGCGATCCCTCCGCCGCGCTGCGGCTGGAGACCCTGCTGGAGTCCGACGCCGCCTTCGAGGAGGCGCCGCCGGCCCCCGACGACACCTTCGCCATCATGTACACCTCCGGCACCACCGGGCGGCCCAAGGGCGTGCTGGTGTCGCACCGCATGATGCGGCTGGCCGGCGAGGCGGTGGCCCGCGTCTCCGCCGCCCGCGACGGCGACGTGCTGTTCGTGTGGGAGCCGCTGTACCACATCGGCGGCGCCCAGATGATCGTCATGCCGCTGATCCGTGCCGTGTCGCTCGCCATGGTCGACCGCTTCAGCGCCAGCCGCTTCTGGGATCAGGTGCGGGAGTACGGGGCGACCCACATCCATTACCTAGGCGGCATCCTGCAGATCCTGCTGAAGCAGCCGGTCTCCCCGCGCGACCGCGACCACCCCGTGCGCATTGCCTGGGGCGGCGGCTGCCCCAAGGAGACCTGGACGCCCTTCGAGGAGCGGTTCGGCGTGCAGATCCGCGAATGCTACGGCATGACCGAGGCGTCGAGCATCACCACCTGCAACGACGAGGGCGTGGTCGGCGCGGTCGGCCGCCCGATGCCCTGGTTCACCGTGGAACTGCTGGACGGCGCGGGCAAGCCGGTGCCGCAGGGCGAGCGGGGCGAGATCGTCGTCCGCACCGACCGTCCCGGTGCCATCTTCCCCGGCTATTTCCGCAACCCGGAAGCGACGGCCCGCGCGCTCAAGGACGGCGCCCTGCACACCGGCGACCTCGGCTCGCTTGACGACAGCGGGACGCTGCTGTTCCACGGCCGGATGACCGACAGCGTGCGCTGCAAGGGCGAGAACGTCTCGGCCTGGGAGGTCGAGCATGTCGCGGCCACCCACCCCAGCGTCGAGGACTGCGCCATCATCGGCGTCGCCGCCGACGTGGGCGAGCAGGACATCAAGCTGTTCGTGAAGCCGAAGGCCGGGGCGACGCTGGACATCCCGTCGCTGTCCGGCTGGCTCGGGAAGCAGCTCGCCCCCTACCAGAATCCGCGTTACATCGCGGTGGTCGAGGAGTTCGAGCGCACCCCCAGCCAGCGCATCATGAAGCACAAGCTGTCCCCGGCCTTAGACGGCTGCTGGGATCGGCTGGCCGGCTGACGGCGCGTCTCACCTCCCCCCGCATGCCCCATGGCCTGCGGGGGAATTTTTTGGCCCCGGCTCCGCGCGCCCCCTGCCGCCCCGCCGACGAAGCCCGCCTTATTGGAAAGCCCTGGACATGCCGCTGCACCGCTGGTTCTCGAACCGCAAGTTACTGCACAAGATCCTCGTTCCGGTCCTCGTCCTGCTGATCGTGATCGCCAGCCTCGTCTGGACCGCCCGGAGCGCGATCTCCGATCTGACAAGCTCAACCGCCCGCATCACCGAGCTGGTCGCCGACCGGCTCGGCGCGACGATCGCCGTCCAGTCGGCGCTGGGCGACGCCATGGACACCGAAGCGAACGCCATCGTCGCCTCCTCCCGCGAGGCCATCGACGCCGCCAACGCGCAGCTCACGGCCAACATCGCCAAGGCCCTGTCCGCCATCGACACGCTGGCCGCGGCCTATGACGATCCGGCGGAGCGCGAGAGCATCCAGGCCATCAAGTCGATCGTCGGGGAGTATGAGCGGGTCGCCCAGACCACCGTGCAACTGGCCCGCGGCTTCGACACCGACGGCGCCATCCGCGTGTCCATCGACGTCGGCCGTCCGGTCCGGCAGAAGCTGACCGCCGCGCTGGGCGAGCGGGTGGAGCAGAGCATGGCCGAGACGCGGGAGGCCGAGCGGCGCGCCACCGCCCTGTCCCAACAGGTCATGACGCGGCTCTACACCGTCGCGGGCGCCGGCATTCTGTTCGCCTTCGGCCTGCTGGGGTCCATCCTGCTGTTCTTCGTCGTGCGTCCACTGCACCGCCTGACGTCGGAGATGACCTCCATCGCCGCCGGCGACCTGACCGTCGCCATCCAGGGAACCGAGCGCACGGACGAGGTCGGCCTGCTCGCCCGCGCGCTCCAGGTCTTCAAGAGCAACGGGCTCGACATGCGCCGCCTCCAGGAGGAGAGCGACGTGCAGAAGCGCCAGATGGAGGCCGACCGCCGCGCCGCCATGCTGGCCCTGGCCGACCAGTTCGACGCCAACGTCCAGGGCGTGGTCCAGGCCGTCTCGCAAGCGGCCCGCCAGCTTCAGAGCAACGCGCAGACGATGACCGGAGCCGCCGAGACGACGACGGAACAGGCCTCCTCGGTCGCCGCCGCGACGGAGCAGGCGTCGGCCAACGTCGCGACGGTCGCCGCGGCGTCGGAGCAGCTGGGAAGCTCCATCGGGGAGATCGGCCGTCAGGTGAACGGCGCCGCGACGGTCGCCCGCGACGCCGTGGCCGAAGGGGAACGGACCAACGCGCTGGTCGAGCGGCTGGCCAGCGCCGCCCAGAAGATCGGCGACGTCGTCAACCTGATCCAGAACATCGCCAGCCAGACCAATCTGCTGGCGTTGAACGCAACCATCGAGGCGGCGCGCGCGGGCGAGGCCGGCAAGGGCTTCGCCGTGGTGGCGGGCGAGGTCAAGGCGCTGGCCACCCAGACCTCCCAGGCGACCGAGGAGATCGCCAGCCAGATCACCGAGATCCAGGCGATCACCGAAGGCACCGTGACGGCCATCCGCAACATCGCCCGGACCATCGCCGACGTGGACGCCATCGCCGGCGCCATCGCCGCCGCCGTGGAGGAGCAGACCGCCGCCACGCACGAGATCGGCCGCAACATCCAGCAGGCGGCCCAGGGCACCCGGCTGGTGTCGGGCAACATCGGCGGCGTCAGCCAGTCGGCCACCGACGTGCGCGAGGCCGCCGCCGAGGTGCTGGACGCCGCGAACAGCCTGTCCCGCGATTCCGACCTGCTGCGCGACGAGATCCACGGCTTCATCGCGCGGGTCCGCGCCGGCTGATATCTCTGCGAGAGCGTGACCCCCGCGTGACCATTTTCGCGTCGCGCGGGGGTCACGCTCCCAACGGCCGAATTCGTGGTAGCATGGCGGTCCACAGTCGGAATCCTTTGGAACCCATGCCGAGTCTGTCCAGCGGCCTCAACGCCCTCATCGCCACGGTCCTGCGCAGCCACCCGTCGCTGCGGGTGCTGCCGGTGTCCCGCTACACCCAGGATCAGGCCGCCGCCTACGCCGCCGCGAACGGGCGGGCCCTTGCGCACGCCGTCGATGAGCGGGGGCGGCAATCGCTCCTGGTCGCCCTGGCCGGGCTGGATTACGTCAGCGTCTGCGACCTCGACCACGACCTGACGGTTCCCGCCGAACAGCCGGTGTCGCTGATCGTGCCCGAACTGCGCGGCGGGCTGCTGGCCCGCTTCTCCCCGCGGACCGCCGGGGACGTGTGCCGGATCGTCGAGGCCGTCTGCCCCTGATCCGCACACGTCGCCGGTAAGGCCCCCGTCAAGGCACTCAGGCCGGCTGCATGCTGCCCGTCTGCTGGTAGCGCAGGTGCCAGGAGAAGGCCTCCTCCAGCAGATGCGGCGTGTGGCCGCCGCGCTGGAGCGCCCGGCGGTGATAGTCCAGCGCCAGCTCGCGGTAGCTGGGGTGGACGCAGTTGCGGATGATCGTCTCCGCCCGCTCGCGCGGGGCGAGGCCGCGCAGATCGGCAAGGCCGGTTTCGGTCACCAGGACATCCACGTCATGCTCGTTGTGGTCGGTGTGGGTGACCATCGGCACGACGCTGGAGATCCGGCCGTCCTTCGCCAGCGACTTGGTGACGAAGATGGCGAGGTGAGCGTTGCGCGCGAAGTCGCCGGAGCCGCCGATGCCGTTCATCATCTGCGTGCCGTTGACGTGGGTCGAGTTCACGTTGCCGTAGATGTCGCACTCCAGCGCCGTGTTGATGCCGATCACGCCCAGCCGCCGAATCACCTCCGGGTGGTTGGAGATTTCCTGCGGGCGGAGCAGCAGCCGGCCCTTGTAGCTGCCGATCCTCGGTAGGACCTCCGCGTATTTTCCGGCGCTCAGCGTGATCGAGGAGCCCGAGGCGAAGGTCAGCTTGCCGGCGTCGAACAGCTCGAAGGTGCTGTCCTGCAGGACCTCGCTGTACATGGTCAGGTCGTGGAACGGGCTGTCGATCATGCCGTGCAGCACGGCGTTGGCGATGGTGCCGATCCCGGCCTGGAGCGGGTTCAGCGAGCGGCCCAACCGGCCCTGCCGCACCTCGCGGTCGAGAAATTCGATCAGGTGCCCGGCGATGTCCCTGGTCTCGCCGTCCGGCGGCAGGATGGTCGCGCTGCTGTCCTGCTTGCGGGTCACCACGATGGCCGCGATCTTCGACGGGTCGATGGGGATGCAGGGCAGGCCGGCGCGGCTCTCCGCCGTCACCACCGGGATCGGCTCGCGAAAGGGACGGCGCGTCGGGATGTAGACGTCGTGCATCCCCTCCAGGTCGAGCGGCTGGGTCAGGTTCAGTTCAACGATGACCTTCTCCGCCAGGATGGCGAAGGTCGCGGAGTTGCCGATGGAGGTGGTTGGGACGATCCCGCCCGTCTCGGTGATCGCGCAGGCCTCGATCACCGCCACGTCCACCGGCCCCATTTGGCGGGAGCGCAGAAGTTCCACCGTCTCCGACAGGTGCTGGTCGACGAACATCACCTCGCCACGGTTGATCGCCTTGCGCAGCACCGGGTCGGCCTGGAACGGCAGGCGACGGGCCAGAACCCCGGCCTCCGTCAGAATCCGGTCCACGTCGTTGCCGAGCGAGGCGCCGGTCATCAGCGTGATCTTCAGCCGTTCCGTCGCGGCGCGTTCGGCCAGCGCCAGCGGCACCGCCTTGGCATCCCCGGCGCGGGTGAAGCCGCTCATGCCGATGGTCATGCCGTCGCGGATCAGCAGAGCGGCCTCTTCCGGCGTCACCACCTTCCCCCACAGGGCCTTCAGGCGAATACGGTCGCGGTACATGGTCATCCTTTGCACGTTCTCGGGCGTTTGTTGCCTGGGGCGTTTGTTCGGCGGACGATTCGTTCGCTTTTATCGTTGGGGTCCGTCATAGGCCCCGCTTTCGCAGCGCTGCAATTGCCGGTCGGTCATATCAGGGTGTCCTAATGGGCATGAATGGCCGCATTGCGCCGTGGCTCCTCAAACGCCCGGTTGTGCCCCGGCACCGCCCTGGGGCATATGGATGGGTCGTCCGCCGTGACCCTTGTCCGGCCAACGGGAAAGCCTGCCAGGGAGCCTCCGCCGATGCGTTTCTCTTCCCTCACCGACCGCATCCGCGGCGACCGCGTCGCGGCCTGGGACATCCATTTCGCCGCCTGGACCGCCAAGGGACGCGGCGAGGACGTGATCGTGCTGAGCGTCGGCGACCCGGATTTCGACACGCCCGCCCCGGTGCGCGACGCCGCCATCGCCGCCCTTCACGCCGGCGACACCCATTACACCCCGATTCCCGGCCGTCCGGAGCTGCGCGCCGCGCTGGCCCGCGACGTGGCCCGCCGCACCGGTCTGCCGGTGGAGCCGGAGAACGTCATCGTCTGCGCCGGGGCGCAGAACGGCCTGTTCAACGCCACGCTCTGCCTCGTCGAGGCGGGGGACGAGGTGCTGGTTCCGGAACCGATGTACCTCACCTACGAGGCCTGCGTCCGCGCGTCGGGCGCCACGCTGGTCCCGGTGGCGCCCGACGCCGCCACGCTGCGTCTGGACCCGGTGGCGCTGGCCGCCGCGGTGACCCCGCGCACCCGCGCCATCTTCCTGGCGACCCCCGCCAACCCCACCGGCATCGTCATGTCGGCGGAGGAGTTGGAGGCCGTCGCCGACCTCGCCCGCCGCCACGATCTGTGGGTGGTCGCCGACGAGGTCTACGCCAGCCTGACCTTCGACCGAACCCACATCGGCATCGCCACCCTGCCCGGCATGGCGGAGCGCACGGTGACCATCAACAGCCTGTCCAAGTCGCACGCCATGACCGGCTGGCGGGCCGGCTGGGTGGTCGCCCCGGCGCCGCTGGTCGCCCATATGGGCACGCTGGCGCTGTGCATGCTCTACGGCCTGCCGGGCTTCGTGCAGCAGGCGGCGCTGGTCGCCGTCGAGCAGGGCGACGAGGCGGTGGCGGCGATGCGCGAGGGCTACCGCCGCCGCCGCGACATCGCGCTTGAGGCGCTCGGCTCCGTTCCCGGCCTGCGCTGCCTGAAGCCGGAGGCCGGGATGTTCATGCTGGTGGACGTGCGCGGCACCGGTCTGCCGACCATGGAGTTCGCGTGGCGGCTGTTCCGCGAGACCGGCGTGTCGGTCCTCGACGCCGGCGCCTTCGGCCCGGCGGCGGCGGGCTGCGTCCGCCTGTCCTTCGCGGTCGGCGAGGCGGAGCTTGCCGAGGCCTGCCGCCGCATCGCCGCCTTCGTGACGGGGTTGGCGTGACATAACCCTCTCCCCTCCGCTCACGCGCAAACGAAGTTTGCGCTGACGCGACAGGCGGACCTTCGGTCCGCTGAAAGCGGGGAGAGGGTGGCCCGCAGGGCCGGTGAGGGGGTTGCGCTTGTGCCGAACGTGGCGCCACGCGCACCCCCCTCACCCTAACCCTCTCCCCGGAGGGGAGAGGGGACTCTCGATGCCCCCTCGACGCTGTTACCGAGCGTTACAAATCTAATCCCTTCTGGACATATTCTGCGCGCGACGCCGTGATAGCGTCCCGCCGGGATCGGGGCTGGGCCGCCGGCCGCCCTCCCGACGCGACGTTCAGGACGACGCCCGCAGGCGATGAAGGACCCGATGGATTTGGACACGCCTCTCAAACCGCCGCCCGCGCCCGGGCCGGACAGCCACGCGACGGCAGTGCCGGAGGCCCGCCGGGACCAGTCGGCTCCCGACGCCCAACGGACCGACGCGCCACGGCGGCGCTCGATCCTGGGGCGGGTGCTGGCGTGGCTGGTGGTGCTGTCGCTGATCGGCGGCGGGGTCTGGTGGTTCGCCTTCCGTCCGGCGCCGGAAATGGCGGCGCGCGGCGGCCCGCCCGGCGGCTTCCGGCCCGGCATGCCAACCGCCTCGCCGGTGGTCACCGCCACGGTGGAGAAGGGCGACATGCCGATCCGGCTGAACGGGCTGGGCACCGTGTCGTCGCTCGCCACCGTCACGGTGCGCCCGCAGGTCGGCGGCCAGCTCACCCAGGTCGCCTTCACCGAGGGGCAGGCCGTCCAGAAGGGCGACTTCCTGGCGGAGGTCGACCCGCGCCCCTTCCAGCTTGCCGTCGAACAGGCCGAGGCCCAGCTTCTGCGCGATCAGGCGTTGCTGAAGAACGCCCGGCTGGACCTGGAGCGCTACCGCCTGCTGGTCAAGCAGGACTCCATCGCCAAGCAGCAGCGCGACACCCAGGAATCGCTGGTCCAGCAGTATGAAGGCACGGTGAAGGCCGATCAGGTGGCGGTGGAGAACGCCAAGCTCAACCTGTCCTACACCCGGATCACCGCGCCCGTCTCCGGCCGCGCCGGGCTGCGGCTGGTCGATTCCGGCAACTACGTCACGGCGGGCGAGGCCGGCGGCATCGTCGTCATCACCCAGGTGCAGCCGATCTCCGTCCTGTTCACCCTGCCGGAGGACAACATCCCGGCGATCATGGCGCGGCTGCGCGACGGGGCGCACCTGCCGGTCACCGCCTACGACCGGACGCGCGACCGCGTGCTGGCGACCGGCACGCTGACCACGGTGGACAACCAGATCGACGTGACCACCGGCACGGTCAAGCTGCGCGCCCAGTTCGACAACACCGACCAGTCGCTGTTCCCCAACCAGTTCGTCAACGTCCAGCTTCTGGTGGACACGCTGGCCGGCGTGCCGATGGTCCCGGTGGCGGCGGTCCAGCGCGGGGCGCCCGGCACCTATGTCTATGTGGTGAACGGCGAGGACAGCACGGCCTCCGTCCGTCCGGTGACGCTCGGCGCCAGCGACGGGGCGAAGACCGTCATCACCCAGGGCTTGCAGCCCGGCGAGACGGTGGTGATCCAGGGCGCCGACCGGCTGCGCGAGGGCGCCAAGGTCGCGGCAACCGACGGCTCGGCCCAGCCGGCAACCCCGGCACCGTCCCCCTTTCCGGCCAGCGAGGGGCCGCGTCCGCAGCGCCGCCCCCAGCGCAATGCGTCGTAACGCGCGCCTGTCGCCATGAACATCTCCCACCCCTTCGTCGTCCGCCCGGTCGCCACCTCGCTGCTGATGCTGGCGATCCTGCTGGTGGGGGCGGTGTCCTACCGCTTCCTGCCGCTGTCGGCGTTGCCGGCGGTGGAATACCCGACGATCCAGGTCCAGACCTTTTTCCCCGGCGCCAGCCCGGAGGTGATGACCTCGTCGGTCACCGCCCCGCTGGAACGCCAGCTCGGCCAGATGCCGGGGCTGGTCCAGATGTCCTCGGTCAGCGCCGCCGGGGCGTCGGTCATCACGCTCCAGTTCGGGCTGGAACTCAGCATCGACATCGCGGAGCAGGAGGTGCAGGCGGCCATCAACGCCGCCGGCAACCTGCTGCCCTCCGACCTGCCCGCCCCGCCGATCTACGCCAAGGTCAACCCGGCGGACGCGCCGATCCTGACGCTGGCCCTGACCTCCAAGACGCTGCCGCTGACCCAGGTGCAGGACCTCGCGGACAGCCGCTTCGCGCAGAAGCTGTCGCAGCTTCCCGGCGTCGGTCTGGTCAGCCTCAGCGGCGGGCACCGGCCGGCGGTGCGCATCCGCGCCAACGTCCAGGCGCTGGCCGCCTACGGGCTGAACATCGACGACCTGCGCAGCACCATCAACACGGCCAACGTCAACTCGCCCAAGGGGACCATCGACGGGCCGACCCGCAACTACACCATCAACGCCAACGACCAGCTCCGCCGGGCCGACGAGTACAAGGACCTCGTCGTCGCCTACCGCAGCGGTGCCCCGGTGCGCCTGTCCGACGTGGCCGACGTGCTGGACAGCGCCGAGAACACCCGGCTGGGCGCCTGGATGAACGACACGCCCGCCATCCTCCTGAACATCCAGCGCCAGCCCGGCGCCAACGTGATCGAGGTGGTGGACCGGGTGAAGGAGATGCTGCCCAACCTGACCGCCGCCCTGCCCGGCTCGGTCGACGTCGCCGTGCTGACCGACCGCACCGTGACCATCCGCGCCTCGGTCGAGGACGTGCAGATGGAGATGATGGTCGCCATGGGGCTGGTGGTGCTGGTGATCTTCCTGTTCCTGCGCAACATCCCGGCGACGATCATCCCCAGCCTGTCGGTGCCGCTGTCGCTGGTCGGCACCTTCGCGGTGATGTATCTGGCGGGTTTCAGCCTGAACAACCTGTCCTTGATGGCGCTGACCGTCGCGACCGGCTTCGTCGTGGACGACGCCATCGTGATGATCGAGAACATCGCCCGCCATGTGGAGCGTGGCGAGCCGCCGCTCCAGGCCGCGCTGAAGGGGTCGAAGCAGATCGGCTTCACCATCGTCTCGCTGACCGTCTCGCTGATCGCGGTGCTGATCCCGCTGCTGTTCATGGGCGACGTGGTGGGCCGGCTGTTCCGCGAGTTCGCCATCACGCTGGCCGTCACCATCCTGATCTCCGCCGTCGTCTCGCTGACGCTGGTGCCTATGCTCTGCGCCAAGCTGCTGCGCCACCGCGAGCCGCGGGAGATGTCCGCCATCGCCCGCCGCAGCGAGGCGTGGTTCGACGCGGTGATCGCCGGCTACGCCCGCACGCTGCGCTGGGTTCTCGACCGCCAGGGGGCGACGCTGATGGTCGCCGTGGGGACGCTGGCGCTGACGGTGGTGCTCTACACCGCCATCCCCAAGGGCTTCTTCCCGGCGCAGGACACCGGCCTGATCCAGGGCGTGACGGAGGCCACCCAGTCCGTCTCCTACGCCGCCATGGCGGAGCGGCAGCGGGCGCTGGCGGCGGAGGTGCTGAAGGACCCCGACGTGGTCAGCCTGTCATCCTTCATCGGGGTGGACGGCACCAACACCACCATGAACAGCGGGCGCCTCCTCATCAACCTGAAGCCGAAGGAGCAGCGGACGGACCATGTGGCCGACATCATCCGCCGCATCCGCCACAACACCGCCGCCGTCCCCGGAATCGAGCTGTTCATGCAGCCGGTGCAGGACCTGACCATCGACGCCACGGTCAGCCGCACCCAGTACCAGTTCGTGCTTGAGGACGCGAATCCCGAGGAGCTGCGCGTCTGGGCGCCGAGGCTGCTGGACCGGCTGGCCGCGGTGCCGGAGATCACCGACGTCACCAGCAACCTTCAGGAGAAGGGGCTGTCGGCCGCCATCACCATCGACCGCGACACCGCCGCGCGCTACGGCGTCACCACGGCGGCCATCGACAACGCGCTCTACGACTCCTTCGGCCAGCGCATTGTCTCCACCATCTTCACCCAGGCCAACCAGTTCCGCGTGATCCTGGAGGCCGACCCGGACCGCATGACGGTGGACCAACTGCTGACCTCCATCCATCTGCCCTCGGCGGGCGGCGGGCAGGTGCCGTTGGCCGCCTTCGCCCGGATGGAGGTGCGCAACGCGCCGCTCCAGATCAACCATTTCGGGCAATTCCCGGCGGTCACCGTCTCCTTCAACCTGGCGCCGGGGGTCTCGCTGGGCGCCGCGGTCAAGGCCATCGAGGCGGCGGAGCAGGAACTCGGCCTGCCGGCCAGCGTGCTGACCCGCTTCCAGGGCGCCGCGCTGGCCTTCCAGGCGTCGCTGGGCAACCAGCTCCTGCTGATCCTGGCGGCCATCGTCACGATGTACATCGTGCTGGGCGTCCTCTACGAGAGCTACATCCACCCGATCACGATCCTCTCCACCCTGCCGTCGGCGGGGGTGGGGGCGCTGATCGCGCTGATGCTGGCCGGGCACGACCTGGACATCATCGCCATCATCGGCATCATCCTGCTGATCGGCATCGTGAAGAAGAACGCGATCATGATGATCGACTTCGCGCTCGACGCCGAGCGTGAGGAGGGCAAGCCCCCGCGCGAAGCCATCTATCAGGCCTGCCTGCTGCGCTTCCGTCCGATCCTGATGACGACCATGGCGGCGCTGCTCGGCGCCCTGCCGCTGATGCTCGGCACCGGCACGGGGTCGGAGCTGCGCCAGCCGATGGGCGTGTCCATCGTCGGCGGGCTGATCCTCAGCCAGCTTCTGACTCTCTACACCACGCCGGTGATCTATCTGGCCTTCGACCGGCTGGCAGCAAAGCTGCGCGGGCGTCCCGACGGGCAGACGGAAGGGGCCGCGCGATGAGCTGGGCGGCCAACCTGTCGGCGCCCTTCATCCGGCGGCCGGTGGCGACGACACTGCTGACGCTCGGGCTGGCTCTGGCCGGGGCGCTGGGCTTCGTCGGGCTGCCGGTGTCGCCGCTGCCGCAGGTGGATTTCCCGACCATCTCGGTCACCGCCTCGATGCCCGGCGCCAGCCCGGAGACGATGGCGGCCAGCGTCGCGACACCGCTGGAGCGGCATCTGGCGCAGATCGCCGACGTGACGGAGATGACCTCCTCCAGCTCCGCCGGATCGACGCGCATCACGCTGCAGTTCGGGCTGAACCGCGACATCGACGGCGCGGGCCGCGAGGTGCAGGCCGCCATCAACGCCGCCCGCGCCGATCTGCCGTCCAGCCTGCGGAGCAACCCGACCTACCGCAAGGTCAACCCCGCCGACGCCCCGATCATGATCCTGACCATGACCTCGGCGACGCTCAGTCAGGGGCAGCTCTACGATTCCGCGGCGACCGTGCTCCAGCAGAAGCTGTCGCAGGTCGAGGGCATCGGGCAGGTCAGCATCGGCGGCAGCTCGCTCCCCGCCGTGCGGGTGGAGCTGAATCCCCGCGCCCTGTTCCAGTATGGCATCGGGCTGGAGGACGTGCGCGCCGCCATCGCCTCGGCCAACGCCAACGCCCCCAAGGGCGCGGTCGAGGACGGGGAGCTGCGCTTCCAGATCTACACCAACGATCAGGCCCGCAAGGCGGAGGAGTACCGGTCGCTGGTGATCGCCTATCGCAACGGGGCCGCCGTCCGCCTGTCCGACGTGGCCGAGGTGTCGGACAGTGTGGAGGATCTGCGCAACGCCGGAATCACCAACGGCAAGCCGTCGGTCCTGCTGATGCTGAACCGCCAGCCGGCGGCCAACATCATCGAGACGGTGGACCGGGTGAAGGCCATGCTGCCGGAGCTGCGCGCCTCCATCCCCGCCGACATCGACCTGTCGGTCTCCAGCGACCGCACCACGACCATCCGCGCCTCGCTGGCCGAGGTGGAGCACACGCTGATCGTCGCCGTCGGGCTGGTGGTCATGGTGGTGTTCCTGTTCCTGCGCAACGCGCGGGCGGCGCTGATCCCCAGCGTGGTGGTCCCGGTGTCGCTGGTCGCCACCTTCGGCGCCATGTATCTGCTTGGCTACAGCCTGAACAACCTGTCGCTGATGGCGCTGACCATCGCCACCGGCTTCGTGGTGGACGACGCCATCGTGGTGCTGGAGAACATCGCCCGCCACATCGAGAACGGCATGTCCCGCACCCAGGCCGCGCTGCGCGGCGCGCGGGAGGTCGGCTTCACCGTCCTGTCGATGAGCGTGTCGCTGGTCGCCGTCTTCATCCCGATCCTGCTGATGGGCGGCATCGTCGGGCGGCTGTTCCGCGAATTCGCCCTGACCCTGTCCATCGCCATCCTGGTCTCGATGGTCATCAGCCTGACCACCACGCCGATGATGTGCGCCATCCTGCTGCGCGAGCCGCGCAAGGCGAAGGAACCGGGCCGCATCGTGGGTGGCCTGCGCCGGTTCGGGGCGCGGATCGGCGCCCGGATCGGCGGGGGCACGCTGCGCCTCTACGACCGGACGCTGACGGCGGCGCTCGACAACAGCCTGCTGACCATGGTGGTCTTCGCGGCGACCGTGGCGCTCAGCGTCCACCTCTTCACGATCATCCCCAAGGGCTTCTTCCCGCAACAGGACACCGGCCGGCTGATCGGCTTCGTCGTGGCGGACCAGAGCACCTCCTTCACGCTGATGAAGGAGAAGATGGAGCGCTTCGTGGCGCTGGTGCAGGCCGACCCGGCGGTGGACACGGTGGTGGGCTACACCGGCGGCAGCCGGACCAACAGCGGCTTCATGTCCGTCTCGCTGAAGCCGCTGGCGCAGCGCGACGTCACCGCCGACGCGGTGATCGCCCGCCTTCGCACCCAGCTCACCCAGGTCCCCGGCGCGAACCTCTACCTGTCGGTCATGCAGGATTTGCGGGCGGGGGCGCGGCAGGCCAACGCCAACTACCAGTTCACGCTTCAGGGCGACACGCTGGACGAGCTGCAAACCTGGGCGCCCCGCCTGACCCAGGCGCTCCAGCAGGTGCCGGAGCTGACCGAGGTGAACTCCGACCAGCAGCAACGCGGCTTGGCGCTGGAGGTGACGGTGGACCGCGATGCCGCAGCGCGGCTGGGCCTGTCCTTCAACCAGATCAACAACACGCTCTACGACGCCTTCGGCCAGCGCTCCGCCTCGACCATCTACAACCCGCTGAACCAGTACCGCGTCATCATGGAGGTCGCCCCCCAATACCGTGAGGACCCGGAGATGATGAAGGACATCCTCATCAGCAAATCCGGCGGCGCGGTCAGCGGAACGCAGGCGACGAGCGCCATCGTCGGCGCCGCGACCGCCGACACCGAGGCCGCGCGCAACCAGCGCATCAACCAGATCGCCACCACCGGCCGCACCGCCGCCTCCACCGGATCGGCGCTCAGCACCGGCGTGGAGACGATGATCCCGCTCTCGGCGATCGCCCGCGTCTCGCTGGAGAACACGCCGCTGTCGGTGAACCACCAGGGGCCGTTCGTCGCCACCACCATCTCCTTCAACCTCGCCCCCGATGTCTCGCTGGGCGAGGGGTTGACGCTGATCCGCCACACCATGGACCGGATCGGCGTGCCGACGACCATCCAGGGCAGCTTCCAGGGCACCGCGCGGGTGTTCCAGCAGTCGATCGGCGACCAGCCGGTGCTGATCCTGGCGGCGCTGCTGGCCGTCTACATCGTGCTGGGCGTGCTCTACGAGAGCTACATCCACCCGCTGACCATCCTGTCCACCCTGCCCTCCGCCGGGGTGGGGGCCCTGGTCGCGCTGATGGCGCTGGACAAGGAGCTGAGCATCATCGCGCTGATCGGCGTGATCCTGCTGATCGGCATCGTCAAGAAGAACGCGATCATGATGATCGACGTGGCGCTGGAGGCGGAGCGGAGCGAGGGGCTGGACCCGCGCACCGCGATCCACCGCGCCTGCCTGCTGCGCTTCCGCCCGATCATGATGACCACGGTCGCCGCCCTGCTGGGCGCCCTGCCGCTGGCGCTGGGTTCCGGCGACGGGGCGGAGCTGCGCCAGCCGCTGGGCATCGCCATCGTCGGCGGTCTGGTCGTCAGCCAGATGCTGACCCTCTACACGACACCGGTCACCTACCTGTATCTCGACCGCTTCCGGCTGTGGTGCCGGCGGCAGCAGCGGCGCCCCGGCGCGGGTGTCGCGGCATGATGGGCGGTTATGGCCATCGTAGCCCTCTCCCCTCCGGGGAGAGGGTGCCCGCAAAGCGGGCGGTGAGGGGGTTGCGCGTAGCGGCACGTCCGGCACAAGCGCAACCCCCTCACCCTAACCCTCTCCCCGCTTTCGGCGGACCGAAGGTCCGCCTGTCGCGTCAGCGCAAACTGTGTTTGCGCGTGAGCGGAGGGGAGAGAGGAATCGACCGACGGATGAACCTGACATGACGACGACATTCGGGCGGCGCGCCCGTCTCCTGGGCACGGCAGTCGGCGCCCTCACGCTGCTGTCGGCCTGCACCGTGGGGCCGGATTACGAGCGGCCGTCCGCCGCCGTGCCATCTGCCTACAAGGAAGGCGGCGTCACCCCCGTGGCCTTCGCACCGCCCCCTGTCCCGCGCGACGACGGCTGGCGCCCGGCCACGCCGGGACAGGCGGAGGCCGGCCCCTGGTGGACCGTCTTCGACGATCCGGTGCTGGACGGGCTGATGCGCCGGGTGGAGGTCGACAACCAGAGCCTGAAGGCGGCGGAGGCCGCCTACCGGCAGGCAAAGGCGCTGTCGGATCAGGCCCGCTCCTCCTTCTTCCCCATCCTGTCGGTCAGCGGCGGCGCCGACAGGGCGGGAACCGTCGGGTCGGGCAACCGCAGCACCTCCGGCACCGGCATCAGCCGCAGCGGAACCCCGGTGACCACCTACGACGCCGGGCTGGGGGCGAGCTGGGCGCCGGACCTCTGGGGCCGCATCCGCCGTTCGGTGGAAAGCAACGACGCCAACCTCCAGGCCAGCGCCGCCGACCTCGCCGCCGCCCGCCTGTCGGCGCAGGCGCAGCTGGCCACCGCCTACGTCCAGTTCCGCGTGGCGGACGAGCGCAAGGCGCTGCTGGAGCGGGCCATCGCCGCCTACCGCCAGTCGCTGGAGATCGCCCGCAACCGCCACGCCGTGGGCACCGCGACGCTGGCCGACGTCTTCACCGCCGAAACACAGGTCCGCTCCACCGAGTCGCAGCTCGTGGCGCTGGGGGTGCAGCGCGCCCAGTTCGAGCACGCCATGGCGGTTCTGGTCGGGCAGGCGCCCGCCGCCTTCGCCCTGGCCCCGGCGCCGTTGACCGCCGCGGTCCCGGCGATTCCGCCCGGCGTGCCCTCCGCCCTGCTGGAGCGCCGGCCGGACATCGCGGCGGCGGAACGCCAGATGGCCCAGGCCAACGCCCAGATCGGCATCGCGGAGTCGGCCTGGTACCCGGACGTGGTGCTGTCCGGTTCCCTCACCAACAGTGCGACGATCCTGCCAAAGCTCCTCCAGGCGCCGACGGCGCTCTGGGCGGTCGGGGCGCAGGTCGCCCAGACCCTGTTCGACGGCGGCACGCGGACGGCCGAGGTGGAGCTGCGCCGCGCCGTCTTCGACCAGAGCGTGGCGCAGTACCGCCAGACCGTGCTGACCGCCTTCCGGGAGGTGGAGGACCAACTCGCCGCCCAGCGCATCCTGGCGCAGCAGGCCGCCGTGCAGGACGACGCGGTACGGCTGGCGCGCGAGGCGGAGCGGCTGACCCTGAACCAGTACCGGGCGGGCACCCTGCCCTACAGCAGCGTCCTGACCGCCCAGACCGCCGCCCTGTCGGACGAGGAAAGCGCCCTCTCGGTGCGGCAGAGCCGCCTGCTGGCCGCCGTCTTGCTTCTCCAGGCGTTGGGGGGCACTCCGCCGAGTTTTTAATCCGGGGGAAGGCCGGGCTACCCCTTCGGACTCAGCATCGAAAGTGGTGCGGGGATGGGGCGGTCAGTCCTTTGAAAAAATGGATAAAACCCGCGCAGTTGCTGGCTGCGGGGGTGGTGCGGGGGTCAATCCGCTGGACGGGCTAGCCCGCAATTTCAGTAACGGCATGGGGAACTTGAGATTTATCTGAGTCCCGTGCGTTCAACCCTAAAGAAAAGCAGGCGCAGCATGATCCTCGATGCTCGCTCGGTGTCCTCGGGCACCAACCTTGACGCGGACCTCTGCATCGTCGGCGCCGGCGCCGCCGGGCTTGCCATAGCCCGTGCGCTGGCCGGTTCGCGCTGGAAGATCGTCCTTCTGGAAAGCGGCGGGCTCGACCCCGACGGCCACACCCAGTCGCTCTACGCCGGCGAGAATCTCGGCCTGCCCTACGAGCGGCTGTCCACCGCGCGCAGCCGCTATTTCGGCGGCAGCACCAATTGCTGGGGTGGCTTCTGCCGGCCTTTCGAACCGATCGACATGGAGGCGCGGCCCTGGGTGCCGAACAGCGGCTGGCCCTTCGGGCCGGAGATGCTGGCCCCCTACTACGCACGCGCCCACAGCCACCTGAACCTGCCGTCGCACATCTACGACAACGGCCATTGGGAAAAGACCCTGGCGCCGGACGGGATCGAGTTCCTGCCGGTGGAGGGCGGCGCCCTGGAGAACCGCGTCGCCCAGATCAGCGACCAGCCGCGCGTCGGCGTGACCTCCGTCGACGAGATCGTCCAGGCCGCGAACATCGCCTGCTACCTGAACGCCAACGTCACCGAGTTCGAGACCAACGACACCGCCACGGTGGTGGAGCGGGTGCGCTGCGCCGCCCTCAGCGGCGCCCGCTTCACGGTCACCGCGCGGCAGTTCGTCCTGTGCTGCGGCGGCATCGAGAACGCGCGCCTGCTGCTGCTCTCCAACCGTGTGCAGAGTGCCGGGCTGGGCAACGGCCACGATCTGGTCGGCCGCTACTTCACCGACCACCCGCGCATCAAGGCCGGTTCCGTCCGCCTGACCGATCAGGCGCGGCATCGCCGCCTCTACGACATGACGCTGACCCTGTCGCGCCGCCGGCTGAACGCCAAGCACCTCCCCGTCTCCGCCTCCCTGTCGCCGACGGTGGAGACGCAACGCCGGCTGGGGCTTTTGAACTCGCGCAGCTATCTGGTGGCGCAGTATCACGGCGAGGCGACCGCCGGGGTGCGGGCGTTGCACGACCTGCGCATGCTGATGTCCGACCGCCGCAAGTTCGGCCACGCCGAGGGCGACCTGCGCGCCCTCCTGCGCGAGGCGGTGCCGCAGATCGCGCTGCATCTGCCGAATCTCGCCTACGCGCTGTTCGACAATGTGGTGAATCCGGCCTGGGTGACGCGCAGCTTCCTGCTGGAAACCATCGTGGAGCCGGTGCCCAACCCGGACAGCCGCGTGACCCTGGCGACCGAACGCGACGCGCTGGGCCTCAACCGGGCCGACACGGTCTGGCGCCTGACCGAGCAGGACCGCGACAACTTCCTGCGCACCAACGAGCTGGTGCGGACGGAGCTGACCCGCAACGGCCTGATCACGGTGACCGAGCCGGACCCGCAGGAGGCCGCAGAACGCGCCTGGGCGGAGCGCATCTCCTGGTGCTGGCACCATATGGGCACCACCCGCATGCACGACGACCCGAAGCAGGGCGTGGTCGACGCGCGCTGCAAGGTGCACGGGATGCACAACCTGTACATCGGCGGCAGCTCCGTCTTCCCCAGCATGGGTTGCGACCACCCGACCGTCAACCTCGTGGCGCTGGCCTTCCGCCTCGCCGAGGAGGTGTCGGTCCGCCTGCAGCACGACCGCGCCGTCACCCTGGAGGGCCAGCAGGCGGCTTGAACGCCTTGCCGAGGCGGGCGGGGAGCATCTTCCCGCCCGCAACCCCCAATCCCGGTTGACCGAGAAATCAACTCAACTACTCTTGAGCCAAGAAGGGTTCTAAAGCGGATTGCATTCCGCTTTGGAGCCCGCCGGCGAATGAGGCGATGTCCCTGAAGCGAACGCAGGTTCGCTTCAGGGACAAGGGACGTTGGGGACGGGTATGGCGGACGATATCGGGACGGGAAATCCGGACCTCTTGCTGCGCTTTCAGGCCATGCTGGACACGGTGCCGGACGGAATCGTCATCATCGATGCCGGAGGGCGCATCCAGACCTTCAACCCGGCCTGCGAGCGGCTGTTCGGCTGGACGGCGGCCGAGGTGATCGGCCACAACGTCAAGATGCTGATGCCGCCGCCCTACCGGGAGGAGCATGACGGCTACCTGGAGCGCTACCAGCGGACCGGGGAGCGCCGGATCATCGGCATCGGGCGGGAGGTCACCGGCCTGCGCCGCGACGGCACCACCTTCCCGATGGAGCTGTCGGTCGGCGAGGCCTGCCGGGAGGCCGGCGGCGGCGGGGTCTACATCGGCATCATCCGCGACATCAGCGAGCGCAAGCGGGCCGAAACCGCCCTGCGCGAGCGCGAGGCCCGCCTCACCTCCATCCTTGAGACGGTGCCCGAGGCGATCATCGTCATCAGCGAGCGCGGTCTGATCGAGTCCTTCAGCCCGGCGGCGGAGCGGCTGTTCGGCTACAGCGCCGCCGAGGTGACGGGACGCAATGTCAGCCTGTTGATGCCCTCCCCCTACCGGGAGCAGCACGACCGCTACATGGACCATTACCTGACCACGGGGGAGCGCCGGATCATCGGCATCGGGCGGGTGGTCTCCGGGCTGCGCCGCGACGGCTCCGTCTTCCCCATGGAGTTGGCGGTGGGCGAGGTGCGGTTGGCCGGACACCGCTGTTTCACCGGCTTCATCCGCGACCTGACCGAGCGGCAAGCGACCGAGAAGCGCCTTCAGGAGCTTCAGGCGGAGCTTCTGCACGTCAGCCGGGTCAGCGCCATGGGCCAGATGGCCTCCACCCTGGCGCACGAGCTGAACCAGCCGCTGACCGCCGTCATCAACTACGCCAAGGCGGTGAAGCGCCTGCTCGACCGTCCGGACGGGGCGGACAAGGCGCGGGAGACGATGGACAAGGCCACCGCCCAGGCCGCCCGCGCCGGCCAGATCATCCGCCGCCTGCGCAACTTCATCGAGAAGGGCCAGACCGAGCACACGGTGGAAAGCATCGGCAAGGTGGTGGAGGAGGCCAGCGCCCTCGCCCTGGTCGGCGCCAAGGAACGCAGCGTCCATGTCCGTCTGGAGATGAGCGGCGACGAGCGGCCCGTGCTGATCGACAAGATCCAGATCCAGCAGGTCGTCCTCAATCTCGTCCGCAACGCCATCGAGGCCATGGCCGAGTCGGAGATTCGGGAATTGACGGTCGCCACCGGCCCCGACCCGGAAGCGGCGGCGCTGATGCGCGTCACCGTCCGCGACACCGGCCCCGGCCTGAACGAGGCCGTCCTGGCCCAGCTTTTCCAGCCCTTCGTCACCACCAAGGAGAAGGGGATGGGGCTCGGCCTGTCGATCTGCCGGTCGATCATCGAGGCCCATGGCGGCCGCCTGTGGTTGGAACCGGGAGACCGAGGGGCCACCTTTGCCTTCACCGTGCCGGTTGCCGGAGAGGATGATGCGCCCTGAGTCCCCATTGCCGCCCGAGTTATCCCCGTCGGACATGACGGTCTTCGTCCTGGACGACGACGAGGCGGTGCGCGATTCCGTCGTGATCCTGCTGGAATGCGAGGGCTTCCGGGTCGAGGGCTTCGCATCGCCCCTCGCCTTCCTGGAATCGGACGCGCCGTCGCGCCCCGGCTGCCTGCTGGTCGATGTGCGGATGCCGCAGATGAGCGGGCTCGACGTGCAGGAGCGTCTGGTGCAGGAGGGGCGCGGCCTGCCGGTGATCGTCATGACCGGCCACGCCGACGTGCCCCTGGCGGTGCGGGCGATGAAGGCCGGCGCCGTCGATTTCGTCGAGAAGCCCTTCGACGAGCAGGCCCTGATCGGCAGCGTGAAGACGGCCCTGGCCCGCGCCGTTCCAACGCCTGCACCGCAGGCCGCCCAAGCCCCGGCTCCGGTTCCGGCCGCTCCCGCCGCGTCCCCCGAGGTGTTGGAAAGGTTGTCCAGCCTGACGCCGCGGGAGCGCGACGTGCTGCAATGGCTGGTCGAAGGCAAGTCGAACAAGGTCATCGCCTTCGAGCTGTCGATCAGCCCGCGCACGGTCGAGATCCACCGCGCCCGCGTGATGGAGAAGATGCGCGCCGACAGCCTGCCCTCGCTCGTCCGCATGGCTCTGTCCGCCGGGATCACCCCCAAAGGGGAGTGATACGGACGGTGAGCGACGCCGGCGGCGACTGATCCACATCAAAACCACGCCCGATAAGGGGAACTCCGTATTCCGGCACCGCCGGGCGGCTTCTATCTTCCCTGTACCGCCCGCCAACGGGCGTCATTCCGCGTGATTTCCGATGCTGGAGGCAGTCTTGGCCGAACCGGGCGATAGCATCGTCTACATCGTCGACGACGACGAGCCGGTGCGGGACTCGATGAAGGCGCTGCTCGAAGCCTGTGCCTTCGAAGTGCGCGACTATGCGTCGTGTCAGAGTTTCATGGATCAGTACAACGGCAAGCCATCGGGCTGCCTCGTTCTCGACCTGCATCTGCCGGTGATGAGCGGGCTGGAGTTCATCGAGCGCTTCGGCGCGAACCTGCATGGCCTGCCCGTCATCATGGTGTCGGGGCGCGGCGATCCCGCGACCTTCGCCCGCGCGCGGGAAGCCGGCGTGACCGCCTTCCTGGAAAAGCCGTTCGAGGAGGACCAGCTTCTTGACGCGGTGCAGCGCCTGCTGCCAGCCTGACCGTCCTTCTCGGGCCTGAGAGGGCCGCCGTTCCCCGGACAGGGTTCATCAGACACCGTCCGCAGCGGAGCGCGCCCATGGCGTCCGAAGAATTCTTTTCCCGCCCCCTGTCTGCCCTGGAGGCCGTGCGCAGCCGCCGCAGCGTCCGCGCCTTCACCGCCGAGCCGGTGCCGCGCGCCGTGGTGGAAGAGATCCTCGAAGCCGCCGGCCGGGCGCCCAGCGGGTCGAACATCCAGCCCTGGAAGGTCCATGCGGTGGCCGGTGCGGCGCGCGAGGCGCTGTCGGCCGACCTGCGCGCCGCCCATTTCGACCCGGCGGACGCCCAGGCCGGGGCGGAATACACCTATTACCCGACCCAGTGGTTCGAGCCCTATCTGGCGCGGCGCCGGAAGATCGGCTGGGACCTCTACGGCCTGCTCGGCATCGCCAAGAACGACCGGGCGGCGATGGCGCGGCAGCACGCCCGAAACTACGATTTCTTCGGCGCCCCGGTCGGGCTGTTCTTCACGATGGACCGGCGGATGGAGCAGGGAAGCTGGCTCGACGTCGGCATGTTCATGGAGAATGTGATGGTGGCGGCGCGGGGCTTCGGGCTGGACACCTGCCCGCAGGCCGCCTTCATCACCTATCACCGCATCGTCCGCCGCCATCTCGACATCCCGGACACCGACATCCTGCTGAGCGGCATGGCGCTGGGCCACGCCGACCCCAACGCGCCGGAAAACCGCCTGGAGACCGAGCGCGCCCCGGTCGCCGACTTCACCCGTTTCCACGGCTTCTGATATCCCCGCTTTGTCGGCCCCTGTTCGCGATGTGCGTTTTCGCACAGGCGTCGGCGGGCCGTGACGGCACTCTCCAGCCGCGCCGCGAAGCGCTGGCCTGACCGCTCCATCCCGGCAGGCTCCGCCCCGCGTCCCGTTTCCTGCGGCTTGGAGTGTTCCGACGATGGCTCTGCTCGATGATCTTGTGGTGCAGACCGCCCTGTTTCCGCTGGTGGTCGGCGTCGCCGCCGTCGGTGTGGTCCGTGTCGCGGGCGGGCGGACACGAGGCCCCCGGTTGGCGGCGGCGGGTGTTGCCGCCGCCTTCCTGGCGGCCTACGCGCTGATCGTCGGCCTGCCGGCCCTGCCGCCGCCCTCCAGCATGGGCCGCCTGTTCTGGAGCGCGGTGGCCGGTCTGGTCATCGGCGTCGGCGCCGACCTCGCCGGGCTGGACCGCCGCCGCGGCACATGGCTGCTCGGCGCCTGGGTGACGGCGTCGCTGTTGTGGATCGCCCTGCCGGTGCTGCCGGGCGGCCTGGACACCATCACCGCCGCCGTCCTGCTGCTGGCCGGCGGCTGGATCGCCCTGTCCCGCACCGCCTCCGAGGGCGAGGGGGTGGCCACGCCCGGCGTCGCCCTGCTGGCCGCCGCGGTGGCGGTGGGCGGGGTGGCGCTGGTCGGCGCCTCCGCCTCCGTCGCCCAGTTGGCCTTCGCGCTGGCCGCGGCCACCGGCGGCCTGCTGCTGTGGAACTGGCCGGTGGAGCGCCATGCCTGGGGCAACGCCGGTCAGGCGGCGCTGGGCATCCTGGTGCTGCTGGCCGCCACCCTGACCTTCTTCTCCTCCGCTCGCGCCGAAGCCCTGCTGCTCGTCCTGCCGGCCTTCTTCGCCGACCGGCTGCGCGACCGCCTGCCCCTGCCGCGCACCGCCGCGGGACGGGCCATGGGCACCGTGGCGCTGACCGTCCTCGCCCTGGTGCCGGCCGCCGCCGCCGTGGGCGTCGCCTTCCTTCTGTCCGCCGGTTCCGACGTGTCCGGCTACTGACCCAACCCCAACCCACTCTTTCGAACCGACAAAGGACTCCGAATCATGAAGCGTCTTCTCGCCGCCGCCGCCCTCTCCGCCCTCGTCGCCCTGCCGATGACGGTCCAGGCCGCCCCGGTCGCCTACAAGCTGGACCCGGCCCACACCGCGGTGGTCTTCATCGTCGACCATCTCGGCTTCTCCAAGGCGGTGGGCAGCTTCAACACGGTGGCCGGCGAGCTGGCCTTCGACAAGGACGCCGCGGACAAGAGCAGCCTGTCGGTGACCATCGACACCGCCAGCGTCGACACCAACCACGCCAAGCGCGACGAGCACCTGAAGTCGCCGGACTTCTTCAACGTGAAGGAGTTCCCGAAGATGACCTTCAAGAGCACGAAGATCGAGAAGACCGGTGACAAGACCGGAAAACTGCACGGCGACCTGACCCTGCTGGGCGTCACCAAGCCGGTGGTCCTCGACGTGACCTTCAACAAGGACGGCGTCAGCCCGGCCAGCAAGATGGACACGGTCGGCTTCTCCGCCCGCGGCACGATCAAGCGCTCCGACTTCGGCATGAAGTACGGCGTGCCGAACATCGGCGACGACATCCAGATCATCATCGAGTCCGAGGCTGTGAAGGCGTAAGGCGCGCCGTCAATCCTCCTCCGCCGCCTGCCGGACCCGGTCCCGCAGGCGGCGGGTGTCCAGCAGGACCAGCGCCCCCCGCCGCTTCTCCAGCAGCCCGTCGCGCTCCAGCGCGCTCAGCTCCCGCGAGACCGCCTCGCGCCGGGTGCTGACACGGGCGGCGAGGTCGGCGTGGGGCGGCGGCGGGGAGATGGTGGCGCTGTGCTCCCCCCGCCCGTCCGGCCGGGCCAGCCGCAACAGCTCGGCGTAGATGCGGTGGCGCACGTCGAGCGTGTTGAATTCGTTCACCCGCGTGGCGAGCTTCCGGATCTCCCCGGCCAGCAGGACCATCACCTGGTCGCAGACGTCAGGGTGGCGGTGGACGCAGTCGCGGAACAGCGGAGCGGGCATGCAGGCGACCGTGGCGTTGGTCACGGCGACGATGCCGGCGGAGCGGGCCTTACCGTCGATGGCCGCCAGCTCCCCGAAGAATTCCCCGGCGGGGATGTCGCGCAGGATCACCGTCCGCCCGGAGATCGCGCGGATCGTCACCCGGACCAGACCGGCGGCGACGACGAAGACGTCGGTCCCCTCATCCTCGAAATCGATGATCCATTGCCCGGCCTCCACCCGGCGCCAGACGCAGCGGTCCTCCAGCGCCCGCAGCGCGTCGGGGGACAGGGAGCGGAACAGCGCCGCCCCGGCCAGCGTTTCGGTCCGGCGCCTCATGAACGGGAATGGATGTCGGGCTGTGGCATGGCGCGGGATGATCTCATAGGATGCCGGTGGACGCCACGAACAAGCCGAGCCCGCCGACCGACATGGACGCCCGTCCCATCCGCCGCCCGGCCCCGTTCATGACCCGGAACCGTTCATGAAACGCCGGATCGAACGCCCGTTGCGCCTGTTCACCGGCCTGACGCTGTTCACCTTCGTCATCACCCATTTCCTCGCCCACGCCGCCGGGCTGCTGCTGCTTCCGGGGATGGAGGTGGCGCGGCGCACCCTGCTGTGGGTCTGGGACACGCTGCCGGGACAGGCGCTCCTCGCCGGCTCCTTCGTCACCCACGCCGGGCTGGGTCTGTGGGCGCTGTACCGGCGCCGCCACCTGCGCATGCCCGCCGGGGAGGCGTGGCAACTGGGGCTGGGGCTGTGCATCCCGCTCCTGCTGATCTCCCACGGCATGGCGGGGATGCTGTCGGACGACCTCTACAACGACCCGTTGACCTACCCGCGGGCGATCGTCCTCTACTGGATCACCGCGCCGGAAACCCTGCTGTGGCGCCAGCTCCTGCTGCTGGTGATCGTGTGGATACACGGCTGCATCGGGGTGCGGGGCTGGCTGATGCTGAAGCCCTGGTACCGGCGCCGCGCCTCGCTGCTCGGCGCCTTCGCCATGCTGCTGCCGTTGCTGGCGCTGGCCGGGATCGTCAACGCCGGCTGGGACGCGGAGCGTCGGGCCGCCGCCGATCCCGCCTATCTGGAGCAGTTCCGCCCGCCCCCTGCCGGCACGCCGGAGGCGGAGAACCGCGCCGCGCTGGCGGCGATCAGCGGCGGCGTGTTCAACACCTATGTCCTGCTGCTGGTCGGCACGCTGGGGCTGCGGCAGTACCGCAACTGGCGGGCGCGGGCGACCAGCCCGGTGCGCATCGCCTATCCGGGCGGGCGCTCGGTCACCGTGCCGCGCGGGACCTCGGTGCTGGAGGCCAGCCGGGCCAACGGCGTCCCGCACACCGCGCTGTGCGGCGGGAGGGGGCGTTGCTCCACCTGCCGCATCCGGGTGACCGAGGGGGCTGACGCCCTGCCGCCGCCCAACGCCACCGAGCGGGCGGTGCTGGAGCGGATGAAGGCGCCACGCGCCGTCCGCCTCGCCTGCCAGCTCCGCCCGGTGGCGCCGCTGTCGGTGACGCCGCTGCTGTCGGCGCGGGACAACGGCCGCAACTTCGCCGTCTCCGCCCCCATGGACAGCGGGCGGGAGCTGGCGATCACCGCGCTGTTCGTGGATCTGCGGGGATCGACCTCGCTGGCGGCTGAGCGGTTGCCCTTCGACGCCCTGTTCATCGTCACCCGCTACGTCCAGGTGGTCACCGACGCGATCCGCAAGCACGGCGGCTACGTCATCGCCATCGCCGGAGACGGGGTGATGGGCATGTTCGCCAACGAAGAGGACCCCGCGGCGGCGGCGGCCAGCGCGCTGCGCGCCACCGCCGATCTGTGGCGTGACATCGAGGTGCTGAGCCGCGACCTCGCGGAGGAGCTGGACCAGCCGCTGGCCTTCGGGGCCGGGGTGCATTCCGGCCTCGCCGTGGTCGGGGCGGTAGCCTGTTCGGAGGACGGATCGCTCCAGTTCATCGGCGACACCGGCAACGTCGCGGCACGGCTGGAGGAGATGACCAAGACGCTGGGCGCCACCGTGGTCTTTTCCGACGCGGCCGCCGAACTGGCGGGGCTCCGGCGTCTGGAGCATCTGGAGCGCCGGGACGTGGAGATCCGGGGCCGCGACGGCACGCTGGGGGTGCGGACGGTCCAGCGCCAGGAGGATTTGCGGGCGCTGCTGGAGGGTGCTGGCGCCTGAAGAAAAAACCCCGCCGGAAGGCAGGGGTTTTTCGATTGTCAGAGCAGATGGGCCTGGGCCAGGACCTCGTTGCCGCCGCGCCAGATCATATCGAGCGCCACGTAGGTGATGATGGCGAGGCCGATCCAGCCGATCCAGCGGTGCTTGTGCAGCACATGCGCGATCATGTTGGCCGCAGCACCCATCAGGACGACGGAGAGCAGAAGGCCGATGACCAGGACCGTCGGATGGTCCTTGGCGGCACCGGCCACCGCCAGCACGTTGTCGAGCGACATCGACACGTCCGCCACCACGATCTGCCAGACCGCCGCGCCAAAGGTGGTCGTCGCCACCGCCGCAGCGACCGCGGCGTCCCCGGAGCCGGTCCCGGCCAGCGCCTCGTCGGGCGTCACTTCGTCCGCCCCTCCGGAGTGCAGTTCGCGGAACATCTTCCAGCAGACCCACAGCAGAAGAACGCCGCCGGCCAGGGTCAGCCCGATGATGGCGAGAAGCTGGGTGGTGATCAGGGCGAAGAAGATGCGCAGCATGATGGCCGCGCCGATGCCCCAGACGATCACCTTGCGGCGCTGCTCCATGGGAACGGCGGCGGCGGCCATGCCGACCACGATGGCGTTGTCGCCGGCCAGCACGAGGTCGATGGCGACCACCTGCCCAAGGGCGGTGAGCTGCGACCAGAGATCAAGGCTTTCCATATGAGAATCTCTTCGAAGGCTTCGGTTGGGCTCAATAGCGGTGTGCGGTCATCTCTTTTCTTGGGGCTTGCGCCTGAAACAGCGGCCCTGGGGATTCTGTCGCACGAATCCAACCACGGCGCAGCAGGTTTAGCGTGCAGCGGTGGGTTGCATCGGATGTGGGGGCGGAATCAATCCGGCGCGCGCAGACGGTAGCCGACGCCGGTCTCGGTCAGGATGTGCAGGGGGCGTTCCGGTTCCGCTTCGATCTTCTGGCGGAGCTGACGGATGTAGATGCGCAGATACTGCACGTCGGTGTCGGCGCCCCAGACCTCCTTCAGGATGAAGCGGTGGGTCAGAACCTTGCCGGCATGGGCGACCAGCAGGCGCAGCAGGTCGTATTCGCGGGGCGAGAGCTTCACCTCGGCGCCGCGGACGGTCACGATCCGCCGGACCAGATCGACGGCGAGGTCGCCGCTGCGGAACAGCGGGCGCTCCCCCTGCCGCTGCAGGCGGTGGCGCAGGGCGGCGCGGATGCGGGCCAGCAGCTCGTCCATGCCGAAGGGCTTGGTCACATAGTCGTCGGCCCCGAGGTCCAGCGCCTCCACCTTGCCCGCCTCGTCGGCACGGCTGGACAGGACGATGATCGGGGCGGCCACCCCGTCGGCGCGCAGGCGGCGGATCACCTCCAGTCCGTCGATCCCCGGCAGTCCAAGGTCGAGCACCAGCAGGTCCGGCGGACGCCGCCGCACCGCCTCCAGCGCGCCCGCCCCGTCCTCCGCCTCGGCGATGTCGTAGCCCTGGGCGGTCAGGGTGGTGCGCAGGAAGCGGCGGATCGGCGGTTCGTCGTCGACGACCAGGACGCGCAGCGGCAGGGAGTCCGACCTCATGGCGCCCCCTCCTCCTCAAGGCCGGGCTCCTCGAGGCCGGGCAAAGCCGCGGCGGCGGGCATGGTCAGGGTGAAGACGGCGCCGGAGCGGTCCCTGCGGTTGCCGGCGGTGATGGTGCCGCCCATCGCCTCGACGAAGCCGCGGCAGATCGCCAGCCCCAGCCCGGTCCCCGCGCGCTGCCGGTCCTGGGCCTGGACGCGGTAGAATTTGTCGAAGATCCGCTCGACATCCGCCGCCGGGATGCCGTCGCCCTCGTCCCGCACCTCGATGCGCACCCGACCGCCCTCCCGCAACGCCCCGACCTCGATCCGCGACCCTGTTGGCGCGTATTTGGCCGCGTTGTCCAGCAGATTGAAGAGAACCTGTTCGAACAGCACGTCGTCCGCCTCCAGCATCGGCAGGTCGGCGGCCAGATCGACGTCCACCCGGTGCGCGGCCAGGATGCGTCCCGCCCGCTCCAGGGCGCTGCCCACCGTCTCGGCCAGATCGACCGGGCCGGTGCGCGGGCGGATGGCCCCCGATTCCAGCCGCGTCATGTCCAGCAGGTTGGCGATGAAGCGGTTCAGCCGCTCCGCCTCCTCCTGGATGGTGGCGGCGAGGTCGCGGCGCGACGCCTCGTCCATCCCGGCGCCGTAGGCGGTCAGGCTGGTCGCCGACCCCAGGATGGAAGCCAGCGGGGTCCGCAGGTCGTGCGAGATCGAGGTGAGCAGGGCCGAGCGCAGCCGTTCCGTCTCGGCGGCCAGACGGGCGCGATCCACGTCCTCCGCCAGGGTGACGCGCTCGATGGCCAGCGCGGCCTGATCGGTCAGCGCGTCGAGCAGGCGGCGCTGGTCGGGGGTCAGCAGGGCGCCGGGCTTGCCGGTGCGGGCGGTGTCGGTGTCGATGCCGACCACCCCGACCGGGCCGCGACCGGTGCGCAGGGGAAGGAACAGCCACTTGGCGCCGGGCAGCGTGTCCGAGCCGCGCCCGGCGGGCCGGTTGTTCTCCCACGCCCAGACGGCGGCGGCGAGGTCGGCCTCGCGCAGTTCGTCCTCCGGCGGGTAGCCGGCGCGGACGGACACCGTGTCGCCGTCGGGCAGCAGCAGGACCACATGCACCTTGAGCATCGCCGCGATCTGGTGGGCGGTCGCCCACAGCAGGTCGTCCATGGTGACCACGCCGGCCAGCTTGCGGCTGAAGCCGTAGAGATCCTCCGTCGTCTTGGCGCGCAGGCGGGCGGTGACCGCCTGGGCGCGCACGCGGGCGGTCAGGTTGCTGGCGATCACCGCGACCACCGCGAAGAAGAACAGCGCGACGATGTTCTCCGGATCGGCGATGGAGAAGGTGTAGAGCGGGTTCAGGAAGAAATAGTTGAAGGCCAGGATGCTGGCGACGCAGGCGTAGAGCGACGGCCCCAGCCCGCCGGTCACCGCGCTGGCCAGCACCGCCGTCAGAAACACCAGCCCGATGTTGCCGACATCCAAGATCAGATGCAGCAAGTGCCCGACGCCCAGCGCCAGGGCGACATAGCCGGTGGCCGCGGCGTAGGGCCACCAGGACAGCGCCGGGCGCCGGGGGGCCGCGGTGCGCACCGTCTTGGGCGGGATCGGCTCCTCGGCGTCGTCGGCGATGACATGAACGCTGATGCCGCCGGCCTGCCGGATCAGCCGGAGGGCGATGGAACTGCGCAGCAGCTCCGCCCAGGGGCCGCGGTGGGACTTGGCGATGACGATGTGCGCGACGTTGTTGGTCCGCGCATACTCGATCACCGCGCCGGCAACGTCGCCGCCGGGGATGGTCACCGCCTCGCCGCCCAGCTTCTCGACCAGCCGCAGCGCGTCGGCGATGCGGTCGCGCTCGGCCTCGCTCAGGCGCAGGCTGCGCGGAGTCTCGACGTGCAGCGCGGTCCAATGGGCGCGCAGCCGCTCCGCCTGACGGCGGGCGTAGCGGACGACGGCGGCGCAGGCCGGGTCCTCGTTAACGCAGACCAGCAGCCGTTCCCCCGCCGCCCAGGGACCGGCGATGGCGTGGGCCTGCATGTGGGTCAGCAATTGCTCGTCCACCCGCTGGGCGGTGCGGCGCAGCGCCAGCTCGCGAAGCGCCGTCAGGTTGCCGGGGGAAAAGTAATGGCGGATCGCCCGCTCGGCGGTCCGCGGGACATAGACCTTGCCGTCCTTCAGCCGCTGGATCAGGTCGTCCGGCGTGATGTCGATGACCTCGATGTCGTCGGCGCGGTCGACGATCGAGTCCGGCACCGTCTCGCGCACGCGGACGCGGGTGATCCGGGCGACGACGTCGTTCAGGCTCTCCACATGCTGGATGTTCATCGTCGTGTAGACGTCGATCCCGGCGGCGAAGATCTCCTCGACGTCGAGGTAGCGCTTGGCGTGGCGGCTGCCGGGAGCGTTCGTGTGGGCCAGCTCGTCCACCAGCACGATGGCGGGTCGGCGGGCGAGGATGGCGTCGAGGTCCATCTCGTCGAGCCGGCGCCCCTTGTAGTCGATCTTGCGGCGGGGGATGACCTCCAGCCCGGCGAGCAGCGCCCCGGTCTCGCGCCGGCCATGGGTCTCGACCACGCCGACCACCACGTCCACCCCGTCGCGCCGCTTGGCCTGGGCGGTCAGCAGCATCTCGTAGGTCTTGCCGACGCCGGGGGCCGCACCCAGGAACAGCTTCAGCCGCCCGCGCCCCTCCCGCGCCGCTTCGCGCAGGAGCGCTTCGGGCGAAGGCCGGGCAGCGGCGGCGGTTCGGTCGTTCGGCATCGGGGGCGGCTTTCGGAACGGATCGGCGGCCCCGTCCCCTCCCCGCTCATGCGGGAGAATGGGCGGGGCCGCCTGTTGATCTTCAGCTAATGCGTCGCCGTGGCGGCGTCGAGGGCGAGATTGAGGCGCAGCACGTTGACCACCGGCTCCCCCAGCGGTCCCAGCGGCGACGGCTCGGTGTTCAGGGTGACCAGGGCGCGGACCTGGGCCTCCGTCAGGCCGCGGGCGCGGGCGATGCGGGGGACCTGGAAGTCGGCGGCGGCGGGCGACAGATGCGGGTCGAGGCCGCTGGCCGAGGTCGTCACCAGCTCGACCGGTACCGGAACGCCCGGATTCTCGGCCTTCAGCCGCTCCGTCTCCGCGCGCACCCGGTCGGCCAGCGCCTGGGCGGTCGGGCCGAGGTTGGAGCCGCCGGAGGCCGCGGCGTTGTAGGGCGCCGGCACGCTCTTCGACGGATCGGACGGGTCCGGCCCCAGCGTGGCGGAGGGGCGCCCATGGAAGTAGCCCTCCCCCGTCACGCTCTGGCCGATCAGGGCGGAGCCGACGACCGTCCCGTCCCGCTCGATCAGGCTGCCGTTGGCCTGATGCGGGAAGACGGCCTGGGCGATGCCGGTGACGGCCAGCGGGTAGACCAGCCCGGTCACCACGGTCAGCGCGGCGATCATGACGAGGGCGGGACGCAGTTCCTTGATCATGGCGGGTTCCTCACACGAGGCCGATGGCGTTGACGATCAGGTCGATCAGCTTGATCCCCACGAAGGGCACGATCAGGCCGCCCAGCCCGTAGATCAGCAGGTTCCGGCGCAGCAGCCGCGCCGCGCCCACCGCGCGGTAGGCGACGCCGCGCAGCGCCAGCGGGATCAGCGCCACGATGATCAGCGCGTTGAAGATGATCGCCGACAGGATGGCGCTCTCCGGGCTGGCCAGCCCCATCACGTTCAAGGCGCCCAGCTGCGGGTAGAAGGCCAGGAACATGGCGGGGATGATGGCGAAATACTTCGCCACGTCGTTGGCGATGGAGAAGGTGGTCAAGGCGCCGCGCGTCATCAGCAGCTGCTTGCCGATCTCCACGATCTCGATCAGCTTGGTCGGATCGCTGTCCAGGTCCACCATGTTGCCGGCCTCGCGGGCGGCGACGGTGCCGGTGTTCATCGCCACGCCGACGTCGGCCTGGGCCAGCGCCGGGGCGTCGTTGGTGCCGTCGCCGCACATGGCGACCAGCTTGCCCCGCGCCTGCTCGTCGCGGATCAGCTGCAGCTTCATCTCCGGCGTCGCCTGGGCCAGGAAATCGTCCACCCCGGCCTCCGCCGCGATGGCGGCGGCGGTCATGGCGTTGTCGCCGGTGATCATCACCGTCTTGATTCCCATCTTGCGCAGCGCCGCGAAGCGCTCCCGGATGCCACCCTTGACGATGTCCTTCAGGTGGATGACGCCGAGCAGCCTGCCGTCGCGGGCGACGGCCAGCGGCGTGCCGCCGGACTTGGCGACGCGCTCCGCGATGGCCTGCACCTCGCGCACCGCCGCCTCCAGGGCAGGATCGGAGCGCAGCGCGGTGACCGTGTTGTCCTGGGCGGCGGTGCCGTGCCCGAGGGTCCGCACATGGGCCAGCACCGCGTCCACCGCACCCTTGCGGATGGTCACGCCGTCGCTGTCGATGCCGCTCAGCCGCGTCTGGGCGGTGAAGGGCACAAAGCGGGCGTGCAGACCGGCCATGTCGCGGGCGCGGATTCCGTATTTCTCCTTCGCCAGGACGGTGATGGAGCGGCCCTCCGGCGTCTCGTCGGCCAGCGAGGCGAGCTGGGCGGCGTCGGCCAAGTCGCGGTCGGCCACGCCGGAGATCGGCAGGAACTCCGCCGCTTGGCGGTTGCCCAGCGTGATGGTGCCGGTCTTGTCGAGCAGCAGCGTGTCCACATCGCCCGCCGCCTCCACCGCCCGCCCCGACATGGCCAGCACGTTGAAGCGCACCAGCCGGTCCATGCCGGCGATGCCGATGGCCGACAGCAGCGCGCCGATGGTGGTGGGGATCAACGTCACGAACAGGGCCGCCAGGACCAGCACCCCGACCGACCCGCCGGCATAAGCGGCGAAGCTGGGGATGGTCGCCACGGCGATGACGAAGATGACCGTCATGCCGGCCAGCAGGATGTTCAGCGCGATCTCGTTGGGCGTCTTCTGCCGCTGCGCGCCCTCCACCAGCCCGATCATGCGGTCGAGGAATGTGTTGCCCTGGGCGGCGGTGATCCGCACCCTGATCCAGTCGGAGATCACCTGCGTGCCGCCGGTCACCGCCGAGCGGTCGCCGCCGGATTCACGGACGACCGGGGCGGATTCGCCGGTGATCGCGGCTTCGTTGACGCTGGCCACGCCCTCCACCACCTCGCCGTCGGAGGGGATAAGGTCGCCCGCCTCCACCAGAACGAGGTCGCCGGGCTTCAGGAGGGTGGCAGGAACGCTCTCCCAACCCGCGCCCGCTAGCCGCTTGGCGGTGGTCTCCGTGCGGGTGCGGCGCAGGCTGGCCGCCTGGGCCTTGCCGCGGCCCTCCGCCACCGCCTCCGCGAAGTTGGCGAAGAGCAGGGTGAACCACAGCCACAGCACGATCTGCAGGGAGAAGCCGATCCCCCCGGCGCCGGTCAGCAGGTCACGCAGGAACAGCAGCGTGGTCAGCGCCGCCACCACCTCCACGCAGAACATCACAGGGTTGCGGGCCATCAGCCGCGGGTCGAGCTTGCGGACGGAGCCGGCAACGGCGGGCAGGAGGATGGCCGGGTCCAGCAGCGTGGAGGCTGGAGTCCGGGTGGCGGTTTTCGAATGGGTGTCCATGGATGGTCCCCGGTCAGAAGAGGAGGCCGGCGCGCATCGCCAGATGCTCGGCCACCGGGCCGAGGGCGAGCGCCGGGAAGAAGGTCAGACCGCCGACGATCAGGATGACCCCGGCCAGCAGCCCGATGAACAGGCCGCCATGGGTCGGGAAGGTGCCGGCCGAGGCCGCGCTGCGCGTCTTGGCGGCAAGCGAGCCGGCGACCGCCAGCATCGGCACGATGACCAGGAAGCGGCCCACCAGCATCCCGGCGGCCAGCGTCAGGTTGTACCAGAGCGTGTTGCCCGACAGCCCGCCGAAGGCGCTGCCGTTGTTGGCCGCCGCCGAGACGTAGGCGTAGAGCGCCTCCGAGAAGCCGTGCGGTCCGGCGTTGGCGAGCGAGGCGAGGCCGGTGTCCAGCACCACGGCGAAGGCGGTGCCGCCCAGCATCATCAAGGGCAGGCAGAGCACGGCGAGCATGGTCATCTTGACCTCCTTCGCCTCAAGCTTCTTGCCCAGATACTCCGGCGTGCGCCCGACCATCAGCCCGGCGACGAACATGGTGACGATGGCGAACAGCAGCATGCCGTAAAGACCGGCCCCGACGCCGCCGACGATGATCTCGCCCAGCATCATGTTGACCATCGGCACCATGCCGCCCAGCGGCATGAAGCTGTCGTGCATGGCGTTGACCGCGCCGCAGGAGGCCGCCGTGGTCACCGCGGCGAACAGGGCGCTCATGGCGATGCCGAAGCGGGTCTCCTTGCCCTCCATGTTGCCGGCGGCGTTGTCCAGCCCGAGGGCGGCGAAGGCCGGGTTGCCCTGGGCCTCCGCCCAATAGACGACGGCGACGCCGATGACGAACAGCAGGCCCATAGCCGCCAGGATGGCCCAGCCCTGCCGCTCGTCCCCGGCCATGCGCCCGAACAGGTTGGTCAGACCGGCGCCGATGGCGAAGATCGACAGCATCTGCACCAGATTGGTCAGGGCGTTCGGATTCTCGAAGGGATGGGTGGAGTTCGCGTTGAAGAAGCCGCCGCCGTTGGTGCCCAGCATCTTGATCGCCTCCTGCGAGGCGACGGGGCCGAGCGCGATGGTCTGCTTGACACCGTCCAGCGTGGTGGCGTCCACCGTCCCGGCCAGCGTCTGCGGCACGCCCTGCCAGACCAGGAACAGCGCGTAGAGCAGGCTGAGCGGCAGCAGCAGGTAGAGCGTGCCGCGGGTCAGGTCGGTCCAAAAATTGCCGACCGTCCGCGCCCCGCTGCGGGTGAAGCCGCGGACCAGCGCCACGGCCAGCGCGATGCCGGTCGCCGCCGACACGAAGTTTTGCACGGTCAGCCCGGCCATCTGCACGAGGTGGCTCATCGTGCTTTCGCCGCCGTAATTCTGCCAGTTCGTGTTGGTGACGAAGCTGGCGGCGGTGTTGAAGGCGAGATCGGCGGGGACCGCCGCCATGCCCGTGGGGTTCAGGGGCAGGACGCCCTGGAGGCGCTGCAGCGCGTAGAGCAGCAGCAGGCCGGCGACGTTGAACAGCAGCATGGCGACCGCGTAGGTCACCCAATGCTGTTCCGCCTTCGCGTCCACCCCAGCGAGGCGGTAGAGCCCGCGCTCGACGGGGCCGAGCAGCGGCGAGAGCAGCGTGCGCTCCCCGTTGAACAGCCGCGTCATGTAGCCGCCGAGCGGGCGCGCCACGGCGGCCACGAGGGCGGCGAAGAACAGGATGTGAATCCAGCCGCTGACGGTCATGGGAGTCTCCTCAGAACCGTTCGGGGCGGATCAGGGCGTACACGAGGTAGCCCAGCAGCCCGGCGGCGACGAGGCCGCCGAGCGCGTAATCGACGAACATGGTCCAGCCCCCCTCACAAGCGGTCGCAGGCGTGCACATAGGCGATGGACGCGGCGAAGAAGGCCGCGGTGATCGCCAGAGCGATGATGTCCAGCATGGTTGCCTCCGGGGCGCGTCCGGAGAGCCGGGCGCGCGTCAGCGTGGATCGGATGCCGGCACGGCTGTGTCCGGCACGATCAGGCTGCGCCCGAAGCGCGTATAGATTCGAGGGGGGTGGTGGGGTGTGTGGAATATAGAGGGCGTATATGAAGAGTTGCTAAGTGCATGAAATGGCGGAGTTCTTTCCCCCACCCCGGCCCTCCCCCGCTATCGCAGGGGAGGGAGAATCAAGTCCCCTCCCCTGCGATAGCGGGGGAGGGCCGGGGTGGGAGCACCGTCAGCACAGCGACACGCCCCCTCACTCGCCCGGCGTTTCCTCCATCCGGCGGAGCAGCATATCGCACGGCCCCTGGAGATGCTCCCGCATCAGGAACTCCACCCGCCCGCTCTGGCGCCGGGCGATGGCGTCGAGGATGCGGCGGTGCTCCTCGTTGTACTGGCGCAGGGTGGGGCCGTCCTTTTCCATCTCAAGGACGTCGTAGATCTTCGGAACCCGGTAGACGGTCTGGAAGGAGCGGTTGAACAGCCCGCTCGGCACCAGCCCCATCAGGGTGGTGTGGAAGCGCTGGTTCAGCAGGCGCCACTGCTCCAGCGCCTCCCCCTCCAGCGGGCTATCCCCGGACATCAGCGCCTCGGCGCGGTCGAGGCCGTTGCGCAGCGCCCGCTCCACGTCGAGCGGCAGGCCGCGCTCCGCCACGATGCGGCAGCCGTGCCCCTCCAGAAGGCTGCGCATCTCGTAGCTTTCCAGAAGGTCGCGCCGGGTGAACTGGCGCACCGTGTAGCCGCGGTTGGTCTCGTAGGTGACCAGCCCTTCCCGCTCCGCCGCCACCAGCGCCTCGCGGATCGGGGTCCGCGACACGCCGAACTGGGCGGCCAGCTCCGCCTCCTTCAGCTTGGTGCCGGGGAGCAGCTTGCCCTCCAGCACCCGGTTGCGCAGGGCGGTCATGATGGAGCCGACCTGTTCGGACCGGTAGGTCCCGGTCGCCTTCTCATCGCTGAACGGGGTCACGGTGTCCTCCGGCCGGGGCTTCGGGCGCCGGCGGTTGGAAAATGGCGGGGCAAGGGATTGCGTTCTATCGGCGGCGCAGGAAACGCACAAGCAGAACGCTCATCAGGATCGTCCCGAACAGCCGCAGCGTCTGCAGGGTAAGGATGAAGGGCACGTCGGCGGCGCTGCCCAGAGCCACCACCGTCACCGAATCCAGCCCGCCGGGGCTGGTCGCCAGATAGGCGGTCAGCGCGTCCTTGCCGGTCAGCGTGACCAGCAGCCAAGCCGAGCCGAGCGACATCGCCACCAGACCGAAGGTGGACAGCAGCATCAGCGGCACCGACGCCACCAGATCGCGCAGCAGCTCCCGCCGGAAGCGCAGGCCGGTCGTCCAGCCGATGATCGTGAAGGCGACGGCGATCAGCCAGGACGGCGAGTCCAGCACCACCAGCCCGGTCATGTTGAGCGTGCCGCCGAGCAGGATCGGGCCGAGCAGCGCGCCCGCCGGAAGCCGCGTCACGGTGCCGGCCCAGCCGCCGGCCAGCGCGACCCCCACCAGCGCCAGCGTCGAGGCGACGGAGGCGGACGGTGGAGGGACGGCGCCGGGAACGGCGATCGGTACAGGGACGCTGCCCAGCAGGAAATGGCAGACGAGCGAGGCCAGGACGACGACCACGATCACCCGCAGATACTGCATCACCGCGACGAAGCGCGGGTCGCCGCCGAAATCGCCGGCCATGGCGATCATCGCCGGGGCGGCGCCCGGCATGGTCCCCCACAGGGCGGTGCCGCCGGGAAAGCGGCCCGACCGCTCCAGCAGCCAGCCGACCAGCACCGCGCCGGCCAGCATCGTGGACAGGGCCATCAGCATGGGAAACCAGTGCAGCGCCACGTCGTGCAGGATGGTCACGTCCATCGAGCGGGCGACGACGCCGCCCGTCAGCGCCTGGGCCAGCCAGGAGAAGCGCTTGGGCAGCTCGATGGAGGCGCCGCGCACCCCCAGCAGGATCGCCGCCGCCATGGGGCCGAGCAGCGTCGCGCCGGGAAGGCCGGCCACCATGAACAGGGCGGTGAACAGGAGGGTCGCCCCCACCAGCAGGCACCACTGGAGGGGATGGGAAAGGGGCATCATGTCGGCAGATTGCTCAGGGGCGCGCCCGCCGGTCGGTCGCGGGCGCGCCACCGCTCCATACAGTTCGGATGGGGTCAGGGACGGAGGAACGGGATCATGCGGCCACGGCCTCGGCCTGCGTCTCGACGTAGGCCATCACCTCCGCCACCGGCAGCACGTCGCCGTACTTGGCGTTCATGTCGAACAGGGCGGAGTCGTGCGGGGACTGGTGGCGGTCGCCCACGCATTCGGCGGGAACGATGACGCGGAAGCCGTGGGACACCGCGTCCACCGCCGTCGCTCGCACGCAGCCGCTGGTCGAGCAGCCGGTGAGGATGACCGTGTCGCACTCCATCACCCGCAGCATGGTGCTGAGCGGCGTGCCGAAGAAGGCGGAGGAATGATGCTTGACCAGCACGACGTCCTGCGGCTCCGGCGTCACGCGGGCGTCGAATTCGGCCAGCGGGTTGTCGGCGGTGAAGGCGCGCAGCGCCGGGATCTTCTTCACGAACATGCCGCCCTCGGTCCCGGCCGCGTCATAGACGACCTTGGTGTAGATGACCGGCAGGCCGGCGCGGCGGGCGGCGGCGTAGAGCGGCGCGCTGGCGATCACCGCATCCACCACCCCCTGCCCGAAGAAGGGGGCGCCAGGCTGGGTGTAGAAGTCGATGAAGTCGATGGAGATGACGGCGGCCTTCCGCCCGAAGCCGATCCGGTTCTGGAAGACACCGGAATAGTTGTCCTTGAGTTCGTCGGTGACGCTGAACATGGGGGGTGATCCTCAGGCTGATTGCAGGGGGCCGATTACAGGGGGATGGGGCGGATGGGGGGATAGCCGATGTCCTGAAGGACCGCCGTGGCGACCTCGGACCGGGTTTCCGGGGTTTCGGGGAAGTGGCAGGCGACCCGATCGGTGCCGCCACAGGAGCGCAGTTCGGGCTGGTCGATCAGGCAGGCGCGCGGCAGCAGGGCGTCGCCGCTGCGCTCGGTGGGCACGCCGCCCGTCGCCGCGACCAGCCGCGCCTGGTAGCAGCGCGGGTGGAAGCGGCAGCCCGGCGGCACGTTGGTGGCCGAGCCGATCTCGCCCATCGTCACCGAGGTGCGGCGGCGGTTGCGCATCCGCACGTCGGCGATGGGCACCGCCGCCAGCAGCGAGACGGTGTAGGGGTGCAGCGGCCGGCGGTAGAGGTTGTCGCGCTCCGCCATCTCAACGACCTTGCCGAGATACATCACGGCGATGCGGTGGCTGACATGGCGGACCACCGCCAGATCGTGGGCGATGAACAGGTAGGACAGCCCGCGCTCGCGCTGGATGCGCTGGAGCAGGTTGATGATCTGCGCCTGGATCGACACGTCGAGCGCCGACACCGGCTCGTCCAGCACCAGGATCTTCGGATCGAGCGTCAGGGCGCGGGCGATGCCGATGCGCTGCCGCTGGCCGCCGGAGAACTGGTGCGGGTAGCGGTCGGCGTGCGAGGGGTCGAGCCCGACGAGGCTCATCACCCCGGCGACCTTCTGCGGCCCGTCGCCGTCCCACAGGCCGTGGACCTTCAGCGGCTCGGCGATGCTCTGGCCGATGGTGACGCGGGGGTCGAGCGATCCGTAGGGGTCCTGGAAGACCATCTGGATGTCGCGCCGCATCGCCTGCATCTCGGCCTTGGACACGCCGGTCACGTCGCGCCCGTCGACCAGCAGCCGCCCGCTGGTCGGCTCGACCAGACGGAGGGCGAGGCGGCCCAGCGTGCTCTTGCCGCTGCCGCTCTCGCCGACCAGCCCCAGCGTCTCGCCGGCGCGGATGGTCAGCGACACGCCGTCCACCGCCCGCACCGCCTTGCCGGCCTTCTTGAACAGGCCGCCGCGGCGGGTGAAGACGCGGGTGGCGTCGACGAGTTCCAGGGCCGGAGGCGTTGCGGAGAGGGTGTCGCTCATCGTGTGGCCTCCTTCCGGTCGGGCAGGTCTTCGTGGAAACAGGCGCTGCGGTGGCCGGAGCGGTCGCCGGCCAGCGGCAGGGGGCGCCGTGTGCAGCAGTCCGCCCGCCCGTGGCCAACCGTGCAGCGCGGCTCGAAGGCGCAGCCGGGCGGCAGGCGGGCGACGTTGGGCGGCTGGCCCTCGATGGCCGGAAGCTCCTCGTCCACCGGGCCGTCGAGCCGCGGGATGCTGCGGAACAGCGCGCGTGTGTAAGGGTGGCGGGGCCTGGTGAAGACTTCCTCCATGGAGCCGGTCTCGACCAGCCGCCCGGCGTACATCACCGCCACGTCGTCGGCGTATTTGGCGACCAGCCCCAGATCGTGGGTGATGAGCACGAGCGCCATGCCGGTCTCCGCCTGGAGGTCGGCGAGCAGGTCGAGGATCTGCGCCTGCACCGTCACGTCGAGCGCCGTGGTCGGCTCGTCGGCGATCAGGATCTTGGGCGACAGGGCGATGGCCATGGCGATCAGCACGCGCTGGCGCTGCCCGCCGCTGAGCTGGTGCGGGTAGTCGTCCACCCGCCGGGCCGGGTCGGGGATCTGGACGCGGGCCAGCAGCTCGATGGCGCGGGCGCGGGCGGCGGCCCGCCCGATGCGCTGGTGCGCCCGCAGCACCTCGACGATCTGCTCGCCGATGGTGAAGACGGGGTTCAGCGCGGTCAGCGGGTCCTGGAAGATCATCGAAATGACCGCCCCGCGCAGGCGGCGCAGCCGCTCCGGCGGCTGGTGCAGGATGTCGGTCCCGTCGATCCGCACCTCGCCACGGCGGACGCGGCCCGGCGTGGCGACGAGGCCCAGCGCCGACAGGAAGGTCATCGACTTGCCCGATCCGGACTCGCCGACCACCGCCAGCGTGCCGCCGGCCCGCACGGCGAGCGACACGCCGTCGATGACGGTGACCGGCCCGTCGTCGCCGGGAAAGACCGTGGTCAGGTCGCGCAGCTCCAGCGCGACCGGGCGGGGGGCCGTGGCGGGGGCGATGGGAGCCGTCGGCGCCACGGGATGAAGGTTGGGCATGGGGTGATTTGGCATGGGCATTCTCACAGCACGCGCCCGGAGGAGCGGCGCATCTGCGGGTCGAGCGTGTCGCGCAGGCCGTCCCCCAGCAGGTTCAGGGCGACCACCATCACCGCGATGCAGATCCCCGCCGACAGCGAGATCAGCGGGTTGGAGGCCAGAAAGCTCTGCCCGTCGGCGATGACGTTGCCCCAGGTCGGGGCCGGCGGCTGGACGCCGAGGCCGAGGAAGCTCAAGCCCGCTTCGGCCAGGATGGCGGTGGCGGCGCTGACCGTGGCGACCACGATCACCGGCGGCAGGCTGTTCGGCACGACGTGCAGGAACAGCAGCCGCATCGTGCCCATGCCGATGGCCCGCGACGCCTCGACGTAGGTGCGCGGCTTGATGGTCAGGACGACCGCCCGCATCACCGCAGCGACCCGCGGCGTGAAGGCCAGCGCCACCGCGATGATGACCGATTCCAGCGACGAGCCGCGGGCCGCCACCAGGGCCAGCGCGAGCAGGAAGCCGGGGAAGGCCAGCAGGATGTCGATGATCGAGACGGTGACCCGCTCGACCCAGCCGCCGAAGAAGCCGGCGACGGCGCCGATCACCATCCCCAGCGACAGCGAGAGCGCCATCACCGCGACGGCGACCTGGAGCGAGATGCGGGTGCCCCAGATCAGGCGGGACAGCACGTCGCGCCCGAACTGGTCGGTGCCCAGGAGATGCGCGGCCGAGGGCGGAGCCAGCGTGTTGGCGAGGTCGGTCTCAAGCGGCGACATCGGGGCGATCCAGGGGGCCGCCACCGCCACGATCAGCAGCAGGGTCAGCAAAATCACGCCGATCAGGAAGCCCGGATGGCGGAAATAGCGCATCAAGGACGACCGCCGCGCCGAAGCGGACGCGGAGAGGGTTGCTGTGGCTGCCATGGATCACCGTGTGGACAGGCGCGGATCGACCAGCCCGTAGGCGAGGTCGAGCAGGCTGTTGACGAGGACGACGGCGACCGCCAGCACCAGCACGCCCGCCTGGACGAGCTGGTAGTCGCGGGCCGAGACCGCCTTCAGGATCATCGAGCCGATGCCGGGACGGCTGAACACCACCTCGATCAGGATGGCGCTGCCGAGCGACCAGGCGAAGGTCACCCCGACGATGGCGAGGATCGGCACCAGCGCGTTCTTCAGCGCCAGCCGCCACACCACCCGGCGTTCCGGCACCCCCATCGCGCGGGCGACCCGGATGCAGTCCTGGCCCAGCACCTCCAGCATCGCCGAGCGGGTCAGGCGGGTGATGTAGGCCGCGACCGAGATGCCCAGCACGCCGGCCGGAAGCACCAGATGGTGCAGGTGGGTGAGGAACCCGCCGCCCGAGCTGGCCCCCAGCGCCGGGAACCATTTCAGCTCCTGCGAGAACAGCAGGACGGAGGCGAGGCCGAGCCAGAAGACCGGGAAGGAGATGCCGAACAGCGCGACGATCATGATGAGCATGTCGCTCCACGATCCCTGCCGCTCCGCGGTGAGGATGCCGAGCGGGATGCCGATCGCCACCGCCACCGCGAGGCCGGCGAAGGCGAGGATCGCGGAGTCGGGAAGGCTGAACAGGATCTCCTCCAGCGCCGGGCGGCCGGTGACCACCGACGACCCGAAATCCCCAGTGACGGCGCGCAGCACGTAGAGCCCGTACTGCACGTAGACCGGCTGGTCGAGGCCGAGCTGGGCGCGCAGCGTCGCCAGCGCCTCCTCGGTCGCGTAGTCGCCCAGCATGTACTGGGCAGGGTCGCCGGGGATCATCCGGACCAGGAAGAAGGTCACGGTCACGATGCCGAACACCGTGATCGCGAGCTGCGAGAGTTGGCGAAGAAGCCGGTCCATCGTCACGCCTCCAGCAGCGAGACCGGATAGGCGCTCATCGTGAACAGGGAGTTCTGGACGAAGCCGGAGACCTTCTTGGTGTGGGCGATGAACAGGTGGTCAGCGTAGAGCGGGATCACCGGCACGTCGCCCATCACCTTGGCCTGGATCTTCCCGTAGACCTCCTTGCGGGCGGCGTCGCCCTGGGCCTGCCGGGCGGCGGCGATCAACTCCTCGATGCCCTCGTAATGGGCGGTGTTGAGGCCCGGCGGGAAGGAGGACTTGGCGAACAGCGACAGGATCGGGCTGTCCGGGTCCGGCGCGCCGACCACGCCGGTGATGCAGGTCGGCACCGTGCCCTTGTTGCGCGCCTGGAGGTAGGCGCCACGCTCCAGCACCTTGATCTTGGCGTCGATGCCCACGGCGGCGAGGTCGCTGGCGATCGGAACGACGATCTTGTCGTAGGGGTTGGCGCCCGGCGCCACGAGGTCCAGCGTGAAGCTTCCCACCCCGGCCTCCTTGAGCAGCGCCTTGGCCTTCGCCGGGTCGTAGGGGAACAGCGGGACTTTGTCGGAAAATTCCTGGAAGGAGGAGGTGAGGAAGCCGCTGGCCTCCGACTTGGTGCCCTTGAAGAAGCCGTCGATCAGCGCCTTGCGGTTGATGGCGTGGTAGATCGCCTGCCGCACCCGCAGGTCGCCCAGCGGCTTGATCGAGGTGTTGAGGACGAGGTTGATCGTGTGGTTGGCGTCGCGGTCGAGCAGGGTGACCAGCCCGCCGCCCTTCAGGCGCTGGATGACCTCCGGCTGCTGCAGGCCGAAGAAGATGTCGATCTCGCCATTCTCCAGGGCGATGGCCGCCGCCGTCTCATCCTTGATGACGCGGAACTGCACCTCCTCGACCTTGGGAGCGCCCGCGAAATAGTCCTTGTTGGCGGACAGCTTGACCTCGCGGCCCGGCGCCCAGTTTTGGAACACGAAGGGACCGGTGCCGATGGGGTTCAGCGCGAAGGCCTTGTCGCCGATCTCGCCCAGCGCCTTGCGGCTGACGATCCAGCCCTGGTTGAAGGCCGACACCTTGTGCAGGAAGCCGGAATTCGGCTCCTTCAGCGTGATGACCACGCGGTCGGGGGACGGCGTCTCGATGGATTTGATGGAGGCGAGCTGGCCGCTGTAGCTGCTGCCGGTCTGCGGGTCGAGCACGCGCTCGAACGAGAACTTCACATCGTCGGAGGTGAAGGGGCCGAAGCCCTTGTGCCAGGTGACGCCGCTGCGCAAGGCGAAGCTGTAGACGGTGCCGTCGCCGGAAACCTCCCAGCCTGTGGCGAGGTCGGGGACGATGGCGTTGCTCGCCTCGTCATACTTGACCAGCCCGTTGAAGATCTGGGTGGCGACCGTCTGGTTCTCGATCTGGAAGATGCGGGCGGGATCGAGGTTGCCGATGTCGCTGCCGATGCGCACCCGCAGGACCGGCGGAGCCGCCGACGCCGGCAGAGGCCACCCACTGCCCGCAACCAGGGCGCCGGCGGCCAGCAGGGTGCCGAACTGGCGGCGGTTGACACCGCTCCGCTCGATCCGGCCGGCCCGTTCCTTGCGATTGATCCCGTCCATAAGCCTGCTCCTCTGTGTCAAAGATTTTACGGGCAGCGCTGAGATTTGTCCGGTCTATTTTTGCACACAATCTGCGCTGGACCCTTATGTCCGACCAAATTCGCAGGAATCATGCCACCCTGCGTCGAGCTGTCGCAGGCTGTCCATAAATTCTTTTGAATCAGCTATTTAAAGAGTTTTTCCGCGGCATTGCTTGTGAATATAGCAATATGCATATCTGCGCAAAAGGCGGGCAGAGGCGGGTTTGAAATGGTGAAACTATGGACTTTGAATGCAAAAAAACCTCGTTGTATGCTGGTTGGGCGCCCGTGATGCGGCGCAGCAGCGGAAGAAGGAACCTCCTGAAATGAGCGATCTTTCCATCTACGACCGCCAGGGCATCGGCAAGCCGCTCGGCTTCGGCCGCAAGTGCGCCCTCCTCATCATCGACTTCCAGATCGGTTTCACGCGCGAGGACGCCTTCGGCGGCTTCAACATCAACAGCGCCATCACCGCCACGGGAAAGTTGCTCGGACATGTCCGCCCGCTGGGCATGCCGATCGCCCACGCCTGCTTCATCGCGCCGGAGGCTGCGGGCGGTATCGGCCCGTTCGGCGAGAAGATTCCGTCGCTGCTGACCCTGACCGCCGATTCCCCCGACGTCGCCTTCGCTCCGGAGGTCGCACCGCTGCCCAACGAGTTCATCGTGCGCAAGCAGCACGCCTCGGCCTTCTTCGGCACCGCCCTGTCGTCCTGGCTGCGGGCGAACGCGGTCGACACGCTGCTGGTCACCGGCTGCACGACCTCGGGCTGCGTGCGGGCCAGCGTGATCGACGCCTCCGCCCACGGGCTGCGCCCGATCATCGTGGAGGAGTGCGTCGGTGACCGGGCGGAGGAGCCGCACCGCGCCAACCTGTTCGACATGGGCAAGAAATACGCCGACGTGATGCCGCTGGACGCGGTCATCTCCCATCTGGCGCTGGCGGACGCCGCCTGACCCGGCGGTTCCATCCCTAAGCGCAACGAAGCGACCTCAACAGGCCGTCGCCGGAGCAGTTCGTCCGAAGCCATCCGGCACGCGAGCGGAAAGCAGCAACGCATGTCCGATCTTTCGACAACGCATCCGGTCCGGTCCGGCGGCGGCAGTCCCTCCATGCCCGGCCCCAGCGAGGCGGAAACCCGTGCCCGCCTCGCCCGCATCGAGAGCCTGAACCCGATCGTCAACGCCCTCCTGACGGTGGACGCCGACGGGGCGATCCGCCGGGCGCAGGCGCAGGACGAGGCACGGGCGGCAGGGGATTGGCCCGGCCTGCTCGACGGGGTGACGGTCACCGTCAAGGACTGCTTCGACCTGGCCGGGGAGACGACCAGCTACGGCTCCTCCACCCGCTTCGCCCGGCTGGGGCAACAAGACGCCCCGCTGATCCGCCGCCTGCGCAACGCCGGCGCCATCCTGGTCGGGCGCAACAACCTGTCCGAATTCTGCCTGGGCTCGACGAACCAGAACGAGCATCACGGCCCCTGCCGGAATCCCTGGGACACCGGCCGCGTGCCCGGCGGGTCGAGCGGCGGGTCGGCGGCGTCGGTCGCCGCCGGGCTGTGCCGGGTGTCCATCGGCACCGACACCGGCGGCTCCATCCGCATCCCGGCGGCTCTCTGCGGGGTGGTCGGGCTGCGGCCCAGCGTCGGCCGGGTGTCCAACGTCGGCGTGATTCCGTGCAGCGTCGATTTTGACACCGTCGGCCCGCTGGCCTACTCGGTCGCCGATGTGGCGCGCGCCTTCGCCGCCATCGCCGGCTACGACCCGGAAGACCCCAATTCGGCGGAGGTCCCACTCGGCAATTTCCTGCCGGACTTGAAGACGGGGATCGCCGGTGTGCGCATCGGGCTGCCGCGCAACTTCTTCTTCGACAATCTCCAGCCCGCGGTGGCGGAGCGGGTGCGCGCGGCGGCGGCGGTGCTGGAGAGGGAAGGTGCCGTTCTGGTCGACATCACCATCGAGGATGCCGAGGTGGCACAGGCCCGCACCGCCTTCTCGCTGCTCGTCGCCGACATGGCGCAATACCACCTCGACAAGATGGAGACGGCGCCCGAATCCATCGGGCCGGAGGTGCTGCGCCGCCTGCAGCTCGGCCTGCCGGTGTCCGGTGTGCAATACGCGGAATCGCGGCGTTGGCTGGCCTCCTGGAAGCTGCGGTTCCGCAAGCTGTTCGAGCGGGTGGACCTGATCCTCACCCCGACCACCCCCATCGTGGCGCCGCGCATCTACGACAGCGCCGACATGATCGAGGCGACGCGGGCGGTCAGCCGCTTCACCTACGGCTTCGGCGCGCTCGGCCTGCCCGCCATGTCGGTGCCCTGCGGCTTCGACGGCGACGGGATGCCGGTGGGCATGCAGATCGTCGGGTGCTGGTTCGACGAGCCGCTGGTCTTCCGCGCCGGGGCGGCCTTCCAGGCGGCGACCGACCACCACCGCCAGCGCCCCGCCCTGCCCGCCTGATGCCTCCCGCCTGATTTCCCGAAAAGGACCCGCCATGGAACCGTTCGAACTCACGGCCAGCGAGGCCGCCCGCGCCATCCGCGACGGCCGCCTGACCAGCGAGGCGCTGGTCCGCTCCTGCCTGGAGCGGATCAAGGCTCGCGATCCGGAGGTGCGCGCCTGGATCACCGTCGATCCCGCCCTGGCGCTGGCCGCCGCGCGGGAGGCCGACAAGCGCCCCGCCGCCGGCCCGCTGCACGGCCTGCCCTTCGGCGTGAAGGACGTGATCGACACCGCCGACCTGCCGACCACCCAGAATTCGCCGATCTTCCAGGGTCACAGGCCCGCCCGCGATGCCGCCTGCGTGTCCATCGCGCGCAGCGCCGGGGGAATCCTGCTGGGCAAGACCGACACGGTGGAGTTCGCCTCCGGCGGGCGCAAGGCGGCGACGCGCAACCCGGTCAACCCCGCCCACACGCCGGGCGGCTCCTCCTCCGGGTCGGGGGCGGCGGTCGGCGACCGGCATGTGCCGCTGGCCTTCGGCACCCAGACCGGCGGCTCGCACATCCGGCCCGCCGCCTTCAACGGCATTTACGGCTTCAAGCCGACCTGGGGCGTGGTCAGCCGCGAGGGGATGAAGCACTACGCGGTGTCCCTCGACACACTCGGCTGGTACGGGCGTTCGGTCGCCGACCTCGCGCTGATGGCCGAGGCGTTTCAGCTGGACGGCATGGGTGCGACTCCGCCGGTCACCCTGGCGGGCCTGCGCGTCGGGCTCTGCCGCTCCCCCGTCTGGTCGCACATCGAGCCGGCGGGCGAGGCGGCGCTGCTGCTCGCCGCCCGGCGGCTTGAGGAGGCCGGCGCGGTGGTCGTGCCCTTCGAGCTGCCGGACGAATTCTCGACCCTGGCCGAGGTGCAGGACGTGATCCGCCGCGGCGAGGGGCGGGCCTCCTTCCTCGACCTATACATCAGCGACCGCCACCGGCTGCATCCCGAACTGGCCGACCATTGCGAGCACAACCGCGGCATCACCCCGCGCACCCTGGCCGAGGCCTACGACGTCGCCGACAGCTGCCGGCCGCGCTTCACCGCCCTGTTCGAGTCCATCGACGTGATCCTGACCCCGCCCGCGCCGGGCGAGGCGCCGGAGGGGCTTCACACCACGGGCGACCACATCTTCAACTCGATCTGGACGGTGCTGCACGTCCCCTGCCTCGCCATGCCCTGCGGCCACGGGCCGCGCGGGCTTCCGGTGGGGGTGCAGCTGGTGGCGCCGCGTTTCCAGGACGCCGCCCTGCTGGCGATGGCCGAGGCCATGGCCCCGGTGGTCGACGTCTGAGGGCCGCGTCCCCCGGAAACTTTCCCGGACCGGGAGGGTTGGACGGGTGCGGCGCCGCAGACGGGCGCCCGAGCATCGGAGGAGAGGACGGATGAAGCTCGACGGGTCCTGCCACTGCGGCGCGGTGCGTTTCTCGGTGGACGCCTACGCGCCGGTTCCCTACCTGCGCTGCTACTGCTCGATCTGCCGCAAGACGGCGGGCGGGGGCGGCTACGCCATCAATCTGGGGGCCAATGCCGACACGCTGGAGGTGACGGGGGCGGAGCACATCTCCGTCTTCCACGCCCGCATCGACGGCCGGGAAAGCCCCGGCGAGCGGCGCTTCTGCGCGCGCTGCGGCTCCGCCCTGTGGGTGAGCGACCCGCGCTGGCCGGAGCTGGTCCACCCCTTCGCCAGCGCCATCGACAGCCCCCTGCCGGAGGCACCGGCCCACGTCCACATGATGCTGGGGTCGAAGGCCGACTGGGTCCCGGTCCAGGCCGGACCGGGGGACGAACAAAGCGACGACTACCCGCCGGAATCGCTGGAGGAGTGGCACCGCGCCCACGGGATGCTGGATGAAGGTAAAAAAATGGAGGGCGGGGCGTGAGCCCCGCCCTCCGGACCGGTCAGTTCTTCAGCTTGTAGCCGGTGCGGAAGATCCACCAGACCGCCGTCAGGCAGAGCGCCAGGAACAGCGCGGTCATGGCGAGGCTGATCCCCACCGGCACGTCGGCCTGTCCGTAGAAGCTCCAGCGGAAGCCGCTGACCAGATAGACGACCGGGTTGAACAGGGTGATCTTCTGCCACAGCGGCGGCAGCATGCTGATCGAGTAGAAGCTGCCGCCGAGGAAGGCCAGCGGCGTGATGACCAGGATCGGCACGATCTGCAGCTTCTCCCAGCCGTCCGCCCAGACGCCCAGGATGAAGCCGAACAGGCTGAATGTGACCGAGGTCAGCACCAGGAAGGCGACCATCCAGAACGGGTGCTGGATCGAGTAATCGACGAACAGCCGGGCGGTCAGCAGAATCAGCACGCCGAGGACGATCGACTTGGTCGCTGCCGCCCCGACATAGCCGAGCACCGTCTCGAAGGCCGAGATCGGAGCCGACAGCACCTCGTAGATCGTCCCGGAATAGCGCGGCATGTAGATGCCGAAGGAAGCGTTGGACACGCTTTCCGTCAGCACCGACATCATGACGAGGCCGGGCACCAGGAAGGCGCCGTAGCTCACCCCGTCCACCGCCGTGAAGCGCCCGCCGATGGCCGCCCCGAAGACGATGAAGTAGAGCGAGGTCGAGATGACCGGCGCCGCGATGCTCTGGAACAGGGTGCGCCAGGTGCGGGCCAGCTCGAACAGGTAGATGGCCTTGACCGCATGAAGGTTGATGGGGGAGGTCATGCCCGCTCCTTCACAAGGCTGACGAAGATCTCCTCGAGGGAGCTTTCCTCGGTGTGCAGGTTCGTGAAATCGATGCCGTGGTCGCCCAGCTTGCGGAGAAGCCGGGCGATGCCCGTCTGGTCGTCCTGCGTGTCGAAGCTGTAAACCAACTCCCGCCCGTCGCCGGACAGGGTCAGGGGGTAGCCGGCCAGCTCCGCCGGGATGGACTCCAGCGGGTTCTGGAGTTGCAGGGTCAGAAGCCGCTTGCCGAGCTTGCGCATCAGCGCGGCCTTGTCCTCGACCAGGACGATGCGGCCGTTGGAGATGACGCCGATGCTGTCGGCCATCTCCTCTGCCTCCTCGATGTAGTGGGTGGTCAGGATGATGGTCACGCCGCTGTCGCGCAGGTGCCCGATCATCTCCCACATGCCCCGGCGAAGCTCCACGTCCACCCCGGCGGTCGGCTCGTCGAGGAAGAGGATGCGCGGCTCATGCGACAGGGCCTTGGCGATCATCACGCGGCGCTTCATGCCGCCGGACAGCGCCATGACCTTGCTGTCCTTCTTGTTCCAGAGGGACAGGTCCTTCAGCACCTTCTCGATGTGGGCGGGATCGGGCGGCTTGCCGAACAGCCCGCGGCTGAAGCTGACGGTGGCCCAGACGCTCTCGAACGCCTCGGTCGTCAGCTCCTGCGGGACGAGGCCGATCAGCGAGCGCGCGGCGCGCCAGTCGCGCACGATGTCGTGCCCGTCGACCGTCACGGTGCCCGCGGTGGCGTTGACGATGCCGCAGACGGTGCTGATGAGCGTCGTCTTGCCGGCCCCGTTCGGTCCCAGCAGGGCGAAGATCTCGCCGCGGCGGATGTCGAGATCGATCCCTTTCAGCGCCTGGAAGCCGGTGGCGTAGGTCTTTTCCAGCCCACGCACCTGAATGATCGGCTGCATGTCCCCCCTCTGCCTGTCGGTCGGCCCGTTCCGGGCGGGCGTCACCTTAACGGCGGGACGGCCCGCGGTCATCGGGCATTCGGCGCGACGCAACCATTCCGGATGAGGGGGGCCTGATTTGGGAGTCCCGATTCGGGGTGAGGGACACCCGCCCACAAATGATTTCGGGACAACAGCCCTGCCCATCCCCATATTATGTAAAAAGCACGATAGAGGACGAGCGCTCATGCCGAAAGATGTTGTGCTCAGCGATGTCGATGTTTGGGAAAGCTCCATCACCACATGGCTGCGTGCCAACGTGGCCGAGGACCCGGCACACGATGTCGACCATCTTCTTCGCGTCTGGCGCACCGCCAAGGCCCTGGCCGCGGCGGAGGCCGAACGGGACGGCGGGCCGTCGTCCGAGACGCTGGCCGACATGCTCGTCGTGCTGGCCGCGGCCCTGCTCCACGACATCGTGAACGTGCCCAAGGACCATCCGGACCGCAGCCGCGCCTCCCGCCTGTCGGCGGACCGGGCGGAGGAGGTCCTGCGCGGCATGGGCTTCCCGGACGCGCTGATCCCCGCCACCCGCCACGCCATCGAGGCGCACAGCTACTCCGCCGGCATCCCGCCGCTGACCGTGGAGGCGAAGCTGGTCCAGGACGCCGACCGGCTGGAAAGCCTGGGGGCCATCGGCATCGCCCGCTGCTTCGCCACCTCCGGCCTGATGAAGCGGGCGCTGTTCCACGGCGAAGACCCGATGGCCGAGGGCCGCCCGCTGGACGACCTGCAATACGCGCTGGACCATTTCAAGGCGAAGCTGCTGCTGCTTCCCAACACCATGCAGACCCCGGCGGGCCGGGCGCGGGCGCAGGAACGCGCCGCCTTCCTGCTGTCCTTCCAGGTCCAGCTTCTGGCGGAGATCGCCGGGGACGCCTGAAGGTCCCGGCACGGCCTGCGTGTAAAGGCAGGCCCGACGACAACGCTCTCCTCCCCGGGGCGGCGTCGCGTTAGCATAACCTAATGGAGCGTTCCGCGCTGACGGTGCGGCTCTTGCGGACCGGGCCGCGGCAATCGCGGCGCGGCTTGGTCTGTTGTGCGAAACGACGCTATTCGGGTTGCATTGACCATGAACAAGAACAGGCATTCCGGCGGCCCTTCCGCGCCGGACATGCGCAAACTGTCGGACGCTCTCGCTTTGGCCCAAAAAGGCGAACTGGGACGCGCCGTCGCGTTGTTCGAACAGGCGACCAGGGGCGCCGCCTTGACCCCGCAGATCGCGGGGTTCGGACGGGACCTCCAGGCGGCGGTCGGCAACGCCGCCTTCGGAAGCCAGCGCTACGACGACGCCTTGATCGCGTTCGAGCGGGCGCGCCACTACGATCCACATCACCCCGGAATCCTGCTCAACATCGGCAACACGCTGTTCAGGATGGGAGCCCACGACCGCGCCGCCGGGACGCTCGAACAGGCGCGGTCGCTGCACCCGGCAAGTCCGGACACGCTGCTCAGCCTCTCGGCGGCGCTGTTCCAGTTGGGACGCCTCGCGGAGGCGGAGCGTCTGGCCCGTCAGGCGGCGGCGGTGGCGCCGAGCGCGCCCGCGGTGTGGTTCAACTTGGGGACCGCCCTCAAAGGGCAGGACAAGCTGGCCACCGCCGCGGAAGCCTACCGCCGCGCTTTGAGGATCGCGCCGCAGAATCCGACCGCGGCGGTCGGGCTGATCCAGACGAAGCAGCGATCCTGCGACTGGTCCTCCTTCGACGACGACGCGGCCATGCTGGAGGCCATCGCGTCGCAGGGTGTGCCGGTCCAGGCCTCCATGATGCTGTCCCACCGCGTGTCCGCCCGGTCGCTCCTGGCCGCGGCGCAGGCGCACGCGCGGACGATCCGGTCGAAGCCGGTGCGGCTGAAGACGAAGCCCGGCAAGGCGGACGTCGCGACCATCGCCTATCTGTCGAACGACTTCCGCCAGCATCCGGTCGCGCAGCTGCTGGCCGAGGTGCTGGCGCTGCACGACCGGTCGCGTTTCCGCGTGCTCGCCTACAGCTACGGCCCGGACGAAGACGGCGTCGAGCGCCGCCGCATCCGCGAAGGCGTCGACCGCTTCATCGACATCGGCTCCCTGACCGCGGAGGCCGCCGCCGAAACGATCCGGCGGGACGGCGTCGACATCCTGATCGACCTCAAGGGCTACACCGGCCACCCGCGGCCGCACATCCTCGCCGCCCGGCCGGCACCGGTGCAGGTCCAGTTCCTGGGCTATCCGGGCACCATGGGCGCGCCCTGGATCGACTACATCGTCGCCGATCCCATCGCCCTGCCGCCGGAACTGGAGGATGGCTTCACCGAGGCGGTCGCGCGGATGCCGCGCTGCTTCCTGCCGCGGGACCGCCGGTACGAGGTTCCACCGCCGCCGCCACGGTCGGCCTGCGGTCTCCCGGCGGATGGCTTCGTGCTCGCCTGCTTCAACAACGCCTACAAGATCACGCCCGAGATCTGGGCCGTCTGGATGGCCCTGCTGCACAAAATACCCGACGCGGTGCTGTGGTTTGCCCGGACGACCGCGGAGACTGAGCAGAACCTGCTCCAAGCGGCCCGATCAGCGGGGGTTGCAACGGATCGCGTCGTCTTCGCGCCCTGGGCGCCGACCCTGGAGGATCATTTGTCCCGTCTCCAGAACGCCGACCTGATGCTGGACACCTTGCACTACGGTGCCCACACGACGGCGAGCGATGCGCTGTGGGCCGGGCTCCCGGTGGTGACGTGCCTGGGCCACACGTTGCAATCGCGCATCGCCGCCAGCCTGCTCCACACCGCGGGCCTGCCGGACTTCGTGAGGGAGTCTCTGGCGGGTTATGAAGACACCGCTCTTCATTGGGCGAACAACCGCGCCGCTCTGGAAGCCGTTCGGAAGAGGCTGCGCGCCGAGCGCGACGGCGGGCCGCTGTTCGACATGAACGCCTACACGCGCTCGCTGGATCAGGCGCTGCTGACGATGCTGGACCGACAGCGCAGAGGCTTGCCGCCGGCGACGTTCACGGTCGTCGGGTAAAACGACGGGCGAAACGAAAAAGGACCGCTCCGGAGGAGTCGGTCCTTTTTTCCGGCCCGGATGGGCGGGCCGCCGCGTCGAGGGGCCGGAAGGCCCTGGCGCCGGTCATTCGCGCATCAGCGTCGGCAGGTCGAGCGTCGAGGTGCCGGCCGCCGGGGCGAAGGTGCCGGACGACACAGCCTGGTATACGATGTACAGCGGGGTGGCCGAGATCCAAGCGCTGGCGAACTCCGTAACACCCTTGGCAATGGTCGACAGAAGGCCGTCGTGGTGGCTGTGATGGGCGGAAGCGTAAGCCATGATGTGTCTCCTCTTTGCTGATGGGGTTATTGTGCCGTGGCATACCCAATACCAGAAGCGCTATGCCCGCAGAGCAGCAAGACCGAAAAATTACAGCTTCCTCAAGCGTTTAGGATCAAAACAGTCGGTCTGCCGAACCAAAATTTTGGATACTCCGGTATGACTTCACCCACATGATTGCGTATGTGTTTGTCGGAGAATCGCGTATTCTCCCATCATTACCCCTGGAGATAATCTGGAGAGCCGTCTGTGCCGGTGCATGAGTGGCCGCAGATCGTGCGCGCGTTACGAAGGCTGCACGGCCTGACCGCCGCGCAGTTCGCCGTCATGCTGGCCACCACCGAGGAAACCGTCGCCCGCTGGGAATCCGGCGCCACCCTGCCCGACCCGCGGGAGCAGGCGTTGTTGCGCGATGTGCTGACCGGCCATTTCCGGCACCACCCCACCTTCCTCGGCCTGAAGGCGATGGTGCGGAGCATGGGCGAGAAATGCACCCTCTACACACCTGGGCTGATCGCCCAGGCCGTGTCACCGCCGCTGGCCCGATGGATCGAGCGGCACCGCTTCGACATCGTCGGCTCCTCCCTGCTGCCGCGCATCGACGGTCAGACCGCCGAGATGATGGAGCGCTACGCCCTGCCCATGCTGGATGGAACGAACGACGTCCTGTCCGTCACCTACAACGACCGGGCCGTGGCCTGCCGCAACGCCGTCATCAACCGGCGACTGAGCGTCGTCCCGGTGGACGGCGTGCGCGTCCTCGTGCTGGTGGACCGCGTGCTCTACCTGGACGACGGCCATGACACGCCGGACCCGGATGTCCACATGCTCACCGCCGACGAACTGGCCGACGGCTGATGGCTGACGGCGACCGGGGCTGACCGCCCTTCCGAAGATCCGGCTTGCTCCCGGCCGCGTTGTCTGCTCCATGGACGCCGGTACGGAGGGGAGCCAAGGCTTTGAGCACGGGACTGATCGCGTTGCTGGACGATGTGGCCGGGTTGGCGAAAGTTGCCGCCGCCTCGCTGGACGATGCCGCCGGACAGGCGGCGCGGGCGGGGGCCAAGGCCGCCGGAGTGGTGGTGGACGACGCCGCGGTGACGCCGCGCTACATGGTCGGCTTCACCGCCGACCGCGAACTGCCGATCATCGGCAAGATCGCGCTGGGTTCGCTGAAGAACAAGCTGGTGTTTCTGCTGCCCCTGGCGCTGGCGCTCAGCCTCGTGGCGCCCTGGGCGATCACGCCGCTGCTGATGCTGGGCGGCGGCTTCCTCTGCTACGAGGGAGCGGAGAAGGTGTGGGAGGCGCTGCGCCCACACGCGGCGCATCATGCTGCCGAGGGATTGGACGCTGCGGAGCAGAACGCCGCGCAGTTCGAGCGGGAGAAGGTCAACAGCGCCATCAAGACCGACCTGATCCTATCGGCGGAGATCATGGCCATCGTCCTGTCCACGGTCGCCGCCGAAACCTCATCCTTCTGGATGCAGGCCGCCGTCCTTGCCATCGTCGGGGTGGGCATCACGGCGCTGGTCTATGGCGCGGTGGCGCTGATCGTGAAGGCGGACGACGCGGGTCTGTCGCTGGCGCAGAACGGGCGCCCGGCGGCCAGCCTCCTGGGGCTGCGCAGCCCCTCCTCCAGTGCGCCGGGCGGCGCCGACCGGGCGCTCGCCCCGGTGACGCAGGCGATCGGGCGCGGTCTGGTCAAGGGAATGCCGGTCTTCCTGAAACTGCTGGCGCTGGTCGGCACCGCCGCCATGCTGTGGGTGGGCGGCGGCATCGTCATCCATGGGTTGGAAGGCTTTGGCCTGACCGCGGTCGGGCACGCGATCCACGGTGTCGCCGTGGCGGCGGGAGAGGCCGTGCCGGCGGCGAAGGCCGCGGTGGAATGGCTGGTCGGGGCGGCGGGGGCCGGGGTGTTCGGGCTGCTGCTGGGCGCCCTGCTGATCCCCCTGGTGCACAAGGTGATCGAGCCGCTCTGGGGCATGGTGAGGGGCAAATAGAGCGTCTGGAAGCGCCAAGGGGCGGCCCTGCCCGGACCGCCCCTTGGCGTTTGCCCTTCACACGCGGCCCTACCCCGTTTCCACAATGACAAGGACGCTCCATGGACGGGGCTTGGTGTGCCCGGACCGGCCGTGGGTCCGCCGAGAGATCGGAGCGCCGTATATTAATATATCAGCACCCCGTCCCTTGGCAAGCCTCCTGCCCTCACATCAGCATGTTCGGCAGGAACAGCACCAGCCCCGGCCACAGCGCCAACACGGCGACCAAAGCGATGACGGTGCCGACGAAGGGCAACGACTCGACGATGTATTCTTCCACCGGGCAGTCGAGCAGGCTGCACACCGTGTACATCGCCACACCCACCGGCGGCGTCATCGAGCCCAGCGTTACGATGGTCATCATCAGGATGCCGAAATGCACCGGATCGACGCCCAGCGGCGTCACGATGGGCAGGAAGATCGGCGTCAGCAACAGGACCAGCACCGTGCTTTCGACGAACAGGCCGGCGATGAACAGGAAGATCAGGATCAGCGCGACCACCAGCAGCGGGTTGGTGGTGAGTTGGGTCATCGCCTCGGCGATGGTCTGGGGCGCCTGCTCGAAGATAATGGCGTAACCGACCATGCCCGAGAACAGGATGATGAGCATGATCAGGCCGGTGTCCACCACCGCTTCCTGAAGCGCCTCGGCCACCGCGGCCCAGGTCAGCTCCCGGTGCAGCAGGAAGCCGACCACCGCGGCGTAGACGACGGCGAAGGCGCCGACCTCCGACGGGGTGAACAGGCCGCCGCGGATGGCGAACAGCAGAGCCACCGGGAACAGCAGCGCCCATTTCGCGTCGGCCATCGCCCGGCCTACGGCACGCAGGGTCGGACGCTCCGCCATCTCCGGACGATAGCCGCGCCGCTTGGCGATCAGCCAGACGGTCAGCATCAGCCCGGCCATCATCAGCAGACCCGGAATGACGCCGGCCAGGAACAGCCGGCCGATCGACACGTTGCCGACGAAACCGTAGAGGATCAGCCCCAGGCTGGGCGGGATGGTCGCGGTGATCAGCGAGCCGACCGCGATGACCGCCGAGGTGAAGCCCTTCGAATAGCCGCGGGCGATCAGGCTGGGGCCGAGGATGCGGGCCTCCATCGCGGCGTCGGCCACCGCCGAACCGGAGACGCCGCCCATCAGCGTGGACAGCACGATGCAGACCTGCGCCAGCCCGCCGGACATCCAGGAGACCAGCACATTGGAGCAGTTGATCAGGCGGCTGGTGATGCCCGTCCGGTTCATCATGTGCCCGGCGAGCACGAAGAAGGGCACGGCCAGCAGCGGGAAGCTCTGCGAGGCCGAGGCGACCTGCTGCACCCCGATGGACATCGGAATGATGTCGTTCGTGGCGAAGAAGGAGAAGCCGGCGATGCCGATGGCGAAGGCGATCGGAAGCCCGAAGGCCATCAGCGCGAAGAAGGTGACGGCAAGCAGGGTCACGGCACGACCTCCTCGATGTCGCCGGCCTTGGGAGCCGGCGCGAAGACCGGTTTGGGGTGGCTGCGCAGCCCGCGCAGGGTGTCCAGGATCTGCCCGGTCAGCGTGATCGCCAGCAGCAGGCAGCCCACCGGCACCGCCGATGTCACGAAGGCGTAGCTGATGCCGCTGTCGCCGAACTGGCGCTCCAGATTCAGCATGGTCAGGCGGTAGCCCATCACCGTCATGGTGAGGAGGAAGGCGAGGACCAGCACGCCCAGAACGACATCCAGCAGGGCCCGGCTGGAGTCCGGCAGGCGCTTCACCAGATAGTCGATGCCGATGTGGGCGCGCTTGCGCAGCGCCATGTCGGCGCCGAGGAAGGCGACCCAGACGAACAGAAGCTGCGCCACGTCCACCGACCAGACCAGGGGATGGCCGAACCAGCGCATGACGCCGGCGGCGAAGACGAGCAGCACGATGGCAGCGAGGAGAAGCATCGCCAGGAAGGCTTCCCCCTTGTGAAACAAGGACGACATGATGGCGGTCCCTTGATGGCGGAAGGTGACGGCAGGCAGCGTTGATCTTGGAAGGGACTGCCCCCACCCCGGCCCTCCCCCGCTGTCGCAGGGGAGGGAGAATTTGTCCCCTCCCCTGCGACAGCGGGGAGGGTCAGGGAGGGGGCAAGCTCAGCGCGAACCGATCCCCGCCTCAGTTCTGCAGCAGCTTTTCCACTTCCTTGTGGAGTTCGGCGTAGCCCAGCTTCTCGTAGACCGGCGCGGTGGCCTTGCGGAACGGGGTCACGTCGATCTCCTCGATCGTCATGCCCTTGTCCTTCATCTGCTTCTCGAAATCGGCGAGCGACGCCTGGGTGGCGCGCGACGCGCTGTCGCCGGCCTTCAGCGCCTCTTCCTTCAGGATCGTCTGCTGCTCCGGCGGCAGCTTGTCGAACCAGGCGGCGCTGGTGACGATGCCGGTGATCAGGTTGATGTGGCCGGTCTTGGTGACGTGGTTGGTCACCTCGTACAGACGGGAACCGAAGCTGGCCGGGTGCTGCGCCTCGACGCCGTCGATCACCTTCTGCTGAAGGCCGGTGTAGACCTCCGACCAGCCCATCGGGGTCGGGGTGGCGCCCATGGCGCGGATCGTCTCCATCCACACCGGAGCGCCCGGCGTGCGCATGCGGATGCCGGCGAGGTCTTCCGGCCCCTTCACCGGCTTGTTGGTCAGCAGGTGCCGTTCGCCCTGCCACCAGTTGAAGGACAGGACCTGATGACCCGACGCCTTGCGCAGCTTGTCCGACCACTGGTCGAACATCGGCGAGGTGACGACCTTGCGGATGCCGTCGTAGCCCTGGGCGAGGTACGGGCCGCCCAGAACGCCGAACTCCTTCACGAAGACGGCGAGACGCCCGCCGTCCACGACCACCGCGACTCCGGCCCCGGCGCGGGCCTGCTCCAGCACGTCCTCATCCTTGCCGAGCTGCGAGCCGGGAAACAGGCGGACGGCCATCTTGCCGCCGGACCGCGCCTCGACGCTCTTCTTGAACTCTTCCAGCCCCTTATAGAGCGGGTCCTGCTGGGCCAGCGCCGTGTTGACGCTGAGCGTGTAGTCGGCGGCCAGCGCGCCGCCGGCGACGGTGGCCAGCGCAAAGCCGAGGGCGGCCACGCGCCAGGTGCGGGTGATGATGCTCATGTTTCCTCCCTTTGAGGACAACGCCTCTTGCACGGAGGCGATTGTTCGGTACGCGACTGGTATGGTAGTATACAAGAATGGTGTTGTCCATGGGCTTGCGTACGACGCAGGATGAATCCGCCGCCCAGGATCGTCCGGGCGGGCACCGGCGGGGCGGACGGAAAGAAGAAAGGATGGGAGGAGCATGTTGAGGAGGATCGAGCCGGATTCGGCGGAGCCCGTGGCGCGCCGCGTTTTTCGGGAGTTGCGCCACGCCATCGTGACGATGCAGTTCCAGCCCGGCCAGCCGCTGTCCGAACAGGAGGTGGCGGGCCAGCTTGGGGTCAGCCGCCAGCCGGTGCGCGAGGCCTTCATCAAGTTGAGCGAGTCCGGGCTGGTGGTCATCCGCCCACAGCGCGGCACCTTCGTGGTGAAAATCTCGGCCAAGCAGGTGATGGACGCCCGCTTCGTCCGCGAGGCGGTGGAGCGGGCCGTGGCCCGCAAGGCCGGCGAGGGTTTGCCAGCCCGCACCGTCGCGGAGCTGGAGGCCAACCTGAAGGCGCAGCGGGAAGCCGCCAAGAGCACCAACCCGGCGTCCTTTCTGGAGTTGGACGAAGCCTTCCACCGCACCATCGCGCTCGGGGTGGACTGCGAATACGCCTGGCGCGTGGTGGAGGAGACCAAGGCCCAGATGGACCGGGTGCGCTACCTCAGCCTGCCGCAGGCGACCCCGCTGGACCGGCTGATTTCCCAGCACGAGCAGATCGTCGAGGGCATCCGCGCCCGCTGTCCCGACGCCGCCGAGGCGGCCATGCGCCTGCATCTGCGCGAGATCCTGAACTCCCTGCCCGAGCTGGCCCGGCGCTTCCCCGACCTGTTCGACAGCGAGTCCGCTCCGGCGGAGCCGATCGCCGAATCCGCGTGAACGCTGGAATCACAGCGCTGCAAGAGAATCAATGGCAGCGCTGTGAAGAGCGCTGCGAATACTTGGATCATCGAAGCATCGCCCTATAACAGCGCTGTGTTGCGCTGCAATATCGCTATGGAAGGCATGCGAATTGCGCGGCTTGTCTTTAAACCGTGCGGTGCGAACATTGGCTCAGCACAAAAACGGGGCCTGCCCGCCCCCGCCGAAGCCAATTGGAGCCTTGCCATGAAAACCCACATCATCGCCCGCCTCGTGATCGTCAGCGGCTTCGCCCTCGCCTCCCTGCTGACCGCCGCCATCCAGTAAACCCGTCGTCCAAATGAAAAGGGCCGCGCGGGCCGGGCCTTCCCGGATCGCGCGGCCCTTGGATACGAAAAGACGTCCGGGTCAATCGGCGTGGGCGCCGCTCGGCATCGCCGGGGGCGTGACCTTGTTCCGGCCCCACTGGCCGAGAACCACCAGCACCACGATGAAGGCCGTGATGTCGAAGACCGACAGGCAGACGAACAGCGGCTCGTAACCGATCGTGCTGGCGAGCTGGCCGATGATCAACGAGAAGATCATGCCGCCCATGTAGCCGGCCATGCCGCCGAAGCCGGTCGCCGTGGCGACGTCCTGCTTCTCGAAGGTGTCGGTGACCAGGGCGTAGAGCAGGCTCGACAGCATCTGGTGCGCGAAGGCGCCGACCGAGAACAGGAAGATGGCGGTGATCGGGCTGCTGGTCAGGCCGATCAGGGCCGGGCCGATCATGCACACCGCGCCGATGCCGATGCCGGCGATGCGCGAGTTGACCAGTGACATGCGGAAGCGCTTGGCGAAGAAGGGCGACAGGTAGCCGCTGAGGACGCAGCCGATGTCGGCGAACAGGAAGGGCAGCCAGGCGAACAGCGCGAACTGCTTGATGTCCATGCCGCGGGTGCTGACCATGTAGAGCGGAATCCAGAAGCTGAAGGTCTGCCACGCCGGCTCGGTCAGGAAGCGGGCGGCGGCGATGCCCCAGAACTTGCGCATGGTGACGACGCGCTTCATCGAGGGCTTGGGAAGCTGGACCTGCTCCTGGCCGTCCAGGATGTAGGCGTGCTCCTCCTTGGTCAGGCGCGGGTGGTTCTCCGGGTTGCGGTACAGCGCCAGCCACAGCATCGACAGGCCGACGCCCAGCAGGCCGGTGACGACGAAGGCGATCTGCCAGCTCCAGGTCACGGACAGCCAGATCACCAGCGGCGGGGCGATCATGGCGCCGACGGAGCTGCCGGTGTTGAACCAGCCCGTGGCGATGGAGCGCTCCTTGGCCGGGAACCACAGGGTGGCGGTCTTGGCGCCCGACGGCATGGCCGCCGCCTCGCTGATGCCCAGCAGGCCGCGGAAGAAGGCCATCGACTGCCAGCCGCCGGAGAAGGCGTGCAAGGCCGCGGCACTGCCCCAGACGAAGGCGAACATCGCGTAGCCGAATTTCAGGCCGATGAGGTCCGTCACATAGCCGGCGATCGGCTGCATCAGGCTGTAGCAGAGCTGGAACACGCTGACGATGTAGGAATACTGCTCCGTCGAGAAGTGCAGTTCTTCCTTGAGCATCGGCGCCAGGATGCCCAGCGTGTTGCGGTCGATGTAGTTGATGATCGTCCCCAGCATGATGAGCGCCAGGACTTTCCATCTCAGGCCACGCACTATCTTCATGACTTCCTCACTTGCCTGTTCATCGGCAGGCATGGGCGCACGCCTTTCCCTTCCGGGAATTTCCTGGCGATTGCAATTATTGGGTGGGGCCCAGGGGCTTGAAGGCTGACACGCGGTGGGCTCCGCATGCGTTGCATATATTAATATATCAGTTTAGCGCGCAAGCGCTAAGTCGGCCGCTCCACCATGACCGACACTATGTCGCATACCAGATGGCAGGAAAAACAATGGGGCACGGCCCTAAAACAAAGGGGCACGGCCCTGTCCGGCGCCGCGCCCCTCCTTTGCCAACCCGCTGATCGGGAATTAGAACTGGCTCTCCGCAACCTTCTTGACCAGAAAGTCGCGGAAGACCGCGATGCGCTTGGAATGGCGCAGTTCCTCCGGATAGACGAAGAAAGCGTCCACCTTCGACCCGGACTGGTCCGGCAGCACTCGCACAATATCGTTCAGGCCGGTCACCAGATAGTCGGGCAGCGAGCCGACGCCCAGCCCGCTCTCCACGGCGCGGAAGATCGCGTACAGGTTGTTGACCTGAAGAACGGTCCGGTCGCGGGCCACCGCATCGGTCACCAGATCGCGCAGCCAATGGGTGTTCGCGAAAGGCGGGCGCAGCTCCTGCGGATAGGTCACCAGATCGTGCGAGGCGAGATCGGCCACCGTCTGCGGCTCTCCCTTGCGGTCCAGGTAACGGCGGTGCGCGTAGAGGTGCGAGCGGAAGGTCATCAGGTGCCGCTGGATCAGGTCCGGCTGGCGCGGCGGGCTGACGCGGATCGCCACGTCGGCCTCGCGCATGCCCAGATCCAGCTCCGTGTCGGTGATGAGCAGGGTGAGCTGGATGTCCGGGTAGAGCGCAAGGAATTCCCCGATGCGCGGAGTCAGCCAGGTCGAGCCGAAGGCGGCCGTGGCCGTCACCTTCAGCGGTCCCTTGGCGGCGTCCTTGCTCTCGCTCAGCATCGCCTGGGTCATCGACAGCTTCGCGAAGATGTCGCGCGCCGCGTGATTCAGCAACTCGCCCTGCTCGGTCAGGATCAGCCCGCGGGCGTGCCGGTGAAACAGCGGTACGCCGAGGCTGTCCTCCAGCGCGCTGATCTGCCGGCTGACCGCCGATTGGCTGAGGTTGAGGGCCTCGCCCGCGTGGGTGAAGCTGCCGGCCTCGGCCACAGCGTGGAACACCCGCAACTTGTCCCAGTCCATCATCCCGTCCTGCTTCCCATGCCTTCGCCTGTCGGTCGGGGTCTGTCAGCGGGAAATTTCGCCGAGCGCCCCTGTTCCAATACTCTTTATGGCAAAAAGCGGCGCAGGTCTTCCATCGCGAACGTCATGAGCGGTCCGGGCGACCGGATGTTGAACGTATTGAATGCGGGATTACGGCCGACGGACCACGGTTGTCACAGCGCACAAAGGCTCACATGGACGCGATGTCCTTTTCCGCCGTGTCCTTCAACAGCTGATCGAAGCTTTCGGACTTGAAGCCCAGAGCGCTGAGCTTGTCCCCCGCCGCGCGTTCCGAGTCGGTCCGCGCCATCTTGTTCAAGGCGAATTCCGCCGTCAGCTTTATGCTGGTTCCTCCGCCTTCTGGTTGGCTCATCAACGAGCTGCGCTCCCACATCGAGCTTCGCAACTCGTTTGTGATCGCCACAGCCTGATCCAGGCGTGATGACGAATTTGCCGTTTTATCAATAGCGGACAGTCGCGCCTCAATGCTTTCCGAAAGTGTTCTGATCTTCTTCTGTTTGTCGGTTTCCTGCCCGGCACCCGCTTCGGCAGCGCCCTTCCAGAAGGTCTGGCTGCGCGATTCCTTCAGTTTTCCCGAAAGCGCGTCGTTCATTTCATCAGACGACATTTGCCCCGACGAAACGAAGAGACCCAATGCGCTTCTATCATTGCTGGATAGCTTGCCGAACAATGAAAGCGCATCGCCTTTTAAAGCTAATGCCAACGGACTTAGTGATACTTGATCAGTCTTCGTATTTCCAACCACCGCCACATCATCTTTAGATTTCTCAGATACTGCCTTGTTCATTGCCGTTTTGTGCTGCGTTGATGGTAAGGGAGCAGCGTTGTTAAAGGAGATTTGAGAATTCATTATTACCTCCGATTTTGATTCACTCCACCAATCAAGCGAAATGGATCAGCCCATAGCACTTCACAGAATATCTGTACTCGATGAAATTATCAACAAAATAAAATAGTTAGATTGCGAAGTGATGCGCATACGTTAATATGCTTCGTTAGATAACTAAGGTTAGTGGTAATATAATCAAAATTGCAACGTTCGTGATTTATAGTTTATAGATTTTCGTTTTCTCTCTAACAAAAACAAGAAGGATAATGATATGGGTACATATGTACTTTCAACTGGAAACGATTACTGGGTCTCGCCGAATCCGAGCGAGCAGGTAAATGTTTATGCGGGTGAAGGAAACGACACCGTTGGCGGGGGAAATCTGGACGATTACCTGGATGGCGGTAACGGCAACGACGATTTGTATGGGTTCAACGGAAATGATTTTTTGAACGGACTTGCCGGCTCCGATTATCTGGTCGGCGGAGCTGGGAACGATACCTTGTTAGGTGGCGATGGTTGGGATTATCTCTATGGAGGCGATGGAGACGATGTCCTGAACGGTGGGGCCTGCGCCGGTTCCGGTGGTGTAATTGGCATGGACGAGCTTTATGGCGGAGCCGGCAACGACGTCTATCTCCACTACAACAATGATGGTGGAGTTTCCGCTATTTCTGATAGCTCAGGGACAGCGGATCGGGTAATTTTCAATGATGCCACCATTTATGACTTGGAGTTTTATGTTACCGGAACAAGGTTGACGATTACTACGTCGGCTGACTACGCAGATGGATATAACAACAACGGCGTCGAGATTTACAACTTCTTTGGCGTGAGCAATGGGTATCTCACCCACGGCTCCGGGGAGGTCGAGTATCTTCAGGTTGGAAACTCCGCTTACAGCATATGGGGTCTCCTGTTCGGGTAAAATCCGGCATCGAGCTTGCGGGATCTGCGCAAAGTCAGCGCCGATCCCGCATTGCCGTGAACAAAAAATGATGAACGGCAATTTTCAGATTGGGCTTCGAGCACTCAAGACTGAAATCCGTCGTGTTTTTATTTCACTCTGCCAAGTGCCCCAGCGGCAGGGCCGTGCGGTAGCGCACCTGCTTCAACGCGAAGCTCGACCGGATGTTGGCGACTCCGGAAATCCGCGTCAGATGCTCCTTGAGAAAGCGCTCGTAGCTGGCGAGGTCGGGGACCACCACGCGCAGCAGGTAATCCGCATCGCCGGTCATCAGATAGCATTCCATCACCTCCGGCAGCGCCATCACGGCGGCCTCAAAGGCGTCGATCCGCTCCTCCACCTGCCGTTCCAGGCTGACGCTGACGAAGACGTTCACCGGCAGATCGACCGCGGCGGGATCGACCAAGGCGACATGGCGGGCGATGACGCCCGCCTCCTCCAGCGCCTTGACGCGACGCAGGCAGGGGGACGGCGACAGGCCGACGCGCTCCGCCAGTTCGTTGTTGGGCATCCGCCCGTCCTGCTGGAGCAGGGCCAGAATCTTCCGGTCGATGCGATCGAGTTTGATTTTTGGCATTTCATGCTGCCATTTGCTGTTCTGCGCAATCCAAAGCTAAACCGACCGGCTTTCCGGCGCCACTTTGCAAACTCCTGCCGCGGCACAAATGATAGGCTCCACCAATCATCGACCGCCGTTCCGTCAAGAGAGGCACCGACATGGACGCGACCGTTCCGAACCACGCCGACCTCGCCTGCCTGCGCGAGCTGGAGCGCAAGGTTCTCTGGCTCGCGTCCTGGACGATCCACAACGCCAACCACATCCGCCCCAACCAGGACGGGCTGAAGATCGGCGGGCATCAGGCGTCCTCGGCCTCGCTGGCGACGATCATGACGGCGCTCTATTTCCAGGCCCTGCGCCCAGAGGACCGGGTCGCGGTGAAGCCGCACGCCAGCCCGATCTTCCACGCCATCCAGTATCTGCTGGGCAACCAGACGCGCGGGAATCTGGAAAATTTTCGCGGCTTCAAGGGCGCCCAGTCCTACCCGTCGCGAACCAAGGACGTGGACGACGTGGACTTCTCCACCGGCTCGGTCGGGCTGGGGGTGGCGCAGACGCTCTTCGCCTCGCTGGTGCAGGATTACGTGAAGGCCAAGGGCTGGGCAAAGGACCTGCCCGAGGGGCGCATGGTGTCGCTGGTCGGCGACGCCGAGATGGACGAGGGCAACATCTTCGAAGCCCTTCAGGAGGGCTGGAAGCACGGGCTGCGCAACACCTGGTGGATCGTCGACTACAACCGCCAGAGCCTGGACGCGGTGATCCGCGAGGGGCTGTGGGAGCGGCTGGAGAACATCTTCCGCGCCTTCGGCTGGGACGTGGTGATCCTGAAATACGGCGCACTGATGCAGGCGGCCTTCCAGGAGGAGGGCGGCCAGCGCCTGCGCGCCTGGATCGACCGGTGTCCGAACCAGCTCTATTCCGCGCTGACCTACCAGGGCGGGGCGGCGTGGCGGAAGCGGCTGCTCGACGATCTGGGCGACCAGGGGCCGGTCACCCGCCTGATCGAGCGCCGCAACGACGAGGAACTGGCCCTGCTGATGGGCAATCTGGGCGGCCACGACCTGCCCTCGCTGCTCGACGCCTTCGCCCAGGCGCGCACGCACGACCGGCCCGTCTGCTTCATCGCCTACACCATCAAGGGCGCCGGGCTGCCACTGGCCGGGCACAAGGACAACCATTCCGGCCTGATGACCCCGGCGCAGATGGAGGCGTTCCGCGCCGCCAACGCCGTCCGTCCGGGCCATGAGTGGGACCGCTTCGAGGGGCTGAGCCTGTCGGCGGCGGAATTGGACGCCTTCCTGAAGCAGGTGCCCTTCGCGGCCAAGGGGCGGCGGCGCCATGGTGCCGCGGCGGTCCCGGTGCCGGCGGCGCTGGCCGCTCCGACGCAGAAGGCGCTGTCCACCCAGGCGGCCTTCGGCCTGATCCTGAACGAGTTGGGGCGCGAGAAGACGGAGCTGGCGGAACGCATCGTGACGACCGCGCCGGACGTGACGGTCTCCACCAACCTCGGCGCCTGGGTGAACCGCCGCGGCCTGTTCGCCAAGAGCGCGCTGGCCGACCTGTTCAAGAAGGAGCGCATCCCCTCCACCTACACGTGGGACTTCTCGCCCGACGGCCAGCATTTCGAACTGGGCATCGCCGAGTCCAACCTGTTCATCCTGCTGTCGGCGCTGGGCCTGTCGCACTCGCTGTTCGGGGAGCGTCTGCTGCCCATCGGCACCGTCTACGACCCCTTCGTCATGCGGGCGGCGGACCAGATGAACTACGCCTGCTATCAGGACGCGCGGTTCCTTCTGGTGGCGACCCCGTCCGGCGTGACGCTGGCCCCGGAAGGCGGGGCGCACCAGTCCATCGCCACGCCGCTGGTCGGCATGGCCCAGGACGGGCTCGCCTGCTTCGAGCCGGCCTTCGCCGACGAGCTGGCCGTCACCATGCGCTGGGCCTTCGACTACATGCAGCGGGAGGGCGAGGGCGAGCCGGACGAGCGGAACTGGCTGCGCGACGAGACCGGCGGCTCGGTCTATCTGCGCCTGTCGTCGCGCGTGCTGGAGCAGCCGGTCCGGACGATGGACGCGGAGCTGGAGAGCGGCATCGTCCAGGGCGCCTACTGGCTGCGCCGTCCCGGGCCGAACGCCCAGGTGGTGGTCGCCTACAGCGGCGTGGTGGCGCCCGAGGCCATCGAGGCGGTGGGCATGCTCGGCGAGGACCGCCGCGACGTCGGGCTGCTGGCCGTCACCTCCGCCGACCGGCTGCACGCCGGCTGGAGCGCGGCGCAACGGGCGCGCGAACGCGGCAAGCCCCATGCGCGTTCTCACGTCGAACGGCTGCTGGAGGGTGTGCCGTCCCACTGCGCGCTGGTGACGGTGCAGGACGGCCATCCGGCGGGGCTGGGCTGGCTGGGCTCGGTCCTTGGTCACCGCACGCGGGCGCTGGGGGTGGAGCATTTCGGCCAGACGGGCACCATCGCCGACCTCTACCGCCATCACGGGATCGACGCCCAGGCCATCGTCCGCGCGGCGGAGGCCCTGTCCCCCGGCCGCCCGGTCCGCCATCTGAAGGCTGTGTAGGCTGGACGGAGCAGCCCGTCACTCGCGCTGCCCCGCCTGACGGATCATCCACAGAAAGAAAAGGGTGCCTGCTCCGAAAAACGCCACACCACAAAGCGCCGTGATCTTGTCCCACAGGTCGCCCTTCATTGCGAAGACGGCAAAGGTGGCGAAGACGCCCAGCGCCGTCATCACAACACCGAGACCAAAGAACACCCAGAGGCTGCGTCGGTCGGATTTGCGGACAGATATGCGCTTGGCTTCCGCCCATGTCATCCGCTCATCCGAGATCGGATACCTGCGCGCTGTGATATGATTTGCGAAAATTTGGACGGCGAGCCCCACAAAAAATACAATCAGTATTATAGGAAACGATGGCTTTAATATTGTTAAGGACAATCCAGCGATTGAACCAAAGACAACAGACCGCTTTGCTGACGACTTTATTTTATTTTCTTCTTGCTCGTTCGGCACAATGCGGGCGCGCCCGAACATACCAAAAGGGTAGTACAGTCTCAGCCCGGTGGCACTGGTTTTGAAAGGCGCTTCGGCCATGCTGTCAAGTAAGCCCACTGCACACCATTAATCAATCATGAATTACAATCCATGGTAGCGATCTCCCGAAGAAAAGACAAGGAGGAGAGATAAGGAAGAGGCTCACCCCCACCAATCCACAGGCGACCGCGGCAACGCAGCCGTATGGTTGAGCAACTTTCAAGAGTTGGTGCAAGCGAGCATTGCCCCGCAATGGCGTCCTTCCCAAGCACACCGTGACGCCTCGCACCTTGGATCACCACATATGGATCGCATCCATATCGGTCACAGCGCAAGGCGAGGTCGGGATGAGCTGGTCGATCCCCATCGGCACCGTGAAGGGCACGGTGATCCGCATCCACATCACCTTCTTCCTGTTCCTTCTGTGGATCGGCGCCGCCTACCACGCGCAGGGCGGCTGGCCGGCGGCGCTGGAGGGGGTGGTCTTCCTCTCGCTGCTGTTCCTCTGCGTCCTGCTGCACGAGTTCGGGCACGTCTTCGCCGCCCGGCGCTACGGTGTCCGCACGCCGGACATCACCCTGCTGCCCATCGGCGGGGTGGCCCGACTGGAGCGGTTGCCGGAGAAGCCGTCGCAGGAACTGGTGGTGGCGTTGGCCGGGCCGGCGGTCAATCTGGTGATCGCGGCGCTGCTCTATGCCGCGCTCGGCGGCTTTGTGCCGGCGGAAGCAGCGGAGGTGCGGAACGCCGGCATTGACGTGCTGTCCCGGCTGGCCGTGGTGAACCTGTTCCTGGCGCTGTTCAACCTGATCCCGGCCTTCCCCATGGATGGCGGGCGCGTGCTGCGGGCGGTGCTGGCGAGTCGCATGGGCTATGTCCGCGGCACCCAGGTGGCGGCCTCGGTCGGACAGGCGGTGGCCATCGGGCTGGGGCTGCTCGGGCTGTTCGGCAACCCGATGCTGCTGTTCATCGCGTTGTTCGTCTATCTGGGCGCCTCGTCGGAGGCGCACGCGGTGCAGATGCGCGAGATCACCCACGGCGTGGTCGTGTCCGACGCCATGGTCACCCGCTTCGAGACGCTGCCGCCTTCTGGCGTGCTGGAGGACGCGGTGCAGTGCCTGATCCGGACGACCCAGCACGAGTTTCCCGTGGTGGACGGGGGCGGCACGCTGCGCGGCGTGCTGACCCGCGACGACCTGATCCGCGCCCTGCGCGATCGCGGCCCGGACACGCCGGTGCTGGAAGTGATGCGCCCCGACATCCCCGTGATCCACCGGCACGGCAAGCTGGACGAGGCGTTGCGCCTGATACAGGAGAAGAGCCTGCCCGCGGTCGGAGTCGATGATGGGAATGGGCGGCTGGTCGGGCTGGTGACTCCGGAAAATGTGGGGGAGATGATGATGGTCCAGGCCGCCAAACACGCCCTGCGCCGCTGACCGCCTCCCCCTTCCGTTGCGCGGGCACTCCCTTCGGGAACAAGCGGCGGCCGGGGTCATTGTGCTAGGACAGCGGATGCCCCCACAGCGAAAGGGAGGATGACATGGCGATGCGCTCCACGCGCCGGGCGGCGCTGGCAATGGCCGGCTTCGCCGGAATGACCGCCGCCATAGCGGGGCGGAAGGCGGGGGCGGACCAGCCCGGCGTCCACCGCGTCGCCATTCAGGTCAGCAGCAACGACCCGGCGCTGATGAACATGGCGCTGAACAACGTCAAGAACATCATCGAGTATTACAAGACCATCGGCGAGACGGTGGAGGTCGAGCTGGTCACCTTCGGTCCCGGCCTGCACATGCTGCGCGCCGACCGCTCGCCGGTGAAGGAACGCCTGACCTCGCTGAAGGGCAGCCTGCCGACCCTGACCTACTCCGCCTGCGAGAACACCCGCAACGGTATGATCCGCGTGGAGCAGGGCGAGGTTCCCATGGTGCCGGAAGCCAAGCTGGTGCCTTCCGGCGTCGTCCGCCTGATGCAGCTTCAGGAAGAGGGCTGGTCCTACCTCCGACCCTAACAGACGCTCTATTCCGCCGCGATGTCTTTCAGCAGGGCCGTCGTCACCGGCCCTACCCTTCCGGCGCCAATGGCCTGCCCGTCGACGCGCAGCAGGGGGCGTACGCCAAGGCTGTTGGTCAGGAAGGCCTCCCCGGCCCCCAGCAGGTCGGCAACGGAAAGCGGCGCCTCCCCGGCGTTGCCCCGTTCCAAAATCAGCGCGCGGCGGATGCCCGGCAGCGCGCCCTCGACGACCGGCGGGGTCTGCAGGCGCCCGTCTCGAACAATGAACAGGTTCGCCACGCTGGACTCGGCCAGACGGCCCGCGCCGTTGAGCAGGAGCGCCTCCCCCGCGCCGCGCGTTGCCGCCTCCTGCCGGGCGAGGATCGAATCCAGGTAATTCAGCGACTTCACGCGCGACAGCGGCGAATGCTCGTTGCGCCGGGTGGTTTGGGCGATGACCGCCTCCACCGGGCCGGCGGGCGGTGGCGCGGGGGCCAGCGTCATCAGCAGAGTCGGCACGGCGTCCGCCGGCGGCAGGACGCCGCGCGCTCCGGTGCCCCGCGTCAGCGTCACCCGCAGCACGCCCTCCGCCCGGCCCTCCGCCGCGATCAGCGCTTCGGCGGCGTCGGCCAGCGCCGTAGCGTCGTAAGGGAGCGGCAGGCCGAGCAGCGCCGCTCCATCTGCCAGCCGGGCGAGATGCCGGGCGAGATGGCGGGCGGTGCCGCCGGCCACCCGGATCGTCTCGAACAGCCCGTCGCCCAGCGTGAAGCCACGGTCCGCCGGGTCGATGCGCGCCTCCGCCGCCGGCAGCAGGCGCCCGTTCAGCCAGACGACGTTCATGTCCGGGCTCATGTCCGGGCCTCCTCCAGCGCGCGGAGCTGGGCGCGGATCTTGACCATCATCTCCTCATGCTCGTCCACCGGGTCGGAATCGGCGACGATGCCGCCGCCGGCCTGGGCGATCACCGTATCCGGTGTGATCGACAGGGTGCGGATGACGATGCTGCTGTCCATAGCGCCGTCGAAGCCGAGCCAGGCCACCGAGCCGCAATAGGCGCCGCGCCGCGCCACCTCCAGCTCGTCGATGATCTGCATGGCACGGATCTTGGGCGCCCCGGTGATCGAGCCGCCGGGCAGCGCCGCCCGCAGCAGGTCCACCGCTCCCAGGCCGGGCCGCAGCCGCGCCGTGACGACCGAGACGAGGTGATGCACGTTGGCGAAGCTCTCCAATCCATAGAGCGTCGGCACCCGGACGCTGCCCACCCGCGACACCCGGCCGAGGTCGTTGCGCAGCAGGTCGGTGATCATCAGGTTTTCCGCCCGGTCCTTGACGCTGGCCGCCAGCTCCGCGGCGGCGGCGGCGTCCTCGGCGGGGTCGGCGTAGCGCGGGCGGGTGCCCTTGATCGGGCGCGTCTCCACCTCCCCCGCGGCGCTGATGCGGATGAAGCGCTCCGGCGAGGCGCTGGCGATGCGCAGGCGCGGGCCGCAGTCGAGATAGGCGGCGAAGGGCGCCGGGCTGATCGCGCTCAGCCGCCGATACAGCGCGTAGGCGTCCAGCCCGTCGCGCCGCTCGGCCAGGAAGCGCTGGGTGAAGTTGGCCTGATAGATGTCGCCGGCCCGGATGTACTCCAGCACCCGCTCCACCCGTGTCAGATAGGCGTCCCGCTCCAATTCGCTCCGCCAGGGGGCGACCGGGACGGGGCCGAGAGGGGACGCCCCGCCGCCCTCCAGCCGGGTGGCCAGGGCGCGGGCGCGGTCCTCGGCCTCCGGACGGGCGGCGATCACCCAGGCGCGGCGCTCCGCATGGTCGAAGGCGGCCACCGCGTCGTAGAAGCCGAAGGCCATCTCCAGCTGGCCGCCGGGGTTGGCGTGGCGCGAATGGATGCGCTCCAGCCGCAGCCCCGCCTCGTAGCCGATGAAGCCGACCGCCCCGCCGCGGAAGGGCGCCGGTCCCGGCAGACCCTCGGGCCGGGCGTGGCGCGCCAGCTCGTCGGCCAGAACGGCGAAGGGGTCGCCGTCCACCGGCCGGCCGTCGAGATGCGCCCGCCCGCCCAGCGACTCCAGCGTGCGGAAGGGCTCCGCCGCGATGTAGCTGAAGCGGCCGTGGGCGGGGTGCGGGGCGGCGCTGTCGAGCAGCATCGACCAGGGCTGTCCGGACAGAGCGCGGAAGGCCTCCGCCGGATCGGCGCATGACAAGGGGATCGCCAGCATGGCGTCTCAGCTTCCTGTAAGACCGGCCTTCACATGAGAATGGTGGCGCCGCCGTCCACCACCAACACATGCCCATTGACGTAGGACGCGGCAGGCGAGGCCAGGAACACCGCGGCCCCGGCGATCTCCTCCGGTCGGCCCCAGCGGCCGATCGGGGTGCGTCCCTCGAAATAGGCGGACAGGGCCGGGTTGCCGGTGATGCCGGCGTTGGTCTCCGTCGCGAAGAAGCCCGGCGCGATGGCGTTGCTGGTCAGGCCCTTTGCGCCGTACTCGGCGGCGAGCGCCCGCACCATACCGGCCAGCCCGGCCTTGGCGGCAGCATAGACCGCGTCGTTGGCACGGGCGATCTGCCCGGAGATGGAGGTCACCGTGATCAGCCGTCCGAAGCCCTGGGGCAGCATCAGCCGCGCCGCCTCCCGCGCCAGGATCAGGCCGGCGGCCAGATCGACGTTGAGCAGTTCGCTGATCTCCTCGTCCGCGAAGTCGGTCAGCGGCTTGCGGTTGCGCTGCCCGACATTCTGGACCAGCACGTCCAGCCGCCCGTGATCCCGCCCGATCCGCGCGAAGGCGTCCCGCACCGCGTCCCGGTCGGCCACGTCGAAGGCCAGCACCGAGGCCCGTCCGCCCGCCGCAGCGATGGCCTCGGCCTGCGGTTCCAGCCGCGCGGCGTCACGCCCGTTCAGCAGCACATGGGCGCCGGACCCGGCCATGGCGCGGGCGATTTCCAGACCCAGCCCGCGCCCGGACCCGGTGACCAGCGCCACCCGGCCTTCCAGCGAGAACTGCGACAGATAGGGAAGATGCGGGGCGGTCATGGTCACCGATGCGGAGGGTGTGAACGGTTTCGCAGGTTTAGCAGATGCTCCGCCGGATGGCACGCTGTCCGACATCGGGCCTCAGGCGCGGGGAAGCAGTTCCACCGTTTCCGCGATGGTCCAGCCGTCCGCCCGCACCAGCCGCCCGAGGCGCCCGTACAGCGTGGCGCCACTGGACACGCGCCCCTCCGCAGCCCAGACGTTGGCGGCGGGGGCGGTCAACAGACCCAGCACCTCCACCGAGAAGGCGACTCCGTTCCGCGCCAGCAGGCGCCCGAAGGGCTCCGTCCCCTCGCGAAGCTGTTCGGCGAAGGCCGCGGGAAAGCCGCCGAGCGCGATGCGGATGCTCGCCAGCTCCACCGGCAGCGCGTCCGGCCCGATGGTCAGCACGATGTCGCGTAGCAGCGCGGTCCCGTCCGGCTCCGTCCGCTGGCGCAGCACCCGCACGCCCACCGGCTCGCCCCACCGCTCCGACAGGACGGCGGTCATGCCGCGGTCGTGGTCGAGCAGCGCCCGATAGGGCGCCGGGACCACGGCGGGGGGCAGCGTGGACAATCCCCGTGCTCCAGGCCCCCACCCCGTCGTCAGAGCCCGCGCGCGCGCCAGGGCGGAACCGGAATCGTCCACGGAGGAACAGCCGGCGGCGGAGGCGGACGAAAAGGAAGGCTTCATTCGGAATCGCGGTTCTGCGGAAGGGCTTGGCCGCTCCCGGAGAGGGAAGGGCCACGGGCCGGCATTCTAGGAACAGCGCCCCGCCAACCGCAATGCCGAAGGCGCACATCGCAGGGTCGTGCCACTCGCTTGGCCCCACAATGAAAAGGGGCGCCGACCGCAGCCCTGTCCCGCGCCGGCGGCCTCTTGCGCTTCACGGACGCTGCATTAGATCACGCTCATAAAGACGCCCGTCCTGGAGGGGGAGCCGCGCCATGTCCGACCATCTTCACGTCGCCTGCCCAAGCTGCGACACCCTGAACCGCATGCCGCGCGGACGCCTGGACCAGCCGGGCGCCGGGAAATGCGGCCGCTGCGGTCAGCCGCTGTTCCAGGGCAAACCAATCGCGCTGACCGCCGCCCGCTTCACCCCTCAGGCGGAGCGCAGCGACCTGCCGCTGCTCATCGACTTCTGGGCGGAGTGGTGCGGGCCGTGCCGGATGATGGCGCCGGTCTTCGAGCAGGCCGCCGGCCGGCTGGAGCCCCATGTCCGCCTCGCCAAGGTCGACACCGAGGCCGCCCCCGATCTCGCCGCACGCTTCGGCGTGCGCAGCATCCCGACCCTCGTCCTGGTCCACCATGGGCGCGAGCTGGCGCGCACCGCCGGGGCGATGCCGCTGCCCGCCCTGCTCGGCTGGGTGCGGCAGGCGATGGCGGCCGTCTGACCCTTATTCCGCTTCCAGAAGCAGCCGGGTCAGGTCGGAGACGGAGGCGACCTCCAGCTTGTCCATGACGTTGTGGCGATGCACCTCCACCGTCTTCAGGCTGAGGTTGATCTCCGCCGCGATGACCTTGTTCGGCTTGCCCTGCACCACCAGATCGGCGACCTGCCGCTCGCGCGGGGTCAGGCGGGCCAGCAGGGCGCGGACATGGGCCTTGCGCGCCTGCGCCTCCCACGCCCGACGGGACGTCTCCAGCGCCTCGTGCACCCGGTCGAGCAGGAGCTGGTCGTTGAAGGGCTTCTCGATGAAGTCCACCGCCCCGGCGCGGAAGGCGCGGGCGGCCATCGGCACGTCGCCGTGGCCGGTGATGACCACGACGGCCAGGACGGAGCCGGCGCGGGCCAGCGTGTCCTGCAACTCCAGCCCGCTCATCCCCGGCATGCGCACGTCGGTGACGAGGCAGCCGGGCCGGTCGGCGCGGACGGCGCGCAGGAACTCCTCGCCGGAGCCGAAGGATTCCACCGCCACGCCCAGCGAGCCGATCAGCCAGCCCAGCGAATGGCGCATCGCCGGATCGTCGTCCACCACGTAAACGGTGCGGGCCGCGTCAGCCTGCATTGACCTTCTCCTCCGCTGCGGGCAGGACGAAGCGCACCACGGTGCCCCCGCCCGGATGATCGGTGGCCCAGAGATGGCCGCCATGGCTTTCCACGATGGTCCGGCAGATCGACAGGCCCAGCCCCATGCCGCCGGGCTTGGTGGTGAAGAAGGGGTCGAACAGGCGCGCCCGCGCGTCCTCCGACAGGCCGTGCCCGCGGTCGGCCACGGCGATCTCCACCCGCCCTTCCGCGTTCAGCCCGGTGCGCACGGTGACGCCGCGTCCCTCCCCCGCCTCGCCGTCCGCCCCACCATCCATGGCGTCCAGCGCGTTCTTGACGAGGTTCAGGACGACCTGCTCAATTTGCACCCGGTCGGCCAGGACCGGCGGCAGGCCGGCGGTCAGAGCGCGGGTGACGGGGATGTTGCCGCTGCGCGCCCGCCCCTCGCAGAGCTGCAACGCCGCCTCCACCGCGCCGTTGACGTCCGCCGGCTCCAGCTGGGCGGCCCGCTTGCGCACGAAGTCGCGGATGCGGGCGATGATCTGCCCGGCGCGGTCGGCCTGGGCGGCGATGGCGCGGGAGGCCTCCGCGAATTCGGCAGCGCTGCCCACCCCGGCCTCCAGCCGCCGCGTGCAGCCGCGCGCGTAGTTGGCGATGGCGCCCAGCGGCTGGTTCAGCTCATGAGCGATGTTGCTGGCCATCTCGCCCAGGATGGAGAGGCGGGCGACGTGGTCCATCTCCTTCTGCCGCTCGCGAGCGGTCTCCTCGGCGCGGCGGCGCTCGGCCATCTCGCGGCGCAGTTCGCGGTTGGCCGCGCGCAGCTCGGCGGTGCGCACCTTGATGAGATGCTCGACCCGCAGCGAATGGACCGCCCACCACAGCAGGGCCAGCGCCGCCAGCGCCAGCCAGTGCCAATGCTCCCGCGCAAGGTCGATAAGGGTGACGTCGCGCAGATGCTCGTAGGGACCGATGCGCAGGCTGCGGAACAGGCCATGGACCGGCTGGTAGTCCATCGGCACCGTCCAGCCCTCGTAGCCGCCGGCCAGCGCCGCCGGATGGCCGTCCGGCATCTGGAACAGCGCGACCACCACCGCCTTCGCCAGATCCTCCGGCGTTTTGGCCAGCCGGGCGAGCGGCCAGTCGGGATAGAGTCCGGTGGACAGGGCGCAGCCGAAGCCCGGTTCCGTCCGCGGGGCGACGACCTGGAAACCCGCGCGGTCGAGGTGGCCTTCCTGAGCCAGCTCCTCCAGCACGCAGGCGCGCAGAACGCCCGCGTCCACCTCCCCGTCGCGGACGGCGAAGGCGATGCGGTCCACCGGGAAGCCTGAGAAGCGCAGTTCCTTCAGGTCGGCGTAGGGGTCGACCCCGGCCGTCAGCAGCGCCCCCCAGGCGACCTGAAAACCGCCGAAGGCATCGGGGTCCACCGCCATCACGGACTTGCCCTTGAGGTCGGCGAGGCTGCGGATGTCGTCGCGCCCGGCCCGGACGATCAGCGCCGAGCCCACCGCCGCCCCCGACGCGCCTGAGCGGGAGGAGTGGAGCGTGGCGATGCGGGTGACACCGTGACGGGCCTCCAGCTCCACATAGTTGCCGGTGTTGGTCAGAACGAAATCGACGCTGCCGGCGGCCACCGCCGCGTCCATGCCCGGCAGGTCGAGGGGCACCATCTCCGCCCCGCGCTGCGGAAAGCGGTCCGCCAGATAACGGACGGTCGGCTCCCAGACAGCGTTGGCGTGGTCGCCGCCACGGTAGGCCAGCACGCCGACGCGGATCGGCGGCTCCGCCGCCCCGGCCGGTGCCCCTGCCGCGACCGTTGCGGCGAGAATCCCGGCCAGCGCGAACGTCAGTCGGACCGATCGGGACGTGAGGCGCATGGCATCCTTCGGGCGAGGCCGGTGAACGGGAACGGTCGTGTGGGCGGTGGCTCCCCCATGCGCCGCATACACCCGCGCCCGGCCACATTCAATCCGTATGGCTCCTTATCCGTCCAGCTTGGCCGGCGCGTCCGGCTGCACGCGCGTCAGGCCCAGCAGTTTCAGCGCGTAGCGTTCATAGACCGGCTCGCCGATGCCCTTGCGCACCTTGCGCAGGAAGTAGCGCTCGAATCCGATCTTGGCGAGATGGACCCAGCGCCCGTGCGACGACCAGTTGACGTTGCGCGGCGGGATCTGCGGCATGGCGACGAAGGCGACGCCGCTGTCCCCGAAATCGGCGAGGCAGAGCGCGTTCCAGGTCGCCTCCTCCGTCGGTTCCTTCCCGTCCAGGATGGCGCGGATGTTGTGGGCGGCGGCGGTCACCATGGTTTCGATCATGTAGCCGGTCTTCGGAACGCCCACCGGGACCGGAGTCTTCTCCACCGGTGGGATGGCGATGCAGACGCCGACGCCGAAGACGTTTCGGAAGGTGGGGTTGCGCTGGTGGCGGTCGGTCAGCACGAAACCGCGCGGGTTCACCAGCCCCTCCACACCGCGCAACGGGGCTATACCGCGGAAGGCGGGGAGCATCATGGTCAGGCGGCTGCCCACCATGTGCCGCGCCTTGTCCTTGCCGTCCGCGTCGACCTCCGTGACGTGGACCGTGTCGGACTCGAATCGGTCCACGCGGGCGTTGGCGATCCATTGGATGTGCCGTTCGCGCAACGCCGACTCCAGAAGCCCCTTGGTGTCGCCCACCCCGCCCAGCCCGAGATGCCCGATGTAGGGTTCCGACGTGACGAAGGTCATCGGCACCTTGTGGCGGATCTTGCGGCGGCGCAGGTCGGCGTCGGCGATCATCGCGAACTCGTAGGCCGGTCCGAAGCAGGACGCCCCCTGCACCGCCCCGACGACCAGCGGGCCGGGGTTGCGGCAGAAGTCCTCCCATCGCTGGGCCGCCGCCTCCGCGTGGTCGACGTGGCAGATCGAGACGGTGTTGGCCTGCGGCCCGAAGCCCTCGATCTCGTCGAAGGCCAGTTCGGGGCCGGTGGCGATGACGAGCTGGTCGTAGCCGAGGCTGGTCCCGTCCCCGAGATCCAGCGCGTTGTCCTGGGGCCGCAGCGCGCGGCAGCCGGAATGGTTGAAGGCGATGCCCTTGCGGGCGAAGGGCTCCGCCAGAGCGACGGTGATGTCGCCGCGCTTGCGCCAGCCGACCGCCACCCAAGGGTTGGACGGCACGAACTGGAACTGGCCGCTGTTCGATACGACGGTGATCCGGTCGCCGGGCCGCGCCAGATCCTTCAGCTCATAGGCCATCGGTATGCCGCCGATGCCCGCCCCGAGTACGACGATGTGGGCCATATCCGTTTCCTCTCCGGACGATCCGGGTCTGTTGGGCTGCCCGGTTGTGTGTTTTGGTCGAGATCTCCCCCTTGCCCGGCCCGCGCCTACTCGAAGGCCATGCCGGGGCGCAGCCCGATCCGCTTCAGCACGATCGCCAGCGGACAGAAGCCGGTGAAGGCCGCCTGGAGCAGGTTGGCCCCGACGAAGGCGGTCAGCCACAGCCAGTTCGGGCTGTGAAGCTGGGACAAGGCGAGGCTCAGCAGGATCACGGTCCCAGCAAAAGCCATGACGATGCGGTCGATGCTCATGAGGCGGTCTCCTTCAAGCCGGACGGACTGCCGGCTGGCTTTCGCATTTTATTCGTTGACGCTAAATTAGCAATGTCTAAAATATAGGATCAAGACGCCCTGAGTTCCGCTCCTCCCGTCCGAAGTGGCCCGCCATGCCCCGCTCCCTTCCTCCATACACGCCGGCCCGCAAGGCGCTGCTCGCCGTCACCCTGCTGGCGGCCCTCCTTCCCCTGTCCGCAACGGCGGCCGAGCCCGACAGCCTGACCGTGCAGCCGCGCCCGGTGGAGGACCTGAAGGCCGTCTTCGCCACCGTGGAAAGCGTGCGCGAGACGCTGGCCCGCACGCGCATCGGCGGCACCGTGGCCGACCTGAAGGCGACGGAGGGCGACAAGGTGACCCTCGGGCAGGTCATCGCCACCGTTCACGACCCCAAGCTGCCGCTCCAACTCGCCGCGCTGGACGCGCGCATCCAGGCGCTGAAGGCGCAGCAGCATCAGGCGGAGCTGGAGCTTGGACGCGCCCGCCAGCTCCGCGCCAGCGGCACCGGCACGCAGCAGCGGCTGGACGACGCGCAGGCCGCGCTGGACGTCGCCCGCGCCCAGATCGCCGCCATGGAGGCCGAACGCTCCGTCGTCGCCCAACAGGCGCGGGAGGGAGAGGTGCTGGCCCCCGCCGCCGGGCGCATCCTTCAGGTCAAGGTGATCGACGGCGCCGTGGTCATGCCGGGCGAGCCGGTCGCCAGCATCGCCACCGACACCTACATCCTGCGGCTGCGCCTGCCGGAGCGGCACGCCCGCTTCCTGAAGGAGGGCGACCCGGTGCTGGTCGGCCAGCGCGGGCTGGCTCCGGTGACCGTCACCGATCCCGGCGCCACGGCGCTGGCGCGCGGCGCCGTCCGGCAGGTCTATCCCGAGATGGCCGGCGGGCAGGTGATCGCCGACGCCACGGTCAGCGGCCTGGGCAACTTCTTCGTCGGCGAGCGGGTGCGGGTCTATGTCGCCACCGGCACGCGCGACGCGGTGGTGATTCCGCCGGATTGGCTGCTGCGCCGCTTCGGCACCGATTTTGTCCGGCTGGCCGACGGGACGGAGGTCCCGGTCCAGGCGGGCAGCGCCATTCCCATGGTCGGCGACCGGCCCGGCGGGCTGGAGATCCTGTCCGGCCTGAAGCCCGGCGATGTCATCGTCCGCCCGGCGGGCTCGTGAGGGGGAACGCCATGAGGCTCGGCCTTTCCGGGGTGCTGACGCGGACCTTCATCCGCTCGCCCCTGACCCCGCTGCTGCTGCTCGCCTCGCTGGCGGTCGGCGCCATCGCCCTGCTGTCGCTGCCGCGAGAGGAGGAGCCGCAGATCAGCGTCCCCATGGTCGACATCCTCGTCCAGGCGGACGGGCTGAAGGCCGGCGACGCCGTGGAGCTGGTCACCCGGCCGCTGGAGGAGATCGTCAAGGGCATCGACGGGGTCGAGCACACCTACAGCCAGACCATGGACGACCGCGTGGTGGTCACCGCGCGCTTCCTCGTCGGCACCCCGTCCGACGACGCCATCCTGCGCGTGCACGAGAAGGTGCGGGCCAGCATGGACCGCATCCCGCTGGGCATTCCGGAGCCGCTGATTGTCGGGCGCGGCATCAACGACGTCGCGATCCTGACGCTCACCCTGTCGCCCAGGGCGGAGGCCGCCGGGCGCTGGACCGTCAACGCCCTGCACGGCGTGGCCGACGACCTGCTGGGCCAGCTCGTCCAGGTGGAGGATGTGGGGCGCAGCTTCATCGTCGGCGGTCAGCCCGACCAGATCCGCGTGGAGCCCGACCCGGAGCGGCTGGCGCTCTACGGCGTCACGCTGAACCAGCTCGTGGACAAGGTGAAGAACGCCAACCGCTCCTTCATCGCCGGGTCGGTGCGCAGCGCGGGCGGCAGCCTGCCGGTGGTCGCCGGCCAGACGCTCCAGGGCACGGCGGACATCGGGTTGCTTCTGGTCACCACTCGCGACGGGCGGCCCGTCTATGTGAAGGATGTGGCCGACGTGGTGGTGGGGGCGCGGCCCGGCGAGATCAGCGCCTGGCATCTGGTGCCGGACGGCAAAGGCGGGCTGATCCGCACCCCTGCCGTCACCATCGCCATCGCCAAGCGCGCCGGGGCCAACGCCGTCACCATCGCCGACCGCGTGCTGGAGCGCGTCCAGGCCATCCAGGCGGAGGGGCTGCCGAAGGACCTCACGCTGACCGTCACCCGCAACTACGGCGAGACGGCCGACGAGAAGGTCAACGAGCTGCTGTTCCATCTGGCGCTCGCCACCGTCACCATCGTCGGGCTGATCGTTCTCGCCATCGGCTGGCGGGAAGGGTTGGTGACACTGGTCGTCATCCCGACGACGATCCTGCTGACCATGTTCGCATCCTGGCTGATGGGCTACACCATCAATCGCGTCAGTCTGTTCGCCCTGATCTTCTCCATCGGCATCCTGGTGGACGACGCCATCGTGGTGGTGGAGAACATCGACCGTCATTGGTCGATGCGCGACGGGCGCAGCAAGGTCCAGGCCGCCGTCGAGGCGGTGGCGGAGGTCGGCAATCCGACCATCGTCGCCACCCTGACGGTCATCGCCGCCCTGCTGCCGATGATGTTCGTCTCCGGCCTGATGGGCCCCTACATGAGCCCGATCCCGGCCAACGCCTCCGCGGCCATGGTCTTCAGCTTCTTCGTCGCCATGGTGCTGACGCCCTGGCTGATGGTGACGCTGCGTCCGGGCGAAACCCCGGTGGGTGAACACGGCGAGCAGGACGGCGGCCGGCTGGGGCGCCTCTACCGCGCCGCAGCGCGCCCGGTCGTGCGCAGCAAGCGCCGGGCCTGGATCTTCCTGCTGGCGGTCGGGGTGGCGACGCTCGCCTCGACGGCGCTGTTCTACACCAAGGACGTGGCGGTCAAGCTGCTACCCTTCGACAACAAGTCGGAGCTTCAGGTGGTGCTCGACCTGCCGCGCGGCGCGGCGCCGGAGGACACGGAGCGCGCCCTGCTCGCCGCCGCGGGGAAGATCGCCGATCTGCCGGAACTGGCCAGCGTCCAGGCCTATGCCGGGACCGCGTCCCCCTTCAACTTCAACGGTCTGGTCCGGCATTACTACCTGCGCGACCAGCCGGAGCAGGGCGACCTACAGGTCAATCTCGCCCCCAAGAGCGAGCGGGCCCGCAGCAGCCACGCGGTCGCGCTCGACATCCGGGCGCGGCTCTCCACCCTCCCCCTGCCCGCCGGGACCGTGCTGAAGGTGGTCGAGGTGCCGCCCGGCCCGCCCGTGCTGTCCACCCTGCTGATGGAGGTCTACGGCCCCGACGCGGAGACCCGGCGCAAGGCGGCGCTGGCGGTGGAGGACGCCTTCCGCGGCGTGGACTTCATCGTTGACGTCGAGAACAGCATCCGCCCGCCCGGCGACCGTCTGCGTTTCGCGCTGGATCGCGAAAGCCTGGAGTTCCACGGCGTGGAGGAGCAGGCCGTCTACGACACGCTGCGCGCGCTGACGGGCGGCGTTCCGGTCGGCTACTCGCACCGCGGGGCGGGGCGCACACCCATCGAAATCGCCGTGCAGATGCCGCGCTCCGGCCTGTTCCTGTCCGAACGCCTCCTTTCCACCCCGGTTCCGGGGGCACGCGGCACGGTGGAACTGGGCGATCTGGTGACGATGACGCGGGAACCAGCCTCCCACACGCTGTTCCGCCACAACGGGCGCTTCGCGGAGATGGTCATGGCCGATCTGGCCGGTCGGTTCGAGGCGCCGATTTACGGGATGCTGGCGGTGCAGGAGCGGCTGGACGCCGTCGATTGGGCCGCCGCCGGGCTGGCCGCCGCGCCGGAGATCCGGATGCACGGCCAGCCGGATGACCAGAACCGGCCGGTGCTGCTGTGGGACGGCGAGTGGGAGATCACCTACGTCACCTTCCGCGACATGGGGGCCGCCTTCGGCGTGGCGATCCTGGGCATCTATCTGCTGGTCGTCGCCCAGTTCGGGAGCTTCAAGCTGCCGCTGGTGATCCTGGTGCCGGTGCCGCTGACCCTGATCGGAATCGTGCTGGGCCACTGGCTGTTCGGGGCGGCCTTCACCGCCACCTCGATGATCGGCTTCATCGCGCTGGCGGGCATCATCGTGCGCAACTCCATCCTGCTGGTGGACTTCATCCGCCACCTGCGGGAGCGCGGGACACCGCTGCGCGAGGCGGTGCTGGAGGCCGGGGCCATCCGCTTCAAGCCGATCCTGCTGACCGCCGTCGCCGCGATGATCGGGGCGGCCTTCATCCTGACCGATCCGATCTTCCAGGGGCTGGCGATCTCGCTGCTGTTCGGGCTGTTCAGCTCGACCCTTCTGACGGTGCTGGTGATCCCGGCGATCTACATCGTCCTGCGCGGGGAGGCGAAGGCGGCCGCTCCCCCCGCCCCGCCGCCGGCCGCCGGCCACCGCCGCCGTGAACTCCTCGACCTCCAGGGATGACCATGTTCAAGACCCTTCTCTCCCGTCTCGGCCTCAACCGGAGCGCAAACGCCATGAACGATCAGATCAAGACCGTCGACGCCGCCACCGTCATGGGCTGGCTGAGAGAGGGCTCGGTGGTGATCGTCGATGTCCGCGAACCGCATGAGCACCGCGCCGGCCACATTCCCGGCGCCACGCTGGTGCCGCTGTCGCAGTTCGACCCGGCCCGCGTGCCGGACGCGACGGGCAAACACCTCGTCCTCCATTGCCAGAGCGGGCGGCGCTGCGGCCCTGCGTCGGCCAGGATGGCGGCCGGCGGCTACACCGGGGACATCCATCGACTGAACGGCGGCATGGCCGCCTGGATGGCCGCTTCCGGCCCGGTCGAGCGCTGAGGGGCGCGTCTCAGGGCATCGGGTTCGCGTCGGCCACGCAGCGCGCGCCGACGCAGAACTGGCGGTACAGCTCCAGCAGGATCGGGCGCACCCGGTCCGACCCGATGCGGTAGTGGATTGAGGTACCGTCCCGCCGGGTGGCGACCAGCCCCTCGTCCCGCAGCTTGGCAAGATGCTGGGACAGGTTCGACTGCGACAGGCCGAGCCGCCGCGCGAGGTCGCCCACCGGCATCTCACCGTCCAGCAGGCTGCACAGAATCATCAGCCGGTGGCGGCTGGCGATGGAGCGCAGGAAGGCTTCCGCCTCGGCGGCCCGCGCTTCCAGCTCGGCGGGGTCGAGCGGCCAATCGGTGGATAGCTCATTGGATGGCATGGGCCTCATCCGCCCTATAAATAAGACATCGCTAATTTATAGGGCGCCTCCTGGCGATCAAGCGGATTGTGACCGGCCTTTCTGAACCGCGGTTGAACGCTCCGTTCAGGCAAGGCTCAGCCGCGCCTTGCCATGATCCCTCCTGACCGGGCGGACCACCCGCCCCTTGCGATGGAGACAGGATCATGCGCCATTCAACCACCCTCCCCGTCCTGGCCGCCCCCGTCCTGGCTGCGGCCTTCGCCGCCCTTCTGCTGTCCGGCTCCGCCGACGCGGGCGAGCGGGACCACGCGGTTCAGCCCTCCTCACCGCAGCCGGTCGCCGACGTGCTGCGGACCAGGGGTGGCACCGTCTCCGGAACGGTCGCCGCGGTGGGCGCGACCTGGATGACCATCCAGGATGACAGCGCGCGGACCGATGTCACGGTGCGCGGCTTCCTGCCGGCGGGCATCGAGCCGGGCGCTCCCATCACCGTCACCGGACGCGCCCGCAAGGGCGGGATGGTGGCCAGCGAGATCGTCCTCGCCGACGGTTCGCTGCACAAGCCCACCCGCGACGACGATTGACCGCGGAAAGCGTCCCGCCCCGGGATTAAAAGGCCTTCCCGAAACGAAAACGGAGCAGGAATTCGGGAAATCCAGTCCACGGGGTGGAGACGTGACGTTCAGCCTGCGCGATCAACTGTCGAATCAACTGCGCTCCCTGCGCCGCTACGCCCTCGCGCTGGCGCGCAACCGCGACGATGCGGAGGATCTCGTGCAGGAGACGCTGGTGCGCGCCATCTCCGGTTCCCGAACCTTCCGCCCGAACGGCGACCTACGGTCCTGGCTGTTCGGCATCCTGCACAACGTCCACGTCAACGGGGTGCGGCGGGAGCAGGTGCGGGCGCGCGGCGCCTCGGCCATCGAGGCCATGAGTTCCGGGCAGATGCCGCCCAACCAGCCCGACCATGTCGAACTGATGCGGACCATCAAGGCCTTCTCCACCCTTCCGGACGAGCAGCGCCGCGTCCTGACCCTCGTCGCCGTGGAGGGGATGAGCTACCAGGAAGCCGCCCGCCAGCTGGACATTCCGCTCGGCACGCTGATGTCGCGCCTGGCCCGCGGGCGGGAGGCGCTGCGGGTGGAGATGGGCCACCGGGAGATGGGCCGACGCGACCACGCCCAGACCGCACTGCGGGCGGTGAGGTGAGCCATGGGCAGCGATCCCATCAGCCTCAACCAGAACGCCGACCTGCATCTCTACATGGACGGCGAGATGGAGCCGGCCCGCCGCGCCGCCTTCGAGGCGCAACTCGCCGCCAACCCGGCCCTGGCCGCCAAGCTGCACGAGTACCGGCACCAGCAGGAGATGCTGAAGCTCGGCCTCGACATGATGGCCGCCGTGTCGGTGCAGGAGACCGAAACGCTGGCCGGGCGCCTGCGCTGGCGTCTGGACATGGACCGCTTCACCCGGCGGGTTGCCCCGCTGGCCGCGGCGGTGCTGCTGGTCATGGGAGGATGGAGCCTGACCGTGTGGGTGCAGTCGGGCGGGGCCACCGGACCGCAGCTGGCCGGCGAGGTCGATGACGTCCCCGCCTTCGCCGACGAGGCGGCGGACGCGCATTCCAAGGCCGTCGCGCTCAACACGCTGCAGCCGTCCCCCCCTCGGACGAGCACCACGCCGGTCCCGGTGCAGACCGCCCAGGTGCCGCTGCCGGAGGGGCGCGGCATGACGGTTGCGCTTCCCGCCATCGGTCCGGAACTGACCCTGATCCGGGCCAGCGTCGTGCCATGGAACCATGGCACCGCTCTCCAGTTTCTCTACAGGGAGCCGGACGGCGAGTTGCTGACCCTGTTCGTCGCGTCCGGCGAGCCGGCGCAGGACGGCACCCTGCACACCGTCGTGCACGACAGCCTGCGGCTCGTCTATTGGCGCGCCGGACTGGTCGCCTACACCGTCACCGGCAACAAGGCCGACGGCGATCTGCTGACCGTCGCCAAGAAGATGGCGGACAGCATCCGCCGATCCTGACACCGCACCGCCCTGAAACCCAGTCGGGCGGAGCCCCACCAAGCCTGTGGAGCCCAGCCATGAGCCTGTACACCGATCCGGACGAGCGGAACGGCCATCCGCTGGACATGGTCGAAACCTTCATCGCCCGCGAGCATTGGGAACCGATCCTGCGGCAGGCCGCCTTCAACGGCATGGTGTTGGGCGCGGTCACCCTGCTGCTGGGGCTGGACGCGCTGCCCGGCCTCGCGATCATCCACATCATCACCTTCGCGTCGGGCATGGCCCAGGGATTCCTGGCGCTGCGCCTGGAGGAGGGCGGGCAGGACGAGGCCGCCGTCGCCGTGGGGCGCCGCTCCATGGCCGCCTTCCTGCTGGCCTCGATCACGCTGTTCTTGATGCCGTTCGCGGCCTGATCCGCGCAGAAGTCACGCGCGGAACCGGCCGTTCCGTGTCATGGTCCCCGTCCCGCCGGGGACCTCCCCATGCGGGGACTCCAATCCAGGGAATGGGACAGCCGATGCGGGGCAGGCAGACACGCTCCGGGAGCCGGATGCAGATCCGTGCGCCCTATCTCGATCCGGTGCGTGTGGGGGAAACCTCGGGGAACCTGCGCTGCCGCTGCTGCGGGCGGCCCGATGGGGTCGTCGTGCGCTGCCTGCCCGACGGGCGCTGGTACGATGGGGCGGACGAGACGTGGCGTGACGGCCGCGGGCGCCGCGTGCCCTGGCCGGAGGCTACCGAGTACGCCGCCACCACCGACGTTCTGGTCAGCGTCGAGGCGCTGCGCATCACCCGCTCCGCGGTCGAGCGGGTCCGCCTGCTGTGCAACCGCTGCCGCCGGCTGGAGGGCGCCGTCCATGGCCGCGCCCGCGCCCGGATCAGCATCCTGCTGCGCCGAGCCATCGGCGATCTGTTCCTGGGCCGCTACGACGATCCCGCCGTCCTCACGGCGCTGGTTGATCTCTACCGTAAAGACGGCTGAGCCAACGGTTGCGCGTCAGCCGGCGGTGTCTTCGGCCATCCCACCGTCGAGCCGTGCCGCCAACTCCCGCCGCGCCAGCAGCTCGGGCGCCACCGTCGCCACAGGGGCTGCCGTGGGCAGGCGGCCGTAGGCGCCGATGCCGAAGGTCCCGGCGTCGCCGACGATCCACTCCTCGGCGGGCGGCGGCTGCGGCGTTTCGATCTTCCGGAACAACGCCGCGGCGGAGGCCAGCGCGGAGGACGCGGTGAGCGGAATCGTGGCATTCGCGCGTTCGGTCCGGCCCTGCATGGCCAGGACTTCATCATGTGCATCGGACATCGGCCTCTCCCTCACCGCGTGACGAAGGGTAACAATGGAAGTGTGGCATGGAAGTCACGCTCCGTCCAATTGCACGAACGGATGAACCGCCGCCTGGACAACAGTCCGCCCCCACCGCCGGTTCATAAGCAATTAGGGGGAATACGATCCGGCTGAGCCGCGCGGCCGTCCCGGCCGTTCAGACCAAGGCAGCGCAACGGGGGAGACGGCAGACGCATGGGACGGTTGCTCCGCTGGACGGCGGGTCTGCTGCTTCTGGCCGCCATGGGCGGGGCGGCGACGGTGGGAACGGGGACCGTCACGATACCGCCCCGCTACGACCCCTGGGCGCCGCTGGACATCGGGGAGACTCCGAACCTGCTGACCCGCCTCAAGCTGTCCCGGCTGGACGGCGCGCCCCGGCAATGCCATGCCGTCCTGGGCGTCGCGGGCCTGCGCTTCAGTCCGGTGACCGACCGGCAGACCGGCGAGGGCTGCGGCTTGACCGACGCGGTGCAGGTCAGTCGCTCGGCGGTGGCCTTCAACAGCGGCTTCACCGTCACCTGCCCGCTCGCCGCCGCCTGGATGCTGTTCGAGACGCACACGCTCCAGCCCGCCGCGCGGCGGCATTTCGGCCAGCCCGTGACGCGGGTGCGGCATCTGGGAAGCTACGCCTGCCGCAACGTCTACGGCCGGGCGGAGGGACGCCGCAGCGAGCACGCCACCGCCAACGCCCTCGACATCGCCGGCTTCACGCTGGCCGACGGGACCACCATCGCCCTGCCCGGCGACTGGACGCCGTCGGATGGGCGTAAGGGGGCATTCCTGCGTGAGATCCGCGACGGCGCCTGCGACGTCTTCCGCGCGGTGCTGGGCCCCGACTACAACGAGGCCCACCGCGACCACTTCCACCTCGACATGGGGCCGTACCGCGTCTGCCGGTGAGGCGCCATCCACCGGATCAAGCGCTGTGGTAGGACAGCACGCCGTCGGTGCGCGTCTCGGTGCGCAGTTCGCCGCGCCCGACCATGTGGTTGAGGTGGGCCAGCGCCTCCCCGAAGGCGAAGCTCAGCTGGTGCGAATCCAGCGCCCGGCGGAACAGCACCGGCACCAGCTCCTTGCAGCTCAGCGGCTTGGCTCGGCAGGCCTCGGCAATCTGAGCGCAGCGGTCGGCGTGGTGGGCCTCCAGCGCGCGGGTGCGGTGGTCCAGCCCGTAGAAGGGCAGCCGATGGCCGGACAGGACCAGGGAGTCCGCCGCCACCTCCTCGCGGATCGCGGCCAGCGACGACAGGTAAAGTCCCAGCGGGTCGGCCTTGGGCTGCATCGCCGAGACGCTGACGTTGGGGGAGATGCGCGCGATGACCTGATCGGCGGCCAGGAACAGCCGGTCGGCGGCGCAATAGAGCATCGCCTGCTCCGGCGAATGGCCGCCACCGGTCAGGATGCGCCAGTCGCGTCCGCCCAACCGCAGGGTCTGGCCGGGGATCATCCGCTCGAAGCTGGGGGCCAGCCCCGTCGTGCGGTTCAGGTAGCTGAGGCCGCGCTTCAGCATCTGCTGGATCTCGTCGGGCGACAGGCCCCCGGATTGGTAGAAGGCGTCCTGCGCCTCCAGCGTCTGGGGGTCGCGGCCCTGCTGCAGCAGCTTGGCGTAGAAATACTCGCTCTGCGTCATGTGCAGCGGCGGGGCGAAGCGCTCGTGCAGCCAGCCGGCCAGACCGACATGGTCGGGGTGGAAATGGCTGACCACCAGCCGGACGATCGGCTTGCCGCCCAGCGCGCCGCGCAGCAGCCGGTCACAGCAGTCGCGGCTGACGTCGTCACCCAGCCCGGTGTCGAACAGCGCCCAGCCGTCCCCCTCCTCGAAGAGGTAGAGGTTGACGTGGTCCAGTGCGTAGGGCAGCGGCAGGCGCAGCCACAGCACACCCGGCGCCACCTCCCGGACCGTTCCATTGTCCGGCGGTTCGGAAAACGGATGGCGGATGAGTTCGGCGTCGTCTTTCACCCTAATGATCCTCCTTGCGCTGCGGTGCCCCCGACCTCTTGGCTACCCGTTGGTTCGCGTCCGGTCAACTATCCGCAAATAGAACATTCCGGTCATTGACGCACCTCGCGTTTCGTTCCATGGCCGCTCCGGCGCGGGAGCATCGGCGGGCTCGCGACGAATGCGCCGCGCATCGGTTATCAAAAGGGCATTGCCGAAGGAGAATAGCCGGATGACCACCGCAACGTTCAGGATCATCCGTCACGCCGACGGGCCGGTTTTCTTTGATGACCGGACGATCACACTCGCGGAAGCGCAGATCATCATCAACGATGCCATCGCGCGTGGTGACCTGGAGGTCGGGTCCTTCTTGCGCATCGACGACGAGGAACTGGTGATCGAACGGGAGGTTGGGGGGTAGGCGGCGCACCGCCCACCCCGCAGCCCGTCCTTTTCGCCCCGTCAGCTCATCGCGACGAGGCTGGCGTTGCCGCCGGCCGCCGCGGTGTTGACGCTGATCGACCGCTCGTTCAGCAGCAAGTCGAGGTCGTAGCCTTCGCCCCGTCCCGCCGCCAGCGCCTCGGCACTCGCCGCCTGCACCAGCAGGATCGGGCCGGGAAGCTCCGCGACGCGCCGGTTGACGGCGGTCACGCGCTCGCGGTCGCCCTCCACCAGAACCGCGGCGAGCGGCCCGACGTCCCGCCAATCCGCCGTCGTCCGCACCCGCGCGGCCAGGGCCGGCGGCAGGCCGCGCAGCAGTTCAGCCAGTTCCTGCGGGGCGTCCACCGCGGCGCTGTTGCCCGTCGCCAGGACCGCGCCGAGTTGGAGCAGCAGGCCCGTCCGCGTCTGCGGCAGCAGCAGGACGCGGCCCCGCCCATGCAGCTCATAGAGGTTGCGCTCGCCTACCGGGCCGTTCAGCTCCGCGCCGCCGCCGATGGCGCTGCGCGCCACATAGCCGGCGCAGCGCGACGCCTCCGCCGTGAAGCCCTTGGCGCGCAGCCACTCGCCGTAGGCCAGCCCCGCCGCGCGCGCCGCGTCCGGCCCGCGGAACTCCAGCCAGCCCTTGGGACGGCGGCTCAGCAGGCGGGAGAGGTAGAGCGGACCGCCCGCCTTGGGGCCGGTGCCCGACAGGCCGTGGCCGCCGAAGGGCTGCACGCCGACCACCGCGCCGATGGTGTTGCGGTTGACATAGACGTTGCCCGCGCCGATCCGCCCGGTCACCCGCTCGATGGTGGCGTCGATGCGGGTGTGCAGTCCGAAAGTCAGGCCGTAGCCCGTCGCGTTGATGGAGTCGACCAGGGCGTCCAGATCGTCGCGGTGGAAGCGGACGACGTGCAGGACTGGGCCGAAGACCTCCCGCTCAAGCTCATGGATGCCGCCGATCTCGATCACGGTCGGGGCGACGAAGGTGCCCTCTGCCGTCTCGGCGGGCAGCGGCAGGAACTCCACATTGCGGCCCTTGGCGCGCATCGCCTCGATGTGGCCGGCGATGGTGGCGCGGGCCTCCTCGCTGATGACCGGGCCGACATCGACGGCCAGCCGGTCCGGGTTGCCGATGCGCAGCTCGCGCATGGCGCCCTTCAGCATGGCGAGCGTGCGGTCGGCCACGTCCTCCTGCAGGCAGAGGATGCGCAGGGCGGAGCAGCGCTGGCCGGCGCTGTCGAAGGCCGACGCGATCACGTCGCCCACCACCTGCTCGGCCAGGGCGGAGCTGTCGACGATCATGGCGTTCTGGCCGCCGGTCTCGGCGATCAGCGGGATCGGCGCACCGTCCGGCAGCAGGCGGCTTGCCAATTGGCGCTGGATCAGCCGCGCCACCTCGGTGGAGCCGGTGAACATCACGCCACGCACCGCCTCATGCCCGACCAGGGCGGCGCCGACCCCGCCCGCGCCGGGCAGAAGCTGGAGCGCCCCGGCGGGGATGCCCGCCGCGTGCAGGATGCGCACCGCCTCGGCGGCGATCAGCGGGGTTTCCTCGGCCGGCTTCGCCAGAACCGGGTTGCCGGCGGCCAGCGCCGCGGCGATCTGGCCGGAGAAGATGGCCAGCGGGAAGTTCCACGGGCTGATGCAGACCACCGGCCCCAGCGGGCGGTGGGTGGCGTTGTCGAAACGGTCGCGCGCCTGCGCCCCGTAATAACGCAGGAAGTCGATGGCCTCCCGCACCTCGGCGATGGCGTTGGGCAGCGACTTGCCCGCCTCGCGGACGATCAGGCCGAGCAGGGTCGGCATCCGCTCCTGCATCGCGTCGGCGGCGCGGAACAGGCTGGCGGCGCGCTCCTCCGGCGGGGTGGCGGCCCAGGCGGACGCCGCGGCGACGGCGTGGCCGAAGGCCTCCGCCACCAGGGCCTCGCTCGCCTCGGTCACCGAACCGACCACGTCGCGGCGGTCGGCCGGGTTGCGCACCGGCTGGGCCTGCCCCGCCCGCTCGCCGTCGGCCAGCAGCGGTGCCGCGGTCCATGTCATCGCGGCGCTGGCCGACAGAGCGGCGGACAGGCGGGCCAGCTCCGTCTCGTCGGACAGGTCGATGCCGGCGGAGTTGGCCCGCTCCGGCGCGTAGAGGTTCTGCGGCAGGGCGATCAGCGCGTGCGGCGCGCCCACCGGGGCGATGGCCCTGGCGACCGCCACCGGATCGGCGACCAACTCGTCGACCGGGACCGCCGGGTCGGCGATGCGGTTGACGAAGGAGCTGTTGGCCCCGTTCTCCAGCAGGCGGCGAACCAGATAGGCCAGCAGCGTCTCGTGCGTGCCGACCGGCGCGTAGATGCGGCAGGGCCGCTTCAGCGGGCCGACGACCTCCTTGTAGAGCGGCTCGCCCATGCCGTGCAGGCACTGGAACTCGTATTTGCCAACCTGGAAGTCGCTGCCAGCCATCTCGTAGATGGTGGCGAGCGTCTGGGCGTTGTGGGTGGCGAACTGCGGGAACACCGCCTCCGGGGCAGCGAGCAGCTTGCGCGCACAGGCGACGTAGGAGACGTCGGTGTAGACCTTGCGCGTGTAGACCGGGAAGTCGGGCAGCCCGTCGAGCTGGGCGCGCTTGATCTCGCTGTCCCAATAGGCGCCCTTGACCAGCCGGATCATCAGCCGGTGGCCGCTGCGCCGCGCCAGATCGACCAGGAAGTCGATGACGTAGGGGCAGCGCTTGCCGTAGGCCTGCACGACGAAGCCGATGCCGTTCCAGCCCGCCAGATCCGGATCGAAGCACAGCGATTCCATCAGGTCGAGCGACAGCTCCAGCCGGTCGGCCTCCTCGGCGTCGATGTTCAGGCCGATGTCGTAGCCCTTGGCGAGCAGCGCCAGCGCCTTCACGCGCGGCAGCAGCTCGTCCATCACCCGGTCGGCCTGGGCGCGGGAATAGCGCGGGTGGATCGCCGACAGCTTGATGGAGATGCCCGGCCCCTCATAGACGCCGCGCCCCGCCGACGCCTTGCCGATGGCGTGGATGGCGTTCTCGTAGTCGGCGTAGTAGCGCGCGGCGTCCTCCGCCGTCAGCGCGGCCTCGCCCAGCATGTCGTAGGAATAGCGGAAGCCCTCGGCCTCCATCGGGCGGGCGTTGGTCAGCGCCTCCTGGATGGTCTGGCCGGTGACGAACTGCTCGCCCATCATGCGCATGGCGAAATCGACGCCACGGCGGATCAGCGGCTCGCCGCCGCGCGCGATCAGGCGCGTCAGGGCGGAGGACAGCGCCTGCTCGCCGCCCGCCGAGGTCAGCTTGCCGGTGATCAGCAGGCCCCAGGTGGCGGCGTTGACGAACATCGAGCCGCCCTTGCCGAGATGCGCCTGCCAGTCGCCCCCGGCGATCTTGTCGCGGATCAGCGCGTCGCGCGTGGCGTGGTCGGGGATGCGCAGCAGCGCCTCCGCCAGACACATCAGCGCCATGCCCTCCTGGCTGGACAGGCTGTATTCGTGGATCAGCCCCTCGACGCCGCGGCCCCGCGGCTTGGCGCGCAGGGCGGTGATCAGCTTGCGGGCGGTGGCTGCGGCGGCGGTGACGATGCCGGGCGGCAGCGCGGCCTGCTCGAACAGGAAGGGCAGGCACTCCGGCTCGGGCCGGCGGTAGGCGGCGGTGATCCCCGCGCGCAGCTCGGTCGCCGGGCGGATGGGCGGGGCGAAGTCCGCGAACGGTGCCGTGCTGCCGGAGGCGGCGGACGGGCTGGCGGCCCGGGTGTCGGCCCGGGTGGCGGTCGGGTTGGTCATGCTGTTCATCGGTGTCGTCCGCTCGAATCCGCAGGCCGGGGGCGAGCCGGTCCCTGATGGTGAAAAGGGGAGGTTTCTCAGGCTTTCGGGCCGGTTCCGCCCAGTTCGGCGGCACGTTGGGCCGCCGCGCGCAGGGTCGCGTTCAACAGAGTCTGGAGGTGGTCATCGGCCATCAGCTTGGAAAGGCCGGCCGCCGTGGTCCCACCGGGGGAGGTCACGCCGGCGCGAAGCTCGGCCGCCGGCTGGCCGGTGGCGCCCATCAGTGCACCCGCCCCTTCGACCGTGGCGCGGGCCAGCCGTTCCGACACGTCGGCGGGCAGCCCCACCTCCACCCCGGCGCGGGTCAGGCACTCCACGAGATAGAAGACATAGGCGGGGCCGGAGCCGGACAGCGCCGTGGCGGCGTCGACCAGCGCCTCGTCGGCCAGCCATTCCAGGCTTCCGACGGCGGTCAGCAGGGACGCGGCGCGCTCCCTCCGCTCCGCCGGGCAGCCCGTCTCGGCGACCGCGACGGTGGCGCCGCGCCCGACCGCCGCCGGGAGGTTCGGCATCGCCCGCACCACGCTGCCCGCCGCCGGGAACAGGCGGCGCAGGTCGGCCAGCGTCTTGCCCGCCATGATCGACAGCACCAGCGTGTGCGGTGCCAGCGACGCCTGCACGCCCGACGCGGCGCTCTCGACCATCTGCGGCTTGACCGCGACCACGAGGGTATCGACCACAGCGCCGTCCGCCGGGTTCAAGCGGACGCCGGTCCGCGCGGCCAGTTCGACCAGATCCGGCGCGGGGCTGGGGTCGGCGACCGAGATGGCGGAGGCCGGCACGCCCTGCGCCAGCCAGCCGCGCAGCATGGCGCCGCCCATGCGTCCGGCGCCCAGCAGAAGGATCGTGCCGCCGCCCGGCGCCGATCCGGCACCGTCCGCAGCATTGGGGGCAATGTCGATGGTCACGGTGTCTCTCACCCGATCCAATTCGTCTTCTCAAGGCCGCGGCATCCGCTTTGTTTTGCTTGTTCCGCCGCAGCATCCGCAGACTATCGCGGAGCCCGCCGTGCCTCCACGGTTGTTTTTGCCTCAACGCCGCGATATCAACGGCCAAAGGCGGCATGGAGCACGAAAATGACGGAGCTTGACCGGACCGACCGGCGCATCCTGGCGATTTTGCAGATGGACGGGCGGATTTCCGCCGTTGATCTGGCGGAACGGGTCGGCCTGTCCCCCACCTCCGCCGGCGAGCGGATGCGGCGGCTGCTGAAGGACGGCTATGTGACGGGATTCACGGCGCGGCTCGATCCGCACCGGTTGGGCTTCGGGCTGATGGTGTTCGTCGAAGTGCTGCTCGACAAGACGACGCCCGACGTGTTCGACCGCTTCGCCCAGGCCATCCGCCACGCGCCGGAGGTCCTAGAGTGCCACATGGTGGCCGGCGGGTTCGATTATCTGGTGAAGACGCGGGTGGCCGACATGGCGGCCTACCGGCGGTTTCTCGGGGATGTGCTGCTGTCGCTGCCCGGCGTCCGGGAAACCCGCACCTACGCGGTGATGGAGGAGGTCAAGAACGACGGCCCCCTCCCCCTCTGACTCAAAGGCGCTGTCCGGTCACGACACCCGGACGGGAGCCACCGTGCGGCGCGCGGGAAGGACGGCCCGCACCGTCGCGTGCAACGTGGCCAAGCCCAGCACAGACAGCGCCGTCAGGAAGCCGGTCAGCAGAAGCGCCAGCACCAGAAAGACCATCGTCTCCATGTCATACCTCCTTGCAAAGCATGGAGGGAGGCTACGCCCGGACCGGTTCCGGCGGTTTGACCCGAGTCAATGGATGGTCTGATTCCATAACCATCCCCTTTTTTGTCCGTAGCCACGCCATTGCTGGCTGCGCACCGTTCAACTCGGATACCGCCGTTGCGGTGGGTGGCGTAGAGGCATTTCCCCACCGGTTGCAACGCCAAATCAGCGCGCCACCGGGGCGTATCGGCATCACTGTGGCGGTAATGCATCGCATTTGAGATTTATTATCCTAAAATCGTCCCATTTAAGGCCACAACGAAGCCGATAGTCTTAAGGGGTAAGCCAAATGGCTAGAGCGCTAACCGAAAGGATGGGGACGCACCGACCGCGTGCCTGCCCCGCCGGCCACCAACCGCGGTGGCATCCCCACAAGGAAGAGAGTGCAGACCATGGACGATCTGGGTATCGACCTCCACCACCAGGACCTGACCGACCACACGAATTACGCCGGCGATCTCGGCGCCGACACGTCGCACCTGTCGATCAGCGAGACCGCCGTGTCCACCGCCGATTCCTTCGCGACGCCGGCCAGTCTCCTCCAGGCCCAGGCCCTCCAGACCGCGCAGCCGCTGGCGCTCGCCGATGCCGCCGCGACCGCCGACAACGCCACGAAGATCGTCATCAACGCCGCCGGCAACCTGGCGGGCGGTGTCGCCCCGCACTTCAAGGTGATGGTGGACGGCAAGGTCATCGGCGAAGGCTCCGCCGGCACCGATGCCAAGGACTTTACCTTCAACGCCAACGTCACGGCGGATCAGGCCCACAAGATCCAGATCCAGTACGACAACGATGGCTTCGTGAACGGCCAGGACCGCAACCTGATCGTCAACAAGATCACCATCAACGGCCACGCGCTCGACGCGGCCGACCCGTCGGTGACCTACGACAAGGGCGCGCTGGACGGCAAGGACGTGGTGAAGGGCCAGTCCGGCATGTGGTGGGACGGCACGCTGGTCGTCGCCGCGCCCAAGGAGTTCTTCCCCGCCGCGACCGCCGAAGCGGTGACGGGCGCCACGAAGATCGTCGTCAACGCCGCCGGCAACCTGGCGGGCGGCGTGTCCCCGCACTTCAAGGTGATGGTCGACGGTAAGGTCATCGGCGAGGGTTCCGCTGGCACCGCCGCCAAGGACTTCACCTTCAACGCGAACATCGCCGCCGGTCAGGCCCACAAGGTCCAGATCCAGTACGACAACGATGGCTTCGTGAACGGCCAGGACCGCAACCTGATCGTCAACAAGATCACCATCAACGGCAACGCGGTCAACCCGACCGACGCCTCCGTCACCTACGACAAGGGCGCGCTGGACGGCAAGGACGTGGTGAAGGGCCAGTCCGGCATGTGGTGGGACGGCACGCTGGTCGTCGCCGCGCCCAAGGAGTTCTTCCCCGCCGCGACCACGACGCCCACCACGCCCACCACCCCCACGACTCCGACCGCGCCGACCACCCCCACCACGCCGACGGCCCCGCCCGCCCCGTCGAACCCGGGCGGCGGCACGTCGGATTATCCGGCGACCCCGGCCTCGCAGGTCTTCTACATCGACGCGACGCACGGCAGCGACAGCAACTCCGGCAACAACCCGAACCAGGCATGGAAGTCGCTGGCCAAGGTGAACTCGACCAACTTCGCCGCCGGTTCGCTGGTTCTGTTCGAGCGTGGCGAGACCTGGACCGACAGCCTGCTGGTCTCCACCTCCGGCACCTCTGACAAGCCGATCATCTACGGCGCCTACGGCACCGGCGCCGATCCGATCATCAAGGCCAAGAGCGGCGCCAGCTACGCCGTCAGCCTGAACAACAAGGACAACGTCACGTTCGACAACCTGACGATGACGGGTTCGAACGACACCGGCCTGCTGCTCAACGGCGGCGCCATGAACGTGAAGGTCACCAACTCCCAGATCCTGGACAACCGGGGCTCGGGAATCGTGGTGAGCGGCACGTCGAACAACCTGCGCATCGATCATTCCACGATCGACGGCAACGGCGGCTACGGCATCGTCCACTACTCCTACGACAACGCCAACCAGTACATCACCAACAGCGTCATCAGCGACAACGGCTGGCGGACCGATGCGGTGTATTCGGGCTGGAACGGCCGCATCCTGAGCGGCGAGATCGCCGGCAACACGATCGTCAACAACGGCAGCGGCGGCGGCGACGGCCGGTCGCACGGGCTGTACCACGACCACAGCCAGGCCAACAGCACGCTGAAGATCCACGACAACGTGATTTCCTCGAACCCGCGCGGCGCCGGCATCCTCGCCAAGTCGAGCACCGAGATCTACAACAACACGATCTTCGGCAACTCGAACGTCGGCATCTCGATCGGCCAAAACCAGGGCACCAACGTCACCTACAAGATCTACGGCAACGAGATCTTCAACAACAACGGTGGCATCATGGAGCACCTGAAGGGAGCCGGGTCGATCACGCTGAGCCTGTACGACAACACCTTCTACAACAACAACGGCCGTGCGGCGATCAACATCGCCGACAGCATCAAGCAGACGGTGACCAACAACACCATCTCCTCGGTCTCCAAGGCCAACCCGATCATCTGACGATCGGCGGCTCCGACCCTTTGGCAACGTCCGCGCCCGGCCAGACTCTGGCCGGGCGTTGGCGTGTCGGGACGACTTTTCCGGCTTTCGTCCGCGACACAAAACGGCAATAATCGGAAGCACAGCCCGGCCAGAGACGCTGCCTTTTCCTCCATTTCTTGTGCATCGCACAATAAGGCCCGCCTCATTGGAGTGATGGCGTCCGGACGCCATCCCCGTTCGCCGCCTTTTCATGGCGGTCAGCCGTTATTTCTCCGCAGGGCGCGCGGCATCCCCCGCTTTCTCCAAAATCGACCAAAGTGGCAGTCGGCTTTCCCTTTGGGACGCTGCGAAGGGGATATTTATCTTGCACTTTATGTAGGTTTACCCGCCATCCGCCCTTTGATAGCGTCCACAGACCTATTCCGTGCCTATGCGTGCATCGGCACCGGCCGATACGACGGCCAGGGGTGTCCTAATGCGGGATGCGGACCGGAGGGAAACCCCCGCAGAACCGACCAGGAAAGGGACGAGACAGGGCAAGAACGGCACTGCAAACGACGACAAGGACGGGACGGCCGGCGCCGCACAGGTGCCGGACCGACGGCCACCGGGGGAAGGAACGCCGAAGCCGATTCCGCGCGCGTGCCGCGGGACCGGGGCATTGGGCGGCACGCACACGCCTCCATTCCCAGGGCCGCGGTGTCCGTGGTCACGGCCATCGCACGCCGTCCGCGTCGCCACGACAAGAGGGGTGGAGACCAGGTATGAATCACGTGAGCGGACCGAGGGACGGTCGGGACACTCAATCGATCAGCGTGCTTATGGCCACCTATGCCGGCGAGAAGGCGGACAACCTTCAGGCCGCGCTGGAGAGCGTCTATACGCAGACGCTTCTCCCGCGCGAATGCGTGCTGGTGGTCGATGGACGGATCGGGGAGGAGCAGGAAAAGGTCATCGCCCGCTATCAGGCGTCCAACGCCTGCCGGCTCGTGGTGGTGCGACGGCGCAACCAGGGGGGCTTGGCCCGCGCGCTGAACGATGGGCTGCAATACTGCACGGGCTATCTGGTGGCCCGCATGGACAGCGACGACATCTGCCTGCCCCACCGCTTCGAGACGCAGGCGCGGGCCTTCGCCGAGCAGGGGGGGCTGGACGCGTCCTTCTCCTGGCACGCGGAGTTCGAACAGGACCCCGGCGCCATCACCTGCGTGAAGCGCAGCCCGGAGACGCACGAAGAGATCAGCCAGGGCATGAAGTGGCACTGCGTCCTGTCGCACCCCACCATGATGGTGCGGCGGCGGGCGCTGACCGCCATCGGCGGCTACCGCTCCTGCTTCGGGAATCTGGAGGATTACGACCTGTATGTCCGCCTGCTCCAGGCCGGCGCGCGCATGGAGACGGTGCAGGAGGCACTGCTGCTCTTCCGCACCAGCATGGCCCAGCGCGTCCGCCGCGGCGGGTTGCGCTACGCCGTCAACGAATGGGCCTTCCGGGTCTGGTGCTGGCGGTCGGGCTTCCTGACCAATTCGGAGTTCCTGGCGACGGCCTCGCTTCAGATCGGCTTCCGGCTGACGCCGCCGGGCCTGAAGAGGATGCTGTACCGCCTGGTCCGCACGCCGACCGAGGCGCAGGCCATGGCCCGAATCCACACCGCCATGATTCAGCCCAAGCGCCTCGCCCCCGATGGCGCGGACGCCCTCTGACCTTCTGCCCTCTGACCCTTCCGCGGGAGGAATTGAATGAGCGTTGCCGACGTGATTTCCGGTGGCGGGTTGGGTCGGCGGCTCCGGTGGACGGACGCGCTGCGCAACCCGCTGGGGACCGCCTGCCATCACGCCTACGGCAGTCCGGTGCTGGCCGTCGTCTACCACGCCGTGTGCGACACGGTGCCGGATCATCTGAAGCACATCTACCGGCCCCGCACGCCGAAGGAATTCACGGAGGATCTCGACTTCCTCCTGAAGCACTTCGAGCCGACGGATCTGCCCACGGTCACCGGGTCGGCCATGGGCGGGCCGGAGATCCGCCGCCCGTCGCTGCTGGTCACCTTCGACGACGGCATGCGCGAGGTGGCGGAGGTGGCGATGCCCATCCTGCGCCGCAAGGGCATCCGGCCGGCGCTGTACCTGAACCTGAACTTCCTCGACAACAAAACGCTCTTCTACCGGCACAAGGCGAGCCTTCTGGCGGAGCGGCTGGGCCGGCTGGCGGAGGCCGATCCCCGCCGCGCCGTCTGCGCCGCCACCCTGGCGCGGGCGGGCGCCGTCGCCGCCAATCCCGCTGCGGGCGTCATGAAGGTAAGCTGGCACCAGCGCGCCGTGCTGGATGAGATCGCCAGCGTGCTGGAGTTCGACACGGCCGGCTTCCTGGCGACCCACAAGCCTTATCTGACCCGCGACGAGATCGCCGACCTGATGGCGGAGGGGGTGTCGATCGGGGCCCACGGCTTCGACCATCCCAACCACCGCCTGCTGACGCCCGAACAGCGCAAGGAAGAGGTGACGGGCAGCGTCGCCGGCATCCGGGCACTGTTCGGCCCCGGCTGCGGCTCCTTCGCCTTCCCCTATTCGGACGAGGGCTTGCCCGACACGCTGTTCGGAGACCTGTACGGCAGCGGCGTCGACCTTACCTTCGGCACCTCCTGGCCGCGCCGCGGCGGTCCGCAGCGGCGGGTTCAGCGGATCTGCTTCGAGAACGGTCCGGCCCCCGCGAAGCAGCAGCTCGTCAAGCGCCTGTTGCGCGGCGGTGCCGGCAACATGAAGCGCGCGCTCGCCGGATGAACGGTCTGGCCGGATAGGCGGGCTGGCTTACGGAACACTCCCTCTCCCAGCACGGGCGAGGGAGTTCCTGCCGTTTTCATATGCATTACGGGCGATAACGACGCTGCAATTCCAAAGAGAAGACCTATTCCTCCCTTTGGAATGCCCCCTTATCGTACGCTGATCGCTTAAGCGTGATCCCTTTTCATTTCCCTTTATTTGTCCGCGACGTAACACAAAATACCGCTATGGGGACACGCTGCGGTTCTGGTCGCCGGTTCCTCCGCTTATAAGGCCCCCCGCGAGGAGATCGCTATGATCGAGCAAGCCACGCCGGCCAGCCCGAACCTGCTGGGTGGGGTTGCGGACGTCCTTCCGGCGGACGCCGCTGCGAAGGCGACGGACCGCGTCTCCCCCCCGATGCTTGATCTCCACCGGGCCGGCTGGGCCATTCTGTGCACCGGCTGCGCGCTGGCGGCCTGGGGCCTCGCCTACGCGCTGATCCGCGTCGCCCTGTAAGGCCGCGCGAGCTGGACCCATGGATCACCTCCCCCCGCCTCCCCCCGCCATCGAGCGCCCCGCCCAGCCGTCGCTGCTCGTCAGCGCGCGCCGGAGCGCCGACCAGAACGCCGCCCAGAACGCCGCCCAGAACGCCGAGGACGCGCCGGTCTTCTACGTCGATGCCACGGACGGTGACGACCGCCGGTCGGGCCGCGGCCCGAAGGAGGCGTGGAAATCGCTGGAGAAGGTGAACGCCACGGCCTTCCCGCCGGGCAGCCGCGTGCTGTTCGAGCGTGGGGAGAACTGGCGCGGCAGCCTGCTGGCCTCCTCCTCCGGCACGACCGACCGGCCGATCACCTACGGCGCCTATGGAAAGGGCGACAGCCCGGTGATCGACGCGCGGGGCGCCTCGATCGCGGTCAGCCTGAACGGGCGGACGAACGTCGCCTTCGACGGGCTGGCGATCACCGGCGCGGCCGACACCGGCCTGCTGCTCGGCCCGCGGGCGCGCAACGTGTCGGTGACGAACGTGACGGTCGCGGGCAACGGCGGCTCCGGAATCGTCGTACAGGGAACGTCGGAAGGGCTGCGGATCGACGGCTCGGCCATCACCGGCAACGGCGCCTACGGGATCGTGCATTACGCCGCGGACAACACCGATCAGGTCATCACGCGCAACACCATCGCCGACAACGGCTGGCGCAAGGACGGCGGCGTCTATTCCGGCTGGAACGGGCGCATCCTGACCGGCGAGATCGCCCACAACCGGGTCTTCAACAACGGCGTCAACGGCGGCGAGGGCCGCTCCCACGGCCTCTACCACGACCAGGGGCAGGCTGGGAGCGCGTTGAAAATCCACGACAACCTGATCCACGACAACCGGCGCGGCGCCGGCATCCTGGCCAAGTCCAGCACCGAGATCTACCGCAACGTCATCTTCCGCAACGCCGACGCGGGCCTCTCGCTCGGCCAGAACCGCGGGATCGACGTGACCTACCGGGTCTACGACAACGAGTTCTACGACAACAACGGCGGCGTCCTGCAGCACCAGAAGGGCAACGGCTCGATCACGCTGGAACTGCGCGACAACCTCTTCCACCGCAACGGCAAGCGGGCCGCCATCATCATCGCCGACAGCATCGGCAAGTCCATCACCGGCAACCGGGTCAGCAACGACGCCAAATCGGAGGCCAAATCCGAAACCCGGGCCGGGACCACCGCCAACCAACCATCGGCCAACCAACCATCGGGAGGAACAGTGCAGGAAGCGTCCGGAATGCGGCCGGAATCCGTGCGCTGACCTTGGCCCCAGGAGCCGCGGACGAGCCGCGGGCCGGGCAAGGGACGGCGCGTTCGAACAAGGGGGGGCATGTGAGCACCAGCAGCAGCACCGTCGGTCAGTCGATCACCGACCGGCTGAAGAAAACCGTTTTCCGCTTCGACACCTCGGACACGGGGGAACTGCGCGGCTTCCAGCGCAAGATGTTCGGGGAACGGGTCTGGCAGGTGGACGAGGCCTACAACCGCTGGCTCTTCGACGAGGTGCCCGACCGGGACGCGGACGGGCCGCAGGTCTGGGTGTGCAAGCGGCAGGGGCAGATCGTCGGCCAGCAATGCGGGATTCCGTTCCGCCTGAAGGCGCGGGACCGGGAAATCCCGGCCTCCTGGGCCAACAGCCTGATGGTCCTGCCGGAATGGCGGATGCGCGGCGCCTTCACGCCCCTGGCGGAAGCGCAACTCGACAGCCGTCCGCTGGCCATGGCCATCCACATCTCGGATTCCGCCTACAAGGCCTACAGCAAGGCCGGCTGGATCGACATCGGCGCCCTGCCCGCCTATGTCTTCCCGTTGGACACGCGGCGCTGCCTGGAGGCGTCCTCGCTCCAGGGCCGTATGCGGGCCATCGGGACGATCGCCGGGCCGGCGCTGCACGGCGCGCGGATCGGCGGCCATTTGCTGAGCCGGGCAACCGGCGCGCGGTTCGAGGAGATCGGACGGTTCGACGGGCGGGCCGACGCCATCTGGCGGCGCGCCTCCCCGCATTACCCGCTGATCGCGTTGCGCGACCTCACTCACTTGCGCTGGCGCTACGACGCGATTCCCTGCGCCTCGGACTACCGCCGCTTCATCCTGATGCGCGGGGACGAGCCGCTGGGCTATGTCGTCCTGCGCCGCGAGACCTGGCGCAAGGAGCCCTGCCTCGCCATCGTCGATTACCTGTGCGAGCCGAAGTGGCTGTGGGTCCTGCTCAGCCACACGCTGCGCATCGCCGCGACGGAGCGCGCGACCGCGCTGATCTGCCGGACGCTGAACACGCGGGCGGAGCGGACCTTCCTCGCCATGGGCATGATGAAGGTGCCCGACCGCGTGGGCTTCCCCGTGCGGGTGATGGCGCACGCTGGGCCGGACGCCGGCATCGACCGGGACGAGTTCGCCGATCGCGGCAACTGGCTGCTGACCATGGGCGACGGCGACGCCAGCTTCCTGATGCACAACACGCTGCCCGAGACCGCCGGGCTGCAACCGGAGGGAGTCGCCGTACAGGGATGACCGAGGTGCGAAGGAGCCGTCCGGCCGCCGACGCGCCGGTCCGGCTCCTTTCGTCTATTCTGCCCGTGGTTACTCAAAAGGGGTTAATGAAGCGCCTTTCGGGATGGTCATCCCTAAAGTCTCACAAGAAAGATCACCCGATCAACTGACGGTAGTTCGGCCTTTTACGACGTTTACGGCTGCCACTTTTTCTATCACGATTGCTGGGTGCTTAGACAAAGCAGCCTAATGTATTCGGTGAGAGGAAACGCCGATCGATCAGTCTTATGAACAGCAAAAGCCAAGGCCCGATGTCAGAACCGGACCTTGGCTTCGGTTTTGTGTCGGTAAATTTGATCTCTGCAATACAGCGCGAATAACGGTGAAACCTCTACGAACAAGAGAGCCGGAAAAGGAGACGTCTTATGTCGAGCAATGAGTTTGCCGACCTGTTGGTGAGCGGGGGTTCGGTCGGCACGTCCGGCATTCCGGAAGCCCTGGCGGCGCTGGAGTCGAAGATCGCGGCGGGCACCGCCAGCGTCGGCGTCATCGGCCTGGGTTACGTCGGTCTGCCTCTGGCGCGGCTGTTCGCGCGGGCCGGCTTCTCGGTGACGGGCTTCGACATCGACCCGGAAAAGGTCGCCAGCCTGAACGGCGGCACTTCCTACATCGGCACCGTGTCGACCGACGAGGTCCGCGGGATGATCGAGGAGGGCCGCTTCACGGCGACGGCGAACTTCCAGTCGCTGGCCGACATGGACGCCATCGTCATCTGCGTGCCGACGCCGCTGACTCGCAACCGCGAACCGGACATGAGCTGCATCGAGGTCACCACCCGGCAGATCGCCCAGGTGCTGCGCCCCGGCCAGCTGATCGTCCTCGAATCGACCACCTACCCCGGCACGACGCGCGAGGTGGTGCGCCCGATCCTGGAGAAGACCGGCCTCGTCAGCGGCACGGACTTCCTGCTGGCCTTCTCGCCGGAGCGCGAGGACCCCGGCAACGAGACCTTCACCACCGCCCGCATCCCGAAGATCGTCGGCGGCGAGGACCCCAACGCGCTGCGCATCGCCTGCTCGATGTACGGCCGCGCGCTGGAGCGCGTGATCCCGGTCTCGTCGCTGGAAGCGGCCGAGGCGGTGAAGCTGACCGAGAACATCTTCCGCTGCGTCAACATCGCGCTCGTCAACGAGTTGAAGGTCGTCTACGACGCGATGGGCATCGACGTGTGGGAAGTGATCGAGGGCGCAAAGACCAAGCCTTTCGGCTACATGCCCTTCTACCCCGGCCCCGGCCTGGGCGGCCACTGCATCCCGATCGACCCCTTCTACCTGACCTGGAAGGCCCGCGAGTTCGACGTCGCCACCCGCTTCATCGAACTGGCCGGCGAGATCAACACCCGCATGCCGCATTACGTGGTGGAGCGGCTGTCCCAGGCCATGGACTCCAAGCTTGGCCGCGCACTGCGCGGATCGCGCATCCTCGTTCTGGGCGTCGCCTACAAGAAGAACATCGAGGACATGCGCGAAAGCCCGGCGCTGAAGATCATCGATCTTCTCCAGGACCGCGGCTGCGAGGTCTTCTACTACGACCCGCATGTGCCGGAGCTTCCGGAGACGCGCCGCCTCGCCCGCATGGCCGGCACGCCGTCGGTCGCGCTGGAGGAGATCCGGGACGGCGCCTTCGACGCCGCGATCCTGTGCACCGACCACGACTCCTTCGATCTGAAGGCCTTCCTGGACGGGCTGCCGCTGATCGTCGACACCCGCAACGCCTTCGGCAAGGCGGGCATCGTCGACGAGAAGATCGTGAAGGGCTGACCGCCGGCCTGGACCCTCACCGACCGATCCTCAGGAGAATGGGATGGCCGCGTACACTCATGTAGACGGAGCCCTGGGGTCCGAAGCCAGCACGCGGGAGGTCGCGCTCCGCGACCTCCTCCAGGTGCTGCGCCGACGCCGGGGCACGATCATCGCCAGCGTCCTGTGCTGCACCGCGCTGGCCACCACCGGTGCCCTGCTCTACGAGCCGCGGTTCACCAGTCAGGCCGTGCTCATCATCGACCCGCGCACGACGGAGGTCACGGACATCAACGCCGTGATCTCCAACCTGCCGCGCGAGGCGGCGGCGATCCGGACCGAAATCGACATGATCACCTCCACCGCCACCGCCGCCAAGGTGGTGGACCGGCTGGGGCTGGTCCATGACCCGGAGTTCAACGGCGCCATCGAGCGGCCTTCGGCCATCGACCGGGCCATCGCCGGGATCAACGACACCGTCGGCTACGACCTGGCGCCGCTGCGCCAGCAGATCACCGCCTACCTGACTTCCGCCGGGATCGGCGTGAAGGAGCCGACGTCGCCGGAGAAGGAGCGCGCCGCGGTCATCGCCGACGTTCGCCGCGGCCTGTCGGCGACCAGCGACGCGCAGTCCTACACCATCCTTGTCTCCTTCAAGGCGAAGGAGTCGGACAAGGCAGCGCGCATCGCCAACGCCTTCGTGGACGAGTACCTGCGCGACCAGCTCCAGACCAAGAAGGACGTCAACCAGCAGGCCAACAAGTGGCTGGAGGACCGCATCAACGAGCTGCGCGCCCAGGTCGAGGTGTCGGACAAGGCGGTGCAGGACTACCGCGCGCAGCAGGGGCTCGTGCTCGGCGGGGCCAGCGGCGAGACCTTCCTGTCGCAGCAGCTGGCCGAGTTGAACCGCGCCCTGGTCGTCGCCCAGACGGAGCGGGGCCGGGCGGAGGCGCGGGCGCAGAACGCCCGGATCGTCGCGCGCAGCCCGACCGACGGCAACGCGGCGGAGATTCTGGGCTCGCCGCTGATCCAGCGGCTGGGCGAGGAGGAGTCGGCCATCGCGCGCCGGCTCGCCGAATACCGCACCCGCTACGGGGACCAGCATCCGGCGGTGCAGGCCTACGTCAACCAGTTGACGAACCTGCGCCAGAAGATGCGCGAGGAAGCCACCAAGATCATGGCGGTCATCAACAACGAGGTCGAGATCGCCCGCGCCCGCGAGCGCGAGCTTGAGACCGCGTTGAAGAAGCTGACCGCCGAGACCGCGGGCGAGTTGGGCGCCAACGTCCGTCTGGCCCAGCTTCAGCGCGAGGCCGACGCCAACCGCCGCGTCTATGAAGGGCTGCTCCAACGCCTCGTCGAAACGCGCGAGCAGGACGACCTTCAGCAGCGCGACGCCCGCGTCGTGTCCAAGGCGGAACCGCCGCTGGAGCCGTCGACGCCGGGCAAGAAGCTGTTCGTCGGCGGCGGTCTGGCCGTGGGCCTGCTGATCGGCATGTTCCTGGCCTTCCTGCGCGACCATCTGAACAAGACCTTCCGCAACACCCAGCATGTGGAGGAGACGATCGGCGTGCCGGCCATCGGGCTGGTGCCGTCCCTGCCGCATCACAAGAACGCCAAGCCGGAGGATTACGTCCTCGACCGTCCGCGGTCGGAGTACAGCGAGGCGGTGCGCGCCATCGGCGTGTCGCTCTACGCCCGCGGCGCCCTGAACACCGGCTCTGTGGTGATGGTGACCTCCGCCGTTCCCGGCGAGGGCAAGACCACCGTCTGCCTGACCCTGGCGCGCATGCTGGCGGCATCCGGCCGGCGGGTCCTGCTTCTGGAGTGCGACCTGCGCTGCCCGCGCATCGGGAACGTGCTGGGCGACAACGCTCCGGGCGACCTGAGCGACCTGATCGTCGGCAAGGCGGAATGGCAGGACGTGGTCCAGGTGGATGGCCGCAGCGGACTGCACTACGTCGTCGGCCGTCCGCATTGCGACCACCCGCAGGAGCTTCTGGGGTCGGAGAAGCTGGCGAGCATCATCAAGTTCGCCTCGCTCGAATACGACTGCGTCATCCTCGACACCCCGCCGATGGCGGTCGTGGCGGACGCGGGCGTGCTGACCCGGTCGGCGACGGAATGCCTGTTCGTGGTGCGCTGGGAGCAGACGCCGCGCGCCGTCGTCCAGCGGGCCATCGAGCGGCTGACCGAGCTGGGCCGCGACGTCACCAGCGTCGTGCTGAGCCGGGTGGACCTGAAGAAGCTGGCCCGCACCGACGCGTCGGAAGAGGCCTACGGCATGAACGAGGCGCGCCGCTACTACACGCGCTGACCATGACGTGACGGCGGAAACGCCCGGCGCGATTGCGTTTGGTCATCTTAGCCCTCTCCCCTCTGGGGAGAGGGTGACCCGCAGGGTCGGTGAGGGGGTTGTGCACGGAGGTGTGTCCGGCAGCAGCGCAACCCCCTCACCCTGACCCTCTCCCCAGAGGGGAGAGGGAAATGAATGCGGGTTCATCGGGGGAACAGGATGAGTGCAACGCCATTTCCGCGAAACCGAGCCGCTCTGGCGGCGGCGCCCGCTGCGGACGCGCCGCCCGCCCGGCCACGGACGACGCCGCTCCTGCGCAGCGCCGCCGATCTCACGCCCAGCCTGTTCGATCAGGTGGTGTGCGCGATCGGCCTGATCCTGCTGTGGGATGCGCTGCTGTCGGTGATGATGTCCGCGCCCTCGCAGCGCTTCATCCTGCGCGCGGGCGGCGCGCCGGAATCCTCCGGCGACACCATCAAGCAGCTCATCTTCGCCGGCCTCTACGCCACGGCCCTGCTGCGGATCGTCATGCTCCACGGCGTCCGGGCCTTCCGCTATCTCAGCATTCCCATGGCGCTCATGGTGGTGCTGGCCATCGCGTCCAGCCAGTGGTCGCATGACCCGTCGCTGACCATCCGCCGCAGCGTGGCCCTGGTCGGCACGACGATCTTCGGCCTCTATGTCGGCCTGTCCTACGGCGAGGTCGCACTGGCCCGGCTGATTCACCGCGCGGTCTTCGTGCTGGCGGTGCTGAGCGCGCTGCTCGCGGTCGGCCTGCCGAGCTACGGCCTGATGCCGGCGGAGCAGGGATCGCAGTGGCGCGGTGTCTTCTCCCACAAGAACGGCCTGGGCGACGCCATGGCCTTCGGCCTGACCGCCGGGCTGTTCGTCCTACGCTCCCGCCCGGTGACCGACACCATGGCGCTGGTCTGGCGGCTGGGCACCTTCGCCATCATGGCCGGTTGTCTCGTCATGTCCGGCTCCGCCACGGCGCTGATCGTCGCCATGGCCGGCATGACCCTGGTGATGCTGGTCACCCACCGGCAGGATGCCGGGTCGCTGGCGCTGGAGCTGTACGGCGGCACCATGGTCATCATGCTGGCCGCCATCTTCGCCCTGCTGAACCTGGAAAGCATCGTCACGCTGCTCGGCCGCGACATCACGCTGACCGGGCGCACGCTGATCTGGGACTTCGCCTTCCGGATGATCGAGCAGCAGCCGGTGCTGGGCTACGGCTTCAGCGCCTTCTGGTCGGGGCTGGACGCGCCGGGCGCGCTGTTCTGGCGAACCTCGGGCCGCTTCGACATCCACGCCCACAACGGCTTCATCCAGACGACGCTGGACGTCGGCCTGCTCGGCCTCGGCCTCTTCCTGGTGGCCTATGTGATCTACCTGTCGCGCATCGCCCGGATCGTCCCGGTCGACCGCAGCGGGGCGGCGCGCTGGCACATCGTCTTCGCCATGATGCTCCTGCTGGGCAACGTCGCCGAAAGCAGCCTGCTGATCCAGAACGGCCTGCTGTGGTTCCTCTTCACCGCCTTCCAGACGCGGCTGGCCAAGACGGTCCATGCCCACGCACTGACCCCGCGTCCGGCGGCGGGACGGCGGCCCAAACTGCAGAACGGCATCCCGGTTGCGGAGTCGCGGTCATGATGTCGAGCGGCTTCGCCTTCTTCGCGACCCGGATCGCCGTCGGCATACTGGGCTTCGCGGCGGTCGCGGTCTTCTCGCGCATCGTCACGCCGGAGGCCTACGGCCATTACGCGCTGGTGATGGCGGCGGCGGCGGCGATCAACGCCTGCGGCTTCTCCTGGATGGGCCTGTTCGTCCTGCGCAAATGCGGCGGCGACGCGGCCGAGCGGGACGCCTGGCTCTCCACCGTGGTCACCGCCTTCCTGGTGGTGGCCTGCGGCGTCCTCGCCATCCTGGGGACGGTGGTCGCCTTCTACCCCGGCATGAACGGCATCGACTATGTGCTGTATCTGCCGGTGATCGCCATCCTGATCTCCTGGTTCGACCTGTCGATCCAGATGTCGCGGGCGCGGCTGAGGGGCTCCGTCTTCGCCGCCAAGTCCTTCGCCAAGGCGCTGTTCGGGCTCGCGCTCGGCTCCGCCTTCGTGCTGATCGGCTGGAAGGAGGAGGGGCTGCTGCTCGGCACCAGCATCGGCTTCCTGCTGGTCACCGCGATCTGGCTGCGCTCCGACCTGAAGGGCATCTCGCTGCGCTGGCCGGCGCGGGAGCGCGTCGGCCTTCTGCTGACCTTCGGCGGCCCGCTGATGCTGAGCCTGATGGTCGGCTGGGCGCTCGATTTCGCCGACCGCTTCCTGATCTACTGGTTCATCGGCGAGGCGGCGGCGGGTGCCTACGCCATGGCCTTCGACCTCGCCAAGCAGCCGATCATGCTGGTGGCGTCGGCGGCCTCGCTGGTCACGCTGCCGATGGCGTCACGCGCCTTCGACAGCGCCGGCCCGCGCGCCGCGCGTCCGATCATGGCGCAGAACCTGACGATCCTGCTGCTCGTCTGCCTGCCCCTGGTGCTGATGGAGGTGATCTCCGCCCAGGGCATCGTCGGGCTGCTGCTCGGCGAGGCGTACCGCGAGACCGGTGCCGCGATCATGCCGATCGTCGCCCTGTCGGTCTTCATCAGCATCCTGCGCATCTACCACTTCGACCTGTCGCTGCACCTGACCAAGAAGACCGGCTACATCCTGAAGCTGACCATGCTGACGGCGGTGCTGAACATCGGCGCCAACCTGTTCCTGATCCCGCGCTTCGGGGTGATCGGGGCGGCCTACGGCTCGCTGGCGGCCCAACTCGGCTGGGTGGTGGCCGCGGCCATCCTGATGCCGCGCGCTGGCGTCCTGGCGGTGCCGGTGAAGGATCTTCTGAAGGTGACCACCGCCGCCCTGCTCTTCGCCGCCGGGTTGAAGATCGCGGCGATGGAAAGCGACCTGCTGCTCGTCCAGCTCGCCCCGGCGGGCAGCCTCTATCTGCTGGCCCTGGCCGTGCTCAACCCCGCCAACCTGATGGGTCAGGTGCGGATGGCGCTGGCCCGGCTGAAACGCACCCGATCCCCGGCATGAACACCATGAACAGGCGTGAGGAAGGAACAGGCACCATGTCGAAAAAGCTGGTGGTTTGCGTGTGCACCTACCGCAGGCCGAAGGATCTTCACCGCACGCTGCTGTCGTTGGAGGGGCTGACCTTCAACCCCGACGCCCCGCTGGACGTCGAGGTGCTGGTGGTGGACAACGATCCGGCGCGCTCCGCCGAACCGCTGTGCCGCGAGATGGCACAGAACTGGCGCTTCCCCATCCGCTACGCGGCGGAGCCGGTGCCGGGCATTCCCGCCGCGCGCAACCGCTGCCTGGACGAGACCACGGACGCCGACCTGATCGCCTTCATCGACGACGACGAGGTGGCGAGCCCCGGCTGGCTCGATTGGCTGGTGACCGCCATGGAACGCACCGGCGCCGCCGTGGTCGCCGGGCCGGTCCTGCCGATCTACGAGAAGCGCCCGCCTGATTGGCTGACCAAGGGCCGCTTCCACGATCTGCAACGTTTGCCCACGGGCAGCGAGCCGGCCTATTGCGCGACCGGCAACGTGCTGTTCCGCCGCTCCATCCTGAAGGGCGGCGTGCGCTTCGACCCGGAGCTGAGCCTGTCCGGCGGCAGCGACGTGCTGTTCTTCGAGCAGATCCGCCGCCAGGGCCACCGCATCGTCTGGTGCGACGAGGCGACCATCGAGGAGCATGTGCCGGCCAGCCGCATGACCGCGCGCTGGATTCTGCGCCGCGCCTTCCGGCTGGGGACCTGCGTGTCGCTGACCGAGGCCAAGCTGAACGGCCAGCGCCGCACGTTGGTGAAGCGCTCCACGCTCGGCCTCGCGCACATCGCGCTGAACCTCGCCGCCCTGCCCCTGGTGCCGATGGCGCTGGCCTTCGACACGAGCTGGCCGATCCGCCGTCTCCAGAAGATCTGCGTCGGCAGCGGCTATCTCTACGGCCTGATGGGCTTCCAATATTTGGAGTACAAGCGATGAAGGGCCTTGAGGCGAAAGGCGGGGAGATGAAGGGCGGTGCGGCGGAAGGCAGGGCGGCGGAAGCCCCGCCCGTCACCGTCAGCGCGGTCATTCCGACGCGCAACCGCCCGCATCTGGTGCTGAACGCCGTGGAGAGCGTGCGCGCCCAGACGATCCAGGATCTGGAGATCGTCGTCGTCGTCGACGGGCCGGACCCCGCCACCGTCGCCGCGCTGGAGGCGGTGGAGGACCGCCGCCTGCGCATCGTGCAGAACCCGGCGTCGCTCGGCCCCGCGGGGGCGCGCAACGCCGGAGTGCAGGCGGCGCTGGGCGAGTGGATCGCCTTCCTGGACGACGACGATTCCTGGGCGCCGGAGAAGCTGGAACGGCAGCTCGCCGCCGCCAAGGCGTCGGGCGCCAAACTGCCGGTGGTGTCCTGCAGCACCAGCGTCAGCATCGGCGAACGCCGTTACGTCTGGCCGCAGCGCCGGCCGGAGCCGGGCGAACCGATCAGCGACTATCTGATCGACCGCCGCAGCCCGCTGTCCCGCCCCGGCTACCTCGCCACCCCGACGATCATGGTCCCGCGCTCGCTGGCGCTCGCCGTGCCGATGCCGGACTACCGGCATTTCGAGGATTGGGGCTGGCTGTTCCGCGCGCTCGACCAGCCGGGCGCGGAACTGGTCTTTGTCGACGAGCCGCTGTGCTTCGTGGAGATCGACGAGGGCCGCGCCTCGCTGCATTCGGTGGACGACTGGCGGCAGGCCTTCGAGTGGGCGCGCACCCATCGTCCGCTGATGACCGGCAACGCCTACGCCGCTTTCCTGATGACCAAGGTCGTCGGCATGGCCCGCCGCGAGGGCGACTGGAACGCCGTCCGCCGCCTGCTGGCCGAAGCGACGCGGGCGGGCGACCCGAAGATGCGGCATTACCTGATGTTCTTCGGAACCTGCGTGGTGCCGCCGTCCTTCCACCGCCGGGTGCGCGCGGCGACCCATTCGGACGCGGCGACGGCGTAAGGCCAGTTAAGACGTTGCGGAGCTTTGCCCCCACCCCGGCCCTCCCGCGCTGGGCGGGAGAGGGAGAAATTGTCCCCTCCCCTGCGTTAGCGGGGGAGGGTTAGGGTGGGGGCAAGCGTCCCCTCCCCTCTTCACATCACCGCCGCCAGCAGCAGCGGCAGCGTCAGGAACGACAGCGCCGTGGACCCCAGCACCATCCCGGCGACCTCCTGCGGCGCGTTGTTGTAGCGCAGCGCCCAGAGGTAGTTGAACACCGCCACCGGCATGGTGCTTTCCAGCAGCACGACGCCGCGCATCGTGCCCTCCAGGCCCAGCACCTCCACCACCGCCAGCCCGGCGGCGAAGCCGAGCAGCAGGCGCAGCGCCGACATCGCCAGCGACCGCAGCATGCCCTGCATCCGCAGGCCCGCCAGCGCCACCCCCAGCGAGAACAGCATCAGCGGCACCGCGCAGTTGCCGAGCAGCGTCGTCGTGTTGGTCACCCATTGCGGCGGTTGGAAGCCGGTCATCAGCACCAGCACGGCCAGCGCCACCGCGTAGATCACCGGGGTGCGCAGCACCTGCTTGGCGTCCGTGCGCCCCGCCGCCAGGGCCGGGCCGATGGTGAATTGCAGGACGGCGAGCGTCGCGAAGAACAGCACCGCCAGCCCCATCCCGGTCTCCCCGAAGGCGAACAGGCAGACGGGAATGCCCATGTTGCCGCCGTTGGGAAAGCTGAGCGCCGGCAGATAGACGCGCAGCGGCAAGCGGCTGGCCAGCAGGATCGGGGTCGCCATCAGGCCGGCCAACGCCATGCTGCCGACCGAGGCCGCCGCCATGGTCAGCAGATCGTCCCCTCCCAGCGTCAGACGGGCCAGCGAGGAGAAGACCAGACAGGGGGTGGAGACGTTGATCGCAAAGGTGGTGATGAAGGCGCTGTCGTAGGGCAGCTTGGCGCGGCTCCACCCGAAGCCGAGGGCGGCGATCAGGAACACCGGCACGACGACGGCGGCGATGCTGGACAGGGGGGCGAGCAGGTCCATGGTCAGCGCGCAGCCTGCTTGCTTGCGGTGTGGAACCAGCCCAGCCCGTCCTCCGTCCGGGCGCGGGGCCGGTACTCGCAGCCGATGAAGCCGCGGTAGCCGGTCGACGCCAGAACCTCGAACAGATAGGGGTAGTGGACCTCGCCGCGGTCGGGCTCCTGGCGGTCGGGCACGCCGGCGATCTGCACGTGGGCGGTGAGGTCGGCGTTGGCCCGGATGCGGGTGGCGAGGTCGCCCTCGCTGATCTGGCAATGGTAGAGATCGAACTGGAGCTTCAGGTTTGGCGCCCCCACCGCTTCGATCACCCGGCGGGCCAGCGCGGTGCTGTTCATCAGATAGCCGGGCATGTCTCTGTTGTTGATCGGCTCCACCAGCAGCGTCAACCCGGCCTCCGCGCAGGCCGCCGCGGCGTGGCGCAGATTGTCGGTGTAGAGCGCCAGCGCCGCGTCGCGCTCCAGCCCGTCTGGCGGGATGCCGGCCATGCAGTGCAGCAGGCGGTTGTCCAAAACATTCGCGTAGGCGATGGCCGTCGCCACGCCCTCGCGGAACTCGTCCTCACGTCCGGGCAGGCTGGCAGTGCCGCGCTCCCCCGCCGCCCAGTCGCCGGGGGGCAGGTTGAACAGCGCCTGGGTCAGCCCATGGGCGTCCAGCGCCGCCTTGATCCGCTCCGCTGGAACGTCGTAGGGGAACAGGAACTCCACCGCGTCGAAGCCGGCCGCCGCCGCGGCGCCGAACCGCTCAAGGAAGGGCCGCTCGGTGAACATCATGGACAGGTTGGCGGCGAACCTCATGGCGTCCGTCCCGTGGCTTTCTTGGGCATGGTCCCCTCCCCCTTCGTCTGGGCCGCCGTGGCGGCTGGTTGTTCCGACAATGCAGCAGGCGGACGGTCCGGACAATCGCCGGCCTATGCCGCACACGCTTGTCAGGTGACCGCCCATACCGGTTGCGGAGCATTGCGGGGGACACGCACAGTGCACGGCCCTTGCCGAAGCCGGACCCGACGGATGATGAAGCGACTCGCCTCCACCACCCTGACCCTCCTTCTGGCCGCCCTGGGGGGCGGGCTGTTCGCCTTGGCGGGGCTGCCCGCGGCGTGGCTGATGGGGGCGATGACCGCGGTGGCCGGCGGGGCGCTCGGCGGGTTGACGCTGCGCCTGCCCTCCCCGCTCGGCACTGCCGCTTTCGTGCTGCTGGGCATCTCCATGGGCGCCGGGGTGACGCCGGACACGCTGCACCAGATGGCTTCCTGGCCGCTCAGCATGGCGCTGCTCGCCGGATCGGTGGCGGCCTGCCTGTACGCCTGCTCGGCGTGGCTGGAGCGGGTGCACCGCTGGGACCCGGCGACCGCGCGCTACGCCGCCGTTCCCGGCGCGCTGGGGGCCGTGCTGGTGCTGGCGGCGGAGAGCCGGGCCGACCTGCCGCGCGTGGCGCTGGCGCAGAGCCTGCGCCTGTTCGTCCTGGTCGCCGCCATGCCCTGGCTGTTGGATCTGGTGTCGTCCCCGCCGGGTCTGCCGCCCCGCCCCGCCCTATCCGACCCGGCGGGCGCCCTGCCTGAGCTGGCTCTTCTGGTCGGGGCAAGCGCCCTGGCGGGCCTGCTGTTCCAAAGGCTGCGCGTGCCCGGCGGCGTGCTGCTCGGCGCCATGCTGGGGAGCGCGCTGCTGCACGGCAGCGGTCTCGTGGACCACCGCTTGCCGAACTGGCTGCTCAACGCGGGCTTCGTGGTGACGGGGGCGTTGATCGGGTCGCGCTTCGCCGGGGTCACGCTGGCCTCCCTGCGGGCGGCGCTGCGCCCGTCGCTGGAAAGCGTGGCGCTGGCGCTCGTCCTGTCCTCGGCCTTCGCCTGGGCGGGGGCCTGGATGCTCGGGCTTCCCTTCGGCCAGCTCTGGCTCGCCTACGCGCCGGGCGGGGTGGAGGCGATGACCATCGTGGCCTTCGTGCTCGGCCTCGACACCGCCTTCGTCGGCACGCACCATGTGGTGCGCTTCGCCGGGCTGGGCTTCCTGGCCCGCTGGTGGCAGCCCCGCCGCGGCTGACCGGCGCCTTACAGCCCGTCGAAGAGAAGCTGCGCCGGCGGCCCGGCCTTGCGCTTTTTCTTCTTCTCCTTGGGGGCCTTTTCCGTGACCGGCTTGTCTTCGGCTGATTGATCCTGGGCCGTCGTATCCTGGGCGTCCGGATTCAGGGCCATCTCCACCCGCTCCAGAGGAGCCGGTTCGGGAACGGGAGCGGTCGGGGTCACCGCGACCGGCTCAGGGGGATGTGCCGGTTCTTCCACAGCCGGAGCTTCGACGGGCGGCACGTCCTCCGCCACGGCCTCCTGGACCGCCGGTTCCTCGTCCGGCTTGGCCGCCTTTTTCTTCTTCGGGCGGGTGGGGCGCGGATCGATGCCCACCCCGTCCTTGGCGCGGGCCTTGGCCTTGTCGCGGGCGACGGCCTCCGGCGCGTTGGGGTCGTCGTTCAGCCACTTGCCGCGCTTGATGACCTCGTTCACGCGGCCCTGGTTGACGCCGAGCTGGAAAGCGATTTCCTGCTGGGTCATGTCGGTGGTGCGATGAAGCTCCAGGATCTGCGCGGCGAGTTCGGGCGTCATCTTCTTGCCGACGACGCGTCGCGCCGGGCGGATCGACCGCTGGGCCTTGTCACGCTCCCGAAGCTTGCCCAGGATCTCCAGGGCCTCCGTGTTGCCCGCCGTCTTCAAGGCTTCTTCGAATTCCTTGAGCGTCGTCACCCGTTCCTCCTGCCGCCATCCACCCGCGGCGATGCCATCGCACCACCGGCCTACAAGACCGACTATACATGGAATCGCGCGGGCGGTTGAGAAGGCTCTTGAGAGGATATCCACAGAATGGCACGGCCGGGGGAGGACGGGCCGAGACGCTATTAGACGTCTAATCGCCCCCATGTCGCTCCCCGCCCGGCACTCGCCTCTCCAATTGATTCCGTATCGGCGGGATCGGGGGCAACATCCGGCACCGCGAAACGTTGCGACTCCAACAACACGATTGCCAAGCTCTGGGCCACCAAACTCAGGGCCACCAGAATTATGACCACCGAATTGCCCCGGCACAGCCCATCCGCCGTCGGATAGGATGCGGCGGACAGAACCACAACGGAGGAACAAAAATGCCGACCATGACCGTCCGACCCCTGTGCCTTGCTGCGGCTCTGGCCGGGTCCCTGGCGCTGGCCGGATGCGCCGGAAACTCGACGGGGCTCGGGCTGAACCTCGTCTCGCAGGAACAGCTCGTCGAACTCGGCCAGCAGGACTGGCAGCGCCTGATCCAGTCGACCCCGGCCACCGCCAACGCCAGCTATCAGCGCCGTGCCGAGCAGATTTCGGCCCGGCTGCTGCGCGCCGCCTCGCTCGACCCCGCGGGTTGGGAGGTGCGCGTGTTCCAGGGCCAGGAGGCCAACGCCTTCGCCCTGCCCGGCCAGAAGATCGGCGTCTATGAAGGCCTCTTCCAGTACGCCAAGACCGACGCGCAGCTCGCCGCGGTCATCGGCCACGAGATCGCCCACAATCTGGAAGGTCACGCCGCCGAGCGGGTGAGCACCCAGATGGCCACCGACGCCGGCACGAGCATCCTGGGGGCCGTGGCCGGGGCGAGCGGGGTCGGCGGCAGTGAGATGATCGCCGCGGCGCTGGGCACCGGCGCGCAATACGGCCTGCTGCTGCCCTATTCCCGCAACCAGGAACTGGCGGCCGACCGCGCCGGGCTGCTGATGATGGCCCGCGCCGGCTACGACCCGCAGGCAGCCATCGAGCTGTGGCAGAACATGAAGCAGGCCGGGGGCGAGCAGCCCACCTTCATGTCCACCCACCCCGGCACGACGGACCGCATCGCCGCGCTGCAAAAGCTGATGCCCGAGGCGAAGGCGGCCTACAAGCCCAGCTGACCGGACCGGCGGGGGCGCACGGGTTGCGTCGCCCGCCGGAGCCTTGTCCCGCGAGAAAATTTTCTCGCCGAATGTTGACTCCCCTCCCCTGCCCCGGAGTCAACATTCCGGCTTGACCGGACTCCGGCGCCGCGCAAAAGTGGCGTCAGGGCAAGGCAGGGGAATGAACCATGCGCGGCGAGGACATCAAGGCGTTCCGGGAAGGCCGGACGCTGAACCAGCCGGACTTCGCGGCTTGGCTGAACGAAAAGCTCGGCCGGAAATACGACAAGGCGAAGATCTCGCGCTGGGAGAACGGCAGCGAGAAGATCCCGGCCTCGATCATTTCCCTGCTGCTGCAGGAGAAGATCGGAACCGTGACGCGGCATGGCCCGGCGCTGATCTGCGCGGCCGCCAACCGCAAGGGCGGCGTGGGCAAGACCGCCTTCACCGTCAACACCGCCACCCTGCTCGCCCGGCATTTCAAGGTGCTGCTGATCGACGCGGACCCGCAGGCCAACGCCACCATCCATCTCGGCATCAATTCCATCGAGCGTGAGCGCGAGGAGAAGACCCTCTACTACGCCCTGAAGGCGTCGGTGGAGGCGCTGAAATCGCGGGGGAAAGGTTTCGATCTCAGCGACTACATCGTCACCACCGACAGCGGGCTGGACGTGATCCCCAGCGGCATGCGGCTGGGCGACGCGGAGGCGGAGCTGCAAAGCCAGTCCTCGGGGGACTGCGCGCTTCGTGAATGCCTGGATGGCGGAGCGCGGCAGAGCTACGATTTCATCTTCGTGGATACCCCGCCGCATTTCGGCATGCTGGCGCGCAACGCGCTGACCGCCGCCAACACCGTCGCCATCCCCTGCCAGACGGAAATGCTGAGCGTCGCCGGCGTGGAGTTCCTTCTGGAGAATCTCGACATGATCCGCCGCCGGGCCAACCCGGGGGTCAGCGTGCTGGGCATCCTGCCGACCATGTTCAACGCGCGGCTGACCCAGGACCAGGCGTCGCTGGACGACATCCGCAACCTGTTCGGCGCGAAGCTGCGGGTCTTCGGCCCGATCCCGCGGGCGACCGTCTACGCCCAGGCAGTGGCCGCCGGGCGCGCCGCGCTGGAGGCGGTGCCGGACGCGCCGGGCTACGAGGTCTATCAGGCTGTTGCCGACGCGCTGATCCAGGAGCGTGCCCGCATGCCGGAGGTGATGGCTCATGTCGCGTAAACTGGCCCGGACGAACACCGGCGTGCTGACCACCGCGGCGGCAGAGCGCCAAGCCCGCGAGGACGGGCAGGGCTTCAACCGCCGCGGCCCGGTCGTCGTGGAGATCGACGTCGGCCGCATCGTCACCAACCCCGACCAGCCCCGCCGCCATTTCGACGAGGCGGACATGGAGGCCCTGAAATCCTCCATCGCGCAGCACGGGCTGGCCCAGCCGGTCGGCGTGCAGCAGCTGAGTGACGGCCGCTTTCAGCTCGTCTTCGGGGAGCGGCGCTTCCGCGCCGTTCGCTCGCTCGGTCACCCGACCATCTACGCCGTCACCGTCACCGGAGCGTCGGACGAGCTGGCGCTGATCGAGAACGTCGTCCGCGCCGACCTGTCACCTTTTGAAGAGGGAGACGCCTACGCCCGGCTGATGGAGCGCCACGGCTACCGGCAGGAGGATGTCGGGCGGATCGTGGGCAAGGACCGTGTGGACATTTCCCGCGCGCTTCTCATCAGCCGCCTGCCGCAGCGCATCCGCGACGAGTATCCGCTGCACCGCCCGGCGCGCTACCGGCTGGTGGAGATCGCCCGGCTGAAAGGGGAGGGCGAACAATTGCGCGGCTGGGACGCACTGGTCAAGGAAATGACCCGGCGCTCCGCCGACGAGGAGGTCCCGGCACCCGCGGCGGCAAAGCCCCGCAGCAACGCGGTTCCGACAGGCAGCGCCCTGCCGAAGCCGCTGGCCAAGGCGGTGTTCGGGGCGCGCCAGACCGTCGCCAGCGTCCGTGAACAGGGCTTGGCGCTGGCCGACATCGACCGGGAGACGCTCCGCGCGATCCGCGACGACATCGACGCGATCCTGAACGCCGGGAAGGGCGGGGGAGGGGAGTGAGGCGAGCCGGCTCCGCGAGAAAATTTTCTCGCGGAGCCATGACTGCCGATGCGGGTCAGCGGCTTGCCGACGCCGCCAGCGCGTCCGGACTCCGGACGCTTTCCAGCGATTGCAGAAGGTTCGTGCGGGCCATCACCAGCAGCAGGTCCGTCTGGGTCACCACACCCAGCAGTCCGCCGCTTCCATCCACGATGGCGACCTCGTGCGTGCTCTCTTCCGACAGTGGGCCGAGCAGGCGGAAGGCCGGTGTTTCCGGGCCGGCGGTCACCGGCGGGGCCATCACCGAGGCCACCGTCGCGGCGTTCCCGACCAGATGCTGGTGCCCGACCAGACCAACCACCACGTTGCGCCGGTCCACCACCGGCAGGGTGCGGAAGGCGTGCTCGATCAGGCGGGCGCGGGCCACCTCCGGATGGGCCTCCGCGCTCACCGTCACCACGTCGCGGGCCATGATGTCGCCGCAGGTGATCCCGCCGTGCATCCGCTCCATGGCGTGAAGCTCCGCCTTCTCCAGAAGTGCGCTCAGGTCGTCGCGGTTGACGTCCAGCGCTTCCCCCAGGTCGCGGATCGCCTCGTCCAGGTCGTCGGCGGTCAGGCCGGCGCGCGTCCGGGCGGGCGGATCGGCGGTGCCATGGCTGTTGGCCGGCTTGGGCGGCGCCCGGTGCGGGTAGGAATGGCCGGAGAAGCGGTGGAACGTCCAGCCCGCCAGCACCAGCAGGATGGAGTTGACGGCCACCGGATAGAACACGAACTGCATCCCCGACGCCGCGATCGCCGGCCCACCGATCACCGCGGTCAGTGCGGCGGCGCCGCCCGGCGGGTGCAGGCAGCGCGTCATCGACATGGTCGCGATGGCCAGCGCCACCGCCACGCCGCCGGCCAGCATCGGGTCGGGGATCAGCGCCGCCACCATCACCCCGACCAGCGCCGACAGGGTGTTGCCGCCGATGATCGACCAGGGCTGGGCGAGCGGGCTGGCCGGCACCGCGAACAGCAGGACCGCCGACGCCCCCATGGGGGCCACCAGGGCTGGCGCGCTTGTGATATGGGTCAGCAGGTTGTGGCAGAGCAGGCCCGTCGCGGCGAGGCCGAGCATGGCGCCGCAGCAGGCGATCAGCCGGTCCTTCAGGTTCGCGCCGGGCAGGATGGGCCTGAACAGGGCAAGGCGGCGGCGGTTTTCGCGTTTCTTTAGCAGAGTGATTTTCCAGCGGCGCAGCAGGAGCCGTATCTCGCGGTGCATTCGGCCCGGTCCCTCCCAAGGTTTCGGCGTGCGGCGGCAGGATAGAACCTCAAGCTAAGTTGAGGTCAAACGGAAAGTGCCGGGCCGCTTTACCGTTTCCGCGCGGTGTTGCCGCCATCGGACAGCGAATCCGGGACACGCGCCTTGACCGGGGCCAAGGGGGCGATCCCGTCCAGCGCCTCCTTGAGGCCCAGCACGCGCTCCACCGACGCCTTCCACTGGGCGACGGTCGCCAGATTGTCGATGGGCCAGGACAACGCCGCGACGGCCTGCTGGAAGGCTTGCGCGGTCTGCATCATCATCCCCAGCGTGATGGCCCCCGCGACGTAGCGGGGCGCTACCACCAGGATGGGAAAGACGGTGGACAGCACCGAATAGGACGCGCCGAAGGCCATCACACGGACCAGCGCGGCGGTCTGCCGTTTCCAGCCACGGCGCACCCCGCCGAACAGCAGGGCCATGCGGCCGCGCTCCACGGCTTCACCGTGCTGCCGGGCGATGACCGGGGCATTCTCCCGCACCCGCGCCAGCCCGAAGCGGAAATCGGCCTCCAGCCCCTGCCGGCGCTCCGCCGCGCGGACGAGCGGCCGGGCGACGGCGATGGCCGCGGCGGTCCCGGCGGCGGAGAAGGCCAGGGCGAGGAGAAGCAGATGGCCGGGCACCGCGAGGCTCAGGCCGCCGAACGCGACATGCACGACACCGGAAAGTTGCCACAATATACTGGAGAAGCTGATCAGAAGCAGCAGGCAGTAGGTCAGCGAATGGCCCAGATCGACGGCGAGTTCGGTGACGATTCGGACGTCCTCGGCGATGCGTCCGTCCGGATTGTCATGGTCGCCGGGACGGGAGGGGAGGGTCAGTTCGCGCCCGTCGGACAGCCAACCGCCGACCAAGCGCCGGGTCAGCCACGCCCGCCAACCGAACTGGATGCGCCGCTTCACCCACAGATGCGACACGGTGACGGCGATGTTGAACAGCAGGATGCCGCCGGCCACCGCGGCCATGACCGGCAAACGGTCCATCGCCCGCTGCTCCAGCGCGTCGAACAGGCGCTGGCTCCACAGGTTCAACATGACCGGGACCGACACCTGCGCCACCGTCAGGGCCAGCAGGGCCGCCGTCAGCAGCCATACCGACCAGCGGTCCCGCCCCGCCCAGTAGCCCCCGGCCAGCCCGGCGAAACGCCGGACGAAGCCGGAGGCGGCCCTCAGGGAAATCCTTCTCATCATGACCGACCAATCCCGGCCGCCCAATCGAAGCGCCAAACCGAGACGCCTGTCGCTCAGGCGCCTCGGTTCAGCCTAACACCCATCCGGCGGACGGGAACCGGAACAAGCGGCGATTCCCCCTCCTGCCGGGTCAGGCGGCCCGGACGGTGGCGATGAAGCTGCGCACCTCGCTGCGCAGACGCTCCGCCTCGACGGCCAGTTCCTCCGAGGTGCCGTGGACGCGGCTGGCGGCGTCGCCGGTTTCCGACACCGCCGTGCTGACGCCGGCGATGTTGCGCGACACCTCCTCCGTCCCCTGGGCGGCCTGGGAGACGCTGCTGGCGATCTCTCGGGTCGCGGCGGCCTGCTCCTCGATGGCGGCGGCGATGGTTGTGGCGATCTCGCTCATCCGGCCGATGGTCTGGCCGATGCTGCCGATGGCCTTCTGCGCGCCGCCGGTGGTCTGCTGGATCTCCTGCACCTTCGACTGGATCTCGTCGGTTGCCTTGGCGGTCTGGTTCGCCAGCGCCTTCACCTCGCCCGCCACCACGGCGAATCCCTTGCCGGCCTCGCCGGCGCGGGCCGCCTCGATGGTGGCGTTCAGCGCCAGCAGGTTGGTCTGGGCGGCGATGCCGCTGATGATCTCCACCACCTGCCCGATCTGCTCGGCGGCGGTGACCAGGGCGCACATCGTCTGGTCGGCTCCTTCCGCGTCGCTCACCGCCTGACCGGCGATGCGGGTGGAGATCTCCACCTGCTGGCCGATTTCGGCGATCGAGGCCGACAACTCCTCGGTCGCGCTGGCGACGGTCTGCACGTTGGCCGACGCCTCCTCGGAGGCGGAGGCGACCAGAAGCGAGCGCTCGCTGGCGTCCGCCGCGGTGCCGGACAAGGTGCTGGCGGCGTTGTGCATGCCGCCCGCGGCGCTCGCCACCGCCTCGACGATGCCCTGGACCGTCGTCTCGAAGGTGTCGGCCATGCGCATCATGGTGGCGCGGCGCTGCTCGGTGGCTTGGCGTTCGGCCTCCTCCTGCGCCTTGCGCATGCGCTCCATCTCCTCGGCGTTCGACTTGAAGACCTGGAGGGCGCGGGCCAGCGCCCCGATCTCGTCCTTTCGCCACCCCTCGTCCACCTGCACCGTCCGGTCGCCTTCGGCCAGCCGGCCCATCGCCCCGGTGATGGCGCCGAGCGGACGGGTGATCGCCCGCGAAATCATCCAGGCCAGCAGCAGCCCCAGCGCCACGGCGGCGGCGGTCACCGCGGCTCCCTGCCGCTCGGCGGCGGTCACCGCGGTGGCGGCGCTGCGCTCCAGCCCCTTCAAAACCTCGGTGGAGTGCTGGCGGATCGCCCCGATCCTGCCGTTGATCTGGGCGCCGGCGCGGGTCAGCGTGTCGGAGTTGACCCGCGCCATCTCCTCGGCGATGGCGGCGATGCGCTCGATGCCCGCGGTGTAGCGCGGCAGCTTGGCGAGCACCTCCGCGCGCTTCGCGGCGCCCGGCGAATCGGCCCAGCTTTTGGCTTCGGTCTGGACGTCGGCGGCCACCGCCGCCAGATCCTGACGGATGCGGGCCAGATCCTCGGGCTTCGTCTCGGTCACGAAGCGGGCGACCAGCACGCGCACCAGCAAGTACTGCTCGCTGACCCCCGCAGCCTGGACGGTGCGGTCCAGATTCCCGGTCAGCCGTTCGGCGGCGACCAGTTCACTCAGCGTCCGGCGGATGTCGGCGCCCAGCTTGTTCACGACCTCCGCGACGATGCCGTCCCGTTCGGTGCGCAGGGCGACCAGACGATCGAAGCCGGTCAGGAAATCCCGCTCCAGCCCGCGGATCTCCTCCACGGCCTGACGGTCGGCGAGATCGCCGATTCCGGGAGCCGCCTTGTCCAGATGCCGGCGGAAGTCCGCGGCGGTGGCGCGGAAGCGGTTGGCCGCACCGTCCGTCCCGGAGACGAGAAATTCCGCCGCGGCTCCCAGTGCGTCGGACAGCGCGGTGTCGGCCTCGCCCAGCGTCACCGTGACGTCGGACTGCGCCGCGTAGCTGCGCAGCGCTGTATCATTGGACCGAAGGCCGCTCCAGGAAACCGCCCCCAACGTGACCAGCAGGGCCAGCGTGACCCCGAAGCCGGTGTAGACCTTGGTTGCGGTGCGCAAATTCGCGAAGGCACGAAGGGAGGTGGTCATGATGGGATGTCCTGCCTGGGGTATTTTTTGTTCGGCGTCGGTCGCCCGCACCGGATCAAATCATTCTCAAAAACCGGGCCAACTCCCAATCCCCGCGCAATTGCTGTTCCGCCCAGCAAAATTCCCGATCCGGCCGCGCGGTTGTTTCTTCCCAACCGTTGCAATTTGCCAACGCGCTCCCATCCGCGTCGCAAATTGCCACGCCGGCGCCGGCCGGTTGCGACTGGGAACGCCGCGGCCATCCCCATGTTGAGGGCCGATGTTGAGGGAAGCGCCATAAGAGCGCAGACTCGAGTCCCCGCGCACGCACAAAACAACGAGAGGTCGATCATGCCGGACCGCAAGCATTTCGCTCCGCCCGGACCCATCGGATTCGGTGGCGCTCCGCTCGGCAACATGTTCGAGGAGGTGCCGGACGACGTGGCGGAGGCCACCTTGTCCGCCGCCTGGGACGCCGGCATCCGCTATTTCGATACGGCGCCGGAATACGGCCCCGGCATATCGGAGCACCGGTTCGGCCATGTCCTGCGCAACCGTCCGCGCGACGACTTCATCCTGTCCACCAAGGTCGGGCGCTTGCTGCGCGCCGATGCCAGCAAGGGCGGCCAGCACGGCCCCTTCGTGAAGGGGCTGCCCTTCCGCGTGGACTACGACTACACCGCCGACGGGGTGCGCCGCTCCATCGAGGACAGCCTGCAACGGCTGGGCATGGCCCGCATCGACATCGCCTACATCCACGACTGCGCGGAGGACGCTCACGGTGACCGCTGGCTGGAGGTGTTCGACACCGCCATGACGGGCGCCGCCGTGGCGCTGACGAAGCTTCGCGAAGAGGGCGTCATCCGCGCCTGGGGCCTGGGCGTCAACCGGGTGGAGCCCTGCGTGATGGCGCTGGAGCGGGCCGACCCGGACGCCTTCCTGCTGGCCGGGCGCTACAGCCTGCTGAACCAGCCGGCGCTGGACACCCTGTTCCCGCGCTGCCAGGAGCGCGGTGTCCATGTCGTGGTCGGCGGCCCCTACAATTCCGGCCTGATCGCCGGGGGCAAGAATTTCGAGTACCGGGAGGCCCCGCCGGACAAGGTGGCGGCGCGCGACCGTCTGGCCGAGATCGCCAAACGGCACGGCGTGGACCTGCGGGCGGCGGCCCTGCAATTCTGCGCGGCGCACCCGGTCGTCGCCTCGGTCATTCCGGGCACCAAGAACCCGCCGCGCGTGCATGAGAATGTGGCGCTGATGAAGCAGCCGATTCCGGCGGACTTCTGGCGGGAGCTGAAACAGGCCGGCGTCCTGCCGGAGCGGGCGCCCACACCAGCCTGAGACTCCGGCCTAATCACCCGCGTGGACGGCGGCGGCGATCCAGTGGCGGAAGCTCTGCATCGCCGCCGTCTCGGGACGGGAATGCAGGCGGGTCAGCCAGTAGCGGCCCGCCGGCACCTCGATGGCAAAGGGGCGGACCAGCCGCTCGGTGGCCAGATCGTGGCCGAACAGCCGCGCGGGCAGCAGCGCCACCCCGGCGCCCATCGCCGCGGCGGCGGCGAGGGTGGGGGAGGAGTCGAAGACCGGACCGCGGATGGCCGGGCAGGGCACCCCGGCCAGCGCGAACCAACGCTGCCACTCCTCGACCCGGTAGGAGCGCAGCAGCACCTCCCGCGCGAGGTCCGCCGGACTGGACAGCCGCTGCGCCAGCGCCGGGGCGCAGAGCGGGGTCAGCGGGGCGTCGAGCAGCGGCACCGCCTCCACCCCGTGCCAGGAGCCGTCGCCGAAGCGGATCGCGAAGTCCAGCCCCTCGCCAGCCAGATCGACCCGGTTGTTGTTGGTCAGGATGCGCAGGTCGATCGCCGGGTTCGCGGCGGTGAAGGCCGGCAGGCGCGGCAGCAGCCAGCCCGTGGCGAAGGTTCCCACCACCCCGACCGTCAGCACCTCGTGGTAGCGCCCGTCGGCGAAGCGGTCGAGCGTCGCGCCGATCCGCTCGAAGGCGTCCATCAGTACCGGCACCAGCGCCGCCCCCTCGTCGGTCAGGGCGAGGCCGCGTGGCAGGCGGCGGAACAGGGCGACGCCCAGCCGCGATTCCAGCGTGCGGATCTGCTGGCTGACCGCCGCCTGGCTGACGCACAGCTCCAGCCCGGCGCGGGTGAAGCTGAGATGGCGGGCCGACGCCTCGAAGGCGCGCAGCGCGTTGAGCGGAAGCTGGGGACGGGCCATGGGCAGCTATAAGTTTTTCTTGCGGCTTGTGAAAACTATCATCGTTTGTTCAAGCGCCGGGAGCTTTTTATCGTCCGTCCATCGACACGGCATGACACGAGGATACAATGATCGGACGGCGGGCTTTCCTGGCCGCGGCGGGCGGCATGACGGTGCTGGCGGCGACCGGCGTGAGGGCGGAAAAACCCAGGAAATTCGGGAACAAGAGGCTGGCGGACGCGATCGCCGCGCTGGAGACGCGCAGCAGTGGCCGGCTCGGCGTGGCGGTGCTCGACACCGGCACCGGCCAGCGCTTCGGGCATCGCGCGGACGAACGCTTCCCGATGTGCAGCACCTTCAAATTTCTTTTGGCTGGCGCCATCCTGAAGCGGGTGGATGAGGGGCGGGAGCGGCTGGAGCGGCGCATCCCGGTGACCAAGGCCGACCTCGTCCCCTACGCCCCCTTCGCCGAAACACGCCTCGACGGCCCGCCCCCGACGGTGGCCGAACTGTGCGAGGCGACGATGACGCTCAGCGACAATGTGGCGGCGAACCTCCTGCTGCCGGCGGTGGGCGACCCCGCCGGGCTGACCGCCTTCCTGCGCACGCTGGGCGACCGGAAAACCCGGCTGGACCGCAACGAGCCGTCGCTGAACAGCGCCATTCCCGGCGATCCCCGCGACACCACCACGCCTACGGCGATGGTCCACAGCATGGAGCGGCTGATGCTGGGCGACGCGCTGACCCCGGCGTCGCGCGAGCAGCTCATCGCCTGGATGGTCGCCAACCGGACCGGCGACAAGCGGCTGCGCGCCGGGCTGCCGAAGGGTTGGCGCGTCGGCGACAAGACCGGCACGGGCGCGCGCGGGACGGCCAACGACGTCGGCATCGTCTGGCCGGAGGGGAGGGCGCCCTTGCTGATCGCCAGCTACCTGACCGAGACGGCCGACGGCTTCAAGGAGCGGGACGCCATCCACGCCGACGTGGCGCGGGCGGTGGCCGACGCGCTCAAGGGCTGATCGCTGAGGACTGGCCGGCCCCTGCGGCATGTCGTCACTGGGGTTTACCCTAAGAAGTGTAGGGATGCCCCCAATGGGAGTGGGGACAGGGGGCCGGTACCCTTCGCACCATAAGGCCGCGGTTCGTCGCGGCTGAAGGAATCAGGTGCGATGAGGCCAGCCATGGACCGATCAAGGCGCAACTTCTGCCTCGGCGCGGGTGCCGCGACCATCGGGGCCGCGACGGCTGCGGCGATGCCCGCCGCCGCCCCCGGCGCTGCGTCGCTCCGCCGGGACGGCGATCCGGCGCACCGCTGGGCGATGGTGGTGGACGTGGGCAAATGCGTGGGCTGCCAAGCCTGCACGGTCGCCTGCATCATGGAGAACGATGTCCCGGAAAACAGCTTCCGCACCATCGTCTCCACCTACGAGGTGACGGAGCAGGGCAAGGCCGGCAGCTACATGCTGCCGCGCCTGTGCAACCATTGCGAGGAGCCGCCCTGCATCCCCGTCTGTCCGACCGGCGCGACCTTCCAGCGCCGGGACGGCATCGTCGTGGTGGACAACACCGTCTGCGTCGGCTGCGCCTATTGCGTCCAGGCCTGCCCCTACGACGCGCGCTTCATCAACCACGAGACCCAGACCGCCGACAAATGCACCTTCTGCGTCCACCGCGTGGAGGCCGGCCTGTTGCCCGCCTGCGTGGAGACCTGCGTCGGCGGCGCCCGCGTCTTCGGTGACCTGAACGATCCGGACAGCGCCGTCTCCACCCTGGTCCGCGAGGGGAATCCGAAAGTACTGAAGCCGGAGCAGGGGACCCAGCCGCGCGTCTTCTACCTCGGCCTCGATCCCCGCTTCCAGGGGAAGGTCGACGGCACACAGACGCTCTGGCGTCCCTCCGCGCAGCCTCACGCCCAAAAGGAGCACGCATGATGGACAACCACATCGTCGAGGTCATCAACGTGACCCGCGAGGTCGCGTGGCTTCCCTGGGCTGTGCAGTATTTCTTCCTGATCGGCCTGTCGGTCGGCGGCCTGCTGTTGAGCCTGCCCGGCTACGCCTTCGCGAAGGAGGAGTGGCGCAAACTCGGGCGCACCGCCCTGCTGGTGGCGCTGACCTGCGGGCTGGCCGCACCGGTGGCGCTGCTGTCCGACCTCCACCAGCCCGGCCGCTTCTGGCACTTCTACGTCGTGCTGCGTCCTACGTCCTGGATGTGGTGGGGCTCCGTCTTTATCCCCCTCTACGTCACCGGCCTGCTGGTCTATGGCTGGACGTGCTTCCGCGAGGAGTTGCAGGCGCATGGCCGGGTGGACAGCCGTCTCGCCGCGCTTTACCGGCTGGCCGCCCTGAACGGTGGACGCAACGACGCGCTGATCCGCGCCGCCGGCCTGTTCGCCCTGTCGGGCGCGCTGCTGGTCGCCCTCTACACCGGGGCGGAGGTCGCGGTGGTCAAGGCGCGCCCGCTGTGGCACACCCCCTTCCTGCCCGTGCAGTTCCTGATGACCGCGCTGGCCGGCGCCGCCGGTCTGGTGCTGGTGCTGAACCGCTTCGCCGCCGGCAACGACCGCGCGGTGGAGGTGCGGGCCAACCGGCTGCTCGCCGGCTTCCTGGGCGGCGTCATGCTGGTCGGCGCGCTGTGGCTGGCGCTGGGTCTGTTCGGGCTGGACACCACCCACGCGGAGGCGCTGGGCAGCGTCGCCGGGTCGGAAGCGTGGCGCGTCACCGCCGTCTGGGCCGTCGCCGCCACCGCGCTGCCCTTCGCCATCGCCGTCGCCAAGCCCGCCGGGACGGGGCTGCTGACCGGGCTGATCGCTCTGCACGGCGCCTGGATGTTCCGCTGGACCGTGTTCATCGGCGGCCAGAGCGTGCCGAAGACCGGCGCCGGCTTCTACGACTACGCGCTGCCCGCCGGTCCGGAGGGGCTTCTGGGGATCGTCGGCACGGCGGGACTCTGGCTGTTCCTGCTGATCGCCCTCACCGCCATCCTGCCTTCCCCGCGCCGCACGGCGCCCGGTCCGGCCCGCGCCCCCCAGACGCCCGCCGGAACCGTGGCCGCCGCCGAGTGAACGGAGCAACCATCATGTCGATTTCCCGTCGCCTTCTCCTGAAGACCAGCGCCGCCGGCGGCGCGCTCGCCGCCTTCGCGGGTGGCTTCTCCGACACCGGACGCAAACTCGTGAAGGGCGCCTGGGCCGGGGACAAGCCCGACCATGCCATCTCCGGCAACGCCCCGGCCCCGGAATTCCGCGTCGATCCGGCAACCGGCGACCTCACCCCGACGCCGGGCCAGATCGTCGCCAACGTCGCCTGCCTCGGCTGCACCACCCTGTGCGGCGTCCGCGTCCGGGTGGATGTGGAGAAGAACAAGGTGCTGCGCGTCGCCGGCAACCCCTACAGCCCGCTGTCCACCGATCCCTTCCTGCCCTACGGCACGCCGATCAGGGAGAGCTTCAAGTCCCTGTCGCGGCTGGACGAGAAGGGGCTGAAGGGCCGCTCGACCGCCTGCGGGCGGGGCAACGCGGCGCTGGAGATGCTGACCTCGCCCTTCCGTGTCGCCACGCCGATGAAGCGCGTCGGCCCGCGCGGTTCCGGCCAATGGGAACCCATCCCCTTCGACCGTCTGGTCGAGGAGATCGCGGAGGGCGGCGACCTGTTCGGCGAAGGCCCGGTCCCCGGCCTGCGCGCCTTGCGCGACCTGAAGACGCCCATCGACCCGGCCGCACCCGAGCTGGGGCCGAAGGTCAATCAGGTGGCCCTGCTGTCGTCGGTCAACGACGGGCGGGAGCCCTTCGTGCGGCGCTTCTTCAACCAGGCGCTGGGGACGATCAACTTCGTCGGCCACGGCTCTTACTGCGGCGGCGCCTACCGCTCCGGCTCCGGGGCGGTGTTCGGCGACGCCAAGAAGATGCCGCACGCCAAGCCGGACCTGCAGAACGCCGAGTTCGTCCTGTTCATCGGCACCGCCCCGTCGAACGCCGGCAACCCGTTCAAGCGGCAGGCCATGCTGCTCGCCAAGGGGCGGACGGACGGCGTTCTGAACTACGTCGTCGTCGACCCGGTGCTGACCAACGCCGACAACCGCGCGGCGGCGGAGCGGTCCAACTGGATTCCCATCCGGCCCGGCACCGACGGCGCCCTGGTCATGGGCATGATGCGCTGGATGTTCGAGAACGGGCGCATCGACAGCAACTACCTGTCCCAACCCAACGGCAAGGCGGCGGAGGCCGCGGGCGAGGCCGGCTGGTGCAACGCCACCCATCTGGTGATCCAACAGGCGGGCCACCCGCGCGACGGGCGGATGCTGCGCGCCTCCGACCTCGGCTGGGTGACGCTGGACGAGAAGGAACGCTACGGCGCCAAGGACGCCTTCGTCGTGCTCGACCCTTCCGGCACGCCGGTCGCCCACGACGCGCTGATGGGACCGGCCGCGCTGTTCCACGGCGGCACGGTGGCGGCCCCGGCGGGCGAGGTGGCGGTGAAGACCAGCCTGACCCTGCTGCGCGAGCAGGCGATGCGGCTCGACCTCGCCGGCTACGCCGACGCCTGCGGCATTCCCGCCGACGTGATCGCCGGTCTGGCGCGGGAATTCACCAGCCACGGCAAGAAGGCCGCCGCCAACACCCACGGCGGCATGATGGCCGGCAACGGCTTCTACAACGCCTTCGGCGTGGTCACCCTGAACACGCTGATCGGCAACCTGAACTGGAAGGGCGGCACCATCTTCGGCGGCGGGCGCTTCCCGGACGAGCAGGATGGCCCGCGCTACAGGCTGGCGAGCTTCCCCGGACAGGTGAAGCCCTCCGGCACCGCCATCAGCCGGCCCGTCCCCTATGAAAAGTCCAGCGAGTTCAAGGCGAGGAAGGAGGCGGGCAAGCCCTATCCGGCCAAGGCGCCCTGGTACCCCAACGCCCCGCAGCTCACCACCGAGTATCTGACCAGCGGCGTGGTGGACGGTTACCCCTACCCGCTGAAGGCCCTGTTCCTGTGGAACAGCAACCCGGTCTACGGCATCCCCGGCGTCCGCGCCCAGGTGGAGGCGAAGCTGCGCGACCCGAAGGCGCTGCCGCTGATCGTCGCCATCGACCCCTTCATCAACGAATCCACGGCCTTCGCCGACTACATCGTGCCCGACACCGTGCTGTACGAGACCTGGGGCTGGGCGTCCCCCTGGGCGGGCGTGCCGACCAAGACCTCGACGGCGCGCTGGCCGGTGGTGACGCCGCGCACCGAGCCGCTGCCGGACGGACGGCACGTCCAGATGGAGACCTTCCTGATCGCCCTGGCGAAGCGGCTGGGCCTGCCCGGCTTCGGCCCGGACGCCATCGCCGACATGGACGGGAACACCCATCCGCTGGAGCGGCCCGAGGACTGGTACCTGCGCGGCGGCGCCAACATCGCGTGGCTGGGCAAGCAGCCGGTGCCCGACGCCACCGACGAGGACATCGCCCTGTCCGGCGTCGCCCGCGTCCTGCCGGCGCTCCAGTCGGTGCTGAAGGAGGAGGAGTGGCGCAAGGTCGCCTTCATCCTGGCGCGCGGCGGGCGCTACCAGAACCAGGCGGAGGGCTTCGAGGGCGACAGGGCCACCCACCGCTTCAAGGACGGGCTGCTGGTCTACAACGAGGCGGTCGGCGCGGCGAAGAGCAGCGTCACCGGCAAGCGCTGGACCGGCACCGCCGCCTGGACGCCCCCGGCCTTCGCCGACGGCACGCCGATGCGGCAGGTCCACACGGCGGAGGACTGGCCCTTCCAGCTCATCAGCTCGAAATCGGTGCTGGTCAGTGCCTACACCATCGCGGCCAGCCGCCTGCGTCACCTGCACCCGGAGAACCCGGTGGGCATCAACGCGGAGGACGCGCGGCGGCTGGGCATCGCCACCGGCGACCGCATCCGCATCGCCACGCCGGGCGGGTCGGAACTGGCGACCGCCATCGTCCGGCACGGCGTGATGCCCGGCGTGCTCGCCGTCGAGCACGGCTTCGGCCACAAGGAGTTCGGCGCGCGCCCCCACGTCATCGGCGGCCGCAGCCAGCCGGTGGTGCCGGAGATCGGGGCGGGGGTGAACATCAACGACCTGGGCCTGCACGACCCGACCCGTCCGGGCGCGTCGGTCTGGGTCGATCCCATCGCCGGAACGGCGGTGCGCCAGGGGCTTCCCGCCAAGCTGGAGCGGGTCGCCGCAGCGGCGTGAGCCGTCGGGCACCATCGCCTCCAAAATCCCCTCTCCCCTCCGGGGAGAGGGTCAGGGTGAGGGGGGTGCGCTTGTGCCGGACGCACCGCCATGCACATCCCCCTCACCGGCCCTGCGGGCCACCCTCTCCCCAGGGGGGAGAGGGTTATTTCATCCCATCATGCGTCGAGTTCCGGCATCCGCCAGTTCCCACCGAGATCGGCGTTGCGCAGCAGAAGGAACAGCTCGTCCTGCGAGCGGGTGACGGCGGTGTAGAGCCAGCGCCACTTGTGCTCGCGGAAGGCGGCGGAGTCGTCGAGCACGGTGACGGAGGGGAACTCCGACCCCTGGGCGGAATGGCAGGTGATCATCCAGGCCCAATCGAACTGCTGCACGTCGCGCTCCACCCGCGGCGCCTTGGTCTCCCCGCTGTAGTGGGCCTGGAACATCCAGGGGTGGACCATCAGCTTGCCGCGGGGCTTCACCTCGTCCTCCATATGGATGCCGAGCGACCACAGCCCGTCCTGGCGGCCCCGCCCCTCCGCCGCCGGGCGGGTCAGCGTGCCGATCATGCCGTTGAACAGCCCTTCCTCGCGGTCGTTGCGGCGGCAGATCACCCGCTCCCCGGCCTGGGGCATCACCGTGTCGAAGCCGTGGCGGGTGCGGATGCGCCGGGTGAAGTCGGTGCGCACACGGTGGGTGCCGCAGATGGTCTGGGTGTCCACCCGCAGGGCCAGCGGCTCGGTCACCCGGTTCAGCGGCAGCACATGGGCGTTTCCGGCGGTGCCGAAGCGGCGCGGCAGCTCCTGCCGGCGCAGCAGATGGGCGAGCCGGATCACCGGGCTTTCCCGCGCTGTGCGGTGCGGCTCGACCAGCCGGAAATCCGGCTCGCCCTTGGTCAGCGTGCCCTGGCCGGTCACCGGGGGGAGCTGGTAGTCGTCGGCGATCATCAGGATCTTCTTGCCGGAGCGCAGCAGGTCGCCCGCCACGTCGTCCCCGACCATCGAGCCCTCGTCGCAGACGATCAGGTCGGCCTCGGCGAACTTGCCCTCCGACTTGCGGGCGAAGAACAGCTCGCCGGTGTCGTCGTCCTGCCGCGGCGCGTAGATCAGCGAATGCAGCGTCGCCGCCCGGTCGATGCCCTTGCGGCGCAGCACCTGCGCCGCCTTGCCGGTGGGCGCCCCGACCACGAAATTCTCCAGGTTGCGGCGGTCCTGGAGGTGGTCCAGGGCGAAGACGGTCGTCTTGGTCTTGCCAGTACCGGCCTCGCCGGCCAGCCAGAACATCTGGGGGGCCGCGGGGTCGGCGTACCAGGCGTCGATGGCCTGGATCGCCCGGAACTGCTCGTCGGTCGGGGTGTCGGTGGTGCTGGGCATGGAGCGCGGGGGAGGGGGCTGCTGGGCGGGACACAGTAGCCCGCCCGCCCGCCCGCGGCCAAGCCTTACGGCTCGGCCCGGAATGGGCCGCTGATGAGGCGGCGCAGCCCGGCGAACAGGGTCAGGCCGCCCGAAACCACCCCGACATAGACGAACAGCGCGTCGTGCCCGAACCACTCCATGGCCGCCGTCGCCAGCAGCGGCCCGAGTGCCGCCCCCAACGCCCAAGCGAGCAGGAGCGCGCTGGCCAGCGGCACCGTCTCCTCCGCCGTCACATGGTCGTTGGCGTGGGCAACGCAAATCGCGTAGAGCGAGAGGGCGGCGCTGCCCCACAGGGTGAACAGCCCCAACAGCACGGTCTGCGGCGCCGCGCCGCCGGGCGGGTTGGCGAAGGCGGCGATCAGGAAGGCGGCGACCATCGCCACGGCGGACACCGCGAAGATCACCAGCCGCCGGTCGTGGCGATCCGACAGCCGGCCGATCGGCCATTGCAGCACCACGCTGCCCACCTGGATGCCCGACATGATCAGCGCGACCCCGGCGGCGGGCAGGGCCAGCCCGGCGAGCCAGGCCGGGCCGATGCCGGTGACCGCGGTGTTGCACAGGCCGACCATCAGGCAGCCGGCGAAGGCCACCGGCGCCCGCCGCACATACTGCCAGGGGGACGGCGCCGGTCCCTTCGGCGCGGCGCTGGCCGGCGGGCGGATCACCGCCACCGGCACCAGCGACAGGCCGTAGCAGCCCGCCGCCAGGACGGTCAGCCACAGGGCCGACAGGTCCGGGCTGGCGAGCAGCATCTGGCCGCCGATCACCGCCACCTTGCAGGCGATCATGTATAAGGAGAAGACGCTGCCCCGCGATCCCGGCGGGGTCAGGCTGGCCAGCCCGCTTTCCGCGACGGTGAGCATCCCGACGTAGGACACCCCCATCAGCAGCCGCAGCCCCACCCAGGCCCGCGCGTCGGGCAGCAGGTTCAGCAGCAGCGTGGCGGCGGCGGCGAGCAGCCCGAAGGCGGCGAAGGACCACACCCCGCCCACCCGGCGGATCATCCAGGGCGCCGCCCAGCAGCCGAGCACGAAACCGACCGAATAGGCCGACGCCACCGCCCCGACGACCAGCGGCGGGGCCGCCGCCTCGGCGAGGCGGAGCGGCAGCAGAATCTGCAGGATGCCGTTGGCGACCTGGATGACGCAGACGCCGAGGATCAGCGCGGCCAGCACCGTCAGAGGCGAGGCGGGAGGCCGATGGGTGGTGTGGGGCAAGATCGCGGGAAGGTCAGTGGTTGCCGGGCAGTGTGTCCAGCGGGTCGTCCGCCACCGGCTGCGGGCGGGCGCCGGCGAGATGGCCGTCCACCAGCGCGCGCAGGAAGCCGCGCGTGCGCTCCTGCACCGGGTTGGTGAAGATCTGCTCCGGGGAGCCAGACTCGACGATGCGCCCGTCGGCCATGACCACGACGGTGTCGGCGACCTCGCGGGCGAAGCCCATCTCGTGGGTCACCACCATCATGGTCATGCCTTCCTCGGCCAGCGTCTTCATGACCTGGAGCACCTCGCCGACCAGCTCGGGGTCGAGCGCGGAGGTCGGTTCGTCGAACAGCATCACCTTCGGCTTCATGGCGAGCGCGCGGGCGATGGCGGCGCGCTGCTTCTGCCCGCCCGACAGGGTGGACGGATAGACGTCGGCCTTGTCGTCCAGCCCCACCTTGCGCAGCAGCCCCATGGCCAGCTCCCGCGCCTCGGCCTTCGCCATGCCGCGCACCACGACGGGGGCGCGCATGACGTTCTCCACCGTGGTCATGTGCGGGAACAGGTTGAAGGACTGGAAGACCATGCCCGTCTCGGCGCGCAGCGCGTTCAGCTCCTTGTCGGGCAGCGGCTTGCCGTCGGCGATGATGGTCCGGTGGTTGATGCGGATCTCGCCGCGGTCGGCGATCTCCAGGCAGTTGCAGCAGCGCAGCAGCGTGCTCTTGCCCGAACCGGACGGGCCGATGACCACGGTGGTGCGCGACGGCGGCACGGTCAGGCTGACGTCCTTCAGCACCTCGGTGCTGCCGAAGCTCTTGTAGACGTTGCGGATCTCGATCACCGGCTTACCCTCTTTCCACGGTCATGCGCTTTTCGAGCTGGCGCAGAATCCAGGTGGCCGCGTTGGTCAGCACGAAGTAGATCAGCGCCACCGCGATGTAGACCTCCAGCGCGCGGAAGCTGGTGGAGATGATCCGCTGGCCCTCGCGCATCACGTCGTCGATGGTCAGCAGCGACACCAGCGCCGAATTCTTGATCAGCGCGATGGTCTCGTTGCCCAGCGGCGGCAGCATGCGGCGGAAAGCCTGCGGCAGGACCACCTCCCACATCGCCTCGCGGTAGGACATGCCGAGCGAGCGGGCGGCCTCCATCTGGCCGCGGTCGATCGACTGGATGGCGCCGCGCACCACCTCCGACACGTAGGAGCCGCTGTAGATGCCGAGCCCGATCACGCCGCACAGCATCGCCGGCAGCAGGATGCCGAACTGCGGCAGGCCGAAGAACAGCAGGAACAGCTGCACCAGCAGCGGCGTGCCGCGGATGAAGGCGACATAGGCCGACGCGATGCCGTACAGCACGCGCCGCGCCGGGTTGAGGCGGATGATGCCGACGAGCAGGCCAAGCACGGCGCTGAGCAGGAAGGCCGCCGCGGTCACCTCGATGGTGACCACGGTGCCCTTCAGCAGCTCCGGCAACCCTCCCCAGACGGGGGCGAAGTCGAGCGTCACGGGAGGGGTCCTCCGTTCACAAAAAGAGCGATCACTTCTTGGCTTCGAACCACTTGTCGACGAGCTTCTGGTAGGTGCCGTCGGCCTTCAGCTTGGCGATGGCGGCGTTCACCTTGGTCACCAGCTCGGTGTTGTCCTTGCGCATGGCGAAGCCGTAATCCTCGGTGGTGAGCTGGTCGTCCAGCACCTTCACGGTCGGGTGCGCCTGGGCGTAGAGCTTGGCGGCGGGCTTCCCGGTCACCGCGACGTCGGTGCGGCCGGTCTCGACCTGTCCGAACATCTCGGCGTTGGTCTCCACCTCGACGACCTTCGTCTTCGGGAAATGTTCCTTCAGGTGGGCGACCGACTTGGTGCCGATCTGCACGGCGGCGGTCTTGCCTTCGAGGTCGGCCGGACCCTTCACGGCGGCGTTGTTCGCCTTGACCATGATGACGAGGCCGCCCGGATAGTAGGTGTCGGAGAAGGCGACGACCTTGCGGCGCTCCTCGGTGATGTACATGGCCGAGGCGATCATGTCGAAGCGGTTGGCCATCAGGCCGGGGATCAGGCCTTTGAAGTCGATGTCCACCCACTCGACGCCCTTGGTGGCGCCCAGTTCCTTGGCGATGGCCTCCACCAGCTCGATGTCGAAGCCGGTCTTCTTGCCGTCCTGCGAGAATTCGAAGGGCGCGAAGGTGGCGTCCACACCGACGCGGAAGGTGCCGTTCTGCTTGATCGAGGCGATCACCGCGTCCTCGGCGCGGGCCGGGACAGACCCGGCGCCGACCATGGTGACGACCGCGGCGGCGGCGAAGGAGGCGGCGGCGAGAAACTTACCAAAGGACTTCATGGGTCGGAATTTCCCTGTTCGTTGCGCCCGCGTTGCCAGATTCGAAGGCCGGGGAAGCCCCCTTGCGCAGCGACCGGCTTGGCAGCGCCGTGTTTTGCCTATAAAACATATGTTGCCCAGGGAAAACAGCCGCGTCAACGCCGTTTGTCATACTGGAGCATGACGGAAGCCTTATGGCAACGCCGGTGTTGCGGTTGCGTACCGCGACCGCCGCAACGGCCAGGGGCGCCATAACAGGGATGCTGAAAGTTTTGCTGACAAAACAGCTGTCGCACGGGAGAGAGGATATGGACGTCTTCGGGTTTCGCGCCGCGCGCCGTCCGGTGCTGGTCAGCCTGCCCCATGTCGGCACGGCGCTGCCGGACGGATTCATCGGCCGGCTGGTGCCGGAGGCGCAGGGACTGCCCGACACCGACTGGCACCTGCCGCGGCTCTACGACTTCCTGGAGGATCTCGGAGTCGGGGTGATCCAGGCGCGCTTCTCGCGCTACGTCGTCGACCTGAACCGCCCCAGCAACGACACGCCGCTCTACAGCGGGGCCACCACGGGTCTCTGCCCGACCACCCTGTTCGACGGGGCGCCGCTGTATCAGCCCGGCGCGGAACCGGACGCGGCGGAGGTGGCGGAGCGGGTCACCCGCTACTGGGCGCCCTACCACGACGCCATCACCGCGGAGATGACCCGGCTGCGCGACCAATTCGGGCGGTCGGTGCTGTTCGACGCCCACTCCATCCGCTCGGTCGTGCCGCGGCTGTTCGAGGGGCGGCTGCCCGATCTGAACATCGGCACCAACGATGGACGCAGCGCCGATCCCGTGCTGGGCGACCGGCTGGTCGCGGTCGGCGCGGATGCCGGGGCCGACGGCTTCACCCATGTCCTCAACGGGCGCTTCAAGGGCGGCCACATCACCCGCCATTTCGGGCGCCCGGCCGAGGGCTGGCACGCCGTGCAGCTTGAGATGGCGCAGGTGACCTACATGGAGGAGGATGCGCCTTTCGCCTTCGACGAGGCGCGCGCCGCGCGGATTCGTCCGCATCTGCGGCGGTTTATCGAAACAATGGCCGATTGGGCGGAGGAACGGGCGTGACGGAGGCGGCGATGGACGGCATGAACGGGCTTTTCTGCGAACGGGCGCTGCTGCCCGAGGGCTGGGCCTCGAACGTCGCGCTGCGCTTTGACGCGCGCGGCACGCTGACGGCCGTGGAGCGGGACGTTTCGGTGAATGATGGGGGGGCAGACGGCCTGCCTCGGGCCGCCGGGCCGGTGATCCCCGGCATGCCCAACCTGCACAGCCACGCCTTCCAGCGCGCCATGGCCGGGCTGACCGAATACGCCGGCCCGTCGGAGGACAGCTTCTGGACGTGGCGCGACGCCATGTACGGCTTCGTCCATCGCATGACGCCGGAGGTGGCGGAGGCCGTCGCCGCGCTGCTCTACATGGAGATGGCGAAGCAGGGCTACACGGCGGTGGCGGAGTTCCACTACCTCCACCACGGTGCCGACGGGCGCCCCTACGCCGACCGGGCGGAGATGTCGCGCCGCATCCTGGCCGCCGCGGACACGGCCGGGATCGGCCTGACCCATCTGCCGGTGCTCTACGCCCACAGCGGCTTCGGTGGCAAGCCACCGTCCGACGGGCAGAAGCGCTTCATCAACGACGTGGACGGGCTGCTGTCCATCGTCTCCGCCATGCAGAAGGCGATGGGCACGGAGCGGGCGGGCCGTCGCGCCGGCCTCGCCCTGCATTCGCTGCGCGCGGTGACGCCGGAGGAGATGCGCGACGCGCTGGCCGGCCTCGACGCGCTCGACCCCGGTGCGCCCATCCACATCCACATCGCCGAGCAGACGGCGGAGGTGGACGACTGCGTCGCCTGGAGCGGCAAGCGCCCGGTGGAGTGGCTTCTGGAGAACGCCCCGGTCGGGCCGCGCTGGTGCCTCGTCCACGCCACGCATGTGACCCCCGTGGAGGTGGACGGGATGGCGGCGAGCGGAGCCGTGGCCGGTCTCTGCCTGACGACCGAGGCCAATCTGGGCGACGGGCTGTTCCCCGCCATCCCCTTCCTGGCGCAGGGCGGACGCTTCGGCGTCGGATCGGACAGCCACATCAGCGTCTCGGCGGCGGAGGAGCTGCGCCTCCTGGAATACGGGCAGCGGCTGGTGCAGCGGCGGCGCAACGTGCTGCGCATCGGGGACTGCCCGTCCATCGGCGGCGGCCTCTACCGGGCGGCGGTGGCCGGCGGCGCGCAGGCGCTGGGCCAGCCGGTGGCCGGCGGCGGTATTCGGGTGGGTCAGCCCGCCGACCTCGTCGTGCTTGACGCCGACAACCCGAAACTGCTTTCTCGGACCGACGACAGCCTTCTGGACGCCTATGTCTTCGCCAGCGACGGGCACGCCGTGCGCGACGTGGTCGCGGCGGGGCGGACCGTGGTGCGCGAGGGCCGCCACGTCCGGGAGGACGCCATCCTGGCCGCCTACCGGCGCGCCATCGAGGGGTTGCGCCGGGACACATGAGCGAGACCGATCCGAACACCTACATCGCCCCGGCGCTGCAGCGCGGGCTGGCCATCCTGGAGCTGTTCACGCCACAGCGCCGGACGCTGTCCCTGACCGACATCGCCAAGGCGCTGGGGATCGGGCGGGCCTCGGCCTACCGGCTGGTCTTCACGCTGGAGCATCTCGGCTACATCGGGCGGATGGGGGACGGCAAGTCCTACCGCCTGGCGCCACGGTCGATGCAGCTCGGCTACCATTACCTGTCGGGGCTGGACGGGATCGAGGTGGCAATCCCCTACATCGACGGGCTGCGCGACAGCACGCAGATCTCCGCCCACATGGCGGTGCGCGACGGGACGGAGGTGGTCTACGTCTACCGGGCGCACTCGCACATGACGCTGTCCAGCAACATCGCGGTCGGCTACCGCCTGCCGGCCCACGCCACCGCGATGGGCCGGATGCTGCTGAGCGGCCTCGGCGACGAGGCCATCGCGCAGCTCTACACCGGCGTGCGGCTGGACCGTTACAGCGACACCACGGCGGTCACGCTGACCTCGCTGATCCAGGAGGTGGCGGAGGACCGCAAGCGCGGCTGGACGATGAACCGCTCCTCCTTCGTGTCGGGGATCGTCGCCATCGCGGCGGCCATCCGCGACCACCGGGGCGAGGTCATCGCCGCCATCAACCTCTCCGGCCCCAGCGCCGTGATGGACCAGCCCGCCACGCTCGACCATCTGCGGGCGAAGGTGGTGGAGACGGCGGACGCGATCTCGCACCAACTCGGCTACCTGCCGCGCGGCTGAGCGGTGGGCACCGCGAAGCGGTCGCCCAAATGACCCTCGCCCCTCCGGGGAGAGGGAGGGGACCCACCGCACAGCGGTGGGGAGGGGGAGGGGGATGCGCTTTTGCCGGACGTCCCGCCACGCGCAACCCCCTCACCCTAATACTACAGCTGGTCTTTATCGGTTTGGGTGCGGCGTTTCCAGTGGGAGCGTCGCGCCC
>NZ_JAEPIV010000015.1:0-629 GCF_016632405.1 Azospirillum aestuarii
GTGCCCGGGAACAGCCGCTGGCCGCTGGTGACCGCCAGCACATAGCCGATCCGGCGCCGCACCATGGCTTGGCGCAGGGCGCTGTCGGCTCCGTACACGCTGTCGGCCGCGACCCACGCGCACGGCACCCCGGCGTCGAGCGCGCGCTCCAGCATCGCCGCTCCCAGCTTCGGCTTGGTGGCGAAGGCCACCTCCTCGGGCACCCAGGCGAGGCGACGGCGTTCCTCGTCACCGGCCCAGGACTGCGGCAGGTACAAGGCGCGGTCGATCAGCGCGTGGCCATGTCGGCCGGCGTAGCCGAGGAACACACCGATCTGGCAGTTCTCGATGCGCCCCGCGGTGCCGGAGTACTGGCGCTGCACGCCGACCGAGCGCGTGCCCTTCTTCACGAAGCCGGTCTCGTCGAGCACCAGGACCGCCTGGGAATCCCCCAGATGCTCGACCACGTAGCCACGCAGGTCGTCGCGCACGGCCTCGGCGTCCCAGCGCATGCGCGCCAGGAAGTCCTGCACGCCGTCCGGGCTGGCGTCGTCGGCGACCTCGGCCAACTGCCAGCCGTTCTTGCGCTCCACCGGCGCCAGCAGACCGGCCAAGTACTGGCGCGCCCGCCGGCGCGCTTCCGGCCGGCA
>NZ_JAEPIV010000015.1:688-141133 GCF_016632405.1 Azospirillum aestuarii
CCACTGCGTCGGCAACCGTCGTCATGCTCGGCATCCTCTCACAGAATGCCAACCTCAACAGCCGCCAACACAGATGATCCCGGCTGTAGTATTAGCGTGCGGCAGCCCTCCTGTTCCGGAAGCGCGTGATTTCGGCACGCCAGATCCAGTGTTCCGAATCACTACCGCCGATACGCACCCTCGAACAGATCCCCCATTGCCCGCCGCAGCAGGATCGTGAGCCGAAACTGCCGGCGATGATGCTCCCGATCATTGAGGATGTGGCATCGCTGGCACCACGCCGCGAGGTTCTTCGGCTTCACGTTGGGCGGATCGTGATCCCGGTGGCAGGCCGCCAGGATCACCCTGGTCTTCCGCATCCGGCAGGCCTCGACCATATCCGGCCAAGCCGTTTCCTTGCCGCGGGCATCCCTCCAGGTGTGCAGGTCCACATCGAACCAGCGCCCATCCGGGAGCACCCGCAGTTCGTGCCCATGGGGGCGCCCGCACCTCCAGCACCGTCCCGCACCATGGGGGCCGGCAACCTCGAAGCGGATGTGCTTAGAGATCAGTGGCCAGTCGATCGGGTACAGCGAGCGGGTTTCACGGCGGATCGGCATCCCGGAAATGTAGCATGACGCGAACCGCTGAGCATCTCTACAATTATCAAGGAATCGGGGCAAAGCGGATAGGCGGACAGCGCGGTTCCGTGACAAGTGGTGTGAATCGGCAGGGGGGGCGACCCCGATCGGCACAATAAGCTGCTGAAAGTATGAGATCCATTGGGACCCCGCCTGCGCGCCGTTTCACAGGCAACGGAGAAAAACCACAAAACCGGCCCCACATTGTGGCGATCGGGCGGCAATCAAATTATGCACAGCCGTCCAAGGGCATTTTCTGCTTGTGATATCTCAGGCCATGCCTTACTTTCGGTTAGTCGACGTTGCTCTGGGCTTTGTTATTCCGATCCCGTCCAAGGATTTGAGTCTCTTCCCGAAGTGAAATTGATGCCCTGCGCAATGTTGTGCGGGCAACGCCAGGAAGGGAACTGACCCATGGCCATCGGAACCGTCAAGTTTTTCAATTCGACCAAGGGCTTCGGCTTCATCCAGCCCGAAGACGGCACGGCGGACGTGTTCGTCCACATTTCCGCCGTCGAGCGCGCCGGGATCAGCAACCTCGGAGAGGGCCAGAAGCTGTCCTTTGATGCGGTTCGCGACCCTCGCCGCGGCAAGGTTGCCGCCGAGAACCTGCGCGCACTCTGAGCCCAGCGGGTTCAGGAAAGAAGGGTGGCTCCGGCCACCCTTTTTTGGTACCGGGAGCCGGGAAGGCTGCTGTCGCCCCCCTTGGCGGGTGCAGCATCGCCGCCTTTGGCGACCGAGACCGATCCTTAGGCTTGTCTGCCGGCCTGCCTGGGCCACGAGCATTTCCAAAAACGAAAATGGATGGACATGAACGGTTTTAAGAACGCCGGGCTTTCGGAGCGTCTGAGCACAGCGGCGGGCGCGAAAAAGGCCCTGCTCGAGAAGTTCAAGGCGCAATCGAATGTGAACGATCTGACCTTTGCGGAGCGGGAAGAAGCTCGGCGGGCCGTGCGTATCGCCCGTGAGGTTCGCGAGGCGGAGCGCAACGCAGCCCGCGAAGCCCGCAAGGCCGCCGAGCAGGAAGCCCTGCAAGCGGAACAGGCGAAGCGCGCCGCCCGCGAGGCGCAGGAGGCTCAGGACGCCGCCGAGCAGGCCGCGCGTCAAGTGGCCATGGCAGCGGAGGCGAAGGCTGCCCGCGACGCCCGATACGCAGCCCGCAAGGCCAGAAATCGGTGATGTTCCGCGGTGTCCAGGCGGCACCGCCAAACCCGCTCAGCCCAAACGTTGAGCGGCTCCGATTTCGATGGCGGGAGATGGAAGCCAGATGATGAAGGGTCTGCCATCATCCCGCTCCAAGTCGTTAACGCCCATGCAGAAAAACCTGAGCATGGCTGACAAGCGTCTGTTTTTGCTCCTGATCGCCGAATAATCTTGATATTACCGCATCATACCTTATTCTATGGATATTGATCGCTGGAGGCTTAACCGTCTCTTGAGAGAGACGCGGTAGGTTTCTTGGCGTGGCACCCTGCCGCGCTCCTCAGCAAGTCGCAACTCCCTCTTTCGACCCCCTCCTGGCGAGATAGCCGGCGCTTGACCGTTCCCCAACCGGGGGTGTGGTCCGCTTTGCGCCGTCATGCTTGTGGAAGGTCCCACTCCTTGTCCGAAGATTTCGTTTCCGAACAGATCGTTTCCGAACAGACTTTCGCTGATCTCGGCATTCATTCCAAAATCGCCCAGGCTCTGGGTGAGCATGGCTACACCACGCCGACGCCCGTTCAGGCGGCGGCCATCCCTCCGGCGTTGGCCGGCCGCGACATCCTGGCCACTGCCGAAACCGGTACCGGCAAGACCGCGGCCTTCATGCTGCCGGCCTTGACCCGCGTGGCCGAGTTGCCCGCTCCCGCCGTCGCCGCGCCGCGCATCCTCGTGCTTGCCCCGACGCGCGAACTGGCCAGCCAGGTCACCCAGGCGGCGCGCAAATACGCCAAGCCGCTGCGCATGAACATCATCGACGTGGTTGGCGGCATGCCGTACGGTGAGCAGCTTCGCATGCTGTCTCGTCCGGTGCACGTCGTGGTTGCGACCCCTGGCCGCCTGATTGACCACATCGAACGCCAGCGCATCGACCTCGGCGCCGTCGAGGTGCTGATTCTCGACGAGGCCGACCGCATGCTGGACATGGGCTTCCTCGATGACGTCGAGCGGATCGCCGACGCCTGCAAAGCCGGCCGCCAGACGTTGCTGTTCACGGCCACGCTGGACCGCCGTATGAGCCAGCTCGCCGGCAAGCTGCTGCGCAACCCGGAGCGGGTTGCTGTGCAAAGCCAGGCGACCGCGATCAACGTGGAACAACGCCTGCACCATACCGACGACATGGACCACAAGCGTCGGCTGCTGATGCACTTTGCCGGCCAGGACGAGGTCGGCAAGGCGATCATCTTCGCCGCGACCAAACGCGATGCCGACGCACTGGCCGAGGAACTGAGCGCTGCCGGCCACGCCGCCGCCGCCCTGCACGGCGACATGGACCAATCCAAGCGCAACCGCACCCTTCAGCGGCTACGCACAGGCCAAGTCCGTCTGCTGGTCGCGACCGACGTTGCAGCACGCGGCATCGACGTGCGCGACATCACCCATGTCATCAATTTCGACCTGCCGCGCTCGGCTGAGGATTATGTCCACCGCATCGGCCGCACGGGCCGGGCCGGGGCCTCGGGCATCGCGGTGTCTTTCGCATCCCGCGCCGACCGTGAGGCGCTGTCCCGCATCGAACGCTTCACCGGGGCGATGCTGGCGATCCATACGATTTCCGGTATGGAGCCCCAACGTTCCTTCTCCGGCGGCACTGGACGGCCGACAGGTCGCCCGGCCGGCAATCGTGGCGGAGCGAGGCCATGGCAGCGTGACGGCGGCCAAGGCAGGCCACAGGCCCGCGCCGGACGCTGGTAAACGCGTTCGAGCGAGACGACCAGATCAGGTGCGGTCCCGAACGGGCATTGGAATAAGGCCGAGCGCGGGAACTTCGGCTTTCCGATGCCGCGCGGCCTCATCCGCCGGCCCTCGGGGGAGATCGTCCAGGATCCCGACGAGCGGGCGCGCGACGGCCTTCAACTCGTCTTCGAGATCTTCGAGCGGCGGCGCAGCATCCACGGCGTGGTGCGGTACTTTTACGCCCACGTCCTCCAACTCCCTGATCGGGTGCGGGGCGGGCCGGCCAAGGGCGCCCTCGTGTGGGCGCCCGTCACCCGGAATGCCGTGCTGAAGTTCGAGAGTCACCGTCGGCGCGTTCCAGGCGGCCTGCAGATCGTCCGCCAGTCCGGCGGAATCCGGAACGTCGGCCACCGAAACGGGAGCCGACACGGACGCGACCTGTTCGCTGACATCGAAGCCCACTACAATCGCCAGCCAATCCATTCGGCTCTCGGCTGCATCACTCCAGAGCAGGCAGAGCTTCGGGCCGCATAACCCGGTGTCCATTCTTCCGGGCGAGGCTCAATCAGTTCATTCATCGGTTCCGCACACGATTCAGCAGCGCGACGAATTCCTGCCGATCGAGGAGTCCGTCGTGATTGGTGTCGGCCTGCTTGAAAGCAGAATCAACAATATCAAGAAACTCAAGAGTGTCTATCTTGCCATCGGTTCCGGATATACTTTTGAATGCATCGGGCTGTAGAAAGGTTTCATCAGCGGTTAAAGAAAGGTCCTTGTTGTGATCCAGAATATAGAACACCAACATTTGATTATTTTTGAACTCTGTCATTGAAACACTGCCATCCTGATCGTCGTCAAGAAGTTCGAAGATCCTGGCGTCGCGTGCGTTTTCCGCGGAAGCCGCCGCCGCGGTCGACACAATGTGCGGGAGCGCCGCCAGAGCCACAATCAATGTGAACGCCATTTCCACCTTCACGGCCATGGCCGATCCCCCCTGTCAGATCGGGATGCTCTGCTTCGCCCTGGTATCGGGCCGCAAGCCGGCGTCGCTTCAGAAGTAGCGTACGGCCGCTTTCAGGAATGCTACGGTAACGCCGCGTTGCATCACGGCGCTCAGAGCCACTCGCCGCCGGCCGTCTGCGACGGCGGAACGGCAAGCCCAGCCTTGCGCAAGCCATCCACGATCCGGACGATGATGTCCGGGTGGATGTTGCGCCGCTCGAATTCGGAAACCGCCTTGATCGGGAAGTTCGGGTCGAGCCGCAGGATCTCGGAAACCGCTTTCGCCGCCTCGGCGCGGTTCCCGGTCTGGCCCTGTATCATCGCCAGCGCGACGTGGCCAAGAATGACCTCCCGCCCCAGATTGGCCCGTCGCATCTCCTCGAGCGCGTCGTCATAGCGACCGTTCACGTAATGATACGTGGCGATCACAATGCGGTACCAGCTCGGCTGCGCCGGGTTGCGCGCGAACGCCTCGCGGATCAGCGGAATTCCGCGCTCCCACTCGCCGGTCAAGCTGTAGCAGCGCCCAAGGTCGGCGAGGATCGCGCTGTCGTTCGGATTGAGCGCGAGCGCCTGCTCGTACGCGGCGATGCTGCGCTGCGGCTCACGGCGCAACCACCAGGCAAGCCCGAGCGCCTGAAGGGACAACGCGCTGTCCGGAGCCAGCGCCACCGCGCGCTCGGCCAATTGCAATCCGTGATCGATCGGGTCGGGGCGCGCCGGACTGGGGTTGAAGCCGAGCCGGGCTTCGTCGATGGTGATCATGGCGAGCGCCGCCCAGGCTTCCGGATAGCCGGGGTCGCTCCTGGTTGTCCGTTCAAGGCAATCCCGCACCTCGGCGTGGAGAGCGACGCTGAGTTGGCGCCAGTACTGGCGGGTTCGCAGAAGGCAGGCGTAGGACGACAGATCCTGTGGCGCATGCTGGCCGCTCAACCGCGCCTCCTCGCGCTCGATCACGCCGTCCGATTGCGCCAGGGTGCGGGCAACCTGAACGGCGATGTCGTGGCGCAGATCCAGCAGCCTCGCCGGCGTGGCGGCGCGTCGGAAACTGTCCGACCACAGGTAGCGATGATCCTTCGCCGCGATCAGCGTGGCCGTGATTTGGATGTAGTCACCGGTTTGAGCGACGCTGCCCTTCAGCAGGTAGTCGACGCGGGTGGTCGGCACGGCCTCGCGCAGGGCCGGCGCCGAAGGGTAGCGGAAGCTGGTGTCGGCGCCGAAGACCAGAAGATCATCGAAGCGGACGAGCGCCGCGACGAGATCCTCGGTGATGCCGTCGGCGACGAGGTCGAGAGCCGGATCGCCGGAGCCGTTGGTGAACGGCAGAACCAACAGGGCCGGACCGCGCATCGCCCGTTGTGGCGCGTCCGGCGCCGCGGCGCGCTCCGGGGCGTTCTTCGACGGGTCGGGAGCGATGCCGCGCCACCCGGCGAAGAGCCCCAGACCGACCACGGCCAGGAGAGTGACCATGGCCGCGACGGCCAGCCAGCGGAGCGGATGGTCGATGCGGCGTCCAAGAAACAGCCGCGCGCGGTGAGGAGCCGACTTTTCATGGGTTGGTGCCGATGCCGGGCCGGAGGCGTTGACTGGAAGGTCGGTCCCGGCCGCGACCGGCACGACGGAGAATTGGGGAACGTAGCCACCCTTGGGAATGGCGATGCGCAGGGGGTCGGCGGCGCCTTCGGTCAGATAATAGTGCTCCAGGGCGCGGCGAAGACGGCCAGCCTGAATGCGGACCACCGGATCGAGCAGCGGGTCGAAGCTGGCGTCACGGTCGAACACATCCATGGCGATGGTGTAGGCCTTGATGCGATTGGCGCGCCCGGCCAGAGCCTCCTGCACAACGAATTGCAGAAAGCGGCGGCCACGGGCGGACCCGCGCAGGCTGCGGCTGGCCAGCACGCGCGCCAGCGCCGCGTCGATGAGCGGCGCCGTGACGGCGGACGCAGGCACATCGGTGGTCTGCGGTTCGCCGGAGGTGTGAAGCACGACGCCCTCCATCCGTTGAGTCCATTCCGCAGCCGCCCCCCATATCGCAAGCGGTTGCAGCAACATTCGGTCCATGCCGGCGCGGCCTGTGCCCGCCAAGCGCCTGACGCTGTGGACGTCATGATCGCGAGGCGCATGACGCAGCATCGGAAATAAATATATCAGTACATAGAAGGTTTTTAAGCGTGACTGGCGCCAATGATCATTGCAATCAATCGCGCCGATCCAAGGATGGAGGGCAGTTTAGTCCGAAGAAGTGGCGGCTGGAACACTCACCGACGATATAGACGCTTCACGCCCACGTTCTGGCTACATTACTTCGTTCGGAATCGTAGAATTTACCTTTTCGTGTAGCGCGCGAAGCCGTTCTGAACACCTGTTACGGTATCAAGGCCAACAGTTTCACGCTTCAAGGTGGCTGACGATTCGGTGCAGGTTATCGAAGGGGCAAAGTCTGGGGCAAGTCAGGCACCCCGGCGCTCTTCCAGGACCGGGGAGACTGGCCCATGTCGGATAAGCTACGGCACGTCGTGGAGCGATTCCCGGACTTGGAAGAGATGATCAAACAAAACAGCGCCGACAACCGTTTCTTTCGCAGCCTCTGTGAAGATTATGGAGAAGCCGTCGAGATTTTGCGCGGATGGGAGGCGTCGAACAGCGGGCGACGCTCGAAACGCACCGCCGCGTGCCGCGCTCTTATCGCGGATCTCGAACAGGAAATCCTGCTCGAACTTCAGAACCGGATCGATGGTGTATGACCATTCGCCAAGCCGGTCGCCTGCCGGTCACTGAGTCTGCCAATGAACCGCCAGTCCCGTTACGGATCACACGGAACACCCGTCCGCGAGGATGATGAGCATGGCAAAAAAACTGAAGACCACGCAGCGCGTGGAGTGCGCGCAACAAAAGCTCAAGCGGCGGGACTACGAACGCTCGCTTGCGGAGCTTCATGTCGAACTGGTGAAGCTGCAACAATGGGTTGTTCACAAAGGCATGAAGGTCTGTGTCGTCTTCGAAGGGCGCGACACCGCCGGCAAGGGCGGAACCATCAAGGCCATCACGGAGCGCGTGAGCCCGCGCGTGTTCCGCGTCATTGCCCTGCCAACGCCAACCGAGCGCGAAAAGTCGCAAATGTACATTCAACGCTACATCCCGCATCTGCCAGCCGCCGGGGAAGTCGTCATCTTCGACCGGAGCTGGTACAACCGCGCCGGAGTCGAGCGGGTGATGGGCTTTTGCACCGAGGAACAGGCGAAGCGGTTCCTCGACGCCGTCCCGAGCGTGGAGAAGGCCATCATCGAGTCCGGGGTGATTCTGCTGAAATATTGGCTCGAAGTCAGCCCGAAAGAGCAAACGCGTCGTCTTGAAGCACGGATCAACGATGGGCGGAAGGTCTGGAAGCTGTCGCCGATGGATTTGAAGTCCTACGGCCGCTGGTATGACTATTCGCGGGCCCGCGACGACATGTTCGCACAGACCGACACCTCCTGGGCGCCGTGGTTCGTCGCGCGGTCGGACGACAAGAAGCGGGCGCGCTTGAACATCATCCGCCACATGCTCGACCGCATCCCCTACGAAGAGCTGCCCAGGGAAGCCGTGAAGCTGCCCAAGCGCCAGGACCCGGACGGCTACAAGGACCCCAACTATCCGTCGAAGGTCATTCCGGAACGGCAATGGCCTGTGGGATGAAGCCGAACGGTCATCCGCGTTCAGCGCCGCCGCCGAACGAGCCACAGACGGATGGACCACAGACCGGCGACGAGGATTCCAGCCGCCACGGCACCCGGAAGGGCGAGGTCGCCGGCACCGGACCGTGAGGGACGGCCGCTCATCAACGCCGCGCGGACCTTCTCCAGATCCTCCCTCAAAGATGGGAGGGGGAGCGTGGAGATATCCTCCACCGGGATGGACCCCAGTATGCGTCGCGGGTCCGCCGCTGCCCGCCACCGGCTGTCCAACGGCAGGCTCTCGGCAAGCCGGCCGACCTCCCTCTCTTCCGTGAAGAATTGCGGATCGAGCGTCAGCGGGAACAGGGTCGTCTCGCCCCGCATGTGCAGCTCGATCATCGCGTTCACGTCGTTGCAGACGCCCAGCGCGTAATAGCCGCCGAACGGAAGCTCCGGATGGCGCTGCTTGATCGCGTCATAGGCGCGCACGATGACGCCGGCGAGGCGGATCGCCTCCATCGCCTCCTCCCCACGGTAGCGGTGCGCCACCCTGCCCATGACCCAGGCCTGATCGCGCGTCACGCTTGGGCGGAACACGGCCTGGCCGTCGATTCCGAAATAGAAGGACAGATCCGCGTTGACCACAGGGCCACGGACGACGAGTTCGTGCTGCGAATGGCTGACCGGAACCAGAAGGGTCCGGTCCGTGCCGGGGACCGGCAGCCGGGTGTCGATCCAGAACGGCGTCAGGACATCGCGGCCATGATAGATAAGGTCGCCGAAATTGGCGAAATACCGCGAATCGCGGACTTCCACGTCGTGGCCGTCCAGCGCCAGCGCGTCCATCAGGGCGTGGGGCGTGTCCAGCGTCCGACCGTCGAGGATGATCCGGTAACGCCGCCCCCCGTCCGGCGCATTCAGGGAGAGGCGGTTGAGCAGCTGGGCCAAACGCAGGCCATCGGCATGGCGTTCGGCCAGCTCGGGATCGACGCGGTCGCCGGCTTCCAGCCCAAAACCCAGCGGGCGCAGATAGGCATCCGGTGCCGGAGGGGTGCCGACGGCGGGAATGCCCAGCTCCTCATCGACAGCCGCCTCGACCGTTGCGGGGGCGGGTGGGAGGTCATCATCGCCGGACCGGTCCAGCATCGCTCCGGCAAGTCGCACGGACCGGCCCATTCCCTGCACGGTCAGCCCGGGAAACCGGTCCAGACCCTCGAAATCCTTGCCGAGGATCATCTCGCGCAGCCGCTTGATCTCATCCGGCCCCAGAATGCCGCCCGCCTTCGGATTGCGCCCCAGGCGCCGGTACAGGGCTTCCACGAAATCCGGATTCCGGGCCAACTCGGACATGACCTGCGAGACGGGCAGCCATGGCGCCTCGTCCGACCGCAGAGACGCGGAGCACAGCAGGATTCCGGACAGAACGAGAGCGGAAACGGCGCGCGCCAGACCCGCCATCATGGGAGCCGCCATCACCGGGTCCGGCTCGCGACGCGCGGGGCGCCAGTGCCCGGCGGCCCACACTCATTGCGTTTCGTGCAGGATTCATCCCAATGGAGGAGAAGGATGCGGCGCACCTCCTCGATGGTGTGCGGATCGGACTGCGTCGAGTGCCCGGAACGCACGACATACTCGGATTCGACCCCGTCGATGTGGGCGCTTTTGTATTCCACGACGCCATCGTCGCCGGTTTCGACGGGTCCGTCGCCGCGCACCGCGATGATCGAGTGCGCCTTGACCCCCTCGGCGATGGGTATGTGCGCCAGGGTCTGGACCAGCAGGCTGCCGGGGGTCATGGCGTGGACGCTGCCAAACCCTGTTTGCCCGGCGAGCGTGGTGCTGGCGCTGTCCAGCTGGCCGATCTCCGAGGTCACTCTCAGGATGCGCCCCGGCAACCGCACGAGGCTTGCGACCAGATGGCTGATCCGGTTGCCGGCGACGTAGCTGCCGCCGTGCGGCGTGGCGATGAAGACGAGGCGCTTGACCGACGGCACCGGCTTCACGAACAGGGCGCGGGTCAGCAGGTCGCGCGTCTCCCGGTCGAGCTGAAGCTGGTCGGGCGGCTTGCGGAACGCCGCGTTCCACAGCCGGGCGCCGGTGTTCACCGCCGCCATCTTGGTCAGCAGGCCACCCTGGCTGTGCCCGATGACGACCATCTCGCGCAGAGCCGGTTCCCGCCCGGACGGGTCCAGGGCGGCCACCGCCTCTTGCAGCGCATCGCGCAGCAACAGGGCGGAGTAGGGAACGGGATTGCCCGTCTCGTAGCTGAAGAACCAGAACTGGAAGCGGTCGCGGATGCGCGGGTCGCTCTTCAGATCGTTCAGCATCTCGGCCCAGCGCACCGGACTCGATGCCGTCCCGTGTACGAAGACGACGGGGATGCGGCCGGACCGGTATGGTTCCAGCGCGACCAGGCGGGACGGCATCTTGTCCAGCAGGCCACCGCGCAGGAAGCCGCCGAACTCGAATTCCCAGACCGGCATTCCGTTCAGCATGTAGGCCAGCGTGGAGGTGTACTCGACCTCCAGCGGCACGGGCTGACGGTCGATCAGCACCGCTTCGGTGTCGGACGAGGGATAGAGTTCGAGTTGCGCGCGCACCTGCCCGCCCGTGATCTGGCGCCGGGGATCGGGGATGCGCAGCAGCGCGGTCACGGGCGTCTTGACGCGCGGGGCGACCTGGAAGCCCTTCGCGAGGGTGTCCTGCGTGGTCCCCGCCGCCAAGGGGGCGCCGATGCCAGGCTGGCGATAGCGGGCGTCGAGGCCATGGACCTGCAACTCGGCGACCGGAAAGAAACTGGTCAGCTGGCGCCCGCCCCACACCAGTTCCCGAGGATCGAAGGCCACATCCAATTCACCGAACGGGAGCGGGTGGCGCGCCTCCCGAATGGCGATGCCGGTTCTGTCCTCCGTCGCCAGTCCGGAGGTCAGGCTACGGTTGTACAGATCGGTGGCCAGCCGGAACCGCGGGTCGTAGGGGCTGGGCGGCTGGTCCATTCCTCCCGGAAAGAGAAAAGCGTAGGCGTAGAGGGCGGACGCCAGATAATAGGGCCGTCCTCCCTGCTCCTCGGCGTGCAGGAACGACATCTCGGCCAAGGCGAAGATCTCGTCGGCGCCGCCATGCCCCTGCGCGACCACCGCGCGGAGGTCGGCCATGGCGTTCTCCGGCTGCGTCAGGAATCGGTCCGCCAACGACCATCGGCGCAGCACGTTGTGGGTCGGATCGCTGAGCGCGTGCGCCGACAGGACATTGTGCGTGAGTTGCCGGTGGACGGTGCCGTGGTCCACGCGCTCGACGCTGACCGCCGACGCACAGCCCCCGACAAGAAGCGTCCCGACCAGCAGGGCCGCGACGGCGAAGCCTTTCGGAAAGGGCGGCCGCCTCATCCCGCAGCCTCCTGCGCCACCTGTCGCCATCGGCCGGGCATCATGGCTTGCGTACACTCCCATGCCCTCCGCCCGTGCTTTCGGCCCATGCTCTTCGGATGCGTTCGCGACCGCCGCCGTTCAGAACCAACTCTTGCGCGCCGGCTCGATCGACACCGCGAGGGCTTCGCTGACGACGGCGGTGATCGTGTCGCCGACCTTCAGCGACGGGAGCTTCGCCTGGCGGGCGGGGTCCGTCACATTGACGGTGTAGACTTCGCCGCCGTTGGGATTGACGAGGTCGATGCTGTTCGCACTGAGGTCGATGCCGACGACCAGCCCGCTGAGCCGTGTCACCTGCACGCCGATGCCGCCCGGCGCCTCGGCCGGGCGCGCGACCGCCTGCTGGACCTCATCCTCGGGCACGGGGGTGCCGGGTTGGGACACCATGAAGGCCACGGAGCGGTAGAACTGCGCATCGACGGTGTCTCCCATCTTCAGCATTTCCAGGCGCACCGCCGGCCCGGCCATGACGGTGACCGGCGTGCCCGACCGACCGGCCAGCGTGACCTTCCGCTTGCCCACATCGATGGCCGTGATCTTCGCGTGGATCGTGACGGCGGCGCTTTCCGGAATGATGTTCGTCAGAACGGGCCTGCTCTGCGCCGACGCCGGATGCGGAACGGTAGCCGCCGCCAAGAGCGCGCCGCAGAGGATGCCCACTGCGGTGGCGGTGACCGTTGGCAAGGTTGCACGACGCTTCATGCTGTCCTCCTGTCTTGCCCGGCATGCCCCACGGCCGCCATTGAGGCGCGACGTTGGAGTGCGGGTCTGGGGCCATCCGGTGTGGGGTGTTGTTTCCCACAGCCAAGTTCTGTAGCCCGAGAGGCCGACGCTGACGAGTATTCTACGGTAGCCTGGCTTTCGCTGATCTCTGCCGTTTGGCCTTGTGTTCAGAACACACCCGGCACGGCGAAGAGTGTGAAGCATGGACGGCTTGGGCAATCTTGGTTACTGTAATGAATGTTACGGTAGCGTACTTGGCACAATGATGGTGTTCCGCCGTTCCTCACCACGGGCAACCGCCATCAGTACCCCCGGTTATGAGGGAGCCGGCGGTCGAACGGTGTTTCTTTCCACCAGGGCCTCGCCCCGTCACGTGCCCCGCCACCTGCGCCCTTCCGCATGGCGAGCCTACGCGCGGGCGCACCGGCAACGCGGGACAGCGTTACCGTAGCGGCCCGCATCGACGGTGGCCGCTACTTTCAATGGCTCCGCTCCATGGTGCTCAATGATCACCGGAGTCGGGCTCGCAGGAGCATGTGAAAGCACGCCAGGGATCACAGAAGCCGTTTTCCCAGGCCTTTCACCGATGCCGCCGGCGCTGCATCCGGGGCAGGAGGGATGTCGATGAACGGACCCAGGTGGCTGATACGGTCGGCGCTGTGCCCGATGCTCTGCGCTTTCGCCCTGGTCGGGCCTGCCTTCGGGGCCGAAGCGCCGCCACCCGACACGTCGCCGCAAGCGGTTGAACAGAACGAGCCGCAGGACGCCCTGATCGACGACGAGGCGATGACCGTCCTGGAGCGCATGGCCGACACGCTCGCTCAGGCCCAGCGCTTCACCGTGACCATCCGGGCCAGCTACGACGTGGTTCAGGACACGGGAGAGAAGATCACGTTCGGCGAGCGACGCGCCGTCACCCTGAACCGTCCCGACGGTCTGCGGGTCGAAGCGCAGGAAAGCGATGGGAGGCGGTCGCTGGTGACGTTCGACGGCAAGGCGATTTCCGTGTTCAACGCGGACGAGAACGTCTATGGCCAGATCGAACGGGCCGGCACCATCGACGACGCCGTGCGCTATCTGGTCCAGGATCTTCGGGTGCGGTTGCCGCTGGCGCTGTTGCTGGTCAGCACGCTGCCGGATGAGTTGGAGCAACGCCTTCAGGCGCTCGACTATGTCGAGCGGGACACGCTCACGGCGGTGCCGACCGATCACCTGGCGGGGCGGACCGAGGATATCGACTTCCAGATCTGGATCGCCACCGAAGGCCCGCCTCTGCCGCAACGGGTCACCATCACCTACAAGGCCGACGAGGGCGAGCCGCAATACCGGGCCGACTTTTCCGATTGGAACCTCAACCCGGACGTCCAGCCGGCGCAACTCGCCTTCCACCCTCCGGACGGCGCGGAACGCATCCCGGTGATGGTCCGTGTCCGCCGGACCGCGGCCGGCAGTTCGGAAGGAGCGCCGAAATGAACACGCCGTCTTCACGGCCATCGTCACGGCCATCGTCACGGATTGCCTTTTCCATCGCCGCATCCCTGCTTCTGGTGGTCGGATCGGTCGCGGACGCCTATGCCCGCGGCGGTGGTCGCGGCGGCGGCGGCGGCGGCCGAGCTGGCGGAGGGGGGTATTCCCGGTCCGGTCCGGCGGCGGGGGGCGGTTTTTCCGCTCAACGATCCACGGCTCAACGATCCACGGCGGGAGTGGGGGCTCGTCAGGCCGGCGCCACCCAGCGGTCGAGCGACCGGATGGCTTCCGCGCAGACGGCGTCCCGGCAGACCGGCGCTACGGAACGTTCCGCGCAGCGCGCCGAGACGAAGCAGACGCGCACGGAATCCCGGGCCGACACGCGCACTTCGGGCCAGCAGGAGCGGACCGAACGGCAGGGACAGCGGCAGCAGGGCCAGACCGAACGCACGGATGCCCGCCAGCAAGGCCAGACCGAACGCACGGAGTCGCGGGCCTACGCGGCGCAGAACATCGCCAACGACTGGGACGGCCATCACTACGACGATGACGACGACGATTGGGGATGGGCTCTTGCGGGTGCGGCGGTTGGAGCGACCGCCGGCTACATCGCCGGCGCCGCCACGGCGGGACCCACTTACGTGACGGTGCTTCCCTGCACCCCCACCGTCGTGCCGTACGGCGGCGTCAGCTACTACGGCTGCGGCGGAACCTGGTACAACCGCAGCTATGTGGATGGAAGCGTCACCTACGTCACCGTCACTGCGCCGCCCGGTTACTGACCGCCGTGAGCGTGATCATGGCGCGGGCCACGCGCGGACCGCCGGATCGGTTCACATTCTCACGGCCTTTTGCGACAGCACCATTCGCGACAGCACCAGGGCGGGTGGCTCCGTCCTGGTGCTGTCTCGTCGATGGGACCGCCGATCGGTCGCCGAACGGTCACTGAGTGCCGCTTCGCTGGGTGGCCCCCTGCTGCACGCCGCGCTGGTAGGCCGAGGCCTCGGTCCGCTTGTGATAGTCGTAGAGCAGACCGCCAGCCAGGCCGGCGCCCGCGCCGATGGCCGCACCCATGCCGGCGTTGCCGGCTATGGCGCCGATCAGCGCTCCGCCGGCGGCGCCTCCGGTCGTGCCGGTGAGCGCGCGCTGCTGGGTCGGCGACATGTCGGCGCAGGCCGCAAGGGGAAGCGCAACGACGGCGACGCGGAAAAACTGTGTGAGTCTCATGGTCTTTCCCATCCTGGTTGGCCCTTGATCAAAGGCCGTGGACCGCATCGGAGAATCGGATGCCGGCGGGATCAGGCGCCGCAGGGATAGCGCTGGGACAGGAAGCGGAACAGCCCATCCACCGGCGGCGTGTCCATCAACCTGGGATTTTGCTTTGCCCAGGCGATGAAAGCGGAAACGGCGTCGTTGCGCGACGGCGGTGGAGTGGGCGCACACACCAGCTGGCGCTTGCCTTCGGCGGCCGCCACGACCTGATGGTATTGATAGGCGCCGACGGCGAAGCCGTGGCAGAAATGGAGAGCCGCAATGCCGGTCGGGTCGTTTGGCGTGGCTTCGCACAGCCGCACGAGGTCGCCCGTGGTCCGGACCTGAAAATTGGTTTCCGTGGCGGTCGGTCCCATCTGCGCGTTCGCAGCGGTGATCACCGTCGCCGATAGGGCAACGGCCAGAGCGACCTTGGTTCGGTGTTTCATGGTTTGCTCCCAGCGCCTTTCATGGACGGCTTTTCATGGACGAGGAGACGACTCCCCCTGACGAACCGGCTGGCCCGATACGAAATCGATGGACAGCCGATTGGATGGACAGTGTGCAGAGGTCGGGGGGGCAATTTAACTTGCAAAACACTGTGCTTTGGAAGGTAGCATTCCTCCAAGCCAAAACGCAGTCATGCTACGGTAACGCCCACCGTATCGATCATGTGAAGAAGTCTGTCTTCTGTCCAAAATGCCAATGAATAGTCAGAATTGATGCCTTTCGTGGGATGCCTTATCTCATAAAGAAAAGAAATGCATCAGATATTTTAAAATAAATCAATTCGATTGAGCTTTCATTGACTCTTTTCAAAATTGAATTTCATTCACGGAAAATCCGAAACCGGGATCTGTGCCGGACGACGGCGCCGCCACCCCATTTGGGGCATGAGCCAGCAAGGGGGCGTGGCTTGATACGGTAACAAGGCCAACAGTTGCATGCTTCAACGCGGCGGGTGGTCTGGTGCAGGGTTTTTCTGCGTCTAAGCCAAGGCCTCAGCCACTTGGCGTTTGCGATAGGGCTCTTGCGATGGGGCGTTTCGGCGCCTCCGGCGATGCGACACCTTCGCGCATGCAAAGAGGCCGGTCAGCACTGCAAACGCACAGCCGATCCAAGAGCGTACAGCCAGAGAGGACATGTGATGAAGACTCGGCGGGAACGCCCCCCGACTGGACAACAGCCTCTGATGCCTTGGCTTTCCGCCTGGACTGCGGCATTCCCCTCCCTTGGCTCCTTTCTCGGCCCCTTCATCGAACCCGCAGGGGGTGGAGCCGCTGCAAAACCGGCTGGGACGAAGCCCGTTGGAGAGACGGCGGCCGGGAAAGGCGCGGATGGTTGGCCAACGCCGACTTTTCCCAACCCGTTCAACCTTCCCAACCCGTTCCAGGACGCCGTCGACTACGGCGTCGATGCCATGCAGCGTTGGGTCCTGTTCCTGGATGTTCTGCGGCGCCGCGGCGACCAGTTCATGGAGCACGCCGATAAAGGAAAGCCGCCCGTCCTGTCCTTCCCGTACGAGGTCGTGATGGAAGGGCGGAAGCTGAAGCGGCCGTGCAACTACATGCTGCTTCGCATCCTGCCGGACCCCGCCGTCGGCACCGACCCGGCCAAGCGTCCGTTCGTGATCGTCGATCCGCGCGCCGGTCACGGGCCGGGCATCGGCGGCTTCAAGCCGGACAGCCAGATCGGCACGGCTCTGCGCGCCGGCCACCCCTGCTACTTCATCGGCTTCCATCCTGAACCGGAGCCGGGCCAGACCCTCGCCGACGTAGGGGAGGCCGAGGCCTTCTTCATCGAGCATGTCGGAAAACTGCACGACAATGCGGGCGGCAAACCGTGCGTCATCGGCAATTGCCAGGCCGGCTGGGCGGTGATGGCGCTGAGCGCGGTGCGGCCCGACCTGATGGGACCGATCATCATCGCGGGCTCCCCGCTGTCCTACTGGGCCGGCGTGAAGGGGCGGAACCCGCTGCGCTACCTCGGCGGGCTGTATGGGGGGGCCTGGCTCGCCGCCCTGGCCAGCGATCTCGGCAACGGCCGCTTCGACGGGGCGCATCTGGTCGGCAACTTCGAGAAGCTCGACCCGGCCAACACCTATTGGAAGAAGGCGTACAACCTGTACGCCTCCATCGACACGGAAGCGGACAGGTACCTTGAGTTCGAAAAGTGGTGGAGCGGCTTCTTCCTGCTGAACGGGGAGGAGATCGAGGCCATCACCGACGAGCTGTTCGTCGGCAACAAGATGACCAGCGGCGGCATCGTTCGGAACGGGCGCCGGCTGGACTTGCGGAACATCCGCTCGCCCATCCTGGTCTTCGCGTCCTTCGGCGACAACATCACGCCGCCGCAACAGGCGCTGGGCTGGATACTCGATCTCTACAGCGACGTCGAGGACATCCGGGCCCACGAGCAGACCATCGTCTACAACCTCCATCACGACATCGGGCATCTGGGCATCTTCGTGTCCGGCCGCGTCGCCCGCAAGGAAACGTCGGAGTTCGTCGAGAACATCGACTTCATCGACCTGCTGCCGCCCGGTCTTTACGAGATGATCCTTCAGCCGAAGGACCCGAACGTTCCCGGCGCCGATCTGGTCGCGGGCGGCTACGTGACGCGGTTCGAGCCGCGCACGCTCGACGACATCCGCGGGCTCGGCGGCAACACGCCGGAGGACGACCGTCGCTTCGCCGCGGTGGCCCGCATCTCGGACATCAACAAGGGCCTGTACGCCACCTTCGCGCGGCCCTCCATCCAGGCCACCGTTACCGAGCCCTTCGCCGAATGGCTGCGGATGATGAACCCGGCGCGCAGCCAGTATTACCTGTTCTCGCACCTTAACCCCTTCATGGCGCCGGTCGGACCCATGGCCGACTGGGTGCGCGAGCACCGCCGCCCGGTGAGCCTGGACAACCCGTACCTGAGCGCGCAGAACCGCGTTTCGGACGAGATCGTGCAGGGGCTCGACCGCTGGCGGGACGCGCGGGACGGCGCCGTCGAGCGCCTGTTCATGGGCCTCTACAACGCTCCGATCCTTCAGGCTCTGGTCGGTCTGGCCGCGCCGGGCGAGGAAGCGCGGCCGCCGCACGTCCGCGACGAGGCGTTCGAAGCCCTGTTCGAGAAGCGGATGGCCGAAATCATGGCCCGTGTGGAGGAGGGCGGGGTGCGGGAGGCGCTGTTCCGCGTCCTGATTCACGCGCGGCGCGGCGAAGGCGCCCTCGACGAGCGCGCCTTCCAGATGCTGCGGAAAATCCGTGAGGAACACCCCGCCACCCAGCACCTGTCCGTGGACGTCGTCCGCGCGGTCTTCCGCGACCAGGTCTTCCTGATGCTGATGGACGAAGCCGCGGCGATGAGCGCGCTGCCCAAGCTCCTGCCCGGCGAGAAGGAGCGCAAGGAGGTGATGGCGCTGGCGGAACGGGTTCTGGAGGCCTCCGGACCGCTGACTCCCGAACAGCGCGCCCGCCTGCGGCAGGTGGACGCCCTTCTGCAGAACAAGGAGCAGCGGATCGAGGCCGAGCGCGAGCCGCCTCTGCGCGTGATGCCCGGAGCCGGCGGATCGCCGCTGGGCAAAGCCGCCTCCGACCTCAGCAGGATGGAGACGCAGCAGGCGCCGATGCGCACCGCAAAGGTCAAGTGAATCCGCTGTCGTCGCACGAGGCTGACAGGAAACAGCTGACAAGAAACAAAGGGGAACCCGTCATGAGCAACGTCGATCAGACCAAGGCGGCCAAGGCCGTCCCCAACATCGGTGACGACCTGATCACGCCCGACGAACTCCGAAAGCTCACCGAGGAGCATGAGATGGCGCTGCTCCAGGAAGCCCTGGAGCGGGAAAAGAAGCACATGAAGGAACAGGACACCGTCCGCGACGCCTTCATGAACCAGCACATCCGCCCCGATGCCAAGGAGCGGTTCACGCGCGCGGTGCGCGACGCCGCCTCGCGCGGCATCAAGGAGATCCAGGTGGCGCGCTTCCCGAGCAGCTACTGCACCGACGGTGGCCGGGCGATCAACAACTTCGAGCCGGACTGGCCGAATTCCCTGACCGGCTACGCCCGCGAAGCCTACGAGGTCTTCGACAAGAATCTGAGGACGAAGGGCTACAAGCTGCGGGCTCAGATCCTGGACTATCCCGGCGGAATGCCGGGGGACGTCGGGCTCTATCTGCGCTGGTGAGGAGGGCGCGTCATGGCCGACAGCCAACCACCTCCCACGCGCCGTCATGAGAAGTACGAACGGCTGGTCGCCGCCTGCCGCGACATCTCCCCCGTCCCCACAGCGGTGGTGCACCCCTGCGACGCCTCGTCCCTGGGCGGCGCCGTCGATGCGGCCCGTCAGGGCTTCATCACCCCGATCCTGATCGGCCCAGCCGCGCGCATCCGGGCGGTGGCGGACGAGTCCGGGCTCGACATTGCCCCGTACGAGATCGTGGACGTGCCACACAGCCACGCCGCCGCCGCCACGGCGGTGGAACTTGTGCGCCAGGGGCGTGCCCAGCTTATCATGAAGGGAAGCCTGCACACGGATGAACTGTTGCGCGAGGTGGCCAGGAAGGACAGCGGGCTGCGGACGGAACGGCGGATCAGCCACATCTTCATCATGGACGTGCCGACCTACGGGAAGCCGCTGTTCATCACCGACGCCGCGGTGAACATCGCGCCGACCCTCGAGGACAAGCGCGACATCATCCAGAACGCCATCGATCTGGCGCGGGCGCTGGGGAATCCCCAGCCGAAGGTGGCGATCCTGTCGGCGGTCGAGACCATCAACCCGAAAATCCCCTCCACCGTGGAGGCCGGCGCGCTGTGCAAGATGGCCGACCGTGGGCAGATCACCGGCGGCCTGCTGGACGGGCCGCTGGCGCTCGACAACGCCATCAGCCCCGAAGCGGTGAGGATCAAGGGTATCGAGTCCCCGGTCGCCGGGCAGGCCGACATTCTCGTCGTGCCGGATCTGGAGGCGGGCAACATGCTCGCCAAGAACCTGACCTTCCTGGCGAACGCCGATGCCGCCGGCATCGTGCTGGGCGCGCGGGTGCCCATCGTGCTAACCAGCCGGGCCGACAGCGTCATGACGCGCATGGCCTCCTGCGCCGTGGCGGCGCTGTACGCGCACCGGCAACGGGTCGAGCAGCCGGTGAAGGGGTGAGGTCGCCATGACCGAGACGATCATGACCGAGACGATCCTGGTCATCAACGCCGGTTCCTCCAGCATCAAGTTCCAGCTGTTCGATGCGGCGGACGGGACGCTGCCGGTGCGCCTGCGCGGCCGGATCGAGGGGATCGGCACGACGCCCCGGCTGGTCGTTCAGGACGGCAGCCAGGACGGCGGCGTCCCCTTGCCGGCGGAGTCCGGTGACGGGGTTCCCGGCGCGCTGGCCTTTCTCGGCGCGTGGCTGCGGGAGCGGCTGGGCGGTGCCATGCCGGTGGCGGTCGGGCATCGGGTGGTTCACGGCGGACCGGCCTACGACACCCATGTGGCGGTGGACGACGCGGTGATCGGGACGCTGGAAACCTATGTCCCGCTCGCCCCGCTCCACCAGCCGAACAATCTGGCGCCGATCCGGACGATCCGGAAACTCTTGCCGGACGTGCTTCAGGTGGCCTGCTTCGACACGGCCTTTCACCGGCACCATTCCGAACTGGCCGACCGCTACGCCATCCCTGACGCCCTCTACCAGGAAGGCGTGCGGCGCTACGGCTTTCACGGCCTGAGCTACGAATACATCGCCGGGCGCCTGCCGGACCTCGCTCCCGAGATCGCCGGCGGGCGGGTCGTCGTCGCGCATCTCGGCAGCGGGGCCAGCATGTGCGCCATCCGGGACGGGCGCAGCGTGGACAGCACGATGGGATTCACCGCGCTGGACGGGCTGCCGATGGGGACGCGGCCAGGGCAGCTGGACCCCGGCGTGGTCCTGTATCTGATGGACAAGGGCATGGACGCCCGCGCCATCGAACGGCTGCTTTACCACGACTGCGGTCTGAAGGGGTTGTCCGGCATCAGCAACGACGTCCGTGACCTGCTGGCCAGCACCGATCCGCGCGCCAGGCTCGCGCTGGAGTGCTTCGCCTACCGGGCGAGCCTCGCCATCGGGTCGCTGGCCGCCGCCATGGGGGGCATCGACGGGCTCGTGTTCACGGCCGGCATCGGCGAACGGGCGCCGGCCATCCGCAAGGCCATCGCGGAGCGGGCGCGCTGGCTCGGTTTCGACCTCGACGAGGCGGCCAACGCCGCGAACGCGCTGTGCATCACGACGCCGGACAGCCGGGTCAAGGGCTGCGTCATCCCGACCGACGAGGAACGGATGATCGCGCTCCACACCCGCAAAATCCTCCGCCGCCACCGCTCCGCGTGACACGGTCCTGGGAAGGAGAGAGGCGCCATGTCCTGGTCAACTGGGTTCGGGTCATCCAGATCGGCAATTTTCGCCGGCCTCCTGCTTCTCGGCTGCGAGCAGCCGGTGCCGCCACCGGCCGAGGCGACGCTGATCCGCGCGCTGCCGGTGCAGGTGAGCCAGTTCGACCGCACCGCCGCGCTGACCGGTGAGATCCAGGCCCGCCACGAGAGCAACCTCGGCTTCCGCGTCGGCGGCAAAGTGGTCGAGCGACTGGTGGACGTCGGGCAGACGGTCACGTCCGGCCAACTGCTGGCGCGGCTGGACAACCAGGACCAGACCAACGCCTTGCGGTCCGCCGAATCCGACGTGGCGGCGGCGCAGGCCGCGGTCGAGCAGAGCCGGACGCAGGAGGAGCGCCAGCGCTCCCTGCTCGCCAACGGCTTCACCACCAGGGTCCAGTACGACAACGCCCAGAAGCGCTACCAGCAGGCGCAGGCCGAGCTGAACTCCGCCGAGGCACAGCTGGGCTCGGCCCGCGACACGCTGTCCTACACCGAACTGCGCGCCGACCGCGACGGGGTCATCACGGCGAAGATGGCGGAGCCCGGCCAGGTGGTCGCCGTCGGCCAGACGGTGCTGCGGCTGGCCGATCCGGGAGAGCGGGAAGCGGTCTTCCAGGTGCCGGGCGCCAGCATCCGGCTGGAAGGACGGGAGGGCCTGCCGACGGTGGAGGTGCGGCTCGTCAACGATGCGAAGACCGTCACCGAGGGAACGATCCGCGAGGTGTCTCCGGGGGTCGATCCGGTGACCCGGACCTACACCGTGAAGGTTTCCCTGCCCAACGCCCCCGACGCCTTCCTGCTGGGCTCCTCCGTCGTCGGGCGGGCCAAGCTGCCGGCGCGGCCGGTGGTCAATCTGCCGTCCTCGGCGCTGTTCCAGACGGAGAATGGACAGCCGGCGGTGTGGGTCGTGGCGCGGCCGGCCGACACGGTGAGCCTGCGCCCCGTCTCCGTCCTGCAATACGACACAGGCACGGTCACCGTCTCCAGCGGCCTCGACAACGGCGATCTGGTGGTGGTCGGCGGCATTCAGAAGCTGCGGCCGGACCAGAAGGTCACCATCAAGCAGGGGAGCGGCGTATGACCCGCATCGCGCGACCAACCACGCGGCCCCCAACCACGAACCCGCTTCTCATCGCGCTGCTGGCCCTGGCCCCGGTGCTGGCGGCCTGTCAGCCGCAGGGCGGCCATCACGCCGACGCGGCGCCGGTGATCCGCCCGGTGCGGACCATCACCGTGGAGCCGGTGACCTTCCGGATGGGCGGCTCCGCCACCGGAACCATTGAGGCGCGGGCCGACGCCGACCTTGGCTTCCGCATCGCCGGAAAGCTGGTCGAGCGCAAGGTCGATGTGGGCAGTCTGGTCAAAGCCGGCGACGTGCTGGCGCGGCTGGACGACCAGGACCAGCGCAACGCGCTGCGGACCGCCGAGGCGAACCTCGCCTCCGCGCAGGCCGATCAGGTGCAGGCGCGCAACGAGGAGTCCCGCAAGCGGGAACTGCTGGCCAACGGCAACGCCCCCCAGGCGCAGTACGACGCGGCGCTGCTGGCGATGCGCACCGCCGACGCCAAGGTCGTCGCGACGCAGGCGGCGCTGCAATCGGCCCGCGACCGGGTCGGCTACACGGAACTGCGGGCGGATCGGGACGGCGTGGTGACCACCATCGGGGCCGAGCCCGGACAGGTGGTCGAAGCCGGCCAGATGGTGGTGCGCGTCGCCCAGCCGGAGGAGCGCGAAGCCGTCTTCAACGTCGCCGAAACCGGCATCCGGGCGGCGCCGAAGGACCCGGTGATCGAGGTCTCGCTGGCCGGCGCACCGGACATCGCGGCGGTGGGCCGCGTCCGCGAGATCTCGCCCCAGGCCGATCCCGTCACCCGGACCCACACCGTCCGGATCGCGCTGGACAACCCGCCCGACGCCCTGCGCCTCGGCGCGACCGTCGTCGGCCGCCTGAAGCAGCCACCCGCCCCGGTGGTCGAGCTGCCGGGAACGGCGCTGTTCGAGGAGGCGGGGCGGAGCTTCGTCTGGGTCGTCGATCCGAAAGCCCAGATCGTCCGGCGCCAGCCGGTCGTGATCAGACCCAGGGACGGCGCCAGGGACACCGATGGCCCGGTCATCGTCACCGAGGGGCTGACCCGCGGCGACATCGTGGTCACCGCCGGGGTGCACAGCCTGAGCGACGGCCAGCGGGTCCGGTACAACCAGAAAATAGAAACGGCGGCTGCACCATGACCGGCTTCAATCTCTCCGAGTGGGCTCTGCGCCACCGTTCCTTCGTCTGGTACCTGATCATCTCGCTGACGGTGGCGGGAGGCATGGCCTACATGCGCCTCGGCCGCGAGGAGGACCCGGCCTTCACGATCAAGACCATGGTGGTACAGGCCAACTGGCCCGGCGCCACCATCGAGGACACCATGAAGCTGGTGACCGACCCGATCGAGAAGAAACTGGAGGAGATCCCCTATCTCGACTACGTCAAGAGCTACACCAAGCCCGGCATCTCGGTCGTCTACGTCAACCTGAAGGATTACACGCCGGCCGAGGCGGTGCCCGACCTGTGGTATCAGGTCCGCAAGAAGATCGCCGACATGAAGGCCACCCTGCCGCAGGGCGTGCAGGGGCCGGCCTTCAACGACGAGTTCGGCGACACCTTCGGCACGGTCTTCGCCTTCACCGCCGACGGCTTCAGCTACCGCGAGTTGAAGGACTACGCGGAGACCGCGCGGGCCGATCTCATGCGCGTGCCGGACGTCGGCAAGATCCAGTTCGTCGGCGTCCAGAACGAGCGGATCTATCTCGACTTCTCGACGCGCAAGCTGGCCGCGATGGGGATCGACCGCGAGCAGGTCATCGCCGAGCTTCAGGCGCAGAACGCCGTGGCCCCGGCCGGCGTGGTGCAGGCGGGCGACGAGAAGATCTCGGTCCGGGTCAGCGGCGCCTTCACGTCGGAGGACAGCCTGCGCGCCATCAGCCTGCGCGCCAACGACAAATTCTACCGGCTGGCCGACCTGGCGGACATCCGGCGCGGCTACGCCGACCCGCCGTCGCCGCTGTTCCGCTACAACGGGCAGCCGGCCATCGGGATGATCATCTCCATGGCGGCCGGCGGCAACGTGCTGACGTTCGGCGAGGGCATCCGCGAGCGGATGCGGCAGGTCGAGGCGAACCTGCCGGTGGGCATCGGCGTCCACCTCGTCGCCAACCAGTCGGTGGTGGTGGAGGAATCGGTCGCCGGTTTCACCAAGGCGCTGAAGGAAGCGGTCGTGATCGTCCTGGTGGTCAGCTTCATCAGCCTGGGCCTGCGCGCCGGGCTGGTGGTGGCGACCTCCATCCCGCTGGTGCTGGGCATGACCTTCATCGGCATGGAGTTCTTTGACATCACGCTCCAGCGCATCTCCCTGGGCGCGCTGATCATCGCGCTCGGCCTGCTGGTGGACGACGCCATGATCACCGTGGAGATGATGATCACCAAGCTGGAGGAGGGCTTCAGCCTGGATAAGGCGGCGACCTTCGCCTACACCTCCACGGCCTTTCCCATGCTGACCGGCACGCTGATCACCGTGGCCGGCTTCATTCCCATCGGCTTCGCCCAGGGCGGTGCGGCGGAATACTGCTTCACGCTGTTCGCCGTGGTGGCGATGGCGCTGCTGTTCTCCTGGATCGTGGCGGTCCTGTTCGCGCCCCTCATCGGGGTGAACGTGCTGCCCAAGACCATGAAATCGAAGCATGGCGGCGAACCGGGGCGCCTGATGCGGATGTTCCGGGGCAGCCTGCGCCTGGCCATGCGGGCGCGCTATCTGGTGATCGTCGCCACGCTGCTGCTGTTCGGCCTGTCGGTCTTCGGCCTGCGCTTCGTCCAGCAGCAATTCTTCCCCGCCTCCGACCGCCCGGAACTGCTGGTCAATCTGACCCTGCCGCAGACGGCCTCGATCCGGGCGACCGAGGAGGTGGTGGATCGCTTCGAGAAGGTGCTGGCGGCTGATCCCGACGTCGAGCGCTGGAGCTTCTACATCGGCCAGGGCGCGGTGCGCTTCTACCTGCCGCTCGACGTGCAGCTGGCCAACGACTACTTCGCGCAGGCCGTGGTGGTGACCAAGGGCTACAAGGTCCGCGAGGACGTTCGCGCCCGGCTGGAGAAGGTGCTGAACGAGAACTTCTCCGATCTGAACACGCGGGTCAGCCCGCTGGAGATGGGGCCGCCGGTCGGCTGGCCGATCCAGTACCGCGTCTCCGGACCCGATGTGGGCGAGGTGCGGGCCATCGCCGCACGGATGGCCGACACCATCGGCACCAACCCCTACACGCTGCTGGTCAACTACGACTGGAACGAGCCGTCGAAGGTGGTGCGGGTCGACGTGGACCAGGACAAGGCCCGCCTGCTGGGGATCAGCTCCAAGTCGCTCAACCAAGCGCTGAACGCCACGGTGTCGGGCGCGGCCTTCACGCAGGTGCGCGACGACATCTACCTGATCGACGTGGTCGCCCAGGCGACCAACGCGGAGCGCAGCTCCATCGAGACGCTCCGCAACCTCCAGATCGCCATTCCGGACGGCCGCACCGTGCCGCTGGGCGAGGTCGCGACCATGCGCTACGACCTGGAGCAGCCGGTGGTCTGGCGGCGGACGCGCCTGCCGACCATCACCGTCCAGGCCGATCTGGTTCCCCCGCTGCAGGCCGCGACGGTGGTGCAGCAGCTGGCCCCGGCGGTGGACGAGCTGCGGCGCAGCCTGCCGCCCGGCTATTCCATCGAAGCGGGCGGCACGGTGGAGAACAGCGCCAAGGGCATGGCCTCGATCACCGCCGTCTTCCCGATCATGATCTTCGTCATGCTGACCATCCTCATGATCCAGCTTCAAAGCTTCCAGAAGCTGTTCCTGGTCATCAGCGTGGCGCCGCTCGGCCTGATCGGCGTCGTCGCGGCGCTGCTGCCGACGGGCACGCCGCTGGGCTTCGTCGCCATTCTGGGCGTGGTCGCGCTGATCGGCATGATCGTCCGCAACTCGGTCATCATGATCGCCCAGATCGACGAGCATCTGGAGGCCGGGGAGCATCCCTGGGATGCCGTCATCAACGCCACCATGCACCGCGTGCGGCCGATCCTGCTGACGGCGGCGGCGGCCAGCCTGGGCATGATCCCCATCGCGCCCGAGGTCTTCTGGGGGCCCATGGCCTACGCGATCATCGGCGGCCTGATCGTGGCGACTCTGCTGACGCTGCTCTTCCTGCCGGCGCTCTACGTCGCCTGGTTCCGTATCCGGGAACCGGCGGCGGAGGAACGCGCCAAGCCGCGGTACGACGAGGCCATGCACCCGCCGGGGCCGGCGCCGACCAAGGGCGTGACGAGCGGTGTGTGACCATCCACCGATCCGCCCCCTGACGCGGCGCGTCTCCGAGAACGTCTCCGTCGGCGCCGGATGAGCGGGAACATCGATGAACGATCCAGCGAGGGAGGGGGAAATGCCTGACCGGGGTGAACGGCTGGAGGGCGGTCGGACCGCCGAGCAGGTGCGGCTCGATCAGGCGCGCGAACAGGGTGTCCCCTGGAAGATGTGGGGTCCCTATCTCAGCGAGCGGCAATGGGGCACCGTGCGCGAGGACTACAGCGAACACGGCGATGCCTGGAACCACTTCCCGCACGACCATGCCCGCTCGCGCGCCTACCGGTGGGGAGAGGATGGCTTGGCCGGCATCTCCGACGACCGCCAGCGGCTCTGCTTCGCGCTGGCGCTGTGGAACGGGCGCGACCCCATCCTCAAGGAACGGCTGTTTGGGCTGACCAACGGCGAAAGCAACCACGGCGAGGATGTGAAGGAATACTACTACTACCTCGACAGCACGCCGACCCACTCCTACATGAAGTATCTCTACAAATATCCGCAGGCGGAATTTCCCTACAACGATCTGGTCGAGACGAGCCGCCGGCGGAGCCGCCAAGACTTGGAATACGAGCTGCTCGACACCGGCGTGTTCGGCCAGGATCGTTATTTCGACGTCTTCGTGGAGTACGCCAAGGCATCTCCCGAACAAATTCTGATCGAGATCACCATCCACAACCGTGGGCCGGAGGCGGCGGACCTGCACGTCCTGCCGACGCTGTGGTGGCGCAACCAGTGGTCACGGGACGACGGTTCCGAGGACACCGCGCGCAAACCCACGCTCCGCGAAGCCGTACCGGGCCGCCGCATCGCCGCCCTCGATCCCGAGGAGGGGGAGAAGGCCCTGCATTGCGACGGCGGTCCGGAGCTGCTGTTCACCGGGAACGAGACCAACCGACAGCGCCTGTACGGTGTTCCGAACCGCACCCCCTACGTCAAGGACGGGATCGACGCCTGCGTCGTGCGCGGGCAGGCGGAGGCGGTGAATCCGGACAAGTCCGGCACGAAGGCCGCCGCCCATTATCGCCTGACCCTCGCCCCCGGCGGGAGCCGGACCATCCGCCTGCGCCTGGACGCGGACAAGATGGCTGGAGAAGCGGCGGGCGACGATGTCTTCGGCACCGCCTTCACCGACCTGTTCGACGCCCGCCGCCGGGAGGCCGACGCCTTCTACGCGTTCCTCACCCCGCCATCGTTCAGCGCGGACGAGGCGCTGGTGTTCCGTCAGGCCCTGGCGGGCATGTTGTGGAGCAAGCAGTATTACGAATACGACGTCGGCACCTGGCTGAAGCAGCACGGAGCGAACCCGTTCGCGGCGGCCCGCCGGATCGGCCCGCGCAACAGCCAGTGGCACCACATGCACAACGCCGACATCGTGTCGATGCCGGACAAGTGGGAATACCCCTGGTACGCGGCCTGGGATCTGGCCTTCCACGTGCTCGCCCTGACGCTGGTCGATCCCGACTTCGGCAAGCAGCAGCTGGAGCTGATGCTGCGCGAACGCTATCTGCACCCCAACGGGCAAATTCCCGCCTACGAGTGGAATTTCGGCGACGTGAACCCGCCGGTCCACGCCTGGGCGACCATCTTCACCTACCGGCTGCTGAAGCCGCGGGGCGACGAGGCGGATCGCCGCTGGCTTGAGCAGACCTTCCACAAGCTGCTCCTGAACTTCACTTGGTGGGTCAACCGCAAGGACCGCGAGGGAAGGAACGTCTTCGAAGGCGGCTTCCTCGGGCTCGACAACATCGGCGTGTTCGATCGCAGCGCGCCGTTGCCGACCGGCGGCTGTCTGGAGCAGGCGGACGGCACGGCCTGGATGGCGCTGTTCTCCCTGAACATGCTGGAAATCGCGGCCGAACTAACGAAGACCGATCCGCTCCATGCTGACATGGCCGTCAAATTCGCGGAACACTTCCTGTGGATCGCCTCGGCGATGACCCGCATCGGCGACGACACCGGCATGTGGGACGAGGAGGACGGCTTCTTCTACGACGTGCTGCGGCTGCCGGACGGACGGACGGAGCGTCTCAAGGTCCGATCCCTGGTGGGTCTGCTGCCGCTGTGCGCCGTTTGCGTCTTCGACGGCGACGTCCTGGCCGAGCACCCGGACATCGCCAGGCGTTTCCACTCCTTCCTGGACGATCGCCCGGAGTTGGTGGGCGCCATGCACGACCCGCGGCAGATCGGGTTCGGCGGGCGCCGGCTTGGCGCCATCCTGAACGAAGGCCGGCTGCGCCGGGTTCTGACGCGCATGTTGGATGAACGGGAGTTCCTCAGCCCCTACGGCATCCGGTCGATGTCCCGGCATCACGCCGACCACCCCTACGTCTTCGTCGTGGGAGGCGAGGAATTCCGCGTTCCCTACCTGCCGGCGGAGTCCGACAGCGGCATGTTCGGCGGCAATTCGAACTGGCGCGGGCCGATCTGGATGCCGATCAACGCGCTGATCGTTCGCGGGCTGCTCCAATACTACGCCTATTTCGGGAACGGCTTCCTCATCGAATGCCCGACCGGGTCGGGGACCATGATGAACCTCTATGAGGTCGCACGGGACATATCGCGGCGCCTGGAGAGTATCTTCCTGCGCGACGAACGCGGCAATCGGCCGGTGTTCGGCGGCGCCCGGACGTTCCAGCAGGACCCGCACTGGAAGGATCACATCCTCTTCTACGAGTACTTCCACGGCGACATCGGCGCCGGCATGGGGGCCAGTCACCAGACCGGCTGGACCGGGGTGGTCGCCCGCCTCATGCATGTCTTCGCAACGACCACGGCGGACGGCTTCCTCGACAGCGCGAAGGGAGCCCACGCCGACAGGGCCGTCCACGAACAGCACGTGTGAGGATGCGCCGGCTCTCCTGCCGTCATGTCCGGTCCAACAGCATGCGTGCGCAGCGGCATCCCCACCCGATGAACGTCTGCAAGATCGACAAGGGTATTTGGGCCATCGCGCCCTGAAGGGATCACAAGCCATGGCGGACTTCATTCACGACCGGCTCATGCCGCACGCCGACGCCTCGGAATCCCCGGAGCGGTACGAGATGAGCTATGTCCGCAAGGCGCTCGTCCTGTCCATGATGCTGATCCTGCTGATCGGCTGCTTCGTGGTGCTGCGCCCCTTCATCGCGGCGATCCTCTGGGCCGTCATTCTCTCCTTCAGCACCTGGCCGCTGCACCGGCGCATCGAGCGAGCGCTCGGCGGCCGCACCACGCTGGCGGCGGCGATCATGACGCTGATGATCATGGCGATCCTCGTCGGCCCCCTCGCGGCGCTTGGAATAAAGCTGTCGGAGAATGTTTTCCGCGTCGTCGAAACGGTTCACGCGGCCATGGACCGGGGACTTCCGCCCTTGCCGGACTGGCTGATCGGCGTTCCGATGCTCGGCGACCGGCTGCAGGAGACGTGGAGCGTGCTGGTGAGCGGCGAGTCCAATCTGCGCACGACGCTCCAGCCCTACATCGGCCAGATCCGCGACTTGGCGCTGGCGAGCGGTGGGCATCTTCTCTCGGGGACGTCGCTGATCGCGCTGAGCGTCCTGATCGCCTTCTTCCTCTACCGGGACGGCCGCACCGCCGTGCGCCGGCTGCGCAGCATCGTGGGGCGGATCGCCGGCGCCCGCGCGCGTCAGTCCCTCGACGTTGCCGCCGAGACGATCAACGGAGTCGTCCATGGCGTGCTCGGCACCGCGCTGGTGCAAGCCATCGCCGCCACCGTGGGCTATTGGATCGCCGGCATTCCCGGCGCCCTGCTCCTCGGCTTCGTCTCCTTCTTCCTGGCGCTGGTGCCGATGGGGCTGGCGCTGATCTGGTTGCCCGCCGCGATCTGGCTGGCCAGCCAGGGCCGCACCGGCATGGCGATCTTTCTGGTGGCCTGGGTCGGCGTGCTGGTCGGCAGCCTCGACAACATCCTGCGCCCGATCCTGATCGGTCGAAGCAGCGATCTTCCCTTCATCATCATTTTCCTGGGAATCGTCGGCGGTCTCGTCGCCTTCGGCCTGATCGGCATTTTTCTCGGCCCGACGCTGCTCGCCGTGGCCTACGGCCTCATTCGGGAATGGAGCGGGGGAAACGAGCCGGGCGACGCCGTGGCGGATTAGGCGCCGGGGAGTCTCACACGAACAGTATCGGCCATTGCTCCCGCGCGCATCAACTGCTGCCGCGACGGGTCAGCGTCAGCTCGACGGCGCGGGTCGGTTCCGGCGGCATCTCGCCGCGCATCCTCTGCAGGATCATCGATCCGGCTTGGCGGCCAAGGTCGCGGCTGTCGATCCCGATGGTGGTCAGGCCGGGCGGCAGCTCTTCGGCGATGTCGTTGTGGCCGAAGCCGAGGACGGCGATGTCGTCGGGCAGGCGCATGCCCAAGCGGCGTGCCTCCAGCAGCGCGCCGGTCGCCAGCAGGTCGTTGGCGCAGAACACCGCCTCGACCGCCGCGTTGCGCGACAGGAGGTCGCCGAGCGCGCGGCGGCCGTCGACCATGCTGCTGACCCCGTCGACCGACAGTTCGGCGACGATGTCGAGCCCGGCGGCGCGGGCGCCCTCGCGGAAGCCGGTGAGGCGAAGGGCGCCGCGGCCGCTGCGGCGGCCGATGAAGCCGACGCGACGGTAGCCGCGCTCGGCGAAATGTTCGGCCGCCAGACGGCCGCTGTCGATGTTGGAGAAGCCGACCAGCATGTCGATCGGGTCGCGGGGATAGGCCCAGGTTTCCATGATCGGGATTCCCAGCGCCCGCAAAGCCCGCCGGTTCTCCTCGATCTCGATGACGCCGGTGAACATGACCGAAGCCGGACGCATCTCGCGCAGCGATTGGATCATCGTCGTCTCCTTGGCGTAGGAGTAGGAGGTCTGCCCGATCATCAGCTGGTAGCCCTGAGGCTCCAGAACCTCGCCGCAGCCCTGCACGGCGAGGCAGAACTGCTGGCTCTGAAGGTTTGAGACGAAGGCGGCGACGATGTTCGACTGACCGGACCTCAGCGCGCGGGCGTGGGGGTTGGTGGCGTAGCCGGTGCGCTCCACGATCTCCAGGATTTTGCGTCGCTTGGCCTCGGCCACCTTCTCCGGCTGGCGCAGGGCGCGCGAGACGGTGATCGGCGAAACCCCGGCAAGCCGGGCGATCTCGACGATGCGCGGCGGAGCCGCCCCCTCGCGGGCCACCCCTTCGACCGGGCTCCCGTCGCTTGAAGGCAACGGTTCCGCTGCCCGGAGGCGGAGGACGTCGTCGATGGTCGGCGGACGCTTTGCCGCACTGGTGTCACTCATGCCGCCCGTCTCCCGTCTGTTGATCCGCGGTTGTCAATCCGCGGTCAGGCCGCGCGCGCCAGGATGCCCGCCTCCTCGACCGGACGCGCCACCTGGATCAGGCAGTCGCCGGCCTCGCTGTCGCTGTGCAGGCGCCGCGAGATGACGATTCCCGCCTCCTGGAAGCGCAGTTCCTCCTCCGGCTGGTCGAGCCGCGTCAGGTCGTGGAACCAGCCGGCGAGGTCGCCGGCGGCGACCCGCGCCCCGACGTCGACCGCCGGTTCGAACCAGCCGCGCCGCAGCGCGTAGATCGCCTGGCGGTGGCTGTCAAGCTGAAGCAGTTGCATGGGGGTGGGTGCGGGTCCGGCAGCCGAGAGAACCGGGGCATCGGTCAACCCGACGGCGATCAGCAGGTTGTCGATCGCGCGGGCGGTGTAGGCCATGGTCTCTGGCGTCACGGTGCCGCCGCCGCCGAACTCGCCGCTGATGCCGATGACGCCGGCCCGCGCCGCGGCCGCCATCGACGTCGGGGCCGTGGCGCCGTTCTCCGCGACGAAGCCGTAGGGCATGCCCAGCGCCTGCATCAGCTCCAGGGCGCGGCCGAGCCGGTCGGGCGTGCCCTGCCGCTCGATCAGGGCGCAGGGCAGGTGGGCCATCGAGGTGCCGCCGGAATGCAGATCGAACACCACGTCGTGGCGCGGAAACAGCTCGTGCTCGAGGAAATGCGCCAGCCGGAAGGTCGGGGCTCCGGCGGGGTCGCCGGGAAAGGCGCGGTTGAGGTTGCCCTCGTCCAGCGGCGACCGGCGCCGCGCCGCCATCACGGCCGGCGCGTTGGTGGCCGGCAGGATCGTCACCTCGCCGCGGATGCGCGCGGGATCGAGCCGGCGGAACAGCCGGCCCAGCAGCAATTCGCCTTCATACTCGTCGCCATGGTTGCCCGCCATCAGCAGCACGCGCGGACCAGCCCCGTTGCGCACGCGGCAGACCGGAACCTTCACCTGATAATAGGGGGAGCGATCCACCGAGAACGGGATGCTGAGGAAATCCAGCGACTTGCCGTCGGCGGCGAAATCGAGCGCGTGGTAGAGGCCAGTGTGCATTCCAAAAACCTTGTGGCGGAGGGGCGCCTCAACAGCGTTTGCCAGGGCAGCGGATGCCCGGCGCCTCCTCCGGTTCGCCTAAGAGGCCCTTCAGAGGGCGGCGACGGCCGTCATCTCGACGCGCAGGTCCGGGTCGGCCAGCCGCGCCTCGGTGCAGGCGCGGGCCGGCGGGTTGGCCGGGTCGATCCAGGCGTCGTAGACCTCGTTCATGGCGTCGAAGTCGGTGATGTGCGGCAGGAAGACGTTGACGGCGACCAGCTTGGACTTGTCGCTGCCGGCTTCCTCCAGCAGGGCGTCGATCTTCGCCAGCACGTCGCGGGTCTGCTCCCGGATCGAGCCGGTGCGGTTGTTGGCGACCTGGCCCGCGATGTGGACCATGCCCTGGCAGACGACGGCCTGGCTCATGCGCGAACCGACCTGGAACCTCGTGATCATCGAACAAAACCTCTCTTGCGATGCCGAACGGTGGATTACATCTGCGGAAGCGTCTGCTTTTCCTTGAACCACTTCATCTGAAGGGCGCTCAGCTTACCGTTCAGGCGGTTGTAGAACAGGAAGGTGTTGATCCAGTTGACCATATCCTGTTCGCCGTGACGGACGACCGCATGGGCCGGCGACTGGCGGATCAGGAACTTCAGCTCGACGTCCTTGCCGGGATTGTCCTCGGAGACCTTCAGCGCGATGGCGCTGTTCTCGGCGAAGGTCTCGACCTGGCCGGCCAGATAGGCGGCGATGGCGCCGGGGGTGTCCTCGAAGCGGACCAGCTTGGCGCCGGGGGCGTTGTCGGTCAGCCAGATGTCGAGCGTCGAGCCCTTGGCGACGCCGATGCTACGGCCCTTCAGTTCGGCCGGATCGGTGGCGGCGGCCATCGCCTTCGGCCCGTAGACGCCGAGATTGACCGCGGCGTAGGGCTGGGAGAAGGTCACCTGCTGGGCGCGCTCCGGCGTCGCGCCGGCGGCGGCGATCAGCACGTCCACCTTGTTGGCGAGCAGGCTGGGGATGCGGTTGGCGCCGGTCACCTGGACCAGATCCAGCTTCACGCCCATGTCGGCGGCCATCAGCTTGGCAAGGTCGATGTCGAGGCCGGCGGCCTCGCCCTTGGCGTCCTTGAAGCCCCAGGGGGCGGCGTCCAGCAGCACGCCGACGCGCAGCTTGCCCGCCGACAGCACGTTCTGCAGGGCATCCGCCTTCGCGGCGGAGGGCAGGGCGGCGGAGGACAGGGCAACGGTGGCGCAGACCGCCACGGCGGCGGCAAGGGTCCGGAAGAGTCTCACGACATTGCTCCTCTGTTCTGGTCGTTGTCCGGCCCTTGTCCTGACCTTGGCAGGCGAATGCGGGGGCCGTTTTGGGGGAATGGGATCAGCGCGCGGAGGCGATGAAGCTCCGCAGTTCGGGGGTGCGCGGGTTGGCGAAGAGTTCCGCCGGCGGACCCTCCTCCCAGACGCGGCCCTGGTGCATGAAGACGATCTTGGAGGCGACGTTGCGGGCGAAGCCCATCTCGTGGGTGACCAGGACCATCGTCATGCCCTGCCGCGCCATGTCCTCCATCACCTTCAGCACCTCGCCGACCAGCTCCGGGTCGAGGGCCGAGGTCACCTCGTCGAACAGCATCAGGTGCGGTCCCATGGCGAGGCAGCGGGCGATGGCGACGCGCTGCTGCTGCCCGCCCGAGAGCTGGGCCGGATAGGCGTCGATCTTGTCGGCCAGCCCGACGCGGGCCAGCACATCCAGCGCCAGCGCCCGGCCCTCCGCCTTGGCGATCCGCTTGTTGAGGACCGGGGCCAGCGTGATGTTGCGCTCCACCGTCAGGTGCGGGAACAGGTTGAAGGCCTGGAAAACGATGCCGACGCGCTGGCGGAAGCCGCGCAGGTTCGGCATGTCGGTGCGCACCGACTGGCCCTCCACCGTGATCTCGCCGCCGTCGATGCGCTCCAGCGCGTTGATGCAACGCAGCAGGGTCGATTTGCCGGAGCCCGACTTGCCGATGATGGTGACGATCTCGCCCTCTTCGATGCTGAGCGAAACCCCCTTGAGCACCTCGATGGAACCGTAGCTCTTGGTAACGTTTCGGATGTCAACGAGCGCCATTGAGACGGGCCTCCAGGGAACGCGCCCACAGGGTGAGCGGCAGGCAGGCGGCGAAGTAGATCGCCGCGACGATCGAGTAGACCAGCAGGGGCTGGAAGGTGGCGGCGCTGACCAGCTGGCCGGCGCGGGCGAGTTCGACGAAGCCGACGATGGAGGCCAGCGACGTGCCCTTGATCAGCTGGACCAGGAAGCCGACGGTCGGCGGCAGCGCCATGCGGAAGGCCTGCGGCGCGATGACGTAGCGGAACTGGTGCCAGGTCGACAGGCCGAGGCAGGCGGCGGCCTCCCATTGCTCGTGCTTCACCGCCTCGATGCCGCCGCGCCAGATCTCGCCGAGGAAGGAGGCGGTGTAGACGGTCATGGCGATGCCGACGGCGACCAGCGGCGGCATCTCCACCCCGAGGAAGACCGGCATGCCGAAGTAGAAGAACATCAGCAGGCCCAGCAGCGGGACGCCCTGGACGATCTGGAGGAAGGCGGTGGCGGTCCAGCGCAGCGCGCGGCGGGCGCTGGTCCGCATCAGGGCGAGCGCCAGCGCCAGCGGAGCGCCGAAGCCGAGCGCGATGAGGACGAGGACGCCCGTCCATTGCAGCGCGCTGAGCAGCGACAGGAAGTCGGCGAGGGAAAAGGAACGCATGGCCGGTGTCTCCGTCAGCGCCGCACCGGCCAGCGGAAGGCGAGGCGCCCCACCGCGGCGAACAGCAGTTTGAAGGTCATCACCAGGGCGAAGTAGATGCCGCAGATCACGGCATAGACCTCGAAGCTGCGGTAGGTGCGCGTCTCGATGAAGCCGCCGGTATGGAACAGCTCCTCCGCCGAGATCTGCGAGGCGAGCGAGGTGCCGAGCAGCAGCAGGACGAACTGGCTGGTGAAGGCGGGATAGACGCTGCGCAGGGCGGGCGGCAGCACGACATGGCGGAACACCTGCCAGGGGGTCAGCCCCAGGCACTGGCCGGCCTCGACCTGGCTTCCGGGAATGGCGTCGAGCCCGGCGCGGACGATCTCGGTGCAGTAGGCGCCGAAATAGAGGCCGAGCGCGATCGCCGCCGCCTCGAAGGCTCCCATCCGCAGCCCGAAGCCCGGCAGCACGAAGAAGACCACGAACAGCTGGATCAGCGACGGCGTGTTGCGGATCAGCTCGACATAGCCGCGAATCGCCCAGCGGACCGGGCGCGGCCCGCCGCGCACCGCCGCCGCCCCGGCGACGCCGATGGCGGTGCCGATCACCGCCGCGATCAGGGTCAGCAGCAGCGTGTGCAGCGTGCCGTCGATCAGCTGGTCCTGGTAGCGCAGGAGTTGCTGGAAATTCAAAGTTTGCATGGCGTGTCTGGCCGCCTTGGATCAGCCGAAGAAGGTGCGGTAGGCGCTGCGAACCCGCCCGTCGGCGCCGAGGCCGAACAGCACCCGCCAGCGGTCGATGCAGGTGCAGGGGTGCGAGATCCCGAATTCGACGATGTCGCCAACCGCGAGATCGGGGCCGGCGAGATCATGGCCGGCCGGCACGGCGACGAAGGCGTGCTGGTCGTTCAGCCGGGTCACCCGCAAGCCTTCCGCGGAGAGCGCGCTGCCGTCGCGGTGGACCCGCAGGGGTCGGGGCAGATCCTGGTCGAAGGAGGCGTCGCGCATGCCGAAGCCGCAGATGGCCAGTTCCGGCTCCGGCCGGGTCAGCACCTCCGCCCACAGGCGCAGGGCCGGGCGGAAATCGGCCGCCGCCGCGCTGCCGCAGGCGAACCCTTGCCGGGCGTCGAGCGCGCCGAGCGCGCGTTCGTAGACGCCGTGGTCGTGGAAGAAGATGGCGCCGCTGCGCAGCACCAGCGTGGCGTTGCCGTCCATCGCTGCGACCGGCGCCAGACCGGTCACCACCATGTCGAAGAAGGCGGAGCCGCCCGCGGTGAGCAGCAGCGGCCGCTCCGGCGCCAGCGAGCGCACCAGCGCGAAGGCCTCCGCCGTGCGCCGCATCAGGGCGGCGATGTTGGCGGCGGTTTCGGCCGGATCGGCGGTGGCGACCGCCCCTTCGTAGGTGGCGACGCCGTCGAGAACCAGCAGGCCGGGATGACGGACGATGGCGGCAAGGATCGCGTCCACCGCCGCCCGGTCGCGGGCGCCGGCGCGGCCGGCGCCGACCTCGACCAGGACGGACAGCGGACGTTCGGGGGGCCGGCCGGCGGCGCGCGCGGCGGCGGCGAGCGTCTCGACCGCGGCGGGGGAGTCGGCGAAGGCGCGCAGGTCGGCGTCGGGATGGGCGGCGAGCAGCGCGCCCAGCCGTTCGCCGCTGGCCCGGCCGCCGATCTCGTTGGCGAGGATCAGCCGGGTCACGCCGGCGCGCAGCAGAACGGCGGCCTGCTGCAGGTTGGCGACGGTCGCACCCCATGCGCCGGCCTCCACCAGGGCGGAGGCGATCTGCGGGGCCATCGGCGTCTTGGCATGGGGCGCCAACGCCACGCCGTGGCGGCGCGCATAGGCGAAGATCAGGTCGCGGTTGGCGGCGAAGGCGTCCTCGTCGAGCGTCAGCACCGGAAGCGCCATGTCGCCCGCGGCCGGCCTCCAGCCCCGGGCGCCGACATCACGCAGCCGCAGCGGCGCCGTCCCAGGCGGCACCCCCCGGATGCTGTCGTCCAAACTGCTGTCGAGCAGGGCATCGAGAAACACGCTCATGAGGGGCAATCCTGATCGGCCAGATGAGGACGAGGCGACGAACGCCGGATGACAACGTTACCATAACGCCGTCCGGTGCAAATGACAACGTTGTCATTGGAGGCTGGCCGCTTTCTTTTTTCGGTGTCCGCTCCGGTCAATTAGCCACCAGGAACGACACGCCGCCGCCGAGGCTCGGCACCGCCTGCCACGTGGCCGCCGGCACGGCCTGCGGGTCCAGGCGATGCTGCCCAACCTGTCCTGCAGCGAACCCGCCGCGCGCTATCGCGTCGCCTTCCGCCTCACCCCCCCCGCCGCCGGCCTATCGGAATTGAACGCCATCGCGCTCAATCGTCACGCCGTCCGGTGATCATGCTTCCAAGGAAAGGGCGGAGACCACGCCGCGCCAGCACCCCCTGCGGTCGATCGACTCGCCGGGGGGCCGCACGGAGACGGCGCCAAGCCAGCAGTGCGAACAGGGCGCCCGTCGCCAGGGCGGTCAGGTCGATGCCGGCGACGCCCCACAGCCCGCGCGCCAGCGTCACCCCGAGATGGGCTTGGCTGGTCAGGGCGTTCATCAGCGGCAGGGCGGCCCACAGCAGCGCCGCCGCCGCCAATTGCTCGCCCCACGCCCGCTGCACGCCGCGCAGCGCCGGGTGCAGGGCCGCCAGAAACCACACGGCGAAGAAGGCGAGCGCCTCCGACGTCTCCCGCCCGGCCAGCCCGGCGGGCAGCAGACGGTTGGCCCAGAAATAGGCGGCGATGGCGACGGGCAGCCCGACCATCACCGCCAGATTGGCGCCGTCGGCCAGACGCAGGCCGAAGGACGGGGTCGCCTCCCGCTTGCGCCGCTTGATGATCCAATAGATCTGCCCGGTGCCGATCATCGCGGTTCCCGCCAGCCCGCACAGGATCATCGCCAGCCGCAGCGGCGTGTCGGCAAAACGCATCAGGTGCAGGCCGTAGGCACCGGCCCGCGTCGCGGCGGCTCCGCCCGTCCCGTCCCAGACCGTCCGCACCGCGCCGGTCGTTCCGTCGAACAGGATGGCCTGCGGCGTGATCACCACCCGGTCGGAATCGGTGCGCTTGAGAAGGATGGTGGCGGCGGCGTCACCTGGATTGTCGATGACGATCCACCCCGGCCGTCCGCCGTCCCAGCGCCGCTCCGCCTCCGCCAGAAGCGGCCCGATGGCGGTGAGGGGGGCGGCCCGTCCCGCGGCGGCCGACGGCGGCGGTTCGGCGTAGACCGCGCTGTTGAATTCGGTCGGCCGGTCGCCGAAAGCCGCCTGCAGCCCCCAGGGCATGTAGAGCAGCATCAGCGGCACCAGCCCGGTCACTGTGATCAGCGCGTGGTAGGGCAGCACGATGATGCCCAGCGCGTTGTGCACGTCCATCCACAGCCGCGTGCGCGAGCGGTTGGGCCGGAAGGCGAAGAAATCCCAGAAGACTCGCCGGTGGATGACGAAGCCGGTGATCAGCGCCACCAGCAGGGCCACCCCGGCGGCGCCGATCAGATAGCGTCCCACCAGGCCGGGAACGCGCAGGTCGAAGTGGAAGTAATAGAGGAAGTCGCCGCCGAAGGTCGCCCGCGCCTGCAGCGGGCGGCCGTCGTCCGGCTCCAGCGCCAGTTTGCGGAAGGCGGGCGGCACTCCCGGCGGGTTGTAGACATAGACCTGGGTCGCGGTCCGCCGCTCGTCGGGCAGCGTGATCAGCCAGCGGCGCGCCTGCGGCGCCTCGCGCGACAGGGTGGCGATCGCCGCCGCCGCCGCGTTGGGGTTGTTGGTCGCTTCGACCCGCTCGGGCTGCATCCAGCGGGTGATCTCGAAGCGGGCGTAGGCGGTGGTTCCGGTCAGGAAGACGCAGAACAGCAGCCAGCCGACCACCAGCCCGCCCCAATTGTGCAGCCACGTCATCGACAGGCGGAAGCTGCCGTTCATGACCCCATCCCCATCACGCGCCCCGACAAGGCCGTCAATCCCCAGACCGCCGCCCAGATTGCCGCCGTCAGGCCGGCGGTCCAGGCCAAGGCGCGCAGGGCGCTGGCCGCGGCGAACACCATCACCACGGTCAGGACGCAGGGCAGCAGCGCCGCCATGGTGGCGGTCAGCACCGCCTCCGACCGGTCCTGCACGGTCGGCAGCGCCAGGGCCAGCGCCGCCGCCGTTCCCGCCGCCAGGGCGTAGCCGCCGCCGACGGCGGTCACGACCCGCAGCGCGATCTCGGTCTTTCGCTTCACCAGGAATACTTCAGCGAACCGATGACGGTGCGGCGCAGGCCGTAATAGCAGTTGGTCGCCCGCGAGCAGGCCGCGACATACTCCTTGTCGAAGAGGTTGCTGGCGTTGACCGCCGCCTGAACGCCTTGAAGCTGCGGGTTCAGATAGGACAGGTCGTAGCGCAGGGCGGCGTCGACCAGCGTGTGGGACGGCACCTTGAAGCTGTTGGCCGGATCGCCGTAGGTGAAGCCGACATAGCGCAGGCCGACCCCGCCGCCCAAGCCGGCCAGCGGGCCGTCCTGCACCGTGTAGTCGCCCCAGGCGGAGGCCGAATGGGTCGGCACGGCGACCGGCCGCTTGCCGCGGTCGACGCCGTTGCTCCTGGTCACCTCGGCGTCGAGGAAGGTGTAGCTGGCCACCGCGTTCAGCCCGGCGGCGAGGCTGACGCGCGCCTCCGCCTCGAAACCGCGCGAGCGGATCTCGCCGGTCTGTACGTTGAAGTTGGTGTGGAGCGGGTCGGCGGTGGTGACGTTCTGTTGGGTGATGGTGAAGGCCGACAGGGTGAACAAGCTGCCGGACCCCGGCGGTCCGTACTTCAGCCCGGCTTCGTACTGCTGGCCGGTGGTGGGCTCGAAGGGGTTGCCGTAGAAATCGCTGCCGGAGGTCGGCTCGAAGGACTCCGAATAGCTGGCGTAGGGCGCCAGTCCGTTGTCGAACAGGTAGAGCGCCCCGACGCGGCCGGTGAAGGCGTCGTCCTGCTGCGACGTCCGCCCCTGGGTCAGCCGGTTGCGCTGCTGCGTCTCGGCCCAGTCCTTGCGCCCGCCCAGCAGGACGGCGAGCCCGCCCCACCTGATCTGGTCCTGGGCGTAGACGCCGGTCTGGGTGATGCGGGTGGCGGTGCTCTGGTAGATCGGCGGGGCGGCGATCGGCAGCCCGTAGACCGGGTTGAACAGGTCGAGATTCGGTCCTGCCGCCTGTCCGCGCAGCGTGTCGCTCCTCAGTCGCTGGTGATCGACGCCGGCCAGCACGGTGTGGCGCAGCGGTCCGGTGTCGACCGTCACCTGGAGCTGGTTGTCGACGGTCAGGTCGTCGGCGCGCTCGCGGGCGGAGAAGGTGGTCCGCCGCGTGGTGCGCAGGTCGGGCAGCAGACCGGATGCGTAGACCTGCTTGAGGGTGAGGTCGTTGTGCAGGTAGCGGGCGTTCTGCCGCACTGTCCAGCGTTCGTCGAAGCGGTGTTCGAACCGATAGCCGACGCTCATGGTCCTGCGGTCCCAGGTGCTGAAGTTGGGATCGCCCGTGAAGAGGCTGGTCGGCAGCGTGCCGTTGGGGTTGGGCAGCACCGTGCCCTGGGCCGGCAGGTAGTTCAGCGGCGAATCGTCGAAGTCGTCGCGCTGGAAGAGGCCGATCAGGGTCAGGCTGGTGTCGTCGGTCGGCCGGATGGTCACGGTCGGGGCGGCGGCCAGCCGGCGGCGCTCCGCGATGTCGGTCTGGGTGTCGGTGTCCAGCGCGACGCCGGCGAAGCGGTAGGAGAGCCGACCGTCGCCGGCCACGTCGCCGCCGATGTCCAGCGCGGCCTGCTTGCGGCCCTGGTTGCCGGTCTGCAGCAGGATTTCATGCCGGGCGTCGGGGGAGGGCTGCTTGGTCACCATGTTGACCAGACCGCCAGGGCTGGTCTGGCCGAACAGCACCGAGGCCGGGCCCTTCAGCACCTCGACCCGCTCGAACAGGTACGGGTCGATGCCGGAGGTCAGGAAGCCGCTGCCCTTCAGCCGCAGCCCGTCGAGATACTCGTTGAAGGACACGCCGGTGGTGCCGTTGCCGCCGAAGCCGCGCACCGAGATGCCATCGCCGCCGAAGGAGGAGGAACCGCCGTTGCGGGCGGTCGTGACACCGGAGGTGTAGTTCAGAACGTCGGCCAGACTCCGCGCCGCCTGGGCGTCCATCTGGTCACGGGTAACGACGGAAATCGACTGCGGCGTTTCCAGGATCGGCGTGTCGGTCTTGGTGGCGGTGGCGCTCTGGCGGGCGGCGTAGCCCATGACCGGGCCGGTCGCCCACTCGCGCGTGCCCTCGACGGTCACCGGGTCCAGCACCGTCTCGCCGGCTTGCTGCCGCGACAGCACGGCGCGGCCCGGTCCGGTCATCTGGAACGACACGCCGGTGCCGGACAGCAGGCGGCGCAGCGCTTCGTCGGCGCTCATGGTTCCCGACACGCCGGGCGAGGACAGGCCGCGCGCCACCTCGGCCGGGAAACCGACCTCCCAGCCGCTGGCCGTGCTGAAGGCGTTGAGGGCCGTGACCAGCCCCTGCGGGGCGATGTCGAAGCGCTGCCCCGCCGTTCGACCTCCCGCCTGACCGGTGGCCTGGGCCACCTGTCCGCTGGTCTTCGCCGGTGCAGCCAGGGCGGAGCCCGCCGCCGCCATGCCCATGCCGGCCACCGCCGAAGACAGCAGCACCGCCCTCAGCAGGGCCGTCCCCCGACGCCCCCGCGCACCCCTGTCCATGATCCCCGCACCCATCGTAACGCATTCCCCATGATCGCGACGTCTCAACCGGCCGGACCGGCGCCACAAATTGCAATTGCGACGCATTCCCAAGTGCCGTGCCGACCTGACGTTCGGGGATCGCGAAAAGCGGAAATTATTTTTTGGCGCTTGGTGCGGGTGGAGGAAAAAGGCCGGCGGATCAGGGGCGCGGGCGCAGGATCAGCAGGGCGTCGGCCACCCGCAAGGTCTCGGCCCGCACCAGCCCCGCCAGGGCTGTCGCCGTCCGCACCGGATCGTCCAGCCGGTAATTCCCGGTGATCCGCCGGTCGGCGAGGGAATCGGGAACCACGATCAGGCCCGGATGGTAGCGGTCCAACTCATCCATGACCTCGCGCAGGGGGCGGTCCTCAAAGACCAGCCGGCCATCGACCCAGCCGAGCGCGGTCGACAGATCGGCGGGGTGTTGCGGGCCGATGTCCGACGCGGTGACCACCACCTCCTCGCCCGCGCGCAGGCGGACGCCGGGGCCGCCGGGGTGCGCCACGTCCACGGTGCCGTGGCGCACCGTCACCGTCACCCGGTCGTCCAGATAACGGACGGCGAAGGCGGTGCCGACCACGGTCACGACGGCGGGACCGGCGGAAACCCGGAAGGGACGGGCGGAGTCGGACGCCACCTCGAAGAAGGCGGCCCCGCGCAGCAGCCGGGTCCGTCGCTCGGTGCCCACGATGTCGGTGGACAATGCCGTCCCGGTGTCCATCAGCACCCGCGATCCGTCGGCCAGCGTCACGTGGTCCTGAACGCCGGTCGCGGTGCGATGGTCGGCCTGCAGGCGCAGCGGCAGGTCGGCGGCCCAGCCCAGCCCGATCGCCACCATCACCGCCGCCGCCCACGCCATTGTGCGACGTCGCACCGGATGGCGGGGCCGGGGGCGCGATCGGGTTCGTTCGCGCGATGGCGCTGCGGCGGTGGGCCACCGAGCCATGTCCGGTGGTTTGGGAGCTGGTGCGTGGGGTCCCGGCGCAACGTCCGGAGCCGCGGTTGCCGCCAGCGCGTCGGTCAGGAGCGGCGAGGCCCACATGGCCTGCGCCAAGTCCCAGGCGCGGGCGTTGCGGGGGTCGGCGGCGCACCAGGCGGCGCAGGCTTGGCGGCACTCCTCGTCCGCGTCCTCCGCCTGCAGGCGGATGAACCAGTCGAGCGCTTGCTCCAGCGGCAGGGAAGGGGAAGTGTCGTCAGGCATGGGGCCCGCGTGTGGTGCCGTCACGGTCTTTCACCTTGTAAGACGTTCGAGCCGGCGGAAATCCGCAATCATTCACGATCAATCCGGCCTCCTCGATCAAGCCGGGCGAAGACCTCCAGGCAGGCGAGCAGGGCGGTCTTCAGGTCCTTCTGCACCGTGCTGACCGAGACGTCGAGCCGTTCGGCGATCTGAGCGTGGGACAAACCCTCCATCCGGTTCAGCAAAAGGATGCGGCGCTGCCGCTCGCTCAAAGCTGTCAGCGCGGTCTCCATGCGGGCCAGCCGCTGACGGTCGCCGGCCTCGGTCTCCGGGGAGGGCAGGGGGGCCGCGACCGCCTCCATGCCCTCAGCGGTGATGTCCTGCGTCACGATGACGGCGTTCCGGCGCTCCCGCCGCAAATGGTCGAGGGCCAGATTGCGCGCCGTCTGGAACAGAAAGGGCGCCGGGTACTCCACCGGCCGGTCGCGTTCCGCCGCCCGCACCTTGAGATAGGCCTCCTGGGCCAGATCCTCGGCGGTGGCGGCACTGCCGACCATGCGGGACAGCAGCCGGACGAGCGCTCCCCGATGTCCGATGAAAACGGCGTCGAGCGTCGGCTTGGCGGTGTCACCCATGCGTCACCGGACAGGGAACCGTTGCGACCGTGCGATGCTGATCGGGCATGGCCAGCCCCGTTCCTCCACAGACAAGCGGCTTGACCGCGTCATGACCAGCGCAAGACGGCCCATTATAGTTAGAATGCGTATCATTCGCAACAACCCTCCGCTTTGCCGTCTCCTGGCCATGTTTGACGATGAGCGCAGAGAGCTGGAGCGGAAGCGCTTTCAGTGTTGTTCAGGTGTTTGCGTTGCCGCGGCCGGGTGAAGCGCCACCGTTGTCGTGCCGTCGAGTGTGAAGCCTGATCCGTAAGGACCTGCGCTCGATAACATGAGACCCAAAGAACGCCGTTTTCCCACCGGTGAGACCCTTCCATCGGCCTCAACTCGCGCTCCAGGCCGGATGATCGAGGTGTTCTTTTGCAGAAGTGGTGAGTTTGTGAACGTTTTGGTCCTAACTGGAGGCAATTCCTCTTCCGCGGTTTGCATCGGGACATCACCATGCTGGTATAGCCGTCTTCCCGACTGGGCGACGCCTTGCGTGCAAAGGGAATTTTTCTCCCGGACAGCACCGTTGAATCTTGGTCTTGCAGCATTTTGCAGTGGGAGGATGGGCAGCATGGCGGACCAGTCGGTAAAGTTCTCCTATGACTACGGAAAATACAAATATTTTGAGTTTGCCGGAAACAATAACAAGGTGGAGGTCGAGTTTTCCTGGGACCTTCCGAAAACTGATCCATCGGGAAAGCCGATGCCCAAGAAGGTGACCGATCTTTTCAATAAGAATGTGCGTGACGCCATTCAGGAATTGATGAAGTCTGAGGATAAGACAGTATCCGAAATAAAAAAGCAAATTCAAACGTGGGATCAAAAAATCGCCAAGCACGAAATCGACGGCCGCAACCTGTTTCTGTTTATTAATACGATCAACGACACGATGGAGAAGCGGGCCGCTGACCGCTTCGGGGGAATTGCCGGCGGTATCGCGACGGTCATGAAGCTGATCGTGAAGAAGGCCTTTGCCGGCCTGGACGCGGCCGTGCGCAAGATGCTCGAAGACATGAAGTGGAAGGTGTACGCCAAGACGGTGGGGAAGATCGCTCTCGCTCTGACGGCGACGGCCCTCGCGATCACGGCCACGGTGCTGACCGGAGGAGCGGCGCTGCCGCTGGTCGTGGCGGGTGCCAAGATCACACTCGACGTGGTCAAGGAAGGGAAGGCGGCCTACGACAGCTTCAACGACGGCGCGGACGAGATGGTCGCCTTGCAAAGCGCCGTGAAGAAACACCGAAGCGGTGCGCAGGAGGCGATGAAGGCTGTCGAGCGAGCTGAAAGCCGACGCTATCTCATGCTGGAGTCTTTGAACAAGCTGGAGCGGCAGATCCGGGCGGCGGAGGCCAAATACGTGGACGTGGAGCGAATTCTCAATCAGAAGAAGATTGACGGAATCGCCATCACCGATGATGCCTCCATCCTGGATCTCGTCAGGAAGGTGAAGCAATACAAGGATCTGATCAACCGCCTCACCCCTCTGGTGAACGCGGCCCGCGCCGACCTGAAGCGTCTTGACGCCCTGATCGACGGAGCGCGACGGGCGTTCGACCCATCCACCTACGAGGCGATTCCGAACGCCGACTGGAAGACGATTCTCAAGAAATACGCGGATGAGTACGGTTCGACGGTCAAGACGCTGGGTGACCTTGGCTCCAACATCGCGACCGTCGTCCAGAAGCTGGCCTGATCCGCCCGGTGAGAGCGACCCCGCTTCCCGATCCTCCCGCACTGTGCGTGGATCGGGCTGCGAGGAGGACGCGGCGGTGCAGGGCCGTCGTGCGCCGGCTCACCCGCGACCGGTGACGTCGGCCCGCCCTTGCGCGCCGCCGAGCCGCCGGGGGCGGCGCACCCGCGGGGGCAAAAGGTCCGGCGCGGGCAGGCTGGGTTCCGGCAATGGAAACGACGAACTCTCCCGATCGCCACCAGTCCGGATTTTTGCACTACCGTCGTCTTGGTCCGCCAATGCGCCGAACCATGCGCCAAAACCCCTGCGGTGCTGATCAACAGCGTTACGGTTGGTCTCCGTACAGGCGATTGCTCGGGTAACCCGGTACGGGGCCGGCCGCCAGCCCGCGGCACAGGAGAGCCGCCGACGCCTGCGCGATCTCGTCGATGGTCCAGGCTCCCTCGGGCCGATGCCATTTCGTCACCCAGTTTGCGGCACCCAGGACGGAGAAGACGGCGAATTTCGGATCGCAGCGCAGGATGCTGCCGTCCGTGACCCCGGCGCGCACGACATCCTGCAAGCGGCGTTCGAAGGCATCGCGCTTCTCGATCACCACCCGCAACTGTTCGTCGCTGAGCGACCGTTCTTCCAGGATGACGACGCTGAAGCTGTCCTCGCCGATGATCGAGATGACATAAGCGACAAGGCTGCGCCGCAACCGCTCAAGACCATTCAGTGACGGGTCGGTGCAAATGGTCTCCAGCGCTTGCTCGGCTGCGGCCAGATGGCATTGAAAAAGAAGATCCTGCTTGTTCTTGACGTAATAATAGAGCGTGGCCTTGGATACTCCGAGAATATCGGCGATATCGACCAAGGATGTTCCGTGATAACCGTTGCGACGGAAGGCGGCGGCAGCAACTTTATAAAGAACCTCAAGCTTGAGGCTTCTTTGCTGCTCAGGGTTGAGGACAGATTTGTTCCAGCGTGCCATGTCGTCCGTTGCCTCAGCCTTCGCGATGTACCGTGACCCGCTCCACCAGCGTCCTTCCCTTGGAACACAACCGGGCGTTCCGATCAAGCCCCGATCAACCCCCGGGGCGTCGATTTGACTTTCAAGTTGAAAAGCCGTCTTAGGAGTTGACACATCGATCCGCGAATCTGATTATTGACCCAACAATCATGAATCGGGATTGGGGGAGAGCATGGACAACGCGACGAACAGGTCGCCGCGTGCCGAGCGTGCGCGTTGGGCGCCGCCGGGATACAAATACCCGTCGCGCAGCGTCGCCCATTCCGCGGCCTATCAGGCGGAACGCCTGACCGCAGCCGACGTCGATCCCGCTCTTTACGGCGACCGGTACGAAGCCGGCCTGTTCGGGCTGGACTGCTTCGACTCGATGGTTGCCAGCGGCCTCGACATCGACGGCTACGTGTTCTTCTCGCAGGTCTATCGCCAGCTCCGGCCGTCCAGGCTCGGGGAACCGCTGACCGTGTCCGGCTGGGTCCGCGACCTGCATCAAGTGAGAAAGGGCCACAGCGTCACCGAGCTCTACCACCTGACCGACGGCGAGGGCCGCATCTGCATCGAGACGGAACTGACCGGCCTCCTCGCCGATCCGCCGGAACGGGCATCGCAGGACTCCGGCGACGCACCGCCGATGCCGCGACGGGCGGAGAGCCCGGCCGATGGCTGGACCCTGTTGCGCGAGAAGCAGGTGACGCCCGACAAGGTCCGTGTCTTCTCCCAGGACGTCGGCAACGAGATCCACTTCGACGAGGAGTTCGCGCGCCGCCATGGGTTCCGCGCGCCGCTGGCACAGGGAATCATGACGGCAGTCTGGCTGTTGTCCGTGCTGGCGGACGAGCGCCCGCCGGCCGCCTTCGACGTCGAGGTGCGTTACCTGCGCCCGGTCTTCTGGGACTCCCGCGCCAGCCTGTGGGTCCGCCGCTCCGCAGACGGTGCCCTGGAGATGGTGCAGAGCCGCAACGACGAGGGCAAGGTCACGGCGGACATGCGGGTGAGGTCGGTGTCCTACGACCCGGCGCCATTCCAGATTCCGGCGGGGGGATGACGCCATGTCGGCCATCATCGTCCAGCTCGTGGTGTCCGGCCTCCTGCTCGGCGGCATTTACGCGCTGATCTCGATCGGGCTGACGCTGATCTTCGGCGTCTCCCGAATCAAGAACTTCGCCCATGGCGATTTCGTCATGGTCGGCATGTACCTGACCTATGTGCTGAACAGCTGGAGCGGCCTGGACTCCTACCTCGTCCTGCTGATCGTGACGCCGCTGATGTTCCTGTTCGGCCTGTTCCTGTCCTGGGCGATCATCCGGCCGATCCAAGGGGCGCCGCAGGTGGCGCAGATCTTCGCCACCGTTGGGCTGGGGCTGGTCCTGCAGAACGTCACGCTGATGATCTTCGGCGGCGATTTCCGCACCACCGCGTCGGTGTTCGCCGGCAAGGTGCTGCGGATCGGCGACATCGCCCTGCCGGCGCCGCTGCTGATCGCCTTCGCGGTCGCGATGGCGGTGGTCGCCATCATCTATCTGTTCCTGAAGACGTCCTACACCGGCAAGGCCATGCGCGCGGTCGCGCAGGACCGGCGGTCGGCGTCGCTGATGAGCATCGACGTGAAGGGGATCGACCTGTTCACCTTCGGCCTCGGCACCGCCTGCGCCGGGCTGACCGGCGCCCTGCTGGCGCCGATGTTCCCGGTCTATCCGACGGTCGGCATCAACCTCGTGCTGATCGCCTTCGTGGTGGTCGTGCTCGGCGGTCTGGGCAGCATCGCGGGCGCCCTGATCGGTGGCCTGGCGATCGGCCTGATCGAGACGCTGAGCGGTTTCTTCATCGGTTCCGAGATGCGCCAGATGGCTTACTTTCTCGTCTTCCTGGCCGTGCTTCTGCTCCGTCCCGCCGGGCTGTTCGGTCAGCGCGGCTCCGAAAAGCTGGGGGCCTGACCCATGACGCTGACGTCCCTCCTGGCCCCCTACCGGCCGACCCGCAAGGGCCTTCTGCTGTCCCTGGCGATGGTCGCGGTCCTGGTGGCGCTGCCGTTGATCGCCGCCGATTCCTACACGCTGCACTTCCTCTGGAAAGTCCTCTTCTGGGCGCTGGCCGCCGCCGCCTGGAACATCGCCGGCGGCTACGCCGGGCAGTTCTCGCTGGGCCATGCCGCGTTCTTCGGGCTCGGCGCCTACGGGTCGACGCTGCTTTACATGCATTTCGGCCTGTCGCCCTGGATCGGCATGTTCGTCGGGGCGGCTGCCGCCGTGGCCTTCGCGACGCTGATCGGCGCGCTGACCCTGCGCCTTCAGGGGCCGTTCTTCGCACTGGCCTCCATCGCCTTCGCCGAGGTGCTGCGCATCGCCATCGTCAACTGGCGCTCCTTCACCGGAGGGGCGGAAGGGCTGTCCCTGCCGTTCGACCCGAGCTTCGCGAACATGATGTTTTCCGACCGGCTCTGGTACGTCTACATCATGATGGCGGCGCTTCTGGTCGTGCTTCTGATCACCTATGTGCTGGAGCGCTCCTGGATCGGCTACGCCCTGGCGGCCATGCGCGAGAACGAGGAGGCGGCCGAGGCGCTGGGCGTCGACACCGTGCGGACCAAGCTGTTCTCCATTGGCCTGTCGGCCTTCCTCAGCGCCATCGCCGGCACGCTCTACGCCAACTACATCCTGCTGATCGAGCCGTCCACCGTGCTCAGCATCGGCTTCTCGGTGGAGATCGCGCTGATCGCCATCATCGGCGGCATGGGCACGCCGCTCGGCCCCGTCCTGGGCGCGGTTCTCATCGTTCCGCTCAGCGAGTATCTCCGTGCGGAGTTCGCCGGCAGCCTTCAGGGCCTGTACCTGCTCGTCTACGGCGCGCTCCTCATCGTGATGGTCATCGTCCTGCCGCAGGGCCTGATGAGCGCCATCCGCGCGCCGCGCGCCACCGCCCGGCGCCTGCGCGGGGCGTTCGGCGGGTCCACCCGTCGCCGCCCGGTCCGCGAGGAGAGCCGCCATGCTTGAAGTCCGGGGTATCAGCAAGCAGTTCGGCGGCCTCCGCGCCGTCAACGACGTCCATCTCCGCATTGGAGAGGGTGAGATCGTCGGCCTGATCGGTCCCAACGGAGCCGGCAAGACGACGCTGTTCAACTGCATCGCCGGGGCCTTTCCGCCGACGGAGGGGCAGGTGCTGCTGGAGGGCAGGAGCATCACCGGCCTGAAGGCGCACCAGGTCTGCCGCGCCGGGCTGGCCCGCACCTATCAGATCGTGAAGCCGTTCGGCGGGCTGTCGGTGCTCGACAACGTGGTGGTCGGCGCGATCAACCAGACGCACAACATCGCCGAGGCCCGCCGCATCGCCGAGGAGGCGCTGGTCCTGACCGGGCTGGCCGACCGCCGCGACGTGCCGGCCGCGAGCCTGCCGCTGCCCGGCCGCAAGCGCCTGGAAATCTCCCGCGCGCTGGCGACCCGGCCGAAGGTGCTGCTGCTGGACGAGGTCATGGCGGGCCTCAATCCGTCGGAAGTGGAGAAGGCCATCCTGCTGATCGAGGCCATCCGCGCGCACGGCGTCAGCATCCTGATCATCGAACATCTGATGCGCGTCATCACGGCGGTCAGCGACCGGATCGTGGTCATGAACCACGGCAGCAAGCTGGCCGAGGGGCTGCCGGCCGACGTGCTGAACGACAAGGCGGTGATCCAAGCCTATCTGGGGGAGGACTTCGGTGCTCACGGTTAGAAAGCTCGATGCCTTCTATGGCGAGATCCAAACGCTCCATGGAATCGACCTGGACGTCCGGGAAGGCGAGGTGGTCTCGGTCGTCGGCGCCAACGCGGCGGGAAAGACCACGCTGCTGAACGCCATTTCCGGGACGGTCGAACGGTACGGACGGGTGTCCTTCTTCGACCAGGACATCGGTTCCCTGCCGCCGCACGCGATCGCCCGGCGCGGACTGGTCCAGGTGCCGGAGGGCCGGCGGCTGTTCCCCTTCATGACGGTGCGGGAGAATCTGGAACTCGGCGCCTTCGCTCCGCACGCCCGCGCCCACCGCGCGGAGAGTTTGGAGAAGGTCTTCGACCTGATGCCCCGGCTGCGGGAGCGCTCCGGCCAGCTCGCCGGGTCGATGAGCGGTGGCGAGCAGCAGATGTGCGCCATCGGCCGCGCGCTGATGGCGAAGCCGCGCGCGATCATGTTCGACGAGCCGACGCTGGGCCTCGCCCCGATCATGGTCGATGTCGTCTTCAAGCTGGTCCGCAGCATCAAGGAGACCGGCATCACCATCCTGCTGGTCGAACAGAACGTGAAGCATTCGCTCGCCATGTCGGACCGGGGCTATGTGCTTGAGAACGGCCACATCGTCCTGTCCGGCCCGGCGGCCGACCTGCTGACCGACCCGCGCCTGAAGGAAGCCTATCTCGGCGGCTGATCCGCGAGAGGGCAACGGCGCGACGATACAAAACACATAGGGAGGAAAAACCATCATGAGCTTGAAATCCATCCTCGCCGCCGCGGCGATCGCCGCGGCGGCGGCCGGTGCCGCCGTTCCGTCCCAGGCCGCCGATCCGCTGAAGATCGGCGTCCTCTTCCCGCTGTCCGGCCCGATGGCGCTGATCGGCAACGAGGCCTATCAGGCCGCCGAGGTCGCCCGCGACATGATCAACAAGCGCGGCGGCGTGCTCGGCCGGCCGGTGACCTACGCCGTCGCCGACGCGCCGGCCCCGACCGCCGCCAACGCCGAGGCGACCCGGCTGATCGTGCGCGAGAAGGTTCCGGTGATCGCCGGCAGCTACGCCAGTTCGCTGGCCCTGGCCGCCAGCGAGGTGGCGGAGCGCGAGGGCGCCCTGTACTGGGAGACCATCGCCGTCGCCGACAAGATCACCCAGCGCAAGTACAAGAACACCATCCGCCTGACCTTCAACGCATCGATGATGGGCCAGACGGCGGCGGACTTCGCCAAGGACATCGCCGGCAAGCTGGGCAAGGACCCGAAGGATCTGCGCATCGCCGTGATCTCCGAGGATTCGGAGTTCGGCCAGTCGGTCGGCGACGCGGCGGCAAACCAGACGAAGACCCTCGGCATGCAGCTGGTCGCCAACGAGCGCTACAGCCGCACCGTGAACGATCTGTCGTCGCTGGTGCTCAGCCTGAAGGCGGCCAAGCCCGACGCGGTCATCGCGACCTCCTACCTGAACGACGCCGCCCTGTTCTGGCGCCAGGTCCGCGAACTGGACCTCCACATTCCGGCCATGATCGGCATCGGCACCGGCTACGCCCTGCCCGACTTCCTCGCCGCGACGGGCGCCAGCGCCGACGGCATCTTCGACGTGGACGCCCCGGCCTCGCCGAACGTCTCCAATCTCCCGGAGGCGACGCAGAAGCTGTACGCGGAGTTCATCGAGGGCTTCCGCGCCAAGGAGAAGCGCGATCCGGGCCCGCTGGGCCTGATCGCCTTCGGCGGCTTCTGGACCCTGTTCACGGACGTCATCCCGCGCGCGGGCTCGACCGATCTGGCGGCGCTGCGCAAGGCCGCCTACGCCACCGACCTGCCGGACGGCAGCCTGCTGACCGGTGCCGGGGTGAAGCTGAACCAGGTCGGCGAGAAGGAAGCGGGGCAGAACAGCCGGGCGCTGATCTCGGTCATGCAGTGGCAGGACGGCAAGCTGCAGGTCGTCTGGCCGCAGAGCGCCGCCAATGCCGAGATGCGCAAGGTTCCCCTGCCCAAGTGGAGCGACCGGTAACGGCGCCGGGCCATCGGCCCGACGGGGCGCCCCCTCTCCCAGATTCGGGGGAGGGGACGTCCTTCCTTCCCCCTCCTTTCCAACGGCTCACCGGATGCCGACAGGACCGTGATGACGCACATGGCCTCCCCCTTCACCGTCACTCCCATCGACCAGTTGCGCCACGCCGCCGCGACGGCGCCCGGCGCGCGCATCCGATGGAACGGGCACTCCCTGTCCTACGGGGATCTGCTGGACCGCAGCCTGCGCTGCGCGTCGGCGCTCCGGGGGCTTGGCGTCGGTCCGGGCGACCGGGTCGCCTTCTGGCTGCCGAACGGCATCCCGTATCTCGACCTGTTCTTCGCCTGCCTGCACATCGGCGCGATCGCCGTGTCGGTGAACACGCGCTTCCGCCGGGCCGAAGTCGAATCCATCGTCAGCCGCACCGGTGCGTCGGCCATCGTCGTCTGGCCCGGCTTCAAGAACATCCCCTTCCTGACCATGCTGGGCGAACTCGATCCGGCGGCGATGGCGTCGCTGCGTCTGGCGGTCCTGTGCGAAGACGATGGGCGGTCCGGCTTCCCGCTGCCGGGTGTGCGGGTTGTTCATCACCGCGACCTGCTGGCCGAGACGGCCGGCGAAAGCGCCGCCGCACCGGAGCTGCCCTGCATCATCTTCCCGACCTCGGGCACCACCGGTCTTCCCAAATTCGCCCTGCACCGCCAGGGCGCCGTCGCCCACCACGCCGCGCAGGTGGCGACCGCCTTCGGCTATGACGCCCCCGACGCCCATCTGCTGCAAGCCATCCCGTTCTGCGGCGTGTTCGGCTTCTCGCAGTTTGCCGCCACCCTGGCCGGCGCGGCGTCCGTCACGCTGATGAGCCTGTTCGAGCCGGTGGAGGCCCGCGACCTGATCCGGTCGCGGTCGATCACCCACCTGAACGGACCGGATGACCTCTTCAAGCGCCTGCTCGACGTCTGCCCGGAAGACAAGCCGTTTCCGTCCCTGCGCGACTGTCTGATCGCCTCGTTCAACCCGACCCTGGCCCTGTTCCCCGAGGAGGCGGAGCGGCGCGGCGTGCCGATGACCAACGGTTTCGGGATGAGCGAGATCTTTTCGTTCTTCTCACGACAGGCCCCGAACGCCCCGATCGGCCTGCGCAAGCTGTCCGGCGGCCATCCGGTCAATCCCAAGGCGCGGGTGCGAGTGCGTGACACCGCGACCGGGCACGTCCTGCCGCCGGGCGGGATCGGCAGCCTGGAGATCGCGTCGGACACGCTGTTCTGCGCGTATTTCGGCAATCCCGAAGCGACCCGCGACGCCTTCACCGAGGACGGATTCTTCATCACCGGCGATCTGGCGACGATGCGGGTGGATGGCGGCTTCATCTTCAAGGGCCGCAGCGGCGACGTCCTCCGTCTCGGTGGCTTCCTCGTCGATCCGGCTGAGATCGAGGCGGTGCTGCAACGCGACGGCAGCGTGGAGACCGCGGTGGTCGTCGAGGCGGCGACGGAGCGCGGCAACAAGCCCGTGGCCTTCCTGCGCCTGCGCGAGGGCGCCGTCCTCGACGAGGCCGCCCTGCGCGAGCGTGTCGGCGCGGCGCTTGCCGATTTCAAGATTCCGGCGCGTTTCGTCGTGGTGGACCAGTTCCCGACGGCGATGAGCCCCAACGGAGAGAAAATCCAGCGCGGCAAGCTGAAGGAGCGGGCGCAGCTGACGTTTTCCGCAGGCGGCTGAAGCGCGGCCCGCAACGCCCCCGGCATTCAACAATTCCCGCAACAATTCCCGTCGTCGCAAAACAAGGACCCAACCATGGCCGAAACTTTCAAAGCCTTCGTGATCGAAGACGCCGACGGCAAGTCCAAGGGCGGCTTCAGGCAACTCACTCTCGCCGACCTGCCGGACAACGACGTGCTGGTCGAGGTTGCCTATTCCACCGTCAACTACAAGGACGGGCTCGCGGTCAGCGGCAAGGGGCGAATCGCCCGCAAGCTGCCGATGGTCGCGGGCATCGATCTGGCCGGCACGGTGGTCGAATCCCGCTCCCCCGCCTGGAAGACCGGCGACAAGGTGGTCGCCAACGGCTGGGGCATGTCGGAAACGCAGTGGGGCGGCTACACCCGTTTCCAGCGCCTGAAGCCCGAATGGCTGACCCGTCTGCCGGACGCCTTCTCGTTCGAAGAGGCGATGGGCATCGGCACCGCCGGCTACACGGCGGCGCTCTGCGTCGAAGCCCTGGAGACATGGGGCGCGGTCCAGCCGGGCGGCAAGGAGGTTCTGGTCACCGGAGCCGCCGGCGGTGTCGGTTCGGTCGCGGTGGCGCTGCTCGCCAAGCGCGGCTATCCGGTGGTCGCCTCCACCGGCCGACCGGAGACGCATGACTACCTGCGCGGCCTCGGTGCCGGCGGATTCATCGACCGCGCCGCTCTCCAGGAGAAGGGCGCCCCCTTGCAGAAGGAGCGCTGGGCCGGCGGCGTCGACTCGGTGGGCGGGCAGACGCTGGTCAACGCGCTGTCGCAGACCGCGTGGGGCGGCGCCATCGCCGCTTGCGGTTTGGCCGGCTCCTCCGATCTGCCGGGGACGGTCCTGCCGCACATCCTGCGCAGCGTGGCGCTGCTGGGCGTCGATTCCGTCATGGCTCCGCAGGACCGCCGGAACGCCGCCTGGACACGGCTGGCCCGCGATTTGGACAAAGGCCTGCTGAAGACGATGTATGAGGTGCAGCCCTTCGACGCGCTGCCGGATCTGGCAAGCCGGATACTGGCCGGTCGGATTCGTGGTCGCGTCGTCGTCGACGTTCGCGGCTGAGGAGGCACCGCCTCCCCGTGGTGGCCACCCTCTTGCTCCGGGTGGCCACTGAGCCTCCTCCGCGCATCCACACCGTACATCTGCGGGCGAGCCAATCCGTTCACGGCCGTTACCATCGGCATCCCGTTGACCTTCCAGATCTGGGGAACAGCGTCCACATCGCCCTTCTCGTTCATCGCTTCCATTGCCGCAAAGCGCTGCAAAGCTAAAAGGTCGGCGGCGAGTTTAGCCAGAGGACGGCTGCCGGGATGCCACCCGGATTGGAGTAGCCGTGAGGAACTTCCGATGCGAAGAAGGCGGAATCCCCCGCGCACATCCGGGTGACCTCGTCGCCCAGGATCAGATCGATTTCACCCGCCAGCACATAGACGAACTCCTCGCCCGGATGGGTGATGCAGCCGTCGGAGCGTCCGCCGACGGCCACATGATGGATGTTCACCTGGAAGGAACTGCCTGGGGCAGTGTGTGGGGCCATCGGCGTCGCATTGCCACCAATTTCAACGAAAGGCGGTATTTCGGGATGACTTCCTCTTTTAGATGAAGCTGGAAAAATCGGTCCACCCGTCCACCTCCAGCGCAGACCATGGTCGACCAGTCCCACACTTGAATTCCAAAACGCACCCATCGGTGCTGAACGAGGATTTGGAATCAATAGTCAGCCGTATTCCCTAGAGCGGATTGACTGAAATCTGATAGGTTGAGCGAGGCTTCAACCGGCGAAGGGGTGTCTTGGGTGCCGCTGACGGAAAGGACCGCCCAAGGTCATCAGTATGTCCTTCCCGGTGCGGAGCGCCGGACCGAGCCCGGCTTGCCCTACGCCGCCGAACCCGACGGCCAGCTCGCCCTGCATTTCTACGAGCCTCCCCGTGCCGACGAGCGGAACCCTGGAAAGCCGCCCCCATTGCCGCGTCCACTCCCCCGTCCCACGCCAATCAGTGAAGGGCCGCTTGCCGGCCGCGTTGCGTTCTTCCCGCAGGTCATGAATGATGTGACCGAAGCCTTCCGCGCCCTTTCCGGTGTGACGAGAGAACACCAGGATTGAGCATTCGGGAAAGGCCCTCCCCACTCCTGATCGCGTCTGTCGACCACCCAAGGATCAACGTTCATGCCTTTCGACAATCCGGCTGGTGATCGAGCCCATCGGCAGCCACGGTTCGGTAAAGCGGCTCAACGGCAAGCCGTGCAGGGAGCCCCGGCGCGAGCGCACCAGAAGGTCAATGGCTCCGCCCAGCAAAAGCACGTCCAGTGGCTCGCCCGTTCCGCTGATGCCGAGCGATCCGGTGATTCCGTCGAAGCCGAAACCTGTCGTCAGCACGCGGAGCACTGGTTCCGCGTGGCCCACGGCCGCAACGATCCCTGAGGCTCCGCTGATCCACCGTTATCAGCGTCCTCGGGCCGTGGCGGCGTGACTCATGCCAAAAGGCCTCCGGGAAAACCAGAGCGGTTCAAGGCCATCGGCTCGGCGATCTGATTGAGCAACGGGCAGGCTCGCTTACCCTCGGGGCGTTTTGCAAACCTCGCCGTACAATGCCTTGGGCTCCTCGTCGGATACCCAGACCTCCGGCTTCGGCAGCCCGTCCTGGGTGAAGGTCGTGTCGGCGGTGACCGGCGCCCGGCGGCGCTTGGCGCAGTCGACGATGTGCCGGCTCTTGATCGTTTCCGCGTTCGGCTCCACCAACAGGATGGACACCAGCGCAAGATCGGGATGATCGGGATGACGCATGGTTTCCCGCCCATCCAAGACCATCAGTCCACCGGCGCGGGGCCGGACGAGTGTCCATGGCTCCAGCACGCTGCTGTAGGGAACCGTCGCGATGACGCTCAGCCCTTCGGGAAGGGACGAGGCGGCACGGTCGGCCCAACTGTGGCGAAGCCAAGCGGTGGCGGCCACGATGCTGACGGCTGCCACGATCGGAATGACGGCCTTGGGCAACCGGACGCGAAGCAGCCGTGACAGGATCAGCGTCACGCCGCTCATGGCGAAGGCCGCGCAGACGACGATTATGATTTCAAAAAGCATGAACCCACCTGAAACAACCAATGATTCGCATGGAAAGCCCGTCGCTAGAAACGACCGAGCTGATAGGTCGACGCCATCGCGGTCTGCATGGTCTTGACCACGAAGAAGGCGCTTTTCAAATTGCCTTTTTCGAAACCTGACAACTCCGCAGGAGAGAGGAAATTGTCCGTCGGCTTGCCCTCGCGGGCCATCCGCGCCTGATGACGCAGGCGCGTGATGCCAATGAACTCCAGCGCGTCGATCAGATCCGCGGCGGTCTTCTGGTTGAGCGCCCCTGCCGCCGCCGCGGCCTGCAGCCGGTCGGCGGTGTCGACCGCCGGGCTACCGGCGGCCAGGGCATAGAGCCGCGCGATGTCGACGATCGGTACCACGCCGTTGTGCTTCAGGTCGAGCGTCCGGTCGTGCTCGCCGCCATGGATCAGCACGAGGTTGCGGAAGAATCCGATGGGCGGGTGCCGCGAAACCGCGTTGCCCGCCATGTAGGTCTGGAAGATCCGGTTGGACTTGGCCTTTTCCAGAACGATGTCGTGCAGTCCGTTCAGCAGCTCCGGATCGCCGTGGACGTGCCGCAGGTCGAAGAAGACGCAGCACAGCATCAGCGCCTTGGGCTCCGGCTCCTCGATCCAACGACGGAAATAGCTCTTCCAGACCGACAGCGGTTTGCGCCACTGCGGGTTCATCGCCATCATCCCGCCTGGACAGTAGACGTAGCCGCAGGCGTTCAGCCCCTGGCAGACGGCATCGGCGAGCGCCTCGAAATAGGCGCCGTGCTCCTGCTCGTCGTAGCTGTCGTGCAGGAGCAGGCAATTGTCCTGATCGGACAGCGCCGTCTGCTCATGGCGGGCCTGCGACCCGGCGGCCAGCCAGGCGTAGGGGACCGGGGGCGGGCCGAGGCTGTCCTCGGCGAGGCGAAGCAGGCGGACGGTGACGGCGTCGGTCAGCGCCGACACGATGTGCCCGATGCTGTGCGCCGTGGCGCCGGACTCCGTCAACTGATGGACCAGACCCGGCAGGCCCCGCATCGCCTCCCATACCCCTTGGGGCGATTCGGCGTTGTGGATGTTCCGGGCCAGGAAGACGGGTGAGGCCGTGTGACTCTCGACCACCGACGTCGCGGTCAGGCAGCCCGCCACGGCACCATCCCGCATCACCGGCAAATGGTGGATGTTGTGGCGAGACATCAGCATCAGCGCATCGAGCGCGTAATCCGCGACCTGCATGCGCAGCGGATCGCGGGTCATCACCCGTTCCACCGTCGCGTCGATGGACAGCCCCTCGGCGACGACACGGTTCCGCAGGTCGCGGTCGGTGAGGATGCCCACCAGCGCACCGCCGTCGGTGATCATCACGCAGGACACCCGCTCGTTGCGCATGGTCCGCGCCGCATCACGGATCGCGGTGCCCGTTGGGACCGTGACCGGATCACGGGCCAGCAGAGCGCCGACGCGCTTGTTCAGCAGATCGGAGCCGCGCGTGCCCGGAATCCCATTCACGGAGTCTTGAAGGCGACCGCCCTCGAACGCAGCGAAATGATAGGCGAAGGGAAGGTGGTTGCGGCGCAACCGGTCGAACATCTCGGACGGCATCAGCAGCAGCCGCGTGTCCTCGATGGTCTCGGTACGGTTGACGGCGATGCCGCCCCGCAGGATCGCGCGCACGCCGAAGCACTCGCCCTCGCCCAGCCGCGCGAGCAACTCGCCGTCCGGGCTGCGGGTTTCGGCGGCGCCGAAGCAGACGATGTGCAGGGTGTTCGCCGGTTCACCCGGCGTCATCACGACGGTGCCGCGCGGGACGTCGCGGACGGTCAGGTTGCCGCTGACCTCGGCCAATGTGTCGGGCGGCAGCAGGTCGAAGGGATGATGCCGCCCCAGGAAGGCGTGGAAATCGGTCGGTTCGGCGTTCACGGCAGGGCTCCGCGGCACGGGCGGTGGAAAGGGGTAAAGCGGACCCCGCGCGTGCCGCGGGGTCCGCTCTCCTCACTCGGTCATCCGACCCAGCCGTGTCAGTGGCTGTGAGCGCTTCCGGCACCCGCCGGAAGGCGGATGGTCTCGATCAGCTCCTGCACGTCACGCGGCGGGGCCGCCGTCACCTTGCTGACGGCGAAGGCCACGAGGAAGTTCAGAAGCATGCCCACCGAGCCGATGCCCTCCGGAGAGATGCCGAACATCCAGTTGGCCGGGACGTCGGCGGCGAACGGCGTGATGAAGATGCCCTTGAAGTACAGGATGTAGCCCATCGTGAAGATGAGGCCGGTCAGCATGCCGGCGATCGCGCCCTCGCGGGTGATCGTCCGGGAGAAGATGCCCATCAGGATCGCCGGGAACAGCGATGCCGCCGCCAGACCGAAGGCGAAGGCCACCACCTGGGCCACGAAGGCCGGTGGATTCCATCCGAGATAGCCCGCGATCAGGATGGCCACGGCTGCGGCCAGTCGGCCCGCCGTCAGTTCCTGTTTCTCCGTGATGTTCGGGGTAAGCGCGCCCTTCATCAGGTCGTGCGAGATCGAGGACGAGATGACGAGCAGCAGACCCGCGGCCGTGGAGAGCGCGGCGGCGATCCCGCCCGCGGCCACGAGCGCGATCACCCAGTTCGGCAGGTTGGCGATCTCCGGGTTGGCGAGCACCATGATGTCGTTGTTGACGGTCAGCTCGTTGCCCTTCCAGCCCCAGGCGGAGGCCTTCTCGGCGAACTGCGGATTCTTGTCGTTGTAGTACTGGATGCGGCCGTCGCCGTTCTTGTCCTGGAACGCCAGCAGGCCGGTCTTCTCCCAGCGCTTGAACCACTCGGGGCGCTGCTCGTACTCCAGATTCGCGGTGGCGACGCCGACGTCGCCGTTCTGGATCGTGGTGGTCAGGTTGAAGCGGGCCATGGCGCCGACCGCCGGGGCCACGGTGTAGAGCAGGGCGATGAACACCAGCGCCCAGCCGGTGGACGAGCGGGCGTCACGCACCTTGGGCACGGTGAAGAAACGCACGATCACGTGCGGCAGGCCGGCGGTGCCCGCCATCAGCACCAGCGTGATGCAGAAGATGTCGATGGTCGTCTTGTTGCCGTCGGTGTAGGCCGCGAAGCCCAGGTCGGTCACCAGGGTGTTCAGCCGGTCGAGCATGTAGCCGCCCGTGGTCAGCTCCGAGCCCATGGCGACCTGTGGCACCGGATTGCCGGTGAGGTTGAAGGCGATAAAGACGGCCGGGACCGTGTAGGCGGAGATCAGCACGACATACTGCGCCACCTGGGTGTAGGTGATGCCCTTCATGCCGCCCAGCACCGCGTAGACGAACACGATGCCCATGCCGACGATCAGGCCAGTCTCGACGCTCACTTCCATGAAACGGGAGAACACGATGCCGACGCCGCGCATCTGGCCGGCGACGTAGGTGAAGGAGATGAAGATCAGGCAGACCACCGCCACCAGTCGGGCGGCCTTGGAATAGTACCGGTCGCCGATGAACTCCGGTACCGTGAACTTGCCGTACTTGCGCAGGTACGGGGCCAGCAGCATGGCGAGCAGCACGTAGCCGCCGGTCCAGCCCATCAGGTAGACCGAGCCGCCATAGCCCAGGAAGGCGATCAAGCCGGCCATCGAGATGAAGGAGGCGGCGCTCATCCAGTCGGCCGCCGTGGCCATGCCGTTGACGACCGGATGCACGCCCTTGCCGGCCACATAGAAGTCGCCCGTGCTGCGCGCCGTGGTGTAGAGGGCGATCCCGAAGTAGAGCGCGAAGCTGGCGCCGACGACGAGATAGGTAAGCGTCTTGAGTTCCATTCCCGTTGCCCCTTCGCTCAGTCTTCGTGAACGCCGTGTTGCCGATCGATGACGTTCATTCGCAGCGCATAGAAGAAGATCAGGGCGACAAAGACATAGATCGAGCCCTGCTGCGCGAACCAGAAGCCAAGCTTGAAGCCGCCGAAATTGATCGCGTTCAGTTGGTCGACGAGAAGAATACCAAATCCATAGGAAACAACGAACCAGATCACCAGGCAAAGCATGATGAGGCGCAGCGATGCCTGCCAATAGCTGTTGCGTTGTGCCGTCTGTGCTGAATCTGCGCTGTTCACTGTCATAAGTGCGATCCCCCTGGATTTTAATATTTTGTGGCGCAGGGCCGTTCGCGAGGGGCTGGGAGCGGCGTTCCACGGCGGGCTTCTCGCGTGACCTGCTTCCCTGTGGTCATATCGTTTTTTCGCGAAGCGGTCTAGAGGAACGTAAACAACGTCAGATAAATAGATGCTTTCACCGATGTCTGGCGGTAACAGGTCCCAGGAAATCCCTAGGCATAGGCGGCAGTGCAGTGCACAACCAACCAGCTCGTTGGGCACACTTCCCCTAACTCAGACATGATTGAGCCCGCAAAATCATAGAACAGTTTTTCCTGTTGGCCTATGTCAGGGGCGTGAGTGCAGTAGCGTTGGTGGTATTGATGGCGTATGTATCCATTTCAGTTGCTGCAATGCAGCAATAATCTAGAAGTTTATCATCGTTGACTTACCGTCATCCGATGATTACATTCTATCAGTCCGTATAGTGCTTGCGCGGCACCGTTTGGTGTAACGTAAGGCGGCAAGTGTTCGTAAAAGCTTTTTCTTGCCTATTCTACAGATATATGTGTGGAACAGGCTCATGCGGCTTTGTGGGCCAGTTTACGCTTGTCGGTATTGCGGAAGGGCGCTGTGCGGTACTTTTTCTTTCTAGTGCGTCACACTCAATCGGCACTTTGGCTTCGGCTGAGGTGCCGTTTTTTCGTGCGGCGATGTTTCGTTGTCCGCCGTACTTCGACGTGACGGAATGACGGCTGGTGGCGGCTCGGTGGCGCGGCAGGGAAAGGCGCGGGATCGTCCACCAAATGGACGTGCCTGTTGCGTCAGCCTTCTTGGGCCGCGCCTTCGGCTAAGCCGGAGGGACCGCGCTTACGCGCCGGTCGAGAGATGCGTCGGAGGACGCCAGCAGGGCGTTGCGGCCCAATGAGCGCGGTCGTCGTGCTCGGAGAACAGCGCGATGGATTCGGCGGGGGTCGATCGGGGCGATGCCACGAGAGGAACGGCCTCGTCGCGGCTCCGTTCGGCGTCTCCGTCGCTGCTCTCCAGGACAGCGACGATGCTGTCCCGCACTGCGTCGTCGGCCATGGTGACCGCCGACTCCTCGGCATTCGCGGATGTGACGGATGTGACGTCGTACTGCACGTTCGTGGGGATGGGCAGTATCTCGGTGTGTGCGCTCCGCGCCGACATCAGCAACGGCACCAATGACAAAAGCAGGGCTATCGCAATGGCCCTGGCTCCGGTCAGCAGGTGAGTTGCCACACACATCATGCGATAATTTGTGCGTTGGTCATGCAAACAAATCAAGTCCTATCTGCGGGCCAATCCCGCGGACGGGGCGGGTTTGCCGGGCGAGGATTTCGCCGCTGTCCGGATCGACCGCGCGGTGCGGCTTACCCCGGCCTTCGCGGTGGTCCCGGTAGCGTCCCGACCGGAGAAAATCCCTCTTGACCCTGTAGTGACTCCAGGGTCCAGGATGGCGCACGACAGGCAGCCGCGCATTCGTTCCCACCGCGGCCCGCCACACCGCCGGTCGGAGTGGATCATGCAGGACAAGACGATGGAGGCCGCCCCACCGGTCATTGGGCAGCCCATGCGCTACAGGGTGGCGGGCATGGATTGCCCGAGCTGCGTCGGCAAGATCGAAACCGCGTTGCGCCGTCTGCCGGGGGCGTCCGGCGTCGGGCTCAACCACCATTCGCAGATTTTGCGACTGACGCTGGACGAGGCCGCGACGCCGCGCTCGGCGGTCGAGGCGACCATCCGCGGGCTTGGCTTCGGGGTCGAGCCCGCCGACACGCTCCATGTCGCCGAGGGCGGCGGCGCAGCGTTCGATCCCACGGCCCGGCAGGAGCCCCGCTGGTGGCAGACCGGCCGGGGCCGGATCGCCATCCTGATCGGACTGCTGGTGGTGGGCGGCTATCTGTTGTCCTGGCTGGTGCCGGGTGTGGCGGATCACGCGCCACTGCCCGCCGCCCTGCTTGGGCTGGCCGTCTTCGGGCGCCGGGCCGTCCGGCTTGCCCGCTCCGGTTCGCCCTTCAGCATCGAGATGCTGATGTCGGTGGCGACGCTTGGCGCGCTCGCCATCGGCGAGGCGGAGGAGGCCGCGGTGGTCGTCCTGCTCTTCGCCATCGGCGAACTGTTGGAGGGTGTCGCCGCCGGAACCGCCCGATCGGGCATCCGGGCGCTGTCGGCGCTGGTCCCGCGGACCGCGCTGCTGATCGAGGGTGAGAGCGCCCGCGCGGTGCCGGTGGAGCAATTGGAGGTCGGACAGCTCGTGCTCGTCCGGCCCGGCGACCGCGTGTCCGCCGACGGCGTGGTGGAGGAGGGCGAGTCCGACATCGACGAATCCCCGGTGACCGGCGAGTCCGTGCCGGTCACCAAATCCGTGGGCTCCCCGGTCTTCGCCGGCGGCATCAACGCCACCGGGGTGCTGCGCGTCCGCGTCACCCGCAAGGCGTCGGACAACACCATCGCCCGCATCGTCCAACTGGTGGAGGAGGCGCAGGCTGCCAAATCGCCCACCGCGCGCTGGATCGAGCGGTTCAGCGCCCGCTACACCCCCGCCGTCATCACCGTGTCGGTCCTGACCATTCTGGTGCCGCCGCTGGGCTTCGGCGGGGACTGGCACAGCTGGATCTACCGCGGTCTGGCGCTGCTGCTGATCGGCTGCCCCTGCGCGCTGGTCCTCTCCACCCCGGCGGCCATCGCCTCCGGGATCGCCGCCGGTGCCCGGCGGGGCCTGCTCATCAAGGGCGGCGCCGCGCTGGAGGCGATCGGCAAGGTGCGGACCATCGCCTTCGACAAGACCGGCACGCTGACCCTGGGACAGCCGCGCGTCACCGACATCGTCCCGCTCGACGGAACCGAACGCACGCTTCTCGGTCTCGCCGCCACCGCCGAGAACGGCTCCTCCCATCCGCTGGCCCGCGCCATCGTGGAGCGCGCGGCAGCCGACGGCGTGCCGCTGCGCCCGGCGCGCGACCGCAAGGCCGTTCCGGGGCGGGCGGTGCAGGCGGTGGTCGGCGGGCGCCTGATCGAGGTCGGCTCCCCCCGTCACGCCATCGAACGGGGCGGCGCCGGGTCCTTGCCCGTCGACACCGTCGCCGCCCTCGAGGAGGATGGCAAGACGGTCGCCGCGGTCCTGGCGGATGGCCGGCCCATCGGCCTTCTGGCGCTCCGCGACGAGCCGCGGCCCGACGCCGCCCAGGGGATCGCCGCCCTGCGCGGGCTGGGCGTGCGCAGCGTCATGCTGACCGGCGACAACCGGCACACCGGTCAGGCGGTCGCCCGGACGCTCGGCCTGGCGGTCGAGGCCGGACTCCTGCCGGAGGAGAAGCTGCGGGCGATCGTGGGCCTGAAGGGGCAGGGGACGGTCGCGATGATCGGCGACGGCATCAACGACGGCCCGGCCCTGGCCGCCGCCGACGTCGGCATCGCCATGGGCGGCGGCACCGACGTCGCGCTGGAGACCGCCGACGCCGCCCTGCTGGGCAACCGGGTCGAGGGGGTGGCCGAGCTTGTCACCCTGTCGCGGGCGACCCTGGCCAACATCCGCCAGAACGTCGCCTTCGCCCTCGGCCTGAAGGCGATTTTCCTGGTGACGACGCTGTTCGGGATCACCGACCTGTGGCTGGCCATCCTTGCGGACACCGGGGCCACGATCATCGTCACGCTCAACGCGTTGCGCCTGCTCCGCCGCAGGGGCGGACGCCTCCCGGCTTCACAGCCGGCTGCTTGAAGGAAGGAATCATGAAGACCACATGGGCGGCCCCGTCCGCCGGCTTGAAACTGGCGGGTGCCGTCGGCGCCATGGTCCTGGTCCTCGACCAGCTCACCAAATGGGCGGCGCTGGAGCAGCTCCTGGCGCCGCCGCGGCTGATCGAAGTGACGCCCTTCCTGAATCTGGTGCTCGGCTTCAACACCGGCGTCAGTTTCGGGCTTCTGGAGAACGACAGCGCCTACGGACCCTGGCTGCTCTCCGGGGCCGCGCTGCTCGTCGTCGCGGTTCTGGTGGTCTGGGCGGCCCGTTCGGACAGCCGCACCGAGGCGGCGAGTTTCGGCGCGATCGCGGGCGGTGCGGTGGGCAACGTCGTGGATCGTCTGCGCCAGAGCGCCGTCACCGATTTCATCGACCTTCACGCCTTCGGATGGCACTGGCCGACCTTCAACGTCGCCGACATCGGGATTACCGGCGGCGTCGGGCTGCTGCTGATCTCCGGGCTGTGGCCGCGACGGGTCGCAAGCGATGAGACCGGTGGGCGGGTCGGCAAGCAGCCCTGATCGCGAGCTTCCCTGGTGGACATCGAGGAGAAAACGACAATGACCGTCCTTCCGTTCAACCGGCGCCGGGCGGTGGCCCTGCTCGGCGCCATCGGCCTGCTGGCTGGCGCGCCCATGGCCCTGGCGCAATCCCCGGGCGCCGCACCGGCTCCGGAAGTCCCCGCGACGGCGACGGCCCCGCGCGTCCTGGGAAGCCCCGACGCGCCCATCGAGGTCATCGAATACGCGTCCCTCACCTGCCACCACTGCGCCACCTTCCACAACGAGGTGCTGCCCCAGGTGAAGAAGGAGCTGATCGACACCGGCAAGATCCGCATCGTCTACCGGGATTTCCCGCTGGACCGGGCGGCCCTCGATGCCGCCGTCCTGGCCCGCTGCGTGCCGCCCGGCCGGTACTTCGCCATCCTGTCGGTGCTGTTCGCCAAGCAGGACGACTGGTCCCACGCCAAGGACCCGCGCGAGAGCCTGACCCGCTACGGTCTGCTGGCCGGATTGCCGAAGGAAACCTTCCAGGCGTGTCTGGACGACCAGGCTCTCAGCGATGCCATCCTCCAGTCGCGTCTCGACGGCGCGGAGAAGCACCAGATCGACTCGACCCCGTCCTTCGTGATCGACGGCAAGACGCACAAGGGGGTGCTGAGCTACGAGGCGTTCCTCAACGCCTTGCGGCCGCTCCTGCCGCCGTCCTGATGACGCGGCACGCCGCCCGTTTCGACGATTCCACGGACTGACACACGGCATGGGCTGATCACATGGCACATCATCATGGTGACGATCATGGGCACGGTCACACGCACGATCACGGACATGGCCACGGGCACGGCCACGGGCACGGCGAAGTGGGCCACAGCCACGACATGCCGACGGTGACCGAAAGCAGCGAGCGCAAGGTCTTCTGGGTGATGCTGCTGACCGGCGGCTTCATGCTGGCCGAGGTGGTGGGCGGCATCGTTTCCGGCTCGCTGGCGCTGCTCGCGGACGCCGGGCACATGCTGACCGATTTCGCGGCGCTGGCGCTCGCCTGGTTCGCCTTCCGCCTGGGCCGCCGCCCGGCCGACCCGCTGCGCTCCTACGGTTACCACCGCTTCCAGGTGGTGGCCGCCTACACCAACGGGATCAGCCTGTTCGCCATCGCGCTGTGGATCGTCGTGGAAGGGGGCGGGCGCCTCGTCGATCCGGTCGAGGTGATGGGACCCCAGATGCTGGTCATCGCCACGCTGGGGCTGCTGGTCAACATCCTCGCCTTCTGGATACTGAGCCGCGGCGGGAACGGGAACCTGAACGTCCGCGGGGCCGCCGTCCATGTCCTCGGCGACCTTCTCGGCTCGGTCGGCGCCATCGCCGCCGCGCTGATCATCCTGTGGACCGGCTGGATGCCCATCGACCCGATCCTGTCGGTGGTGGTCGCCCTGCTCATCCTGCGCAGCGCCTGGAGGATCACGAAGGAGGCCGGGCACATCCTTCTCGAAGGCACCCCGCCGGGCATCGACGCGGCCAGCGTCGGCGCCGCCCTGGGCGAGGTCGCCGGAGTGCTCGACGTCCACCATGTCCATGTCTGGTCGCTCAACACGGAACGCCCCCTGCTGACCCTGCACGCGGTCGTCGAGGACGGCGCCGACCGAAACCGGGTGCTGCGCGACGCCAACCGGGTCCTGGAGGAGCGGTTCGGCATCCGGCACGCCACGGTGCAGCTGGAGCACGGCGGGTGCGCCCACACCGACCAGGGGCACCCGTGACGCCGCTACCGCGGATAGCCGGCGAACTTGTTGACGGAGATCGAGGTCGCCGCCACCTGGACATGCCGGGCGAGTTCCTGCTCGGCCGTCTCCGGCGTCCAGCGGGTGGTGGGGACGGAGATGTTCAGGCCGGCGACCGCGTGCCCATGCTCGTCGGTGATGGCGGCGGCGACCGAGATGTCGCCCATCACCGTCTCGTTGGTCACCACGGCGTAGCCTTTTTCCGCCGCCTCCTGCACGCGGGCGCGCAGGCGGCCGGGGTCGTTCACGGTGAAGGGGGTGAGCGGGCGGAGGTCGGTGCGGGCCAGGATCTCCTCCCGCTCCTCCGCCGACAGGCGCGACAGGATGGCGGTGCCCGAGGCGGTGAAGTAGGCGGGCAGCCGGCTGCCGACCATGATGTCGATGTTCACCAGATGCCGGCCGGGGAAACGGGCGACGAAGACGATCTCGTGGCCGTCCAGCTCCTGCAGATTGGCGGTTTCGCCGACGCTGCGGCTGATGTCCAGCAGGTAGGGCGACGCCTTCTCGATCAGCTCGTTCGCCCGCAGATAGTTGTAGGAGAATTGCAGCAGCTTCGGGCTGAGCGCGTAGTTGCGGGTGCCGTGGACGCGCCGCAGATAGCCCAGCGTCTCCAGCGTGTAGACCAGCCGCTGGGTGGCGCTGCGGTCCAGCCCCGCCGCCTTGGCGATCTCGGACAGCGGCATCTGCCGGTGCGGGCCGTCGAAGGCGTGCAGGATCTGGAAGGTCTTCTCGGTCGAGCCGACGAACAGCGACGACTCGCGCGGGTCGGCCTTCGGCTTCACGGCCGGTGCGGTGTCGGTCCGTTGGTCCTCGCCCTCCGCCATGCCGCCCGTCCTGGTGGTCTTTCCGGCCTTCATGGGTGCTCGTCCTCGCGTCGTCGGCATGGTTCGCCTACGCATAACATCCGGCGCACCGGATGCCACGCGCAAGCGTTGCCACCGGTCAGGCCACCGCGGCCGCCGGCAGCCCTTCATAGGTGGTCAGAAGGCGCGCCAGTTCGCTTTTCAGCGCTTCGCGCAGCTCCGACCGCGGCTCGCGCAGCGGCGGCAGCATCGCCGGAGCGTTCACGCCGATCAGGCCCATCACCGACTTCATCGGGCCGGGGTTGGTCTCGGCGAAGGCGAGGTTCATCATCGGGATGAGAGTGCGGTGGACCTCCAGCGCCTCGGCGGTCCTGCCGGACGAGGCGAGGTCGAAGACCAGGCGCCAGGCGCGCGGCAGGAGGTTGGCCGTGACCACGATGCCGCCCTTGGCGCCGGCGGCCACATGCAGCGGGAACAGCGTGTCCTCGCCGCTCAGCATGGCGAAGGACGGGTCCAGCCCGGCCATGGTGCGCAGGAAATGGTACATGTCGGTGTTGCAGGCCTTCATGCCGACGATCCGCTCGTGGCGCGACAGCTCGTGCAGGACCTCCGGATCGACGGCGATGCGGGTGCGGTAGGGGATCTCGTAGATCAGGATCGGCACCGGCGACTCGTCGGCGTAGCGCAGGAAGTAGTCGCGGATGCCGGCCTGGGTCGGGTTGGTATAGTAGGGCGTCAGGACCAGCAGGCCGTCCACGCCGGCCGCCGCGAAATCGCGGCCCGCGGCCAGGGCGTCGTGATAGCCGGTGTCGAGGACGCCGGCGATGACCGGCTTCCTGCCCGCCATCGCCTCGACCGTCAGTTCGGCGAAGCGGTTGCGCTCGGCCCGCGCCAGTGCGCCGTACTCGCCGGTGCCGCCCAGCGGAACCACCCCGTCGATCCCCTGGCGGTTCAGCCAGGAGAACAGCGCCTTCGACGCCGCGACGTCGATCGTGCCGTCGGCGGTCACCGGCGTCGGGGTGGCGGGCAGAATGCCGCGGAGTTTGGTGGCATCGAGCATGATGTATCCTTGGAAGTGCGAAGAGGTGAGGCGTCGGTGCTGATAAGGATCAGGAGGCCAGGCTGCGCCGGCGCAGCCGGTCCGCGGCGTAGATCAGCACCGCGACGAAGACGAGGAGACCGGTCGACACCGCCGCGATGACGGGGGAGACCTGCAGCGTCACCTCGTCCCAGAACTGCTTGGGCAGGGTGGCGCTGAGTCCGCCCGACGAGAACAGCGAGATGGTCAGCTCGTCGAAGGAGGTGGCGAAAGCGAACAGGAAGGACGACAGCATGCCGGCCCCCAGGATCGGGAAGGTGACGTGGCGCAGCGCCGCCAGCGGACGGGCGCCCAGGCTCTGCGCCGCGAGGTCGAGCCGGGTGTCGTAGTTGCGCAGCACCGCCGTCATCGTCATCACCACATAGGGGACGGCGACGACCGTGTGGCCGATCACCAGACCCAGGATGGTGCCGACCAGCCCCATCTGGGCGAACAGGTAGAACATGCCGACCGCGATGATCATGCGCGGCACGATCACCGGCGACAGGATGAAGGCCAGCATCGCGCCCTTGCCCCGCATCCGGCTGCGCACCATCAGGAAGGCCGCCGGCACGCCGATCGCCATTGACAGCAGGCCGGTGCCGAAGGCCACCACCAGCGAGCGGGTCAGCGCCTGCATCCACAGCGGCGACTGGAAGAGCTGCTCGTACCATTGCAGGGAGAAGCCGGTGGGCGGCCAGGCCAGCCCGGCCTTGCCGAAGGACAGCGGGATCATCAGGAAGGCCGGCAGGCTGACGAGCACCAGCATGGACCACACCAGCGTCCGCAGCGTGGCCGACGGCATCTCGCCGGTGCCGCGCGGGCGGCGGCGCGGGAACAGGCCGAGCAGGGCGTCGCTCGCGGCACCCAGCAGCCCGAGTACCCGGCCGCCCAGCCGCCGCATGGCGGTGTCGCGGTTGTGCGCGGTCTCCGCGGTCTCGCCGGTCAGCGTTGCGAAGCCGAAGACGCGGTCGTAGAGCACGAACACCGCCAGCACCACCGTCAGCAGCAGCACCGAGATGGCGCCGGCGAGGCCCCAGTTCAGCGTCTGCTGGATCTGGTCGATGATGAGCTGGGTGATCATCGTCTCGCGCCGCCCGCCGAGCAGGGCCGGCACGATGAAGAAGCCGATGGCCGACACGAAGACCATGATCGCCGCGGCGGCGACGCCGGGCAGCGACAGCGGGAAATAGACGGTCCAGAAGGCGGTGCCGGGACGCGCGCCCAGCGTGCTGGCGGCGCGGGGCAGGGTGCGGTCGATGTTCTCCATCACCGCCAGCATGGTCATCACCGCCAGCGGCAGCATGGCGTGCACCATGCCGACCAGCACGGAGCCGAAGCCGTAGAGCAGGTCGATGGGCCGGTCGATGATGCCCAGCGACATCAGCGTGCCGTTGATGACGCCGTTGCGGCCGAGGATGATGACCCAGGCGAAGGCGCGCACCAGGAAGCTGGTCCAGAAGGCCAGCAGCACCCAGAAGATCAGGCGGCTCTTCGCCGGCCCCTTGGTGACGGAGATCAGGTAGGCGATGGGGTAGGCCCCGGCCACCGCGACCAGCGTCGTCGCCAGCGAGATCTTCAGTGTGATCCACAGCACGGTGACGTAGAGGCTGGACGAGAAGAGCTGCTGGTAGGGCGCCAGCGTGAAGCCCTGGCCGTTGTAGACGCTGAGCGCCAGAAGCTGCCCGACCGGGAAGACCAGGAAGACGGTGAGGAGCAGGACGATGGGTGCGCCCATCAGCACCGGCTTGCGCCAGGCCGGTGGGGCGCCGCGCCGTGGGGCGGCGTGGGGCATGGTCATGATCTGGTCGCTCATGTCAGGCCGCCTTGGCCGTGGTTGCGGGCATGGCCGCCGGGCCGCGGTCCGCGATCACCACGGCGTCGCGGCTGTCCCAGGACAGCGCCAGCACATCGTCGATGCGGATCGCCTCGGCCTCGTTGCGGGTGGCGAAGGCGGCGACCAGCGGCGGCAGGGCGTCGTCGAGCGGCCGCATGTAGACCTTGGTCAGGCTGCCGGTGACCATCACGTCGGACACCCGGCCCATCACCCCTGCGGCGCCGTTGTCCGAGGGACGAGTGATGGTCAGGTTCTGCGGGCGCACCATCACCCGCACCGGGGAGCCCGGCGGCAGGTCCTGGCCGTTGGCCAGTGCGCGGCCTGGAATGCCGGCGCTGCCCAGCCGGATCTCCGCCTCGTCGCCCAGCCGCGGCCCCAGCACCGCCGGCAGCAGGTTGGATTCGCCGAGGAAGTCGGCGACGAACAGCGTGCGCGGGCGGAAATAGAGGTCGGCCGGCGTGCCCAGCTGCTCGATGCGTCCGGAATTCATCAGGCAGATGCGATCGGACATCGTCATCGCCTCTTCCTGGTCGTGGGTGACGTAGACGACCGTCGTTCCCAGCTCGCGGTGCAGATGCTTGATCTCCAGCTGCATGTGCTCGCGCAGCTTTTTGTCCAGGGCGCCCAGAGGCTCGTCCATCAGGATGATCGACGGCTTGTAGACCATGCAGCGGGCCAGCGCGACGCGCTGCTGCTGGCCGCCCGACAGCTCGCGCGGGTAGCGCCCGGCGATGTGCGGCAGGTGGACCATCTCCAGCGCCTCGCGCGCGCGCTTCTTCGCCTCGGCCTCCGGGATCTTCCGCATCTTCAGCGGGAAGGCGATGTTCTCGGCGATCGTCATGTGCGGGAACAGGGCGTAGTTCTGGAACACCACGCCGATGTCGCGCTCGTAGGGCGGGGCGTAGGTCACGTCCTGCGCGCCGATGCGCACGATTCCTTCGTCGGGCGGAACCAGCCCGGCGAGCAGACTGAGCAGTGTCGTCTTGCCCGAGCCCGAGGGGCCGAGCAGGGTCAGGAATTCACCGTCGGCGACCACGAGATCCGTGGGGGCGAGCGCCACGAAATCGCCGTAGCGCTTGGCGAGGCCCTGGACGGTTAGGCTGGACGACGACATGGCAGGTCTCCTCGCGTCGAAAAGGGAGTGGGGAAAAATGCGGGAGCCCCGCGACCGGCCCCGCCAAACAGGAAGGGGGGCCGGTCGCGGGTCCTCAGTCGGGACGGAGCGTCCCGTCGCCTCAGCTCAGCAGCCAGGCGTTGTAGCGCTCGAGCGCCTTCTGCTGGTTGTCCAGCCAGAACTGCGCGTTGATCTTGACGCCCTTCTCGATGTTCGCCGGGAAGGTCGGGCAGTTGGGGGCGATCGCCGCGTCGATGTGCTTGAAGGCGTCGGGCATGGTGACGCCGGCCGGGAAATACTTCACCAGCTCCGCCTGCCGCTTCGGATCGCAGGTGAACTTGATGAACTGGCGGCAGGCGTCGGCGTTCGGGGTGCCGGCCAGGATGGCCCAGTTGTCGAGGCCCCAGATGTTCTGGTCCCAGACGATGCCGACCGGAGCGCCGGTGGCGATCGCCGCCTGCGGGCGCGACACCCAGGTCGGGACGAGATCGACCTCGCCGGAGATCAGCATCTGCTCGACCTGCGCGCCGCTGGTCCAGAAGATCGGAATGTCCTTCTTGATGCGGTCCAGCGCCTTGAAGGCGCGGTCGAAGTCGCAGGGATAGACCTCGCCGGTCGGCACGCCGTCGGCCATCAGCGCCTGCTCGATGGTGTCGAAGGGATGCTTGCGCAGGGCGCGGCGGCCTGAGACGCCGGCGACGTCGTAGAAATCCTTCCAGGAGGCCGGCGCCTTGCGGCCCTTGAAGGCGTCGGTGCGGTAGGCCAGCACGGTGGTGTAGACGTTGGTGCCGACGCCGTACTCCGACATGTACTGCTTGGGAATGCCGGCGACCGCCGGATCGTTCTCCAGCCCGTGCTTCTCCAGCATCGGCTTGTCGCCGCTGGTCAGCATCAGGATGGCCGGCTCGCTGATCTTGGCCATGTCCCAGGTGTAGGACTTCGCCTCGACCATGGAGCGGATCTGCGCCGTCGGCTCGGCGTTGGCCTGGACGCCGACGACCTCGATGCCGGTCGCCGCGGTGAAGGGCTTGTAGAAGACCTCGCCATAGGCCTTGGTGTAGATGCCGCCGTCGTCGCGCACGACGATGCGCTTGTTCTGCGCGCGGGCCGGGCTCCAGATCGCCGGCATGGCGAGCGCCGCGGTGCCGGCGGCGCCGGCTTTCAGCAGGGTGCGGCGGGACCAGCCGGTTTGACGTGTGCTCATGTCGGAACTCCTCGAGGATGGGCCGGGACGGCGGATGGGCGGGGGAGGACAGGGGAAATCAGCCGGGCGGCAGGAGCCGTCCGGGATTGAAGATGTTCTGCGGGTCGAGCGCCTGCTTGACGGCGCGCATCAGCGCCAGCTCCGCCGGCGGCTTGTAGCGGGCCATCTCGGCGAGCTGGACGCGGCCGACCCCGTGCTCGGCGCTGAAGGTGCCCTTCAGCCGGGCGGCCTCGTCGTTGACGGCGTGGCGCAGCGCGGCGGCGAGCGCGTCGCGGTCGCCCGATGCGGCGGCCTCCCAGGCGTCGAAGGTGAAGAAGGGGATGAAGTGGACGTTGCCGTCGCCGAGATGGGCGACGACGATCACCGGCAGGTCGGGCACCAGCGCGCGCACCGCCGCGGTCGCCGCCGCGATGAAGGCGGGCACCGCCGACAGTGGCACCGCGCAGTCGGTGGTCAGGCCGACGCCGGCCTTCTTGTTGGCCTCCGACACGCTGTGGCGCACCTCCCACATGGCGTGGCGCTGCGCCTCGCTGGAGGCCAGCGCCGCGTCGCTCAGCAGGCCGTCGGCGAAGGCGTCCTCCAGGATCGCCTGCAGTTCGGCGTCGAGCGCCTCGCCGGAGCCGTTGTCCGACAGCTCGATCAGCACATGCCAGTCGGCCTCGCTCTCGATCGGGCTGCGGCGGCCGGGGACATGGCCGGCCACCAGATCGAGCTGCAGGCGGTTGATCATCTCGAAGGCGGACAGCCGCGCCGCGCTGCGCCCCTGCACGCGGGTCAGCAGGGTCAGCGCGTCCTCCGGCGACGCCATCCCGACCCAGGCCACCGCGTGGCGCGTCGGCAGCGGATGCAGCTTCAGGGTCGCCGCGGTGATGATGCCGAGCGTGCCTTCCGAGCCGATGAACAGATGCTTCAGGTCATAGCCGGTGTTGTTCTTGCGCAGGCCGTAGAGGCCCGACCAGACCGTGCCGTCGGCCAGCACGACCTCCAGCCCCAGCACGTTCTCGCGCGTGTTGCCGTAGCGCAGGACCGACGTGCCGCCGGCGTTGGTGGCGATGGTCCCGCCGATCTGGCAGGAGCCCTCGGCGCCCAGGCTGACCGGATAGAGCCGCCCGGCGGCGGCGGCGGCTTCCTGCACGGTGGCGAGGACGCAGCCGGCCTCGACCTCCATGGTGTTGTTCACCGGGTCGATGGCGCGGATCGCCCGCAGGCGGGTCAGGCTGAGGATGACCGGGGCGGGTCCCGTCTCCGACGGAACGGCGCCGCCGCACAGGCTGGTGTTGCCGCCCTGCGGCAGGACCGGCACGCCATGCTTGGCGCAGCAGCGCACCACGTCGGCCACCTGCCCGGCGTTGGCGGGACGCGCGAGGCAGAGCGCCGGTCCGCGATAGCGCCCGCGCCAGTCCTCGGTGACGGCATCCAGATCGGAGGGGGCGGTCAGGACGGCGTCGGCGCCGATCAGGCTCGTCAGTTCAGCGATCACGTCCACGCGCGATCTCCTTGATCTATCCGTTATCTAATCGCAATGCGATTGCATCAACTGGAATATGATAACTTGAGTTTTGTGCTCCAACAAACCTCTTTTTGCGGAGCGTGCGAATTTTCGGTCCCCGGAAGCGTCGGCGCGGAACCGTCAAGTCCTCGGTGGCAGGACGGGAAGGGGGCGGGATGGAAGGGGGGCGGGTACGGGGTTTGCCATGGCGACGCCCCTCAACTTGCCTCGCTCGCGCTGATGCGACGGTGCTTGGCCAGGAGCCTTCAACCGAAAATGAGAATTCTTCGCATTTGGGCGTGAGGCGGGGGGCGTGTCCGTTCGTCTGAACAGGAGGATTGGTGGTTCCTTCTGAGAGGACGAGATGAGCGTCGGCAAGTCGCGCACGCGGCTGTGGTTCCTGTGGCACTCCTGGTTGGCGATGCCCCTCTGGGCGTTCCTGTTCTTCGTCTGCCTGACCGGGACCATCGCCGTGGTCAGCACCGAGATCATGTGGCTGGTCAATCCCGCCATGCGGGCGTCGGGCGCCGGGGAGCCGCTGCCGGCCAGCGCGCTGATCGCCGCCGCCGAGGCCGCGGCGCCGGGCGGACGGGTGAGTTCGCTGAGCTGGGGCGGCTCGCACATGGCGGTCGGCGCCCGGATGGCGATGCCCGACGGCACCTCCACCACCGCCTGGGTGAATCCGGTCAGCGGGGTGGTGCAGGGGGTGTCCACCGGCAACTCGTTCCAGAGCTTCTTCCGCGCGCTGCACGGCTGGCTCATGACCTTCCCCGTGGGCTGGTACCTCGTGACCCTGCTGGCCATTCCACTCGTCGGGTCGCTGGTCACCGGGCTGGTGGTCTACAAGCGGTTCTGGAAATCCTTCTATCAGCCGCGCATCCGCTGGCGGCAGGCGCCGCGCGTGATGTGGGGCGACCTGCACCGCGTCGCCGGCACATGGTCGATCTGGTTCATCGCGGTCATCTCGGTCACCAGCCTGTGGTTCCTGATCTACATGATGCTGTTCCATCTCGGGATGGGGCTGGGCGGCGGGAAGGCGCCGGTGCTGCTGGCCCGCGACCAGATCCCGGTGACCGCGACCGCGCCGAGGCCGGACGTCGACGCCGTCCTGGCGAGCGCCAAGGCGGCCCTGCCGGACATGCGGCTGCGCTACCTGTGGCTGCCCGGCACCGCCTACGACCCGGCGACGGTGGCGGGGTCCAGCGGGCAGGTGCCGCTGCTGCCCGACTATGTCCGGGTGAATCCCTTCACCGCCGAGGTGATCATCATCGAGGGCGGGATGGACGCGGCATCCGGCATCGAGCTGACCCGCACCATCATGCGCGCCCTGCACACCGGCGATTTCGGCGGCCTGCCGGTCAAGCTGGTGTGGTTCGCCTTCGGCCTGCTGATGACCACGCTGGTCTTCAGCGGCATGCTGATCTGGATGAAGCGGACCGCCCGCGCCACGGTCGAGGCGGTGCGGGGGCTGCGCTTGGCGGAGGGGTCGTCCAATGCGTAAGCTCTGGCAACGCGGCAAGTTCCATCTCAGCGCCCTGATGATGCTGGTGCCGCTTCCCTTCCTCCCCGACTATTTCAGTCCGAAGCCGATCTTCGTTCCGCCCGAGATCCGCCGGGACGTCGCGGTCGGCCCCTTTCCTGTCGCGCTGGCGACCTACGACGAGACTCCCAGACGCATGCCGACCGGGGAGCGGATGAAGGAGTACCGCATCCACATCCGTCCCGCCGACATCGACCGCGTGCGCGGCGTCTTCCTGCGCGTCGGCAAGCCGCGCAGCCTGCGCACCGCGGGCGCGCTCGCCTTCGGCAACCCCTATGAGCGGGAGGCCGACGTGACCGTGCCGGACGAGCTGGCCGGCACGGAGGAGCTGTGGGTGACCATGGAGGATTGGAGCGGCGGGGTGCATCAGGCGTCCCTGCCGCTGGGCGAGATTTTCGGAGGAAAGCGATGAAGACCCACCGCCTGTTCGCCCTGGCGGGGCTGTTCGCCCTGTGCGCCGCCGGTGCGGCGGAGGCCCATTACCCGATCTGCGAATGCCGGATGGCGGAGGGCGACACCGTGCAATGCACCGGCGGCTTCTCCGACGGCTCGAAGGCGCCCGGCGTGGTGCTGGACGTCATCGCCTACGACGAGCAGGTGCTGGTCAAAGGCAAGCTGGGGCCGGATTCCACGCTGTCCTTCCAGCGCCCCGCGCAGGATTTCTACGTCCTGTTCGACGCCGGCCCCGGCCACACCGTCGAAATCGAGCACACGGCGATCAAGTAGCGCCCTCAGCGAAGCCGGAACCATGCATCACCAGATCGTCCGCCGCGCCGGGGCCGAGCGCGAGACCCTGTGGGTCCTGCTGGCCGCCGGCGCCATTCTCGCGTCCGCCACCCTGGCAGTCGGGCTGCGCGCCGCTCCGGACGCGGACGCCCCGCTGGCCGCCCACCTCGTCGACTCCCGCACCGGCCTGACCGCCGCCGAGCAGGGCCTCTACGCCGATCTGAAGGCGGCGGGCGAGGAGATCGCCGCCCTGCGGACGGCGGAGGGCCGGGCGCCGACGCCGGAGGAACTGGCCGCCGAGGCCCTGCCGCCCTTCGCCGCCGACCCCAGCGCCGCGGCGCGCGGCGGGCACGCCTGGACCCTTGCCGAGACCGACGACGGGACCGGCGATGGGATCGTCTATGCCGGCGTTTCCGCCGCACCGGAACTGGCCGGGTCCCTGGTCCTGCGGCTGGACGGCCATGGCGCCGACATCTGGCTGAAGCGCGCCGCCGAAGCCCCGCCCGCCCCGCCGGAGGACGCGGCGCTGACCGCCGCCGGCTGGAAGCGGATCGTCTCCACCTTCACCGCCGGGGTGACCCGATGAGCCTTCTCCCGAACCGCCGCCTGATCCTGGCCGGCGCCCTGGCCGCCGCGGCCATTCCCGCCCGTGCCACCGCGGCTCCCGCCGGGCGCCGTCGCATCGGCGTCACCCTGCACCCCTACTATTCCTACGTCGCCAACATCGTCGGCGACGCGGCCGAGGTGGTGCCGGTCATTCCCGCCGGCTTCAACCCGCACGCCTACGAGCCGCGCCCGGAGGACATCCGCCGCATCGGCGGGCTGGACGCCATGGTGCTGAACGGCATCGGGCACGACGATTTCGCCGGGCGGATGATCGCCGCCTCGGCGAAGCCGGCGCTGCCGGTGGTCGAAGCCAACGCCGACGTGCCGCTTCTGCCCGCCGCGGGAACGGCGGCGCGGGCGGCGGGGAAGGTGGTCAACCCGCACAGCTTCCTGTCGATCACCAATTCGGTGCTCCAGGTTTCCACCATCGCGCGCGAGTTGGGCAGGATGGACCCGGACAACGCCGCCGCCTACACCGCCAACGCCCGCGCCTATTCCCGCCGCCTGCGCCAGCTGCGGGCCGACGCGCTGGCGAAGCTGGCGACGGCGGGCACCGCCAGCCTGCGCGTCGCCACCATCCACGGCGCCTACGACTACCTGCTGCGCGAGTTCGGGCTGGAGGTCTCCGCCGTCGTGGAGCCCGCCCACGGCATCGAGCCCAGCCCGGCCCAGCTCGCCGAGACCATCGCGACGATGCGCAAGCTCGACGTGCAGGTGATCTTCTCGGAGCTGAACTTCCCCAGCGCCTATGTCGAGACGATCCGGCGCGAGACCGGCATCCGGCTCTACGCCTTCTCCCACATCTCGCACGGCGACTACGCGCCCGACCTGTTCGAGCGCGAGATGGCCCGGAACCTCGACACGCTGGTTCTGGCGATGACGGAGGCGGCGCCGTGACGGGTCCCGCCATCCTGTTCGACCGGGTGGACCTGACGCTGGGCCGCACCGTGATCCTCGACGGCGTGTCCCTGCGCGTCGCGGCGGGCACCGTGCACGCGGTGGTCGGTCCCAACGGCGGCGGCAAGTCGTCGCTGATCCGCGCCCTGCTCGGGCAGGCGCCGCACCGCGGGACCATCCGGCTCGACTGGCCGGGCGACGGGCCGGGCACGGTCGCCTACGTGCCGCAATCGGTCGAGTTCGACCGCGGCCTGCCGCTGACGGTGGAGGACTTCCTGGCCGTGCTGTGCCAGCGCCGTCCCGCCTTCCTCGGGCCGGACCGGCGCATGGGCTACGGCGCGGCGCTGGACCGCGTCGGCATGGCCGGCAAGGCCCGCCGCCGCTTCGGCGCCCTGTCGGGGGGCGAGCGGCAGCGCGTCCTGCTCGCCCAGGCGCTGATCCCGGCGCCCGACCTGATCGTGCTGGACGAGCCGATGACCGCGCTCGACGAGGCGGGGATCGCCATCTTCGAAACGCTGCTGGCCGAGCTGTCCGCCGCCGGGACCACCGTCCTTTGGGTCGAGCACGATCTGGCCCAGGTGCGCCGGCTGGCGACGCGGGTGACCGGCCTGAACCGGCGCGTGCTGTTCGACGGCGCCCCGCTGGAGATGCTGTCGCCGGAGCGGGTGTTCGACCTGTTCTCCGCCATCCCACGCCGCACTGGAGCCGAGAGGATCGCGTCATGAGCTTCGAGGCGTTGCGCGCCCTGGTCCAGGGCTGGGCCGGGGCCGGGTTGCTGCCCGCCGGGCTGACCCACGGCTTTCTCGTCAACGCGCTGCTGTGCGGTTTGGTCATCGGCCCGGTGCTCGGCGGGCTCGGCACGCTGGTGGTGACCAAGCGGCTGGCCTTCTTCTCCGAGGCGGTCGGCCACGCCGCGCTGACCGGCGTCGCCATCGGCATCCTGGTGGGGGAGCCCTACACCGGCCCCTACGCCAGCCTGTTCGGCTATTGCCTGCTGTTCGCGCTGCTGGTCAATTACACGCGCAACCGCAGCAACCTGACCTCCGACACGCTGATCGGAGTCTTCCTGTCGGTGTCGCTGGCGCTGGGCGCCAGCCTGCTGCTGATCCTGGCCAGCCGGGTCAACATCCACATCCTGGAGAATGTGCTGTTCGGTTCGGTGCTGACGGTGGACGACCGCGACCTGACCGTCCTCTTGGCTGTGGCTGTCGGGGTGACCGCGCTGATGCTGCCGCTGTTCAACCGGCTGCTGCTGGCCAGCTTCAACCCGGCGTTGGCGCGGGTGCGCGGCGTGCCGGTGAAGGGGCTGGACTATCTGTTCATCGTTCTGGTGACGGTGGTCACCGTCGCGTCGGTGAAGATCATCGGGGCCATCCTGGTGGGGGCGCTTCTGGTCATTCCCGCCGCCGCGGCGCGGGTCGTCGCCTCGTCGCTGCGCGGCTTCTTCCTGCTGTCGGTCGCCTTCGCCAGCGTGGCGGCGGTGGCCGGAATCCTGCTGCCCGTGCACTTCGCCCTGCCGGTGCCGTCGGGCGGTGCCATCATCCTGGCGGCGGGGCTGCTGTTCCTGGGCGCGCTGCTGGCGCGCCTGTTCATGAAGGGGGAAGAGGGATGAAGTGCGTCACGCTCGCGGCGCTCCTGCTGCTGTCCACGGTGGCGGGCGCGTCCGCCGAGACGGTGCTGGCCGGTCACCCGGTCACCGCCGGGCTGGCCCAGGCTCTGACGAAAGGCACGCCGGTGGTGGTGGAGGCGGTGGTTCCGCCGGCCATCCCCATGGGGCGCCAGCACGCCTTCCTGAGCGGGCGCGGCGAGGCCAGGCTGGCGGAAGCCGCCCGCAAGGCCGACGCGGTGCTGACCCTGCGCTCCGCCTGGGGCGAGGACCCGCTCTATCCGCTGGCGCGGCGCGCCAACATCCGCCTCGTCGAGATCGACGCCGCCCGGCCGGTGGACGGCGCCTTGCCGGGGATCGCGGTCAACGACGGTGCGGCCTTCCCCTGGCTGGGCATCGCCAACGCCGGGCGGATGGCCGACATCCTGGCCGCCGACCTGCGGCGCCTCTATCCTGGGTCCGCCGCCGCCATCGACACGAATCTCGCCGCCCTGAAGCGCGGGCTGCTGATGGTGTCGTCCCAGTCGGCGCAGTCGTTCGCCGCGCTGCCGGACCCGTCGGCGGCGGCGCTGTCCGACCGCTTCGCCACGCTGGCCGCCGATCTCGGGCTGGATCTGCGCCGGGTCTGGACCCGCGACGACCGCGACTGGACGCCGGAGCGTCTGGCCGAGCTGACCGCCGCCCTGAAGGCCGAGGCGATTCCCGTGGTGCTTCACCACCGCCAGCCGGCCCCGGAGATCGTCCGGGCGGTGGCCGACGGCGGCGCCCGGCTGCTCGTGCTGGACAGTCTGGAGAGCGGTCCGCCGGCGGCGATGGACACGGCGTTGGCGCGGATGGCGGAGCAGCTGGAGGCGGGGTTGCGCTGAAGCAATCCCAACCCCCACCCTTGCCCTCCCCCGCTGGGCGGGGGAGGGGAACAAGCTCCTTCCCCCGCCCGGCGGGGGAAGGTTGGGATGGGGGCAACGCCCCGACACCCCAATCACTCGCTCGCCAGCGCCGCCACCGGGTCGAGCCGCGCCGCGCGGCGTGCCGGGATCAGGCCGAAGACCATGCCGGTGAGCACGGCGGAGGCCACCGCCCCGGCGATCGCGGTCGCCGTGAAGACCACCGGCATCGCCAGCAGCCCGATCACCGCGCCGCCCGCCAGCCCCAGCGCCACCCCGACCAGCCCGCCCAATCCAGCCACCAGAGCCGCTTCCATCAGGAACTGCCGCTCGATGTCGGCGGCGCGGGCGCCGACGGCCATGCGGATGCCGATCTCGCGGGTGCGCTCCGTCACGCTGACCAGCATGATGTTCATGACCCCGATGCCGCCGACCAGCAGGGTGATCACCGCGGCGCAGCCGAGCAGCAGCGTCATGGTGTCCTGGGTCTCCGCCGCCGCCTGGATGCGCGCGGTCACGTCGCGGATCTGGAAATCCTCCTGACCGTGGCGCTCGGAGAGCAGGGCGTGGATGGCGTCTCGGGTCCGCTCGATCCGTCCCACGTCGTGCACCGAGACCAGGATCAGTTGCAGGTCCGGCTTGCCGATCAGGCGTTGCACGCCCGTGGACAGCGGCACGAACACCCAGTCGTCGGTGCTCTGGTTGCCGGTCAGGTCGCCCTTTTTCGCCATCACGCCGGTCACCAGGAAGGGAATGTTGTTCACCAGCACGTGCTTGCCCAGCGGCGACTCCCCGCGCGGGAACAGCCGTTCGGCGACGCCGTGGCCGAGCACCGCCACCGCCGCCCCGGCCCGCTCGTCGGCGCGGGTGAAGAAGGCCCCCTGGGCCACCGGCCAACGGTGGGTCAGCGGCAGCGACGCCGAGGTCGCCAGCCCTTCGGTCCGGTGGTCGATGTTGCCGTGGCGGACCATCACCGGCGTGTCGAGGTAGGGCATCACGCTCTCGACGTTGGGCAATCGCAGGATGGCCTCGCCGTCCGCTTCGGTCAGCGGTGTGGCCGGCAGGCGGGGATCGCCGCTGCCCGCCAGCACGAAGACCAGATTCACCCCCAGCGCGCCGACCCGCGCCATCACCGCCTGCTTGGCGCCCTCGCCGATGGCGAGCAGCGCGATCACGGACGCCACGCCGATGACGATGCCGAGCAGGGTCAGCGCCGTCCGGAAGCCGTTGGCACCCAGCGACCGCAGCGCCGCCGACAGGGCTTCCCCCGCGTCGGTCCACAGGGAGGCGCCGGCCACCACGCGCTCCGGCGGGGCAGGGAAGGCGCCAACCGGCGGCGGGGCCGGGCGGCCGCTGTCGGCGACGATGCGGCCGTCGCGCATTTCGATCACCCGGCTGGCGGCCTCGGCCACCTTGCGGTCGTGGGTGATGAGGATCACCGTGCGCCCGGCGGCGGACAGCTCGCGCAGAAGCGCCACCACCTCCGCCCCGCTGGCGCTGTCCAAAGCACCGGTCGGCTCGTCGGCCAGGATCACCGGGGCGTCGTTCATCAGCGCCCGCGCGATCGACACGCGCTGTTGCTGGCCGCCCGAAAGCTGGTTGGGGCGGTGATGGCGCCGCTCCTCCAGCCCCAGGCGGCCGAGCAACTCCACGGCGCGGCTTTCGCGCAGCGGCGCGGGCAGGCCCGCGTAGCGGCCCGGCATCTCGACATTCTCCTGCGCCGTCGTGCCGGGGATCAGATGGTAGTGCTGGAAGACGAAGCCGAACCCGTCCCGCCGCAGCGCCGCCCGCTCGTCGCCCTCCAGCGCCGTCACGTCGCGTCCATCGACGCGGTAGCGCCCGGAGGTCGGACGATCGAGCCCGCCGAGGATGTTCATCAACGTCGATTTGCCGGAGCCGGAGCTGCCGACGATGGCGACGAACTCTCCCGCCTCGACGGTCAGGGAGACGCCGCGCAGCACCTCGACCGCCAAGCCGCCGCCGCTTATGTAGGTCTTGCGGATGTCCTCCAGGACGAGAAGCGGGCCGCTCACAGCCGGAACCCGATCTTGGGCGGGCGGCCGTCGTCGGTTTTCCAGCCCACCACGATCCGCTCGCCTTCGGCCAAACCTTCCAGGATCTGGGCGTTGAAGCGGTCGCGCACCCCGACGCGGACCTCGCGCGTCTCGACCGCGCCACCGGCGCCGATCAGAGAGACGCGGTGCCGTCCCGCCGCCTCGTCGTCGGCCGGGGTCAGCGCGGCGACCGGCACGGTGACAGCGTCCTTCGCCGCGGCGGCCACGAAGAAGACCTGGGCGGTCATGTCCGGGCGCAGCTCCCCTTGGTCATTGGCGATTTCGAACAGCGCGGTGTAGAGCACGACGCTGTTGGCCGCCCCGCCGCCCCCGGACGGGGACGAGCCGCCGCCGTTCCCCGAGGCGGGCGGCTTCGGCGGGGCGGGCAAAATCTCTTGCAGGCGCGCGGTCCAGCGCCGTCCCGGATGGCCGAGCGTCGTGAAGTAGAGCGGCATGCCGTCCGCCAGCCGCGTCACGTCGGCTTCCGACACCTGGGTCCACACGGTCATGGCCGACAGGTCGGCGATCCGCATCAGGACCGGAGCCTCGTAGGCGGAGTTGATGGTTTGGCCCTGGCGGGCGTCCACCGCGATCAGCGTGCCGCTCATCGGCGCGTAGATGCGGGTGTAGCCGAGCTGCGCCTCGTCGGCCTGGAGGGTCGAGTCCGTCTGGCGGATCTGCGCCTGGGTCGCCTCGACCTGGGCGGCGGCGATGCGCGCCTCCATGCGGGCCTGGTCGTAAGCCTCGCCGCGCCCCGACCCGCTGCGCCGCAGAGCCGCCTGACGGGCCAGCTGGGCCTCGGCGAAGTCGGCGCGCGCCCGCTGCTCGGCCAGCAGGGCGGTCAGGCGGGCGCGCTCGGCGCGCCCGGCCTCGACCTTGGCCTGTTGCAGGGCGGGGTCGATCTCGGCCAGCAGATCGCCCTCGCGGACCATCTGACCGACCGTCACATGCAGCCGCGTCAGCTGGCCGGACACCTGGGCGCCGACGTCGACGTAGGCGCGCGGCTGGATCTTGCCGAGCGCCGTCACCGTGTCCTCGACCGTGCCGCGGCCGACCACCGCCACCTCCGCCGAGGCGGCGGGATCGGCCGGGCGCAACAGGGCGGCGGACGCCAGCCCGCCGAGGACCAGCGCGGCGGCGGCAAGGCCGCGGCGGACACCGCGCCGGGAGCCGGAGGCCGCCGCCCGCCGCGCCGTCATCACCACGTCGCCCGCAAAGACAGCAGGACGTTGCGCGGCTCGCCGTAATAGCCGTTGGTCTGGATGCTGGTCAGGTACTTCTCGTCGAACAGGTTGTTGAGGTTCAGCGTGGCCGCCACCTTCTCGGTGATCTGATAGCGCGTCATCAGATCGACCACCGCGTAGCCGTCCCGGTCATACCGCCGGGCACCCGTCCCGTTGTGGATGTCGCCTTCCCACTTGATGTTGCCGCCCACCGTCACGCGGTCCAAGGCGCCCGGCAGCCGGTAGGTGGTGAACAGCTTGAACGTGTCCTGCGGCACGTAGGTCATCATCCGCTGGCCGTTGGCGTTCTTGACCGTGGTGTGGCTGTAGCCGCCGCCGACCTGCCAGCCGGCCATCACCTCGCCGGCCACTTCCAGCTCGAAGCCCTTGCTTTCCGCACCCTTGACCGCCCGGTAGGCCTGCCCGCCGTCGGGGGTGAAGCGGCCGGGATCGACCTCGCCCAGATTGTTTTGCTTGATCAGGAACACGGCGGCGCTGGCGTTCAGGGCGCCGCCGAAGAACTCGGCTTTCACGCCGGCCTCGTAGGCGTCGCCGTCCAGGGGGTCGAGGGTCTGGCCGCTGACGTCCTTGTAGTCCTGCGGCTTGAAGATGCTGGTGTAGCTGGCGTAGACCGACCAGATGTCGGTCACGTCGTAGACGATGCCGGCGTAGGGCGTGAACACCCCGTTCTCCGACCGCTTCTTGAAGGTCGCCACGCCCGTGTTCGGGTGGCTCTTCTCCTCCTGCGACCAGCGGCTGATGCGGCCGCCGAGGATGAAGGACAGGGCATCGGTCGGGCGCAGCCGGGTCGCGGCATAGGCGGCCATCTGCCGCTCGTCGGTCTGCGACCAGCCGGTCGGGTTGAGCGTCGGCTGGGCGATGTTGCCGTTCCAGGTGAAGTAGTTGGGGATCGAGGTGTCGTAGCCGGTGATGTACCAGAGCGGGTAATCGAGCCCCTTGCGCTTGGCGTAATAGCCGCCGACGCCGGCCATCAGTTCGTGCTGCCGTCCGAACAGTTCGAAGGGTCCGTTGACGTCGGCGTTGATCGAGGTCTGCTCCAGGTCCGAGTTCCAGCGGCCCGGCCAGATCCCCATGCCGGACCCGTCCCGGTTCAGGTTGCCGCGCACCGCGTAGCCGAGCAGGCCGTCATATTCGCGGTTGTTGCGCTCCACGTTGAGCGTCGCCGTCCAGCCGTTCCCGAAGCGGTGCTTCAGGTCGCTGAAGACGGTAAGGTTGTCGTGCATGAAGTACGCCCAGTTGGCGCCACTGTTGTAGGACCGGGGAAAGTTGGTCTTCGTCCCGTCCGCGTAGAACAGCGGAAAACCGGCGCGGGAGGCGTCGTCGGACCGGTGCTTCTGGTACTCGACGCCGACGCTCCAGGTCGTGTCCTCGGTGACGTCGGCCTCCAGGACGCCGTAGAGCACCTTCTTGCGCTCGTGCAGGCGGTCGATGAAGCTGTCGTTGTCCTGATAGGCACCGACGACGCGCCCGCGCAGGCGGCCGTTCTCGGCCAGCGGACCCGACAGGTCGGCCTCGCCGCGGTAGCGGCTCCACGAGCCGATCTGCCCCTCGGCGTATCCCTGGAGGACCGGGGTCGGGCGCTTGCGGACCATGTTGACCGCGGCGGAGGGATCGCCGACACCGTTCAGCAGGCCGGTCGCCCCGCGCACCACCTCGACCCGGTCGAACACCGCCATGTCGGAGATGGAGTCGTCGAAGCCGTACACAGTCGAGCGTGGGATGCCGTCCACCTGGAAGTTTTTGACCGCGAACCCGCGCGAGAAGATTTCGGAGCCGTCACTGCCCAACGCGCCGGCCTGCAACCGCGACACGCCGACCGTCTGGTTGAGGACGTCGCGGATCTCGTTCAGCCCCTGGTCGTCCATGCGCTGGCGGGTCATCACGCTGACCGACTGCGGGGTCTCGCGCGGCGTCAGGTTCAGCTTGGTGGCGCTGTTGGTCGAGCCGGTGGTGTAGGAGCCGGTGCCCTCGCTGCGGCCCGGATCGCGGGAAAGCCCGCCCTGGACGGTCACCGGGTCGAGCACCGCCGCACTTCCCGCCTGGGCCGGCAGCTTCTCCAGCGTCACCGTGTCTGGGTCGACGAAGCGCGCGATCAGGCCGGTGCCGGCCAGCAGACGGATCAGCGCGTCCTGGGGCGCCAGAGTGCCCGTCACCCCCGGCGAGGAGACGCCCTGCGCGATGTCAGAGGGATAGAGCACCTGGAAGCCGGTGGCCTGCCCGAAAGCGGCGAGCACACCCGGCAGCGGCCCGGCGGCGATGGCGAAGGTGGTGGTCCGCCCTTGCTGAGCCACCTGAGCGGGCGTTTCCCCGGTTGTCACGGTCGCCGCCAAGGCGCCGTGCAGCGCGGTCGATGCCAGCAGCATGCCCAGCAGCGCCGGAGCCCAACCACTCCGCACCTTGTTCCCCCACACCTTGTTGCCCTGCGCCGTCTGCCCCCGCAGCAGGCGCCCCCCACCGTCGATCATCACCAAGACCCCGTCGTTTTGCGAATGAGTTGCATTTTCGCGTATGCAAGTCACGACGTTGGTCGATGAGATTCCCCTCACCTCGATTTTGAAAAAACTTGCTACGAACCGGTTAGGCGGAACGGATGATTACCAAGCCGGGAACAGGGCGCAGAGTGCGCAAGGGCAGCGTGCGCAGAATGGCGTTCAAAGCCGCGTCCGGCCTGCTGATGTCCACGCTGCCGTCGAAGCGCAGGCCGGCGAGGGGGCGGTCCCACAGCACGATGCGGGCCGGGTGGTAGCGGTTGATGTCCGCGATCACCGCGTCGAGCGGCTGTCCCTGGAAGACCAGCCGGCCGTGCCGCCACGCATTCTCCACCGCCACGCCCTGGCTCAACAGAGGACCAGGGCCATCGGGGCCGTAGGACCGGCTTTGCCCGGCGGTGATGGAAAGCGGAGGCTCCACACCGGTCGTCAGGCTGGCCGTTCCGGCTTCCACCGCCACCACAACGGAATCCAGGCAGCGATGCACCACGAATCTGGCGTCGGCGGTGGCGACGCGCCCGTTGGCGCAGGTCACGACGAAGGGGCGTTGCGGGTCGGGGGCGGTGACGAAATGCGCTCGCCCCTCGGTCAAACGGACGCGCCGTTCCCCGGCGGTGAACGCGATGGACAGCGCGCTGTCGGCGTCCAGGGTGAGGACCGAGCCGTCGTCCAGCGCCACCGTCCGTCGCTCGCCGATTCCAGTCTTCAGGTCGCCGGGCCAGCCGGTCAGGACGACCGCACCGCCCAGCGTCGCGACGCAGACCGCCGCCCCGCCAGCGGCGCCGAACGCCAGGAAACGACGGCGCGTCGGCGCGGCACGGCGTTCCTTGCGCGGGTCGGCCACCCGGTCCAGATCGCCCCACAGCCCGGCCAGCCGGTCGTATTCGCGGCGGTGGGCCGGGTCCCGCGCCAGCCAGGCGTGAAAGGCCCGGCGGTCCGCCGGATCGGCGTCGCCGGATTCCAGGCGCACGAACCACGCCAGAGCCGCGTCCCTTGGGCTCTCCGGTAAGTCCGGTTGGTCGCGCTCGCGCTCCATCAGAGCGCCAGCCGGTCGCGGCAATGGGCCAGGGCCTTCATGACATGCTTCTCCACCATGCTGCGCGAGATGCCGAGGCGCGCGGCGATGTCGGCATGGCTCAGCCCGTCGAATTTGTGAAGCAGGAACACCTCGCGGCAGCGCGGCGGCAGTTCGTCCAGCGCCCGGCTCAGCCGTTCCAGCCGCTGCTTGTGCTCCAGCGTCGCCTCGGCGTCTGGCTCGTCCAGCGGACGGTCGAGCCCCAGTTCCACCGGGGCGAAGCGGCGCCCCCGGCGGGTTTCCGCGCGCAACCGGTCCAGCGCGATGTTGTCGGCCATGCGGTACAGGTAGGAACGCGGGTTGTCGATCTCCGGCAGCGCGGTCAGGCTGCGCAGGCGCAGATAGGTGTCCTGCACGACATCCTCGGCGAGGCAGAGCGACCCCAGGCGCCGGGCCAGATGGCCGGTCATCTCTTCGTAGTGGTCGAGCAGCAGACCCAGCAGGGAAGTCCGGTCTCTTTCAGCCATAACGTGGGCATCACCCGTTCCCAGAAGATTGCGACCCCTCATAACCACGAATGCGAATCATTCGCAATCGATACATTGCCCGGTAAAAATTTCTTTGCTGGGAAGGGTGAGGGGACGGCCGGCGGCGATCGTCCTTATGTCGGGAATCCTGTACGCGATCGCCGGGGCGCCTCCCGGGGACCTGCCGCTGACCGTCCTCCGGTTCGCCACGGCTGGGAACGTGTTCGTGGAGGTTATGCGCTGACCTTCTGGGGAGCGAGCCGCCTCAGGCGCCTGGAAAGGATCGAGAGTGTTGCTGCAGGGCCAGTCGCCATGCGCGGTGCAGCCGGTCGAGCAAGCGCCGCTCCCGCCGCGCGCCCTTGCTCGGCGTAAAGGAGCATCCCGATCGGCACCGCCAGGGACGAGCCTGCCGCGGACATGCCCTCAGTCCGGTGTCGCCGGTCGCACGGGCTCGCTCATCCACCGGCCAGATCTCCGCCCATGAAGCAGCGCGAACGTCAGAAAGGCGGCGATCCACAGGGCACCCGCCATTGGAATCAGCAGCATCGTGCGCTGCGGGTCGAGTGCGGCGGCGATCCGCGCGCAGGCCGCCGCCGCCACGGCGAGGTGGATGCCGGTCGTCAGCCGGGAGGCCGTGGACGCGAGCTTGGTGTGGCCGGGAGCGGTCCGCGTCATCACCGTCAGCGCCATGCCGCCAATGGCGCCCATGGTCCAGGCATGGAGCGCCGCAGCGTTGAAGGCGGTATCGCCGCTCAGCGAGGCCCAGGCCGCCAGCAGGAACCCGGCCGGGATGAAGGCGTAGGAAACACGCGGGACGGTCACGGACCGCCCGGACGGCGCGTGGCGCGGTCGCCACCGTGCCAGCCGCGCCGTCAGCGCGAATCCGGCGGCCAGCAGCAGGGCGCCGGTCAGGCGTTCGTTCAAGACATCGTCGTCCTGCAAGATCCAGATCCCGAGGGAAAGCAGCCCGAACCCCATCGTCACCCCGTCGAAGCGGGAGGAGGGAACTTGCGGATGGGAGGCGCCGCGCGCTTTCCGCCAGCCTCCGGCGATGCCCGGCATGACCCCGCCCCCCAGCACAGTCCAGGTCAGGAGCGCCGCCACCGCGAGGCGCGTGCCGTGGGCGCTTCGCCCGAAGCGCCACAGTTCCCAATGGAACAGGCCCTGCGCGCCGACCAGGACGGCAAGGACGGCGAGGATTGTCAGGTTGCGGCCGTTTCTCGTCAGAATGAATTCCCGGCCGGCCACGGCGATGAGGGCCACCGGGAACAGCAGGGCAAGCAGCGCGACGGTCAGCGGCTCCAGCGCCGTCGATCCGACCAAGCCCAGCCGCCCAACGATCCAGACGGCCAACAGCATGGTCAGCAGCCGGCCGGCCAGAGGTGGATGTCCGGTCCAGTTCGGCACCGCCGTCAGCAGAACGCCGCCAATGATGGCCGGCATGAAGCCGAACAGAAACTCGTGCGCGTGCCAGGAGGAGGGGGAGAACGCCATTTCCGGACCGATGAGGCCGAGGAACCATGGCACCCAGACGGCGACCAGCGCGGCGGCGTAGAGCGCTCCGAACAGGAGGAAGGGGCCGCAGCCGGCTTTGGAAGGAGAGGGGGGCTTCATCGGGGTTCGCCTGTCTCGCCGTGAGGTCAGCACACGGCGGCCTCCTCCACGCGGGGCCGCGACAGGAAGGGCCAATAGACCTTGAGCCAGAGCAGGAAGGCCGCCGCCCAGAACAGCGCCGCCAGCGCGTGGGGCGGTCCGGGCGGCGCCGGCAGGAGGCCCAGCTCCGGCAGGACCCGCAGGGCCACGGCCCCGATCAGCAGCGCAATGGCTGGGCGTGCCGCCGCCGGAAGGGGAAAGGTCCGGCCGGTGTGGAACAGCCCGGCGATGGCGAAGACCGCCAGCACGCCGAGGCCCAGCCCGCCCATCAGCGCCAAGTGCAGCGCCGGCGTTTCGGTGAATCCGGCCCCAAGCCGGGAGGCGCCGACCAGCAGCAACCCGGCACCCGCCATCAGGCTCGATCCGGCCAGCGCCAGAATTTCCGCGCGGAAGATGGCGCGTCCGATGAAGGCTTCGGCGACCCGGTCGAGAAAGGCGGCCCCGGCGGCGACGAACAGATAGGCGCCCACCGCCGGCGACAGCCCGGCGATCTGACCGGCGATCGCGATGGCGACCAGACCGGGGGCCAGATTGAGTCGCCCCGGATGTGGCCGGTAGGGCGAACTGCCCTGGCTGGGGTCGAGGACGAGATTCGTGACGGGCACCGAAATGCGCGCCAGAACGAGTCCGAGCAGCCCGAGCAGCACCAGCCCGGCGGCGTGCAGCCCGGCCTGTGCCCGCTCCACGTCGCCGAGAACGAAGGCGGCGTGGACCATGGCACCCGACACCGCCAGCGCGCTCAGCCAGAGGAGGATGCCGAGCAGCCGGCTCGTGCGCTTGCGCCAGGACACCGCCGCGACGTAGACGGGCAGGGCGGCAAGCCACGCCGTGTCGGCCACCGCGGCGACGACGGCCGCCCCGTCGGCACCGAGCAACCCGGCGATCCGCCCGATCCCCCACAGCGCCGCCAGCGCGAAGAGGGCGCGGCCCTGAAGCCGCCGGCTGTCGGTCCATTCCGGGATCGCCGTGGTGATGAAGCCGATCACCGCCGCGCCGAAGGAGCCGAACAGCATCTCGTGCGCGTGCCACATCCCCGGCGGGATCGCGCCGTCGAAGGGCAGGGCGAAGCCGTTGACCACCACCCACAGCACCGGCCACAGCGCGGCGTGCAGGGCCGAGAGCGGGAAGAACAGCCGCAGCCCCTCGTCGCCGAGGATGCCGGTGAGGGCCGGCGCGGGGGCGGTACGGATCGCGTGTGTCACGGGGTCCGCCTTTCGTCGATGTCGTGGATGTGGCGGAACAGCGGGTCGTCGGACAGGAACCCGGCGACCAGCCGGTAGACGGTGCCCTCGTCGCGCCCGCCCGGTTCGCCGGGAACGGCGCGCGTCCCGGCGATGCCGCGCCCCTGGGCGTCCATGACGACGACGCGGTGGGCGATGCGCACCGCCTCCATCAGGTCGTGGGTGATGAACAGGGCGCCGAACCGCGCCCCGCGCGCCGCCTCGATCACCAGATCCTGCATGCGGCGCTTCAGCGCGACGTCGAGCGCGGTGAAGGGCTCGTCGAAATAGACGAAGTCGGGACCGATCGCCAGCGCCCGCGCGATGGCGGCGCGTTGGCGCATGCCGCCCGACAGCTCGACGGGATACTTGTCGAGGTCGGCGCGGTCGAGCGCCACCCGCCGCGCAGCCTCCTCCGCCCGCTCCCGCCGTTCGCGGCGGGGCAGGCCGAGCAGGCGCAGCGGGTAGGCGATGTTGGCCCGCGCCGTCGCCCAGGGCAGCAGGCGCGGGTCCTGGAACACCATGCCGTGGCGGCGGTAACGCCGAGCGACGCGGCCCCGCGACGGCTCGACCACCCCGGCGGCGATGTGCGCCAGCGTGCTCTTGCCGCAACCCGAGGGGCCGACGAGCGCCGCCACCTCCCCCGCCGCCAGCGACAGGTCCACGGCGTCGAGCACCGTGCGGCCGAGATAGGCGTGGCCGATGCCGGACAGCGTCAGGGAGGGGGGGGCGTCCGTCGTTTCCCGGGTCATGGCAGGGTGCCTTTCAAGGGTCGGATGTCAGAAGCTGACCTTCAGGCCGGCGTAGAAGGCCCGCCCGTCGCCCGGCAGGTAGACCGCCTGGGTGGGCGACGCCTGATCGACGATCAGGGTCGAGGAGGCGTAGGTCGCGTCGAAGATGTTGCGCGCCTCGCCATAGACGCTGACATGCTCGTTGATGGCGTAGGTGCTGCGCAGATCGACGGTGGCGTAGCCGTCCGTGTAGACGCTGTTCATGTTGTCCACGGGGGTCCTGCCGGGATACCAGTCCACCTCCGCCCCCACCGACAGCGCGGTCGTGATGTCGTAGCGCGCCGAGGCGTTGATGACGTGGCGCGGCGCGCCGGCCAGCCGGTTGTCGCCGCGCACCGGATCATCCTGGAACCGGAAATCCTGGAAGGTGTAGGCGATCCGTCCGCTCAGCCGATCGGTGAGGAAGGCCGACAGCCCGAGATCGACGCCGAAATGCCGCGTCCGGTCGGCGTTCACCGCGCCGAGCGAGGCCCCGGTGGCGTCGCGCAGGCTCAGCAGCTCGTTCTTGACCCAGGAGTAATAGGTCCCGGCATCGACCGCGACGACCCCGAAACGGCCGCGCCAGCCCGCTTCGACGGTGGTCGCCGTCTGCGCCTTCAGGTCCGGCGTGCGGTAGGCGGTCGAGACGAGGCCGGGCTGGGCCGGGTTCGGGCGACCGGCGCTGCTGTTCGGCGTGCCGTTGACGGTAGCGATCAGGTCGTCGTGGGTGGGCGGCTCGAAGCTGCGGCTGACGGCGGCGTAGAGGGTGTGGTCCTCCTGCGGCTTCCAGGTCAGGCCGAGGCTGGGGCTGACCCCGTCGTAGCTGCGGTCGTAGCTGGTGTTCCCTGCGGGGATCGAACCGGCGGGCAGGGCCAACCGCGGGTTGGCCGGGTTGAAGGCGATGGTCGGCCGCCGCGCCGCGCCGAACGTGTCGTCGTTCTCGCGCGTGGCGTGGGTGACGGTGACCGCCGGGGACAGGGTGACCGCGTTGCCGAGCGGCAGGTTCAGGCCGCTGTGCAGCGCCAGGGTGGAGGCGTCCATTGTGCTGCGTCCGAACAGGGCGCCCTGGCTGCCGGCGTTGTTCAGGTAGTCCTCGCGGTCCGCCGAGCCGACGACGTAGCGCAGGGTCGTCTCGAACAGCGGCAGGGGCTGGCCCGCGTCGGGGCTGTAGGCGTAGCGCGCGACGGCGGTGACGTCGCCGCCCTCTGTCTTGCGGATGCCCGAGGAGATCGGGAAGCGGAACGTGTCGTCCGTGTATGTGTAGCCCAGCGCCACGTCCAGCAGGTGCGGCCCGAAGGTTGCCGTCGTCCGGTTGCCGGCGCGGAACTGCTTGGCCTCGCGCTCGGGCCGGTCGCGGACGACGTTCGGCCCCGGATTGGTGGCGACGCCGCCGACCACGCGGGGACCGGTGTAGACCGCCTTGGGGTTCGATTCCAGAAGCTGGCGGGTCAGCGGGCCGGCGACGTCGAAGGACAGGTCGGTGTAGCCGGCGAAGAAGCGGGTGGTGACATTGTCGGACAGCACGGCGCCCGCGTTGGCGTCGAAGCCGGTGCGTTCGGAGCGGTTGTAATCGCGGTAGCCGTCGCGCTGGCTGCGCTGGAATTGGACCAGCCCGTCGAGCTTTCCGGCGCTGCCGCCGGCCTGCAGGCTGGTGTTGAACTGGCCGAAGCTGCCGCCCTCGACGCCCAGCCGGTAACCCGGCGCGGAGGAACCGGTGGGGGAGATGAAATTGATCGCCCCGCCCAGCATGCTGGCGCCCAGCCGGTTGGCGGTGTAGCCGCGGTAGATTTCGGTGAATTCCGCTTGGCGTGGGTTGGCCAGCCCGACGATGTAGGAGCCGTCGGCCCGGTTCAGCGGCAGGCCGTTCTGCAAGGCCAGGATGCCGCGCTCCACCGGATTCTGCTGAAGCCCGGAGCCGCGGATCTGGATGCGCGGCTGGTCGTTGCCGCCGAAGAAGTTCTGCACCACCACGCCGGGCACCCCGGACAGCGCGTCGGACACCGTGACGTTCGCCTTGCCGGCCAGATCCTCCTCCGCCACCAGGGCGGTGCCGCCGGGAATCGCCTCCAGACGGCGGCGGGCGGTCGCCTCGGCGCTGTCGGCCTGTCCCTCGACCATGACGGGGGAGAGGACGACGGCGGCCCCCGGTGCCGCCGACTGCGCGTGGGCCGGCTGCGGTGTCGCGGCGGTCAGAGAGGCCATGGCCAGCCCGGCCAGAAGGATGGGCGCGCGGGTGGCGGTGTCCGCTCGCGCGGTTCGGAACGCCGCTTGTCCGGCCTGTCCCCGTGTCGTCATGGTTCTCGTTTCCCCAGAAAAGCCGATCTCTCGGATCAAAATGCGAATGATTGTCGTTCGCACTCTATCGGCCTTTCCAGCGGGCTGTTTGTCCGCGGTCAAGTTCGCGGCGGAAAAGCAGTGTGCACAGTCGATTTTTCCGCCGCCGCTTTCTCCGGGGCTGCTCCGGCGGTCAGCGCTTGACGCCCCAGGGGCGCGCGGCGTTGCGCCAGCGTTCGAACTCGGAGCGGATGGGGTGGACCAGCGTGTATTCGACGACGATCAGCCCGGTCACCGCGATCAGCACCCAGGCCAGCGCCTCGGCGACGTCGAGGTTGGCGCGGGCGGCGGCCAGCGCGCCGCCGATGCCGCCGGTGTTGGCGAGAAGCTCGGCCATCACCGCCACCTTGAAGGCCGAGCCAAGCGCCACGGTCAGCGCCGGGAACAGGAAGGCGGCGACGTGGCGCAGCCCGAGCGTGGTCAGCCGGGCGAGCGGGCCGGCGCCGAAGGCGCGGGCCATGTCGTCCAGCCCGCGGTCGCGGGTGACGGCGCCCTCGGCGACGCCGACGAACACCACCGGGGTGGCGGCGACCAGCACCGTCGTGATGATGGTCCCGTCGGTGGAGCCGAACCAGATCATCGCCAGCACGATCCAGGCGATGGGCGGGACCCCCAGCAGGACGGTCAGGATGGGGCGGGCCAGCCGCATCGTCGCCGGCGAATAGCCGGCGGCCAGCCCGCCCGCCGCACCGGCAAGGGCGGCCATCGCGAAGCCCTCGACGGCGCGCAGCGTGGTCTGCCCGGCCAGTTCCCAGGCGGCGGGATCGGCGGCGATGGTCAGGCCGGCGGCCAGCGTCGCCAGCGGGGCCGGCAGGATGAAGTCGCCGTAGCGCTCATGCCCCGCCTGCCAGAGCGCAGCGAACAGGGCCAGCCCGGCCAGCCCGGCCCAGCCCGACCACAGAAACTGCCCGACCCGGCCCAGCCGGTCGAGAACCGCGTCGGCGCGCGCCGTCGTCATGCCGCACCTCACAGATAAAAGTCCGCCGCAGGCAGCGCGCCGCCGATGATCTTGGGGTCGAACTCCGCCAGGGCGCGGAAGACGGCCTCCATCGGTTCGCGAACGGCGCTGGCGCGCTGGGCGACCAGATTGGAGTGGGGGATCGCCTGCTCGATGACCGGCCAGGGCAGGCCGAGCGGCGCTGCGGCGTCGTTGGCGGCCCGCGCCGGGTTGGCGTTGACCGAGGCGGTCGCCTTGGCCAGGGCGCCGTGCAGAGCCTCGACGGTGGCGGGATGCTCCGCCAGGAAGGCGCCGGAGACGCCGAGGCCGGCCTGCGGGAGGACCGTTGCCAGTCCGGTGGCGGCGCCCCAGGCCTGCTGGATGTCGAGCACCCGCGTCACCGTCTTGCCGGCCATCCCGGCGCGCAGGATGGCGGCGGAGGCCGCCGGTTCGGGCAGCAGGGCCGCATCGGCCCGTCCGGTGACGAGAAGCTGGATCGCCTCCATCGGCGTGCCGGTGAACTGAAGGGCGACATCGCCGTCGGCGGTCAGCCGCTCCGCCGCCAGCAGGCGCCGGAACACATATTCCGGCGTGTCATTGCGGAAGGGGATCGCGACGCTCCGGCCCTTCAGCGCGGCCACCGAGGTCAGTGACGGATCGGCGGACAGCAGATAGAGCAACCCGTTGGTCATCACGTTGACCAGCCGGACGCCGAGGCCCTTGTTGAACAGGTTGGCGGCGGATTGGGTCGGCAGCACGAAGGTCTGCATGGTGCCGGAGGTCAGCCCGGCGCGCAGTTCGTCCGGGGTGCGCCACGCCTTGAACACCACCTTGTCGGCGACCGGGCGGAGCAGGCCGGAGGCGATGGCGTGAACCAGCGTGATCGACGGACCCGCCGGCGGTCCCCACAGGGTTAGCAGCGGCAAGGGGGCCGTGGCGGCGGCGGCGGGGCGGCGGAGGGCGGGAACGGCCAGCAGGGCGGCGAGCCCCGCCAGCGCGGCGCGGCGGTTCGGATGGATCATGGGAAAGGCCATCAACGGATTGCCGTCTTGGCGGCGCGGCCTGCGTCGCCGTGCCGGCCCGGAGGCGTGCGGGCGATGCTCGGCTTCAGAGCGGTGATGGTCTTTCGGGTCTCGTGGATGAAGGCTTGCAGATCTTCGGGCATGATGGTGTCTCCAACCGAGGCCGCATGCTCATGAGCGGTGTCGGAAGCGACAGTGCCGGTCGGCGGGCCGGGGATCGTTGCGCAAGAGCAAGCAGGATCACCGAGGGCTTCGATTGTCGTCGCTAAGCTGGCGAGCCTGAGGGTCGCCTGAGGGGCGTGTCCATCGCCCGCCTAGGCAAGATCGTGACGCGCGCGCGGCCACAACGACGCGATCGCGGGCGATGGTGACGTGATCAACGGCGAGACCGGGCGGAAGCGGGGACAGCGGCGATTTTGGCAAGGAAATCAGCGCACTCATGAAGGTGATGCCGTCCCCTCTGTGTGCTCGCCGCCGCCCGTAAGCGCATTCACGCTGCGCCGAAAATGCGGAAGCACCTCCGAACTGTCCCCGTGGCGACGCGTGGAGCCGCTCTTAGCGCCTACGCTTGCGCCAGGACCAAACCACGGTCAGCACGGGGACCGACAATGCTACCCAGGACACGGCGTCCACGACGCCGTCATCCAGCAGGGCGGCGATCAGCCCTGCGGTGGTGACAAGCGCGATCGCCATGGGAATCCCGAAGATCGCCGGCAGTCGGAAGGGGGTGCGCGGCGTCATTCCGCAGCCTCTCCGGCGGTGGCACGAAGGCCGGAGCCTGTGGCGGCATGATCCTGGGCGCGGCCCTGGGCATGGCGGCGGCGGGCGATCCACAAATACAGGCCGCTGCCGAGGATGACGATGGTCAGCAGGTCCAGCACCGCCCACAGGACCTTCATCGGCAGCCCGCCATAGTCGCCGAAATGCAGCGGTTGCGACAACCGCAGCGCCAGCATGTACCAGGGCATGGAGCGCATGTCTGTAAAGGCCCCCGTCTCCGCGTCGATCAGGGCGGGAGTCAGAATCCGGTTGGTGGCCGGCGTGGCTCCCTTCAGCCACACCGCGTAATGGTGGTTGCTGGAAAAGCGCACGCCGGGGAAGGCGACGAATTGCGGCCGCATGCCGGGGGCGGCCTCCATGGCGGTGCGGACGGCCGCGTCGACGGAGGCGAAGCGCTCCGGAACCGGCTTGCCCTCATAGGGGGCGATCATCGCCGCAAGCTCGTTGGCGCGCCAATAGGCGACCAGCGGCACGGACAAGGTGTTGATGACGCCGGTCAACCCGACCACCACCACCCACATCAGCGTGACGATGCCCAGCATGTTGTGCAGGTCGAGCCATTTCAGCCGCCGGCCACGCCCGGCGCGCACCGTGCCGAAGGACAGCTTGCGCATGAAGGGGGCGTAGATGACGACCCCCGACAGGGTGGCCAGGAACAGCAGGAAGCCCATGAAGCCGAGGAACAGCTCGCCGGGCAGACCTGCGAACAGGTCCACATGCAGGCGCAGCATCACATGCATGAACCCGTCGTCGTCGTTCAGGTCGGCCAGGATCCGCGTGGTGCGCAGGTCGATGGCGGAGATGTGCATCTGCGACACCGGGGGGCGGGCCCCCGGGCCGGTGGTGACGTTCACCACCGGCCGGTCCACGTCGAAGCTGAGGAACAACGGACGCTCGCCGGGGTAGGTCGCCAGCGCCGAGGCCACAGCGTCGTCCAGCGACTTCAAGGGCGTGTCGGCCGGCATGGGCGGAAGCGTGTCCTCCGCCGTCAGCGCCTCGATCTCGTCATGGAAGATCAGCGGCAGGCCGGTCAGACACAGCAGCAGCATGAAGATCGTGCAGATCAGACTGGTCCATTTGTGGATCAGAGTCCAGATCCGGATGGTTCGGTTGGTCATCAAGCCCCCTTCATGCCGCCGTCATGGCTTCGCCGGTCGGAAATCCGCCCTCAGAAATCCGCCCTCAGAAATCCACCGACACCGACAGCTTGGCCGTCAGCGGGCTGCCCTGACTCAGGTAGCCGCCGGAGGCCGACGCCCAATAGGCCTTGTCGGTCACGTTCTCGACCGCCGCCCGGACGGTGACCGGACGGTTCTGGATGTCGGCGACCATGCGCGCGCCGATGTCGAAACGGGTCCAGCTGGGAATCTTCAGCGTGTTGGCGGTGTTGAGATACTGCGACCCGGTGTGGATCACGCGCCCGGTCAGCGTCACGGTGGGGAAGGACGCGGGGATGAACGGCAGGTCCCATTCGACATTGGCGTTGAACTGGTGGCGCGGCACGCCGACGGCGTCCTTGCCCTCGGTCGCGGCGCTGCCGGTGTCGCTCAGCTCCGGATCGATGAAGGTGGCGCCACCCAGCAGCCGGACGCCCTGCACCGGTTCGCCGTACAGCATCAGTTCAATGCCGCGGTTGCGCTGTTCGCCCGACACGCTGTAGACGCGGGTGAACGCGTCGGTGACGCCGCTGGGCTGCGTGGTCTGGAACAGCGACAGCGAGCCGCCGAAGCTGCCGAAGTCCAGCTTGCCGCCGACCTCGTACTGGACTGACCGGTAGGGCGCGAAGATCTCTCCGGAATTGGCCGCCGTGGACGGAGCGGTCGGTCCCTGCGCCAGCCCCTCAATCCGGTTGGCGTAGAGCGACAGCGGCTCGACCGGCTTCACCACCAGCCCGACCACCGGCGTCAGCGCCGACTGGTCGTAATCGGAGGTGCGGGCGCCGTTGGCCCGATTGTAGCCGCGAACCTGGATGTTCTGCTGGCGCAGACCGGCGGTGACCATCACCCGGTCGTTCAGGATCGACACGGTGTCCGACGCGTAGACGCTGCGCAGCACCGACTCGCTGACCTTCGGCAGATCGCCGACCATGCCGCTGGCCGAGGTCGTCGCCGGGCGCGGGAGGCCGACCATGCTGTAGAGGTTGATGGCGGAGGTCGTGCCGAACTCGAAGCCGTTGTTGTTGGTCGTCCGCAGCGCGGAGGCGCCGGCGTTCAGCTGGTGCCTGAGCGGGCCGGTCTGCAGGTCGGCGCGGACGCCGGCCTGGCCGGTGACGGTGTCATCCTCGCGCGGGACGGTCAGGCGCCGGACCGTGCCGGTGCCGTCGGGCCGCGTGATGGTGGGGGAGGCATAGTCGCCGTCCTCGCGCATGCTGCGCAGGCCGAAGGCGCCATAGGCGGTCAGGCTGGGCAGGAGGTCGTATTCCGCGCGGATCTGGCCGAAGGTGTCGCGCATCCGCGAATAGCTCCAGGGCTGCGCATAATTCTGCGAGGCCGACGGCACCGCCGGGACGAAGCTGCCGACATAGACCACGGGGCGGCCCTGCTCCACCCGCTGGGTCTGGGTGCCGACGTCGAGCGTCACGCGGGCGCGCTCGCCGCGGTAATCCAGCGCCAGGGAGCCGAGCGTCAGCGTCCGCTCCTCGTCGTCGATGGCGGTATCGCCGCCGCGGACCGCGGCGTTGGCGCGGACGCCGAACTGGTTGGCGTCGCCGAACCGGCGGCCGACATCGGCCGACAGGCCCAAACGGCTGTCCATGGCGTAGCTGGCGGTCAGCCGGGTCAGCGGCTCGTCCTCCGCCCGTTTGGGCACGAGGTTCACGCCGCCGCCGATGCCGGACCCGCTGGGGGCCGCACCATTGAGGAAGGCGTTGGCGCCCTTCAGCACCTCCACCCGTTCGAACATGTTGGTGGCGACGATCTGGCGCGGAGCGGTGCCGTAGAGGCCGTCGACCGACAGATCCTCCCCCGCCAGCTGGAAGCCGCGGATGACGAAGCTCTCGGAGAAATTGCCGTAGCCGAGGCTGCTGCGCACCGCCGGGTCGTTGGCCAGGACGTCGGCGATGGTGTCCGCCTGCTGGTTGCGGATGGTTTCGGCGGTGTAGCTGGTGATGGAGAACGGAACGTCCATCGCGTCCTGGTTGCCCAGAGCGCCGATGCGCCCGCCGCGCGCCACCTGACCGCCGGCATAGGCCGGGGGCAGGGCGCCGGGGCCGGTGGCGCCCCGGTTTCCTTCGACCTGCAGCGGATCGAGCAGGACGGCGTTGCCAGCGGCCACGCGCTCGACCGTCACGGTTTCCGTGTTGAGGAAGCGGGCGGCCAGCCCGGTTCCGGACAGCAGGCGGTTCAGCCCTTCGCGCGCGGTCATCGATCCGCTGACGCCGGGGGAATTGACGCCCTGGGTCACAGCGCCGGGGGTCAACACCTGGATGCGCGTGGCGGTGGAGAAGGCGGCAAGTGCCCCGTCCACCGATTGTGGCGCGATGGCGAAGGTCACCGGGCCGGCCGGGATCGACCCCTGGCCCGACCCCTGGGCCGACTGCGCCATGGCCGCGGGGGCGCTGGACAGCAGAAGGCCCGGCACGATCAGTACCGTGGTCGCCAGGAGCCGCCCCAGGAGCCGCCCCGTGAGCACGCGCCCCAACCGGCCGCCCTGGGCGCTGTCCCGGCGTCCGTTCGTCACACCCGTCGCTTCACACTTCACCGATGTCATCGCTCGCCTCTGTCGTCCGGTGAGAGAGCGCGCCGCTTTCTGCTATTGCGTCTCATTCTCTCCTTTCCCGGACATGACGACGGGCGCGCGGAGAACCCTGGGAAGTTTTTTTCAGGTCCCGAAGATTTTTTCAGCGGAGCAGGGTCAGGTAGGGGGTGATGCGGGTGGCGCGCACGCCGAGGCCGCGCTCCAGCGCATCGAGCACGGCATCCGGCCTGTCGAGCGCGAAGACGCCGGATACGACGCGCTCCGCCGCCTCGTCGTTCAGCAGGACCACCCGGCCCGGCCATTGCCGGTTCAGAGCCGTGATGACGGAGGCGAGCGACTGCTGGCGGAAGACGATCTGACCCTGGCGCCATGCGAAGGCGACGGCGGGGTCCGCCGCCCGTGGCCCGGTCAGGCCGTGAGGGTCGGCCTCCACGCTCTCGCCGGGGTGCAGGCGGACGCTGTCGGGCCAGGGGGCGTTGCCGTCGGCGTTCCGATGGGCGACGACTTCCACCAGCCCTTCGCCCACGGTGACCGTCGTGCGGTCGTTCTCACGCCGGACGCTGAATTGGGTTCCCAGCACACGGGCGGCACCCGCCCCGCCATCGACGACGAAGGGATGATCGGGATCGCGCGTGACGTGGAACCACGCCTCGCCACGCAGAATCCGGACGCGCCGCTCGCCATCTCGATAATCGAGCGCCAATGCGGTGTCGCCGTTCATGTCGACCGTGGAGCCATCCGGCAGGGTCAAGGTCCGGCGCTGTCCGGTCGTGGTCACCTGATCCGCAACGGCGTTCTGGTAAAGCGTCGGTCCGTGCCAGACGCCGAGGCCGCCGACCACCAGCAGGATCGTCATCGCCGCGGCAAGGCGCCTTATACCGGTCGCCGCGGGGCGGCGGGGAGACCCGATGCGGGACTTGGCGTAAGCGGCGCGGGCGGGTTCCTTCAAGTCGTGAAGGAGGGTCTGCAGGCCGGCCCAGGCATGGGAGTGCGCCGGACTGACGGCCAGCCACTCGGCGAAGGCGGCGCGCTCCGCCGGCCTGACGTCGTCGGATTGCAGGCGGAAGTGCCACGCGGTGGCTTCCGAGAACAGCCGGTCTTCGTCCGGTCCGCCGTCTGCCGGCTCGCTGCGCTGTCCATCCTGATGATCCATCGCGTCTCGCTGAGCGCTCCTGTTGTCTCGTGTTTGGATAGACGGCCAAGGACGTCCGATCCCTCAAAGAAAACGACCTGCCGGGACATCGGCTGTGTCGATCATCGCGGCGGACGCCGCTTCATGTCATCGCGGCGGACGCCGCTTCATTCGCGCGCGGCACTGCTCCAGCGCCGTACGCAGATGGTACTCCACCGTACGGGGGGAGATGCCGAGCCGCTCACCAATGGCGCGGTAGGTCAAACCTTCGACATGGTAAAGAAGGAACACGTCACGGGTTTTGGGCGGCAGGGAGTCGATGGCGCCGCGCAGCCGGGCCATGGTCTGGTTCCGCTCCACCACCATGTCGGCACCGGGGCCGGGGGAGGGCGATTCCTCGTCGGGCGGACCGACCTCGCGCAGGCGCTGGCGCTTGGCAGCCCGGCAATGGTCCAGCGCAACGCGGTCGGCCACCACATACAGCAGACCGGCCGGATTCTGGATCGCCTCGCCATCAGGCAGACGGGCCAGCCGCAGGAAGGCATCCTGCGCGAGATCGCCCGCCGTTTGCGGATCTCCGGTCCGCCGCGCGATGGCACGCTCCACACGCAGTCGATGCGCCTCAAACAACTCCGCGATCTTGCGCGCCCAAGCGCCTACGGAGCCCGTCATCGGGCGCGCCAGGAATGGGTGTCGTCGTGCAGCGGAGGGCGGAGGGTGTCGATCACGGATGCGCGGAATGGCGGATGCAAAGTAACCAGCGCCCGTGGGGCCATCGCCTCGGATGCCGGTCACGCCGGTATAGCCGCATCGAACCCATAATGCGAACTATTCTTATTATCAGAAAGCACCCCTTGGTCACGGAGCCCTTTTTGACGAAAGGGTTGGTTCCGTTGCGAAGTGTGTTGGTGGGCGCGGAGAACTCCTCCAGGCCGGCGTCGAGTGCTCCGGTCTGCCGGCCCAGCTCGACACCGCTCGGCATGCTCGGCAAGGCTTACGTTCATCACATGGTGTGCCACATGCCTCTTGCCCCGCCGACGCACTACACCGGGCGCCTGCGAGGGGGCGTGACCTCGTTTCGTTTTCAGCAGTTTGCGCGAGGACAAAGAGGCCTGGGCATCCTCGCGGCATGATCCGGCTATGACCTTTCCATCCTTCTATGATGCGGCGCCGCGGCTCGTCGTGCGCGATCCGCTCAGCGCGTTCCTCGGCGCGGCCGAGGGCGGCCTGCTTGATTACGGTTATGCCGATGCCGTGCGGCTGGCCGGCCATTCCTGTCCGACCGTCGCGGGCGCTTACCTGATGACCGTACGGTCACTGGAGCACCTGTACCCCGATGAGGTGCCCGAGCGCGGGGCCGTTGCGGTGTGTGTTCGTGAGGCCGCCGACGAAGGCGTGGCCGGCGTGATGGCAAGCGTCGCCACGCTGCTGACCGGAGCGACGGAGAGCACCGGCTTCAAGGGCATCGGTGGACGCTTCGACCGCCGGAACCTCCTGTCCTTCGGCACCGACATCCAAGGCGCGATGGCCTTTGTCCGCACCGACACGGGAGTAGGCGTGCAAGCGACGCTCGACAGCGGCGTCGTACCGGTCGACCCGGCGATGCCCGGCCTTCTGCAGCGCCTGTTGTCCCACGCGGCATCAACGGACGACGCGGCTCAGTTCCGCACCCTATGGCAGGAGCGGGTCCGACGCATGCTGGTGGACCACGCCGACGATCCTCGACTGGTCAGCCTTGCCGCTTGGAACGGCCGACCCGACGCGTGACCTCTTTTCAAAAGACTTCGGACATGCACACCGACAGCCAGACCGGCCAACTCCTGCACGACGATCATCACCGGACCATCGACCTTCTGAACGCGTTCGAAGCCTACCTCGAACGCACCAGGGAGGACGAGATCCCGCATCTGGATGCGGACGGTCGCGTTCTGCTCGCCACCCTTGGCAAGGAACTGGGCCAGGACCTCGAACGGCATTTCATTTTGGAAGAGCGGTGCCTCTTTCCGCCCATCGCCGCCGCCGGCGCTTACGAGATGACGGCCGACCTCTCGGCCGACCATGAAGCCCTGCGCCCGCTTTTCCGCCGCATCGCCCGGCTGTGTGCCCTGGCTCTGCGTGAGGGGTTCGATGAGGAAAGCTGGCCGGTCCTCCGCCATTTCGGGCAGCAGCTGATCGACGGCCTCGTCCTGCATATTCAAAAGGAGGAGACCGCACTGCTCAGCGCCGTCGACGCCGTGCTCACGCCGGCACAGGACGTCGCCCTTGCACGGGCTTACCGCCATGGGGAAGAGGCGCTTGGCGGCGTGGATGAACGTGCATCACCGCTGCACGTTTAGGACGGACATTCAGCGGCAGGTCGGTCGCGGCCCACGTGCGTCGATGTTCCGACCTGCCTCAAGCCGGATTCATCGGCTCGGTGGGCGGGGCTGGGGTATCCTCGGGTTCCGCCGGCGCGGCAGGCACGGGCTCGTCGTCGTCCTCTTCCGGAAGGCGGCCGAGGCAGGACCCGTCGGGGCGGTCGGCGACGATGGCTTCCGCCCAGCGCTCCACGGCGCCGAGTCCGCGCCGGAAGACCGCGCAGCGCGATGCGGCCAGAGCGGTGCACGCATCCTCCTCCGCGGTGACATGGTATCCCAGAAGGGTGAAGCGCTCCGGATCGAGCTGGGTGAGCCAGCCGGCCAGGATCGCCCGCCACACCGAATGGTCGTGGAAATAGGACGAGACGATCCCGACCCGCAGTCGCGTCCGGGCCGTCCGGGGGCGGCTGGATGCCTTGGACGCTTTCGTGATGGTCGGGATGCGGTTTCCCGCGCGTGCCGCCATCAGACCGGCCATGATGCCGCCGTGGGTTTCCTGCAAAGCCCGGTTGCCCATGCCCTGGTACGCCAACAGGAACGGCAGATGCGCGCCTGCGAGGTCGGAGGCGTTTCGCCGCGCCTCGGCCGGCGCGTTGGGGCCGATCAGCCCGTCGAGCGCGGCGAGGTGATGCGCGTAGGCTTCCCGTCTGGACTCCAGTTCCGCCTCGTCGGGGTAGACAGGGCGGAGTTGCCCGACGCACAAGGCCAGCCGGCACCCGGCGTCATCCGGTGCGACCTCCACCCCCCTGCTCAAAAGGCCGGTGGCGACGATGTCTTCCCCTCGGCCGGCGTGAAGCACTCCCAACGCGTACAGCAGTCCCGGATGGTCCGGGGCGACGCGCAGCCCCTGGTGCAACACCCGCAAGCTGTCGGGAGCGCACCGTCCGGCCGACGCGCTGCCGAGCCCGAAATAGGCGTCGCCGGTGTCGGGGTGGCTGGCGATCGCCCGACGGAATGCCTCCGTCGCCGCCCCAGTGCGCCCGAGGTCGGCCAGCGCCGCGCCGAGATTGACCAGCATCATCGCGGAGCCGGGCGCGAGCCGCGCGGCGCGGCGGAAGGAGGTCACCGCCTGCTCCACGGCACCGTCGGCGCGCAGGAGGTTGCCAAGGTTGTTCCACGCCGCGCCGTGGGTGGGATCGAACGCGATGAGACGGCGATAGGCCGTCGCCGCCTCCGTCGCCTCCGCCCGCGCCCGCAGCATCCGCGCGAGGGAGAAGCACAGGCCGCCATCCTCGGGCTTCAGGCGCAGGAGTTGCCGGATCACCGACACGGCCTCGTCGGTCGGGGGACCCTCGGCCAGCAGCGGCGCCAGACCGGCGAGGGCATCCGGGTGGCCGGGGCGCAGGATCAGCGACCGGCGGTGGTGTGCGGTCGCCTCGTCCGTCCGGCCCAGCGCCATGGCCAGCTTGCCGAAGTTGGCGTGGAAGTCGGCGATGTCCGGAGCACTGGCGATGGCGCGGCGAATGAGCGCCATCGCCTCCACCGGGCGGCCCTCCTGCCCGTGGAGCAAGCCCAACAGGTGCAGCGCGTGAGGCTGGTGCGGCTCGACGGCAAGGATTCGGCCGTAAAGCTCCCTGGCCTCCGTCAATCCGCCCTGGACATGATACTCGACCGCAAGTTCCAGCGCTTCCTGCACCGTCGCCATGGAGAACTCCCCGCCCGCCTCATCGACCCGCAGCAAGCGCCCAGGGTTGTACCTGCGCAACATCGTCTTAAACCATGAGGCCAAGACGACTGTCGAACGGATTCCGGGCGGTTGCGGCAGCGTTCGCACCCGCTTTATCGCCGGGCCGTAGCTGGAGCCCTTGCGCCTGCCGAACGGCACATGAAAATCCAGACCGGCGGTCGGCAGGTTGACCATGACCAGCCCGGCCGCCGAGTGGGCGCGGAAATGGGTGGCGTGCTTCAGCGACGTGGTGCAGATGCCCGACGAAAGACTGAAAGGCGTGTCGTTGGCAACGGCCAAGGCCTCGTCGTAATCCTTGACGGGGACGACGCTGGCGACCGGCCCGAAGACCTCCTCGCGGTTGATGCGCATGGCGTTGGTCGTCTCGGTGAGCAGGCACGGCGAGAGGTAGAAGCCGGGGGTGTCCCGTTCCAGCACCCGACCGCCCCAACACCGCTGCGCCCCTTCCCCCTCGGCGGTGGCGATGTGGGAGAGATCCTGCTCCAGCTGCCGTTCGTCCACCACCGGACCGATGTGCGTCTCGGGTCTCAGCACGTGCCCCACCACCAGCCGCTCCAGCCGCCCCGTCACCGCCGCGACGAAACGATCATGGATGCCCTCGGTGACGACGAGGCGCGACGACGCCGTGCAGCGCTGTCCGGTCTGGAAGAAGGCGCCGTTCACCGCCGCCTCCGCGGCGACGTCCAGATCGGCGTCGTCCAGCACGATCAGGGGATTCTTGCCGCCCACTTCGAGCTGGCATTTGATCATGCGGCAGACCGCCCGTTGCGCCACGCGGGTTCCCGTCGGGACGGAGCCGGTGAAGGTGATGGTGTCCACGCCGTCGACCAGGGCGTCCCCGATCACCGAACCCGGCCCCATCACCAGATTGAACACGCCGGCCGGCACGCCGGCGCGCGCGATGATGTCCGCCAGCGCCCAGGCCGGTCACAGTGTGCGTCGGGCTGATCGCGTCGGGGTCGATGACCAACTCCAGCAGGGCGAGGCGTCCTGCCGCCATGGCGCGTTCGAAGGCCGGCATGAAGTCTCCGGTTTCGGTGATCCGCTCGGCATGGGCGCCGAAGCTCTGCGCCAGGGTGACGAAATCGGGATTCGTCAGGTCGGTGCCGCTGACCCGGCCGGGATACTCGCGTTCCTGGTAGGCGCGGGCCCTGGCCGCGCGCATCGCCGTCAACCGGCCGCATGGGGTGCGCATGACCAGACGTCTGCTGCGCGAGGGCCAGACGGTCAAGCTCGACACGCTGCTGGAGATGTCGGCGGCCATGCAGGCGCTGGCCGACGCGACCGAGGATCACAAGGAGGCGATCGCCGCGCTGCTGGGCAAGCGTCCTCCCCGCTTCATCGGCGCGTAAGCCGTCGGGGCCGGCGGCGGCTCATGATACCGGGCTCATGACATCTGGTTGATGGCCTTGCGGAAGCGCGACAGCGACAGGCTGAACAGGGCCGCGCCGATTCCGATGAGCGCGAGGAACTGCGGCCAGACCACGTCGAGGCCGGCGCCGCGGTACAGGATGGCCTGGGCCAGCGTGACGAAGTGCGTCGTCGGCGCGGCGAGCATCACGTCCTGAACGAGGGCGGGCATGCTTTCGCGCGGCGTCATGCCTCCCGACAGCATCTGCAGCGGTACCATCACCAGGATCAGCAGCATGCCGAACTGCGGCATGCTGCGGGCCACCGTCCCCAGGAAGATGCCCATCGACGTGGTGGCGAACAGGTGCAGGACGGCGCCAGCCAGGAACAGGGCGACGGAGCTGCTGATGGGAACCGCCAGCAGTCCCTGGACGACGAAGACCAGCGAGGCGGCGCAAGCGACGAGCACGACCAGGGCCATCGACCAGATCTTGCCGACCATGATCTCGACGGGCGTGACCGGCATCACGAGCAGATGCTCGATGGTGCCGTGCTCGCGCTCCCGGATCAGGGCGGCGCCGGTCAGGATGATCGACAGCATCGTGACCTGGTTGATGACCTCGATCACCGACCCGAACCAGCCCTTGTTCAGCTCGGGATTGAAGCGGACCCGCAGGGCGAGCTCGACCGGAAGGGTCGGTTCCCCGCGGTAGCGTTGCACGAAGGCATTGACCTCCCCGTTGACGATCTGCTGGACGTAGCCGCTCCCCGAAAAGGCCTGGGTCATCCGGGTCGCATCGACGTTGAGCTGGATCGCCGGTTGGCGCCCGGCGAGGACGTCCCGCTGGAAGTCGGGTGGAATGTCGAGCGCGAAGGTGTCGAGCCCGGCATCCATGCGGGCGTCCATCTCGGCGGGCGTGATCAGCGCCGGCGGCAGGAAGTAGGGCGGGTAGAAGGCGCCGACGATGCGGGCCGACAGGGGCGAGCGGTCCTCGTCGACGATGGCGATCGCCGCCTTGTTGAGCGTCTCCGGTATGGCGGTCGCCGCCGTGTAGATCGCCAGCGTGAAGGAATAGACGATGAGGACCAGAAGCATCGGGTCGCGGGCGAGGCTGCGCAGCTCCTTGATGCCGAGGTTCAGGACGTTGGATGCCTGCATCGCTCAGGTCTCCTGCTTTTTCAGCAGCAGCGCGCTCGCGCCGACCAGGACCGGCACGGCGATCAGCAGCGCGACGAAGGCGGCGTGCAGATCGCCGAAGCCCAGGGCCTTGGAGAAGACGCCCCGCGCGATGGTCAGAAAATGGGCGGTCGGATAGACCTCCCCGATGACGGCGGCGGCCCCCCCCAGGGACGAGACCGGATCGATCATGCCGGAATACTGGGTGGCCGGAATCAGCGTCGCGATGGCGGTGCCGAAGACGGCGGCGATCTGGCTGCGCATGAAGCTGGACATCAGGAGTCCCATGGCGGTCGCCGAAAAGCTGTAAAGCAGGGCGCCGGTGGCGAGGGCCAGCACGTTCCCGGTCAGCGGCACGCCGAAGGCGGTGACCGCCAGCGCCGTCATCAGAAGGACGTTGAGCATGGCCAGCCCGACATAGGGCAGTTGCTTGCCGAGCAGGAACTCCAGCTTGGTGACCGGCGTGACGTAGAGGTTGATGATCGAGCCGAGTTCCTTTTCCCGCACGACGCTGAGCGCCGTCAGCATCGCCGGGATCAGCAGCAGCAGGATCGGGATGACCGCCGGCACGATGGCCTTCAGGCTCTCGACATCCGGGTTGTAGCGAAAACGGGTCTCGATGGTGGCGAGGCTGGGCGTGCTGGTCCGCGCGGCGAGCCACTGGCTGTGCATGCCCTGCACGTATCCGTTGACGGTTTCGGCCCGCGTCGGCATGGCGCCGTCGATCCATGCCCCGATCTGAACCGGACTCCCGCGGGCGACGTCGCGCCCGAAGCCCGGCGGGATCTCCAGCGCCAGGGAGAGGTCTCCCGCCCGCATGCGCCGGTCGAGATCCTCGTAGTCGATGATCGGCGCCCGTTCGACGAAGTAGCGGGAGCCCGCGAGGTTCAGCGTGTAGTCGCGGCTCACCGTCGTCTGATCGCGGTCCAGGACCGCGAAGGTGAGGTCTTCGACATCCATGTTGATGCCGTAGCCCATGATGACCATCAGCAGGAGGCTGCCGACGAGGGCGAGCGTCGCGCGGATGGGATCGCGCCGCAGCTCCAGCGCCTCCAGACGCGAGTAGCTGAGCATGCGCCACGGGTTGAAGAAGCGGCCTTCCACGCGTTCGCCGGGAGGGATGGCGGCGGGCGGCGGGACCTGTCGGCGATCGTCGGGCGCCGCCGCGTCGCTTCCCTGACGCTCCGCCACGGCCTCCTCCAGATAGCCGATGAATGCCTCCTCCAGCGTCGCGGCGCCCCGCCTCTCGACGAGCGCCGCCGGCGTGTCGCTGACCAGCACGCGGCCGGCGTGCATCAGCGAGATGCGGTCGCAGCGTTCGGCCTCGTTCATGAAATGCGTCGAGATGAAGATCGTCACCCGGTCCCGGCGGGCCAGGCCGATCATGATCTCCCAGAACGCATCGCGCGCGATCGGGTCGACGCCGGAGGTCGGCTCGTCCAGGATCAGCAGTGCGGGCTCATGGACCATCGCGACGGCGAGGGACAGGCGCTGGCGCTGGCCGAGCGGCAGCCGGTCCGGCAACGCCTCCATCGCGTCGGCGAGGCCGAAGCGCTCCGCCACCGCCGCGACCCGGCGGGGCAGGACGCTCTCGGGCACCTGGAACAGGCGGGCGTGCAGTTCCAGGTTCTGCCGGATGGTCAGTTCCGAATAGAGCGAGAAGGCCTGGGACATGTAGCCGACGCGCCGCCGGGTCCCGATGTTGCGGGCGTCCACCGGTTGCCCGAACAGCCGGGCCTCGCCCTCGCTCGGCTGGAGCAGGCCGGTCAGCATCTTCATCGTCGTCGTCTTGCCGCAGCCGTTGGAGCCAAGAAAGCCGAAGATCTCGCCGCGCGGGATGCGGAAGCTGACGTGATCGACCGCCACGAAGTCGCCGAAGCGCATGGTCAGGCCCTTCGCCTCGATGGCGGTCTCGCTTCCGTCCTCCGGCCGCGGCACGATCGCGACGGCCTTGTGCCCGCGGCGCTTCTCCTCGGGCATCAGCGCGACGAAGGCCTCCTCCAGCGTCGCGGTCCCGGTGCGCTCCAGCACCTCCCGCGGGCTGCCGGTGGCCAGCACGCGCCCCTCGTCCATGGCGACGAGCCAGTCGAAGCGCGCCGCCTCCTCCATGTAGGCGGTGGCCACCACCACGCTCATGCCGGGACGGTCCGCCCGGATGCGGTCGATCAGCTCCCAGAACTGCCGCCGCGAGAGCGGGTCGACGCCGGTGGTCGGCTCGTCGAGGATCAGCAGGTCCGGGTCGTGGATGAGCGCGCAGCACAGGCCGAGCTTCTGCTTCATGCCGCCGGACAGCTTGCCGGCCGGCCGGTCGAGGAACGGCGCCAGACCGGTGCTTTGCGTCAGGTCGGCGATGCGGCCCCGGCGTTCGGCCCGGCCCTGGCCGAACAGCCGTCCGAAGAAATCGAGATTCTCGGCGATCGACAGCGTCGGATAGAGGTTCTTGCCGAGGCCCTGCGGCATGTAGGCGATGCGGGGGCACACGGCGCGGCGGTGGCGGGCCTGGGCCATGTTGCCGTCCAGCACTTCGACCGTCCCCTCCTGCAAGGCGCGCGCCCCCGACATCAGCGACAGCAGGCTCGACTTGCCGACGCCGTCGGGGCCGAGCAGGCCGGTGACACGCCCCGCCGGGACGTCCAGGCTGATCCCATCGACGGCCCGGACCTTTCCATACACCAGACGGACGCCCCGCAGACGCGCGATGGGCAGACGCGCGACGGGTGATGCGGCGGAACGGTCGGCGGCGTCGCTCATGGCACGAGATTTTGCAGGTTGGCCGGCCATTCGGTGTCCGGATCGATCCGCACATAGGCCACCCCCGGCAAGCCGGTCTTCACGTCACGGATGTACTTCTTGAGCAACGGAGGAGGGATCTGGGCCTTGATCCGGAACATCAGCTTCTGGCGTTCGCTGGCCGTCTCCACGGTCTTCGGGGTGAATTGGGCGACGTCGGCCACGAAGGTGGCCTTGGCGGGAATGACGTATTGCGGGAAGGCATCCAGCGCGATCCGCACCTCGGTGCCGATCCTCACCCGCCCGGCGGCCTCCGTCGGCAGGAAGAAGGTCATGTAGACGTCGCTGAGATCGACCATGTTCAGCACCCGACCGCCGGCGCCGAGCACCTCGCCCGGCTGCGCCACCCGGAACTGCACCCGGCCGTCGCGCGGCGAGCGGAGGGTACTGTCCCGGATGTCGGCCTGGATGCGCTCGACGGTGGCCGCGGCGGCGTCGACCGCCGCCCCGGCGTTGACGACCTGGGCCTCGGCCGTGGCGATGGCGGCGTCGGCCGCGGCGACCTGGGCCTTCGCCGCGCTGACGGCGGCGTTCGCGCTTTCGAAGCGGGCGCGGTCGGTGTCGAGGACCTGCCGCGACGTCGTTCCGCGCGCTTCCAACTCCTCCGATCGGGCGAGTTGCTTCTGGGCGACGTCCCGCTCGGCCTCGCGCTGGGCGACCAGGGAGAGCGCCGACTGCCGTTCGGCTTGGCGCTGGAGCACCTGATGACGGGCGGTCTCGACGCCGATCACCGCCTGCTGCTTCTGCGCGTCGGCCTGCTTGGCCTGGGCCTGGAGCACATCGGTGTCCATCCGGGCGAGCACTTGGCCGGCGGTGACGAAATCGCCCTCATCGACCAGGATGTCCTCGACCCGTCCGGCGGTTTTCGTGGCGATGTCGATCTCGACCGCCTCGATCCGGCCGTTGCCGCTGGCCAGACCGGCAGGCAGTCCCCTGGGCTGCAAAAACAGCCACACGCCATACAGGACCACGACGACGGACAGCGCGGCTGCGGCTTTGAGCAGCCACCGGCTTGGCTTCATCATCATCCACCAATCCATTCGCTTGCAGGCAACGCCTTCAAGGCCGTCCAGCCTATCAGACCGCCCGCGCGGCGCCACCGGCTTTTCCGCTTGAAGTGGATGGCCTTTTTGCCGCATTGGCGCGATCGCGCATGCTCTTACAGGATGGGTCCCGGCACCGAGAGGAAGCCATCCATGGCCAGGGCGATTCCCCCCATGGGCACGGCGTCCGGGCCGAGCGGCGAGACGAGAAGCCGCAGGTCGCGGCGCAGCGGTTCCAGCGCATGCTCGTCAAGAGTGGCGTTCAGCGTCGGAAGGATGAACTCCGCGACGATCGACAGGTTGCCGCCCAGCACCACCAAGCCCGGATTCGTCAGGTTGACCATGTGGGAAAGCGCGAATCCCAGATGCGCGCCCGCCGCCTCCAGAAGGGTGCGCACCACCGGGTCGCCATCGCGCGCGGCGGCGGCGGCGGCCCAAAGGTCGGGCAGGGCGCGTCCCCGCTCGCCGGCCTGGGCGAGGATCGAGGTTTCGGAGACGTAGGTTTCCAGGCAGCCCCGCTTGCCGCAGCCGCAGGGACGGCCGCCCGGCACGACGGTCAAATGCCCGATCTCCCCGGCGAAGCCCTGAGCGCCGCGGTACAGCCGCCCGCCGAGAAACAGTCCGCCGCCGACGCCCGAATGGCCGGTCAGGTAGACGAAGTCCTCCACCCCCCGGCAGGCGCCGAACAGCCGCTCGGCCATGGCGGCGGCCTTGGTGTCGTTGTCGACATGGACCGGCGCGCCCAGCGCCTCCTCAAGCAGCGGACGGATCGGCGTGTCGCGCCAGCCCAGATTGGGCGCCAGAACGAGCCGGCCCTCGCGGTCCATCAGCGCCGGAATGCCGATGCCGATGCCGCGCAAGAGCGGTGGTTCCGCTCCGCCCCCCGGCCGGCTCGCCGCGACGACCGCGTCGATCCCCTCGTGCAGTTGGCGCAGCGCCGTGGCGAGGTCGGTGCTGCCGGGGATCTGCGACTGCTCGACCACCGTGCCGGCCAGCGTGGTGGAGACGATGCGGATCGTTCCCGGCTCCAGCCGGGCGCCGACCAGCAGCCCGGCCGACGGGGCGATGCCGAGCGCCGTCTCCGGCCGGCCGATGCGGCGGGCGCGCGGCGCCTCGGTGCGCTCGACCAGCCCCTCCTCGACCATCTGCGCCACGATGGCCGAGGTCGTCGCCTTGTCCAGGCCGGTCAGCCGGCTGAGGTCGCGCTGCGCGCAGCGCGGGTTCTCGCGCAGCGCGTGGAAGACGCGAACCATGTTGAGGCGGCGGATCGCGGCCGAGTTGACCCTTGGCAGCATGCGGGTTCCTGTCTCGCGCGTCTGGCGGCAATCGGTGGGTGGCAATCGGTGGATGGCGGGGCCGGGCGGGGCATACACCGAAAAGGTGGGGGATGTCGCCCCGACATGGCTTGACGCGCGCTGATTCGAATCATACGCTCCCATTTGTTAGACCGTCTATCTAATTCGCGGCCACACGAGAAGCCGCAATCCAGGGAGGGGGCGACCCCATGGCCGAGCCGCTTTTGGCAGCGTTCGGCGTCACGAAGAGCTTTGGGCCCGTCGAGGTCCTCCATGGGGTGGATTTCACCGTCCAGCACGGTGAGGTGCACGCCCTGGTCGGCGAGAACGGGGCCGGCAAATCGACGCTGATGAAGATCCTGTCCGGCTTTCACCAGCCGACCTCGGGCGCCGTGCGCGTGGATGGGCGGCCGATGAGCTTCTCCGGCATCGGCGCCGCCGAGGCGGCGGGCGTCGTGCTGATCCACCAGGAATTCAACCTCGCCGAACATCTCACGGTCGAGGAGAATATCTTTCTCGGGCGCGAGCTGCGGCGCGGCCCCTTCCTCGACAAGCGCGCCATGCGCGAGCGGTCCCGCGCCGTCCTGGCGGAACTCGAATGCCCGGTGGACCCGCGCGCGCGGGTGCGGGACCTCGCCGTGTCGGAGCGGCAGATGGTCGAGATCGCCAAGGCGATGTCGCGCGAAGTCCGCGTCCTCATCATGGACGAGCCCACGGCGGTGCTGACCGGCACCGAGTCCGCCGTTCTGTTCGGGTTGATCCGCCGGCTGCGCGCCCAGGGGGTGGGGATCGTCTACACCTCCCACAAGCTGGACGAGGTGCGGGCCATCACCGACCGGGTGACCGTTCTGCGCGACGGCCACCATATCGCCACCCGCCCGACCGCCGAACTGACGGAGGACGGCATCGCCCAGCTGATGGTCGGACGGGCGATCAGCGACCTGTTCCCGGCCAAGACGCCTCCGGCGCCGGACGCGCCCGTGGTTCTGGAGGCGCGGGGGATCGACGTTCCCGGCTGGGTGCGGGGCGCCGGGTTCGACCTGCGTCGCGGCGAGATCCTGGGCTTCGCCGGGCTGATCGGCGCCGGGCGGACGGAACTGGCCGAGGGGCTGCTCGGCCTGCGCCGCCGCACCGCCGGCACGCTGTCCCGCAATGGGGAGCCGCTGCGCGTCCGCCGCCTGGAGGACGCGGTGGCGGCCGGGATCGCCTATCTGACCGAGGACCGCAAGGGCAAGGGCCTGCTGCTCGCCAAGGGATTGCAGCCGAACCTGACGCTGCTGGCGCTGGACCGCTACGGCCGGGTCTTCACCGACGAGCGGCGGGAAGCCGCGGCGCTGGAGCGCGCGGTGCAGGAGTTCGACATCCGCGTCCGGACGCTGGACGTGCCGGTCGGCAGCCTGAGCGGCGGCAACCAGCAGAAGCTGCTGCTGGCCAAGACCATGCAGGTCGATCCGGAGATCCTGATCGTCGACGAGCCGACGCGCGGCATCGACATCGGGACCAAGCAGCAGATCTACCGGTTCCTGCACGAATTCGCCCGCCGGGGTGGGGCGGTGATCCTCATCTCCTCGGAAATGCCCGAGATCATCGGGCTGTCGCACCGGGTGGTGGTCATGCGCTCCGGCGTGGTGACCGGCATCCTGGATGGTGACGAGGTCGAGGAGGGCGAGATCGTCCGCTACGCCACTGGCCTGAAAGGCCGCACGGTCAACAGCCTGAAAGGCCGCACACCAGAAGGAGACGCGCATGACGCCGTCGGTCATGCCTGAGGCCGCGCGGAAGCCCTCCTCCGGCTTCGATCTGAAACTCTACGGGCCGTTCCTGGCGCTGGCCGCGCTGATCGTGCTGGGCACCATCGTCAACCCGGTGTTCCTCAGCCCGGGCAACATCGGCAACGTGCTGACCCGCACCGCCTTCATCGGCATCATCGCGGTCGGGGCCACCTTCGTCATCACCGCCGGCGGGATCGACCTGTCGGTCGGCTCGCTGGCCGCCTTCGCGTCGGGCGTGACGATCGTGGTGATGAACGTGCTGGTCGGCTCGATGGGCGCCGGGCTGCCGGTCATCCTGGTCGGCGTCCTGGTGGCGCTGGGACTCGGGCTGGCGGCGGGGCTGGTCAACGGGCTGCTGGTGACCAAGGGCCGGATGGAGGCGTTCATCGTCACGCTGGGAACCATGGGCATCTTCCGATCCCTGGTCACCTACATCGCCGACGGTGGCACGCTGTCGCTGAATTCGGAGATCCGCACGATCTACCGGCCCGTCTATTACGGCGGCGTCTTCGGCATCTCCTACCCGATCCTGGCCTTCGCGGTGGTGGCGCTGATCGGCGCGCTGATCATGTACCGCACGCGCTTCGGCCGCTACTGCGCCGCCATCGGCTCCAGCGAGGACGTGGCGCGCTATTCGGCGATCAACGTAGACCGGGTCAAGCTGCTGGCCTTCGTGCTCCAGGGCGTGTGCGTCGCCATCGCGGTGGTGATCTACGTGCCGCGGCTGGGATCGGCCTCGGCCACCACGGGCCTGCTGTGGGAGCTGGAGGCCATCGCCGCCGTCATCATCGGCGGCACAATGCTGAAGGGCGGCTACGGCCGCATCTGGGGAACGGTGGTGGGCGCCGTCATGCTCACGCTGATCGACAACATCCTCAACCTGACCGGCGCCGTCAGCGTCTACCTGAACGGCACCATCCAGGGGGTGATCATCATCGTCGCGGTGCTCCTGCAACGGGGGACCGTGGCGCGTCGCTGACATAATACGAAGAGGGAGGGATCGACCATGACGTTCCGTTTCGGTTTGGCCGCGGCGCTGGCCGCGGGCCTGATGGTGGCGCCGGTCGCCGGCTGGGCGCAGCAGAAGATCAAGATGGGCGTGTCCATCCCCGCCGCGACGCACGGCTGGGCCGGCGGCCTCAACTGGCACGCCCAGCAGGCCGAGAAGCGGCTTGAGAAGCAGTACCCGAACCTCGACGTGGTGATCGTCACCGCCCGCGACGTCGGCCGGCAGGCCAACGACCTGGAGGATCTGGTCTCGGTGCAGCGGATCGACGCGCTGGTCATCCTGCCCTTCGAGTCCGCGCCGATGACCGACCCCGTGCGCGCCGTCAAGCAGGCCGGCAAGTTCGTCACGGTGGTGGACCGCGGCCTGACCGACCCGTCGATCCAGGACCTCTACGTCGCCGGCAACAACCCGCAGATGGGCGAGGTCTCCGCCCGGTTCATGAAGGAGAAGATGGGCGGCAAGGGCGACATCGTGGTGCTGCGCGGCATCCCGACCGTGATCGACAACCAGCGCGTCGACGCCTTCATGAAGGAGATCGAGGGCACCCAGATCAAAGTGCTGGGGATGCAGTACGCCAACTGGAACCGCGATGACGGCTTCAAGGTCATGCAGGACTTTCTGTCCCGCTTCCCGAAGATCGACGCGGTGTGGGCGCAGGACGACGACATCGCGCTCGGCGTCATAGAGGCCGTCAAGCAGGCCGGCCGCGAGAAGGAGATGTTCATCCTGGGCGGCGCCGGCATGAAGGACATGATCAAGCGGGTGATGGACAAGGACGTGCTGGTCCCCGCCGACGTCCTCTATCCGCCGGCGATGATCGCCGAGGCCATGGAGATCACCGCCAAGCATCTGGTGGAGAAGGCGCCGATCCAGAAGGAATACATCATCGAGGCGACGCTGGTGACGCCGGAGAACGCCGCGAAATACTACTACCCGGACTCGCCGTTCTGATTTTCCCGCCCGAAGACGACCCGAAGGGAGGAGCATCATGAAGACGATCAAGGGGCCGGCGATCTTCCTCGCGCAGTTCGCGGGGGACGCGGCGCCGTTCGACAGCCTTCCGGCCATCGGCGCCTGGGCCGCCGGGCTGGGCTTCAAGGGCGTGCAGATCCCCTCCTGGGACAGCCGCCTGTTCGACCTCGCCCGGGCCGCGGGGAGCAAGGGCTACTGCGACGAGGTGAAGGGCGTGCTGGCCGAGGCCGGCGTGCAAATCACCGAGCTGTCCACCCATCTCCAGGGGCAGCTCGTCGCCGTGCACCCGGCCTATGACGAGGCGTTCGACGGCTTCGCGGCGCCGGAGGTGCGCGGCAACCCGAAGGCCCGCCAGGAATGGGCGGTCAACCAGCTGCTGATGGCGGCCAAGGCCTCGGCCAATTTGGGGCTGACGGCGCACGTCACCTTTTCCGGCGCGCTGGCCTGGCCCTACGTCTATCCCTGGCCGCAGCGCCCGGCGGGGCTGATCGAAACCGCCTTTGACGAGCTGGCGCGGCGCTGGCGGCCGATCCTCGACGCCTTCGACGCGGCGGGGGTGGACCTCTGCTACGAGATCCATCCCGGCGAGGACCTGTTCGACGGGGCGACCTTCGAGATGTTCCTGGAGCGCGTCGGCAACCACCCGCGCTGCAACATCCTCTACGACCCCAGCCACTTCGTGCTGCAGCAGCTCGACTATCTCGGCTACATCGACGTCTATCACGAGCGGATCAAGATGTTCCACGTCAAGGACGCGGAGTTCAACCCGTCCCCGCGCCAGGGCGTCTATTCCGGCTACCAGCCCTGGATCGACCGGGCCGGCCGCTTCCGCTCGCTCGGCGACGGGCAGGTCGATTTCGGCGGCATCTTCTCCAAGCTGACCCAGTACGGCTTCGACGGCTGGGCGGTGCTGGAGTGGGAATGCGCCATGAAGCACCCCGAGCAGGGGGCCGCCGAAGGCGCGCGGTTCATCGACGCGCACATCATCCGGGTGACCGAGAAGGCCTTCGACGACTTCGCCGGGGCCGGAACCGACGATTCGGCCAACCGGCGCATGCTCGGCATCGGCTGAGCGGGAGGGAACCATGACCATCGAAGGGAAGACGGCCTCCGGGCCGAACCGCCGGCTGCGCCTCGGCATGGTCGGCGGCGGGCGGGGCGCCTTCATCGGGGCGGTGCACCGCATCGCCGCCCGCCTCGACGACCGTTACGAGCTGCGGGCCGGGGCGCTCTCCTCCGATCCGGAGCGGGCGCGGGCCAGCGGCGCCGACCTGTTCCTGCCGCCGGAGCGCTGCTACGCCAGCTTCGCCGAGATGGCGCGGTCCGAGGCGGCGCGCGACGACGGCATCGACGTGGTCAGCATCGTCACGCCCAACCACCTGCACCATGACGCCGCCAAGGCATTCCTGGAGGCGGGCATCCACGTCATCTGCGACAAGCCGCTGACCACCACGGTGGAGGACGCGGAGGACCTGGCGGCGGCGGTGGAGCGCAGCGGCCTCGTCTTCGCGCTGACCCACAACTACACCGGCTACCCGATGGTGCGGCAGGCCCGCGCCATGGTGGAAGCCGGTGAATTGGGCGTCCTCCGCGTCGTGCAGGTCGAATACCCGCAGGACTGGCTGAGCACCCGGCTGGAGGAGAGCGGGCAGAAGCAGGCGGAATGGCGGACCGACCCGGCGCGCAGCGGCATCGCCGGCTGCGTCGGCGACATCGGCACCCACGCCTTCCAGCTGGCGGAGTTCGTCACCGGCCTGCGCTGCACGCGGGTCGCCGCCGACCTGACGGCCTTCGTGGAGGGGCGCCGGCTCGACGACAACGCGCACATGATGCTGCGCTTCGGCAACGGCGCGCGGGGCATGCTGTGGGCCAGCCAGGTGGCGCCCGGCCACGAGAACGGGCTGCGCCTGCGCGTCTACGGCGACAAGGGCGGGCTGGAGTGGTTCCAGGAGCAGCCGAACCACCTGCGGTTCACCCCGCTCGGCGAGCCGCCGCGCACCATCACCCGCGGCGGCGCCGGGTCGGACGGAGCGGCGGCGCACGCCACGCGCATCCCGTCGGGCCATCCCGAAGGCTATCTGGAAGGCTTCGCCCAGATCTATCGCGACGCCGCCGACCTGATCGTCGCCCGCATGGGCGGTGCCGCCGCCGGTGAGCAGGCCGCCCTCGTCCCCACTGTCCGGGACGGTGTGCGCGGCGTGCGCTTCATCCACGCCGCGGTGGAATCGAGCCGCCGGGATGCCGCCTGGGTCGAGCTTTGAAAGGATTTGCCATGACCGAAGCCTACTTCACCGGCGTCGAGCGCATCCGCTACGAAGGGCCGGACAGCGACACCCCGCTCGCCTACCGCTGGTACGACCCCGACCGCATGGTCCTGGGTCGGCGCATGGCCGACCACCTGCGCGTCGCCGTCTGCTACTGGCACAGCTTCTGCTGGCCCGGTTCCGACCCCTTCGGCGGCGGCACGCTGGACCGGCCCTGGATGGGCGCCGGCGATCCGGTAGCGCTGGCCGAGGCGAAGATGGACGTGGCGTTCGAGCTGTTCGAGAAGCTCGGCGCGCACTTCTTCACCTTCCACGACCGCGACGTGGCGCCCGAGATGGGCTCGCTACGGGAAACCCAGGCGACCTTCGCCCGCCTTGCCGAGCGGCTGCAGGGCTGCATCGAGCGCAGCGGCGTCAAACTGCTGTGGGGCACCGCCAACCTGTTCTCGCACCCCCGCTACATGGCCGGCGCGGCCACCAACCCCGACCCGGAGGTCTTCGCCTGCGCGGCGGCCCAGGTGCGCGACGCGCTGGAGGCGACGCACCGGCTGGGCGGCGTCAATTACGTGCTGTGGGGCGGGCGCGAGGGCTACGACACGCTGCTCAACACCGACATGGCGCGTGAGCTGGACCAGCTCGGCCGCTTCCTGACGATGGTGGTCGAGCACAAACACAAGATCGGCTTCACCGGCACCATCCTGATCGAGCCCAAGCCCATGGAGCCAACCAAGCACCAGTACGACCACGACGTGGCGACGGTCTACGGCTTCCTGAAGCGCTACGGGCTGGAGAAGGAGGTCGCCGTCAACATCGAGGTGAACCACGCCACGCTGGCCGGCCACAGCTTCGAGCACGAGGTGGCGACGGCGCTGGCGCTGGGTGTCTTCGGCTCCATCGACATGAACCGGGGCGACCCGCAGAACGGTTGGGACACCGACCAGTTCCCCAACGACCATGTGGAGCTGGCGCTGCCCATGGCGCGCATCCTGGAGGCCGGCGGATTCACCAATGGCGGCTTCAACTTCGACGCCAAGATCCGGCGTCAGAGCATCGAGCCGGACGACCTGCTGCACGCCCATGTCGGCGGCATCGACACGTTGGCCCGCGCGCTGCTCGCCGGGGCGCGGCTCGTCGAGGACGGGCGGCTGCATGGGCTGCGCGCGGAGCGCTACGCCGGCTGGACCGGCGATCTCGGCCAAAAGCTCCTCGGCGGGCTGGATCTGGCCGGCGCGGCGGACGCCGGTCTCGGCCTCGACCCCCGGCCGCGGTCGGGTCGGCAGGAGATGCTGGAGAATCTGGTGAACCGCCTCGTCTGAGGCCGCTGGCTGAGTGGGGGAGGGGCCATGTATCTCGGCATCGACCTGGGAACGTCGGGCGTCAAGGCGGTGCTGGTCGACGCGGCGCAACGCCTCGTCGGCCAGTCCACCGCACCGCTGGAAGTCAGCCGCCCGCACCCGCTGTGGTCGGAGCAGGACCCGGAGGACTGGTGGGCCGCCACCGGGCGCGCCGTCGCCGGACTGCGCGCCGCTCATCCCGACGCCATGCGGGCGGTGCGGGGGGTCGGGCTGTCGGGGCAGATGCACGGGGCGACCCTGCTCGACAAAGGCGACCGCGTGCTGCGCCCGGCCATTCTGTGGAACGACGGGCGCAGCGGCGCCGAATGCGCGGAGCTGGAGCGCCGCGCCCCCAACCTGCGCGCCATCGCCGGCAACCGCGCCATGCCCGGCTTCACCGCGCCCAAGCTGCTGTGGGTCGCGGCGCACGAGCCGGAGCTGTTCAAGGCGGTCGCCAAGGTGCTGCTGCCCAAGGACTGGCTGCGCCTGCGCATGACCGGCGACCACGCCTCGGACCTGTCGGACTCCGCCGGCACGCTGTGGCTGGACGTCGGCCGGCGCGCCTGGTCGGGCGAACTGCTGGCCGCCACGGGGCTCGGCGAGGCGCACATGCCGAGGCTGTACGAAGGGTGTCAGCCGACCGGCGCGCTGCGGGCGGAGGTAGCCGCCGACTGGGGCGTTCCGCCGGGAACCGTGGTGGCGGCCGGGGCCGGGGACAACGCCGCCGGTGCGGTGGGGGTCGGGGTGGTGGCGCCGGGCAGCGCCTTCCTGTCGCTGGGCACCTCGGGCGTGCTGTTCGTCAGCGGCGACCGCTTCGCGCCCAACCCCGAACGCGGGGTGCACGCCTTCTGCCACGCCCTGCCGGGCCGCTGGCACCAGATGTCGGTGATGCTGAGCGCGGCGAGTTGCCTGTCCTTCGCCGCGCGCCTGACCGGCGCCGGGGACGAGGCGGCGCTGCTGCGCGAGGCCGAGGCATACGGCGGCGATCCCGGCCCGCTGGTCTTCCTGCCCTACCTGTCGGGAGAGCGCACGCCGCACAACGACCCGCAAGCCAAGGGCGTCGTCTTCGGCCTGACCCACGACACCGACTGCGGAGCGCTCGCTCGCGCGGTGCTGGAGGGCGTGGCCTTCGCCTTCGCCGACGGGCTGGACGCGCTTGAGGAGGCCGGCGGGCGCATCGACCGGTTCCTGGTGATCGGCGGCGGTGCGCGCAGCGCATTGTGGGGCCGCATCCTGGCGAGCGCGCTCGACCGGCCGCTTGACTACCCGGCGGGGGGCGAGGTCGGCCCGGCCTTCGGCGCGGCCCGTCTGGCGCGCCTCGCGGTGACGGACGAGGCGCCGGAGACCGTGTGCCGCCCGCTGGAGATCCGCCACACGGTGGAGCCGGCCCCGGCCCTGGCCGCCGCCCTGGCGCCGCGCCGCCGCCTGTTCCGCCGCCTCTACGGCGATCTCAAAGCGGCCTTTCACGAGGCCGGCGGGGTATGACCCATGCGTCCATGGAGCGTCTTGCCGAGCATATCCAAAGGCATGCCCCCGCCGGGGCCTAGTTGAGGAGACGGCTTTCCCGCAGGCGCGCCACAGCCAGATCCACGAAGGCCCTGACCTTGGCCGGGGCGTGGCGTCCCTCGGGGTGGAGCACATGGATGGGCAGCGGCGGGTCCTCATGGTCGGCGAGCACGATCCGAAGCTCCCCGGCCAGCAGCGCCGGGCCGATCTGGTAATGAAGAACCCGCGTGAGTCCCCACCCGGCCTTGGCGGTCGCGATCACCGCCTCGTTGGTGTTGCATTGCAGGACCGGGTCGATGGTCACCCGCTGATCCCGGGCGAACCGCCACTCCGGCGATGCCCAGGCGCCGGTCGACACGGCGATGCGGTGGTGCTTGAGGTCGGCCGGTGTCGCCGGGACGCCGTGGCGCTCGAAATAGGCCGGGGCGCCGCAGACCACGCGCCGGACCATGCCGACCCGGATCGCCGTGAACCCGGAATCCGGCAGGTGCCCGATGCGCACGGCGACGTCGATGCCCTCCTCCACGATGTTCACCGGGCGATCGACGAAGAAGGTCTGCGCGCGCATGCCGGGATAGCGATCCAGATACTCGGTCACGATCGGCAGCACATGCATCGGCCCGAACAGCGCGGAGGCGGTGACCGCGAGCGTTCCGGTCGGGGTGGCGTAGATACCGCCCGCGGCGGCTTCCGCCTCCGCGATGTACGACAGAATCCGGCGGCAATCCTCGTGGTAGCGCGAACCGGCTTCGGTGACCTTGACCGAGCGGGTGGTGCGGACGAACAGGCGGGCACCGATCATTTCTTCAAGGGCCGCCACGGCGCGCGTCACCGCGGGCGCGCTCAAGCGCATGTGGCGGGCGGCTTCGGCGAAGCTTTCCGTTTCCGCGACCTTCACGAAGATCCGCATCGCCTGCAGCCGGTCCATGCGCGCCTCCGTTTCGCCGCGTCTCCGTCACAGTCTGTGGCCGAAGAGGCTCCGGATAGCAACCTCCGCCTGCGCCGCCGCGTCAGAAGCCGAAATGGCTGAGGCCCGGATGGTCGTCCGGACGGCGGCCCAGCGGCCAACGGAACTTGCGGTCGGCTTCGGCGATCGGGTGTTCGTTGATGCTGGCGTGGCGGGCGCGCATCAGCCCATCCTCGGCGAACTCCCAGTTCTCGTTGCCATAGGCGCGGAACCACCGGCCGCTGTCGTCGTGATACTCGTAGGCGTAGCGCACGGCGATGCGGTTGCCGCCGAACGCCCACAACTCCTTGATCAGCCGGTAATCCAGCTCGCGGTTCCACTTGCGGGTCAGGAAGGCCTCGACCTCCTTGCGGCCGTTGGCGAACTCCGCGCGGTTCCGCCAGCGCGTGTCGGTGGTGTAGGCCAGCGCGACCTTGGCGGGATCGCGGCTGTTCCAGCCGTCTTCCGCCAGACGGACCTTCTCGATGGCGGTTTCCTGGCTGAAGGGAGGCAGGGGAGGACGGGACATGGCGAACTCCTGTCGTTTTGCAGGGGAGGGGACGGGCAAAAAAGTTGCGCGGTCAGAGCGCGAGTTGCAGGCGGTCGTCCTCGCCCATCTCCGCTTCGGCGGGGACGGCGCAGCACAGCAGCACCTCGTCGTCGGCGACCGCCGCGCTCGGCTCCTTGACGTAGGTCACGGCACCCTTGAGCAGCTTGGTGCGGCAGGTTCCGCAGGTGCCCTCGCGGCAACTGAAGGCGGGGTCGAGGCCGCGCGCTTCGGCGAGGTCGAGCAGCGTGCCGGAGCAGGGCGTCCAGCGCGCCTCCTTGAGCGCGTTCATGAAGGCGACCGGCACCGGCTTGGTCGAGGGCGGCCGGCGCACCGGTGCGGCAGCGGTTTCCGTGGTCTCTCCGGTCCGCTTCAGGGACGACGGCCCGAACGCCTCGGCGTGAATCCGGTTGTCGGCAATGTTGACGCCGCGCAAGCCGTCGTAGAGCGCCTGGGTGAAGGCGGGCGGCCCGCAGAGGTAGAAGTCGTAATCGTTGAAGCCGAGGATGCGCGTCAGCAGCGCCATGTCGATGCGCCCCACCGCGTCGTAATCGACGCCCGGCGCGGCCTCACCGGGATCGCTGAGGACGCGGACGAGCCGGACGGCGCCGTTCGCCGCCGTGACGAGGTCGGCGATTTCCCGATCGAACGGACGCTCCGCTTTGGAGCGCGCGGCGTGGACCAGGATCGTCGGGCGGATTCGCTGCGTGCGGAGCCCCTCATAGACCACATGGCGCAGCATGGCGAGCAGGGGCGTGATGCCGACGCCACCGGCCAGCAGCACCGCCGGCCGCGTCGCGCGGGCGTCGATGGTGAAGCCGCCCGCCGGCCCGCGCGCCTCGATGACGTCGCCGACCCGGACATGGTCGTGCAGGTGCCGCGACACCAAGCCCTCGCGCTTCACGCTGATGCGGTAGATTCCGTCCGACGGGGCGACCGACAGCGTGTAGGTCCGCACCACCGGCTTATCGGCGCCCGCCGGGGTGACGCGGATGGGCAGATGCTGGCCGGCCAGATGCGGCAGGAGCCCCGCGCCGTCGTTCGGCCGCAGATGGAAGGAGCGGATGGTGGCGCTTTCCTCCACGATGTCCGTCACCGTCATCGGCCGCCAGCGCGTCGCCGTTTCCTCCGCGCGCAGCCGGTCGGCGGCCTGGCCCCAATCGCCCGTCATCAGGGAGCTGGCAGACCAGCCGTCCGCCCGCAGCGTCCAGCGCAAGGCCAGGGCGCCGGGCCGGCGGACGATCTTGCGCGCCTTGAACGTCCACAGCCGCTCGGCGCCCTGGAAGGCGGCGATCTCCGGCGAGTCCAGGACCACCGCGGCGTCGCCGGTCATCTGCAGCAGGTCGCCGCTGGCGAAATCGATGAAGAGCAGCCCCGCCTTCCCGTTGAGCAGGATGTTGCCGAGCGTGGCGAAGAAGAGGTTGCCGTCGAAGTCGGGAATGGTGAGCGTGCCGTCCTCGGCCACGCGGACGAATCCGGCCTTGCCGCCGCGATGCGACACATCGACCTGCCGATGGTCGCCACGGTCGGCGTAGGAGGCGACGAAGAAGGCGTCCGCCGCCGCGATCACCGCCCGCGCCGCCGGATCGAGGGCCGTCAATTCCTCGATGGCCCCGGCGTAAGGCTCGGCGGGGTTGCGGGCCAGCGTGGCGTCGCGCAGCTGGATGTAGCGGGGGCAGTTGCCGAAACTCTGGTCGACCGCGACGCGGAATCCCGCGGGCGTCGTCGAGACGACACCATTCATGCGGTTGCGCCGCCGCGTGTTCATCTCGATGCCGAGGAGGCCGACCGGTGCGCCGTCGGTCATGCCGGCCGCCGCGGGGTCGCCGGCATCCGGGCGCGCGGCGATGTCGAGGAGGGTCGGCGACGGCGCGGACATGAAGCCGGGCCGGCCCTCAAGGACGGAGGCCCAGGCGTCCCCGCCCGGGTCGACGCTGCCGATCACGACGAACGGGAGCTGGGCGTAGAAGTCGCGGTGCTGGTCGGGCATGAAGTCGCGGATCACCCGCTGCCCCACCATCGCCATCCGGTCGGCGACGCCGACCTTCTCCTGCAGGAACGTCTCCCCCTCATGCCACGTCGGCAGCGTCTTCGCGGTCTCGCCCATGTCCCGTCTCCTCGGTGAAAGAAGCGGGCGCGCCGGAGCGCGCGCCCGGACGCAGCGTCATGCGGCGGAGAGTCCCGCCGGCGTCTGGGCGAACGGGACGAAGCCCGGCAGCGCCTCGACCCGGCGGAGGAAGGCGTTGACGGCCGGATAGCCCGACAGATCGACATTGCCTTCCGGGGCGCGGGCGACGTAGCTGTAGACAGCGACGTCGGCGATCGTCGGCTGGATGCCGACCAGCCAGTCGCGGCCGGACAGGTGGCTGTCGAGCCTCTTCAGCAGGGTGTGCGCGCGGCCGATGACCTCGTCGGGATTGAAGCCGGCACCGAACACCGTGACCAGCCGCGCCGCGGCCGGGCCGTAGGCGACCTCACCGGCCGCGACCGACAGCCAGCGCTGGACGGCCGCCGCGTTCCGGGCGTCCTCGGGGAGCCAGTCGGTGCGCCCGGCCTTCTTCGCCAGATAGACCAGGATGGCGTTCGAGTCCGAAACGACCACGCCGTCGTCCTCAAGCACAGGGACCTGACCGAACGGGTTCAGCGCCAGGAATTCAGGGGTCTTGTGGGCGCCGGCCATCAGGTCGACCTCGACCAGCTCGTGCGGCAGTCCGAGCAGGGAGACGAACAGGCGGGCGCGGTGCGCATGGCCCGACAGCGGGTGATGATAGAGCTTCATGGCTGACTCCTGCGATGCTGGCCGGGACCATCCCGATCCGCACACCGAAAGTGCGCCCGTCAGTCGATTACGGGAATGACCCGGTTTGGCAGTTCATTATTACAGCCAGCGCAATAATGCCGGTTGGGGTGGGGCGTTCAGGGGGAGTGCGTTAGACGTTCCCTCTCCCCTCTGGGGAGAGGGTTAGGGTGAGGGGGTTGTGCGTGTCGGTACGCTCGGCCAAAGCGCAACCCCCTCACCGGCCCTCCGGGCCACCCTCTCCCCAGAGGGGAGAGGGCTATGATGGCCAAATGCAAAAGCGCGGAATGATCGTTCAGGCCGCCTTGACCTTCGGCCGCCTCCACGTCATCATGATGCATCATACATCGGATGGCCGGCGACGGTGGGAAGGGCGGAGGATGAGCGGGTTCGATCTCACCCTTCTTGAACACGACAATCTCGGCGGCACGATTTATCAGAAATTGTGCGAAGCCCTGATGAAAGGCGCCTTCAAGCCGAACGACCGCCTCAAGATCCGCGATCTCGCCGACCGGCTGGGGACGAGCGTCACGCCGGTGCGCGACGCCATCCTGCGGCTGGTGCAGGATCAGGCCCTGGTGCTCCGCTCGCCGCGCGACATCCGTGTCCCGATGCTTACCCGCGCCGTCTATCTGGAGATCCGCGACATCCGCGTCAATCTGGAGGGGCTGGCCGCTGCGCGGGCCGCCGAAAAGGCCACGCCCGCGCAGATCGCGGCTTTGGACACCCTGCTCAAGCGCAACGAGGAGGCGATGGCCGCCGACAACACCGCGCTGGCCACCGAACTCAACCAGATCTTCCATTTCAAGGTGTCCGAGATCGCGGACATGCCGGTGCTCGGCGACATTCTGCGGCGGCTCTGGCTGCAGATGGGACCGTTGATCGCCGACGTCTACGGCGGCGCCGGGCGCACGATGATCGACCATCACTACCCGCTGATGGACGCCATCCGCCGCCACGACGGCCCCGCCGCAGCCCACGCCATCCAGGCCGACATCCTGCTGGCCAGCGGCCCGATCCTGGAGAGGATCGACGGCGTGCACCCCGAGGCGCTCGCCGTCTGATGCCTCGCCGATCCCATCCGCCTCCTCAGCCCATCCACCCGCCACTATGATGCATCAAACATTGACCGCTTCGAACCACAAGGAGACACCGGCGATGACACCGGCCCCGATCCAGGGTGACGTTCTGACCACCGCGGCGCCGGCGATCTCCACGGAGGAGGCCGGCGCCATCCTGCGGCGGTGGTTCGGCGTGACCGGCACCGTCCGCGAACTGAGCAGCGAGCGCGACCGCAACTTCCACATCGCCGCGCCTGATGGGCGGGGCTATGTGCTGAAGTTCACCAACCCGGCGGAGCCGCAACCCGTCACCGGTTTCCAGACCGGGGCCATGCAGCATGTGGCCGACCGTGACCCGGCCTTGCCGGTGCCGCGGGTCGTGCCGACGCTGGACGGGGAGGCCCAGGCGATCGTCGAGATTGACGGCAGCGCCATGGTTCTGCGGCTGTTGACCTATCTCGAAGGAACGCCGCTCCACGCCGCACCGCCCTCGCCGGGGCTGATGCGGGCGCTGGGAACGACGCTGGCCCGGCTGGATCGGGCGCTGGCCGATTACGAGCACCCCGGCTCGGAGCGCGACCTGCTGTGGGACATCACCCGCACCGCCAGCGTCGCCGACCGGCTGCATTATGTGGCCGACGACCGGCGCCGCCGGATGGTCGAGCGCTTCGTCGCCCGCTTCGCCGATCAGATCGCCCCCCGGCTGCCCGCCTTGCGCCATCAGGTGATCCACAACGACCTCAACCCCCACAACGCGGTGGTCGATCCGGTCGGGCATGAGACGGTCACCGGGATCATCGATTTCGGCGACGCGCTGCGGGCGCCGCTGGCCAACGATCTGGCGACGGCGCTCGCCTACCACGTCACCAGCGGCGAGACGCCCTTCGGCTCCGTGGTCGAGATGACCCGCGCCTACAACGCCGTGCTGCCGCTGACGGAGGACGAGGTGGAACTGCTGCCCGATCTGGTGGCGGGCCGCCTCGCCCTGACCATCGGCATCACCAGCTGGCGGGCCGCCGAGTACCCCGCCAATGCCGCCTACATCCTGCGCAACGCCGAACGCGCCTTCGCCGGCCTGGACCGGCTGACCGGCGACGAGGCCGCCACCGCGCGCCGTCTGCTCCATCTCGCCTGCCAGAAAGTGTGAACCGCCATGACCATGATCAACGCCTACGCGCCCGACTCCGCCGGAACCCTGCCGGAGCGCGAGCGCGCCCTGATCGCCCGTCGCGAGAAGCTGCTCGGCCCGGCCTACCGCCTGTTCTACGCCGACCCGATCCATGTCGTGCGCGGGGAGGGATCGTCCCTCTATGACGCCGAGGGCAACCGCTATCTGGACGCCTACAACAACGTCGCCTCGGTCGGGCATTCGCGGCCGGAGGTGGTGGAGGCGATGGCCAAGCAGGCGGCTGTGCTGAACACCCACACGCGCTATCTGACGGACGGCATCCTCGACTTCGCCGAAGCCTTCCTGGCGGAGTTCCCGGCGGAGCTGTCGCACCTGATGCTGACCTGCACCGGCAGCGAGGCCAACGATCTGGCCCTGCGCGTGGCCCGCGTCCACACCGGCGGCACCGGCGTCATCATCGCGCACAACGCCTACCACGGCGTGACGTCGGCGCTGGCCGAAATGTCGCCCTCGCTGGGCGCGGCGGTGAAGCTGGGCGACCATGTCCGCGTCGTGCCGGCGCCGGACGGCTACCGCATGCCGGAGGCCGAGGTCGGCGCCGCCTTCGCGCGCTCCGTGGAGGAGGCCATCGCCGATCTGCGGGAGAAGGGGATCGCTCCGGCGGCGCTGCTGGTCGACACCATCTTCTCCAGCAGCGGCGTCTTCACCGACCCGGCCGGCTTCCTCGCCCCGGCGGTGGAGGCGATGCGCAAGGCCGGCGGCATCTTCATCGCCGACGAGGTGCAGCCGGGCTTCGGGCGGCTCGGCACGCACATGTGGGGCTTCGCGCGCCACGGGCTGGTGCCCGACATCGTGACGGTCGGCAAGCCGATGGGCAACGGCCATCCGGTGGCCGGCGCGGTGTTCCGGCCGGAGGTGATCGAGGCGTTCGGCAAGAGCCAGCGCTATTTCAACACCTTCGGCGGCAACCCGGTGTCCTGCGCGGTGGCCCTGGCGGTGCTGCGCGTGATCAAGGCGGACCGTCTGCAGGAGAACGCCCTGACCGTCGGCACGGAGATGATCGACGGCCTGCGCGCGCTCGCCGCCAAGCATGAGCTGATCGGCGACGTGCGCGGCAGCGGGCTGTTCATCGGCGTCGAGATGGTGCGCGACCGCAAGCTCAAGACCCCGGCGTCGGAGGAGACGGCCCGCGTGGTGAACGGTATGCGCCAGCGCCGGGTGCTGATCAGCGCGACCGGGCAGGAGGGGCACATCCTGAAGATCCGCCCGCCGCTGGTCTTCTCGTCCGAGGACGCCACGCTGTTCCTCGCGACGCTCGACGAGGTGCTGACGGCACTGTAAAGGCGCCGTCCCGTCAGCCGATCCGTATCCGTTCGCCGGGGAGTGCGAGCGTCATATTGTCAGGTGATTGGTAGGCGTGGATGCTGCCGCTCGACCAGCTCCCGCCTCCGTCCGACGCTCATCGACCGAAGGCCTTGCGCAAACAATCGCGCTCCACGACCAACTGGCCGATCAGGGCGTGGAACTTCTCCACCTCGCCTTGATGGCTGGCCTCAGCCGCCTCCGCCTTGCCGGAGAACACCCCGGCCATCCCTTCAATGACTCGCTTCGTCCAAGCGTTGATCAGCGTCTGATGGAGCCATGCTTGGCCACCAGCTGCGACACCGTCAGCTCGCCCCGGATCGCCTCCAGCGCCACCTTCGCCTTGAACTCTGCCGAATACCGCTTCCGTTTCCCCGTCATCGGGGGCCATCTCACGTGCTGCTGGGCGGCTACGCGCTACGGGGCAAGGTGAGGTTCGCGCCAATCCACGCTGTCACGTCGGTAACCGGGATGGCATTGCGCTGGTTGAACGTCCCGGCCTTGTCCCAAGCGACTCCGCGCCCTTGGGCGAAAGCCGCGCGATACTTGCGTATCATGTTCTGCGGGTCGCGTGCCAGTTCTTCCATCAGGAAGGGTACGGTCCATTCCGACCGGCTGAAGGGACGCCCCAAAGCCATCTCCAGCTTGTCTGCAACCTCCCCATAGGTCACGGTATCGCCTGCCAGGAACACGATCTCATTCCGAATGGTGGGCTCGGCAAACACCACCTCGGCAGTGAACCGCACCGGGTTTCCTGGAGGCCCCGTTTCTTGAGAGACTGGGGTCAACATGACGAAGCAAGCATCACCCAAATACGCCCCTGAAGTCCGCGAGCGCGCGGTTCGGATGGTGTTCGAGCACGAAGGCGAGCATGCCTCGCAATGGGCGGCGATCAGCTCGATCTCGGCGAAGATCGGCTGCACACCGGAGACACTGTGGGGCTGGGTCCGGCAGGCCGAACGTGATCAGGGAAAACGACCCGGCCCAACGACGGACGAGCAGGAGCGGATCAAGGCGCTGGAGCGCGAGGTCCGGGAACTGCGCCAGGCGAACGAGATCCTGCGCAAGGCGTCGGCGTATTTTGCCCAGGCGGAGCTCGACCGCCCGTTCAAGAAATGATTGCCTTCATCGACGCGCACCGCGCCGTCCACGGGGTCGAGCCGATCTGCAAGGTGCTGCCGATCGCCCTGTCGACCTACTACGCCCATGCCGCCCGGACGACTGATCCGGCCAAGGCGCCGGCTCGCTCGCGAAGCGACGCCGAGTTGAGTTTGGCTATCCGACGGGTCTGGGATGAAAACTTCCAGGTCTACGGGGTACGGAAGGTTTGGCGGCAGTTGCGGCGGGACGGCATCGACGTGGCCCGTTGCACGGGTGGCCCGGCTCATGCGCCAGATGGGCCTGAAGGGGGCGACACGCGGCAAGGCGGTGCGCACCACGATCAGCGACCGGGCGGCCGGCTTCGGGTTCGACCATAAGCTGGGGAATGAACCATGCTGTTTCGCGATGTCGGCAAAGATGTGATCGCCATCCCGCAGCCGAGCCATGCTTGGCTGTTGGGCCAACTGCTCCGCGCCTGGGGCAATGCGGTAACCAGGACACGCTGCACGCCGGCCAGGGGCGCCTTGCCCTCGGCCAAGCGCAGCCCGAGCGTCACCGCCTGACCGACTGCGGAGCGCTCACCCGCGGAGATCACGGGCTGCGTCACCGCGCCGTCCTCACCCGTCACCTCCACCATGACCCGCCACTTCATCGCACACCCGGTTCGCTGCCTGCCGGACGCGCCGTATCATCCACCCTCCAGGTTTGCGACGGTCTCCAACGGTGGAGATACGCGGAATTGGTCTGGCGGCACACATCGTTTGGTGGCAGCCTGTATCATGTCGGCCTCGCCATGGACCATTTCAGTGTGGAGTCGCCATGGACGCCTGGAGGTTGTCCCTCCTCGGCGGGTTCGAATTGCGAACGGCTGCGGGCTCGTCGGTCGTGCTCACCACCAGAAAGGCGATGGCCCTGCTGGTGCACCTCGCTTTGCGCCCCGATCACACTCAATCCCGCGACAAACTTGCCGCCCTGTTTTGGGAAGACAGCCCGGGCATCCAGGCCCGCAGCAGCTTGCGTCAGGTGATCGCGGCCTTGCGCCGGCTGCCCGCAGAGGGTGGCCCGCCGCTGTTGCTGGCCGAAGGCGACATGGTGGCGCTCGCCTCAGGCTGCGTCGAAACCGACGTTGCCGCGTTCGAACAAGCGGTGGCGAAGGGGATGGCTACCGGTTCGGTGGAAGCGCAGGATCTCGCTCTGGAGCTTTATCGGGGAGACCTCTTCGATGGCGTTGCGTTGCGCGCGCCGACCTTCGATGACTGGCTGATGGCCGAACGACAGCGCCTGCGCGAACTGGCGCTCTCCACGATGACCCGACGGCTCGATGCCGCGTTGGAGGCCGGCACGACGGAAGCCGGTGTCCGCACGGCGTTGCGCATCTTGGCGCTCGATCCGTTGCAGGAGCCAGCCCACCGGGCGCTGATACAGCTCTATGCCCGCCAGGGACGCTACGCTGCGGCGCTGAAGCAGTATCAGACCTGCCGCAGCCTGCTGGAGCGCGAGCTGGGCGTCCTGCCCGAACCAGGAACTGAACGCGTGTTCCGTGAGGTTCTCGACCGCCGGCGCGCCCGCGATGGCTCCGCCGCCGCTGCGCCACCTGCGCTGGACACGTCCCCGTCCGCAATGTTCCCGTCCGGAAACGAGGAGCCGGGCACCCCCACCGTTTTACCGGAGCCCGTTCCACCGGAGCCGCAGCCCGCCGCCTCCGGTCCCGCCGTTAAGCCCGAATTGCGGTACGCGGCCATCCTGTGCATCGGCCTGACCGGTGTGGAGGAGGCCGGCGCCTCGCTCGATCCAGAGGACGCGCACACCCTCTCCACAGGGTTGTTCGACCGCATCGACCGGATCGCCAGGGATTATGGCGGACAGACGGTGCGCCATGGCGGCGATACGGCCCTGGCGGCCTTCGGTATCCGGCGTGCGTTCGGCGACGATCCGTGGCGCGCGGCGCGCGCGGCGCTGGACATCCAGACGGAACTGGGACGTGCGGCGAAGGGGATGGGCGTGCGGGCCGGCGTCGCCTGCGGTCTGGTCGTGGTGGATGGCGCACGCGGCGGGACCGTCACCGGCAAGGCCATGCACGACGCCACGCGTCTGGCGGCGCGCGCCGCCTCCGGAGAAACATTGCTGTGTGACGGGATGCGCGGCGCCCTCGGCGACCGCGTGGACGTAGAGCCGGTGTCGGACGGAGAGGAAGCCATCACCTGGCGTCTGCGCGGACTGCACGGCGGCGTGGGGCCGGCCCGTCATCCCTTCGTCGGGCGGCAGGCGGAACTGCGCCAGTTCCGGGCGGCACTCGACGGGTGCCGCGAGAGCGGCATCGGCACGACCATCCACCTTCGCGGCGATCCCGGTATCGGGAAAAGCCGCCTTGTCGGCGAATTCCAGCGGATCGCCGCCGAGGCGGGGTTCCGCAGTGCCGTCGGCGTTGTGATCGAGGTTGGCGTCGGCCGCGGGCAAGACGCGTTGCGGGCGTTGGTGCGCAGCCTTGCCGGACCGCCAGCCGACCTCGACCGGCTGTTCGACGACCGGCTGTCCGATGGGGGGCTGTTGCCGGCGGATGCCCGCCTGCATCTCTATCCAATCGTGGACCGACCGCTGCCGCCGGACCTCCAGGCGGTGTACAAGGCGCTGGACCACCCCGCGCGCGATCGTGGCCGGCGCAAAGCCTTCGCTGCGTTGGTGCGCGCCCGGAGCACCGCACAGCCCCTGCTTCTCGTGGTGGAGGACGTGCACTGGGCCGACGCACAGACCCTGTCCTATCTCGCCATGCTGGCGGCGGTGGTTGCGGAATGCCGCGCCATGCTGGTGATCTCCACCCGTGTTCAGGGCGATCCGCTCGGCGCCGAATGGCGTGCCGCCATCGGTGGGGCTCCGGTGCTGACCCTCGACCTCGCGCCCTTGCGCCGGGACGAGGCCGTGACCCTCGCCAGCACCTACGCCAACGCGGGGGCACGGCGCGTTCTTCGTTGCGTGGAGCGGGCGGAGGGCAATCCGTTGTTCCTCGACCAGCTGCTGCGCAGCCAGAGCGATGGGGAGGACGTACCCGGAACCATCCACGGGATCGTGTTGGCGCGGACCGACGCGCTTGCCCCGCTCGACCGGCAGGCCTTGCAGGCGGCCTCGATCCTGGGACCGCAATTCACGCTTGATGCGCTGCGACACCTGATCGAGAAGCCTGACTTCAGCGTGGCCGCGCTGCTCGGCCAGGCGCTGATCCGCCCGGATGGGGAGTCGTTCCTGTTCGCCCACGCCCTGGTGCAGGAGGCGGTGTATGGAGCACTCCTGCGCTCGCGCCGGCGCGACCTGCACCGGCGCGCCGCCGCTTGGTACGCCGCCCGCGACCCGGTGCGCCACGCCGAGCACCTCGACCGGGCGGACGACTCCACGGCCGTCGCGGCCTATGCTCGCGCTGCGGAACTGTGCGCCGCCGATTTCCGGTTCGAGCGTGCGGTCGGCCTCGCCGAGCGCGGGCTCGCCCTAGCCGGGACGCGCGCGGAACGCTTCGCGCTGGCCTATCTGCGGGCAGAACTGCTCGACGCGCTGGGCGAAGCCCCGGCGGCGGTGCAGGCGTTCGTCGCCGCTCGCGATCTCGCGAACGATGATGCCGAACGCTGCCGGGCCTTGCTCGGCTTGGCAGCCGGCAAGCGGGTGACGGAGGACCTGGATGGCGCCATGGCGGCGCTGGCCGATGCCGAAGCGGTGGCGGTGCGCGCCGGACTGACCGGCGAACGGGCGCGGGTCCACCACCTGCGCGGCAACCTTTGCTTTCCGCGCGGCGATCTGGACGGTTGCCTGCGCGAGCATCGGGCGGCGCTCGACTGGGCGCGGCAGGCCCGAGCGGTGGACCCCCGGGCGGCGGAACTGGAGATCGCCGCGCTGGGCGGGCTGGGCGACGCTCATTACGCCCACGGCCGTATGGTGACCGCGCGCGAGCATTTCGAGCGCTGCGTCGCACTCGCCCGAGAGCATGATCTGCCGCGTGTCGAAGTGTCGAATCTCTATATGGTTGCGATCACGCGCCTCTACCTCAACGACCCGCGCGGCGCAGTGGAGGATGCCCGCGCCGGCGCCCGTGCGGCCCACGACATCGGCCATCGCCGGGCCGAAATGCTGTCGCATCTCGTCGCTTACGAGATCCTGTTCGAATTGGGTGATGCGGCCTCCGGTCGCGACCATCTCGTCCGCGCCCGGTCACTGACGCAACAACTCGGTGCGCTGCGCTTCGAAGCGGAGCATCTGGCGTTCGAGGCGAAGCTGGAGCGCCTCGCCGGCCGTCGTTCCGACGCCTGCGCCCTGCTGCACCGGGCGCTCGACCTCGCCCGCGAAACCGGGCTCGGCTATATGGGGCCGTCGATCCTGTCGGAATTGGCCCTGTGCTGCGACGATCCGGCCGCCCGGCGCGCGCGGCTGGACGAGGGGGAGGCGTTGCTGGCCTGCGGAAGCGTCGGGCACAATCACCTGCAGTTCTACCGGGACGCCATCGATACGGCGCTGGATCTGCAGGACTGGCCCTTGGCGGAGCGCTACGCCCAAGCCTTGGAGAACTACGCGGCCGCCGAACCGTTGCCCTGGTGCACGCTGTTCGCTGCGCGCGGCCGGGCGCTGGCCCGCTGGGGCCGGGGACTGCGCGACGAGGCGACCCGGCGCAGCCTCATCGACGCGCTGGAGGAGTGCCGCCGGGTCGGCTTCGTCCACCCGATCCAGCGCGTGCAGGACGCGCTGACCGCCTGATGCTCCTACAGCCGGTTGAGCGCCAGTTGGCTGCGATCGCCAGCCCATGAGCGGGCGAGGCGCTCGGCGGTCTGCTCGGCTTCGGCGGTGCGGCCTTGCGCCCTCAGCGCCTCGGTCAGACCATAGAGCGCCCAGCCGTTGTGCGGGGTCTTCGTCAGGCTGGCGCGGAAGGCGCGTTCCGCCTCCGCCGCCTGCCCGGTCTGAAGCAGGACGGCACCCAGAGACTGCCGCACCGGATAGTACCAGTAGGGCGGCTCCATGTAGGACAGCGTGTCCTCGATGGTTGCGGCCTCGCGGAATTCCTTGAGGGCGGTTTCCAGGTCGCCGCGCGCCTGCGCAATGCGTGCCAGCACCACATGGCGGGACAGCGTGGCGATGCGGTCCGCCGGAATGCCGGCCGCGTCCAGGCCAGTGAAATCGGTGGTGCGGACGATGGCGTCGATGGCTTCCGCCTCGCGCCCCGCCTCGGCGCCGTTGCCCGCCGCCGCCTGTGCCACCCCGCGGGCGTAGTGCCACAGGGCCTTGACGTAGGGAAGCTCGTCGCCGGGATCAGGCAGCGCAAGGACGATGGCCGGCGCGCTGTACTGGGCGTGCGCGAAATAGGGCGCGGCCTTGATCGGCTGGACCCACGGGATCGTCCGCGCCGCCTCCTCGGTGACGGTCCGGGCAAGCTTGTCGGCGGAGGCGACCACGGTCGGTCCATCGCCGGCCATTTGCGCCGACACCATCAGGAAATGAATGTTGTGGGGATAATAGGCGCCGGGATAGAGGCCGGCGGCCTTCACCCTCGCCAAGTAGGCTTCGTCCGCGGCCACCGCGCCGCGGTTGGCCTCCAGCGAGTCCTTGTAGCGGCCGACCCGGTAATAGATATGCGAGGGCATGTGCACGATGTGCCCCGCCGCCGGCATCAGCCGGCCGAGGCGGTCGGCGTGGGGCTCCGCCCGCTCGGGCCGGTCGGACGCTTCGACCATGTGGATGTAGTAGTGGATCGCGCCGGGATGCTCCGGATCGGACGCCAGCACCCGTTCCAGTGTCGCGACGATGTCAGCGGTGCTCCCCTTCGGCGTGCGGCCGGCGTCCGCCCAGTAATCCCAGGGCGTCAAATTCATCATCGCCTCGGCCGTCAGGACGGCGATCTGCGCATCCTCGGGAAACCGCTTTGCGACCTCGGCCATCGCGTCGGCGTAGGCCGCGTCGAGCGCCTTGCGATCGGCTGGCGCATCCTCCGCGTAGCGGCGGGCGAGGGCGTCGATCAGAGCACGCTCCCGGTCCGTGGCATGGGCGGCGTGGGCCTGCGCCTGCCGCAGGGCCGCCAGGGCCGGCGCGTTGGCATCCGGCTCCATCGGCCAGTTGATGTTGGGGCCGAGTACCAGCGCCTCGCCCCAGAAGCACATGGCGCAGGCGGGATCGAGACTCTGCGCCTTGCGGAAGGCGCGTCCCGCCTCCCCATGGTTGAAGGCGTAGGACAGGCGGAGCCCCTGGTCGAAAAAAGCCTGGGCCTGCGGGCTGGCGGTGGTGACGGGCCATGAGAGAGTCCCGAGACCGTCGAGCAGGTCCACCGAAGCGTCCAGCGGGCCGGTCGCTCCGGTCCCCATCTCGGTAAAGGGCTTCACTTCCGTTTTCAGCGGGCGGTGCATCGAATGGTCCTGCGCGCTCGCCGGACACGCCATGGCGAGCACGGTGACGGCGAGGAACGTGGAAGGGTACGGAATGCGGGCCACGGTGTGTTCTCCCTGCTGTTCTGGCGGGAACGATAGGCCCCAACGCTAGCCTCCGGCTTGTCAGCCGCCCGTTATGCGGAGCGTGAAAGCGGCGTGAAAACCACCGCGGCGAGGGGAAAAGACGAAATCGGGCCATGGCGTGAGGGTCCGCTGTGCGAATTCACGCACGATTCACGCGCCTGATGACGGGCGGCAGACGGGCGAGGGGGCATGGTGCGGCCACGACATTCCCCGTATCCGGAAAGGAACGCCCCGATGACCGCCATGACCTCTCATGACAGCACCGCCACCGTGACTGACAGCTTCGACCAGGGCCGGGCCGACGCCTTCGCGGAACGGCTGATCGGCGTGCTGAACGGCGGCGCCATGGCGCTGATGACCTCGGTCGGCCACCGCACCGGCCTGTTCGACCGGATGGCGCTGCTGCCGCCGTCCACCAGCGGAGAGATCGCGCAAGCCGCCGGACTCAACGAGCGCTATGTTCGCGAATGGCTGGGCGCCATGGTGACGGGCGGCTTCGTCGCCCTCGACCCCGACACCGGCCGCTACACCCTGCCCATGGAGCATGCGGCCTCGCTGACGCGGTCCAGCCCGTTGGGCAACGTCGCGGTCTATGCGCAGTACATCCCTCTGCTCGGCTCGGTCGAGGACCGCATCGTGGAGTGCTTCCACAAGGGTGGCGGGGTGCCGTACGAGGCCTTCGCCCGCTTCCACGAGGTGATGGCCGAGGACAGCGGGCAGACCGTGCTGGGGGCGCTGATCGACCAGATCCTGCCCTTGGCTCCGGGGATCGTGGAACGGCTGGACGCCGGCATCGACGTGCTGGACGTCGGCTGCGGCAGCGGCCGGGCGCTGAACCTGCTGGCCCGGACATTCTCGAACAGCCGCTTCACCGGCTACGACCTGTCGGCGGAAGCCATCCGGCGCGGGCGCGCGGAGTCCATTCAGCACGGGACGGGCAACATCCGCTTCGCCCAGGCCGATCTGACGCATCTGGACGAGGTGGCGCGCTACGACCTGATCACCGCCTTCGACGCCATCCACGACCAGAAGGAGCCGGGAACCGTGCTGAGCGCCATCGCCCGGGCGTTGCGGCCCGGCGGCACCTTCCTGATGCAGGACATCCACGCCTCGTGCCACCACCACAACAACATCGGCCATCCCATCGGACCACTGCTCTACACGGTGTCCTGCATGCACTGCATGACCGTGTCGCTGGCTCAGGACGGTGCCGGGTTCGGGGCGATGTGGGGGCGGGAAACGGCCGTTGCGATGCTGAGCGAACGCGGTTTCACGGACGTCACGGCGCACCAACTGCCGCATGATCTGCAGAACGATTATTACGTCTGCCGGCGCGAGCCCTGATTGGCCGGCAAGCGGGGCCAGCAACTATTCAGAACAGGAGACAACCATGTCGTCCACATCCATTCATGCGGTGCTGCGCGCTGATCGCAATACCGTTGGGTTTGCCGCGTGGCGTAGCGTGGCTGACGTTCTGCTCGTGCGCCTTGGGGAAGGGCACCGGATGCGCCGGACAATGGCCTCTCTCCAGGAGATCGACGACTGGACTCTAAAGGACATTGGCGTCAATCGGTGCGAAATCATGTGCTTGGCCCAGCAGGGGCTCAATAGGCGACGATAAGTGGAAGGCAATCTGCGCGGAGACCGTCGCAAACCTGGAGGGTGGATGATACGGCGCGTCCGGCAGGCAGCGAACCGGGTGTGCGATGAAGTGGCGGATCATGGTGGAGGTGACGGGTGAGGACGGCGTGGCGACGCAGCACGTGATCTCCGCGGGTGTCGACGCGCGCCGTCCGGCTCTGTTGCAAAGTTTGCCGGCAATCGCGAGGGTTTCGTTGCGAAGTCTAGCCGAGGGTGATCGCGCCCCCGGCTCAGCAACGTTAGGCGGCAACCCCGAACAGGGTGGCGATGAAGGCGGCCTGGGCCGACATGTCGTTGGCGGGCATGGCGGCGACCTGCCCTTTGCGCACCATCGCCATGACCTCATAGCCAGCGATGGTCCGCCGCGCGGTGTGAAAGCTCTTGAAGCCGAGCCCTGGCCGGACCAACCGCTTGGTCCGGCGGTGATCTTGTTCAACGA
>NZ_JAEPIV010000016.1:0-126200 GCF_016632405.1 Azospirillum aestuarii
TGAAGAAGTACGCGGCCAAGCATGCCAAAGCCGTCCAGTGCCTGAGCAAGGACCGCGACGCGCTACTCGCCTTCTACGCCTTCCCCGCCGAGCACTGGGAGCACGTTCGGACCACAAATCCCATTGAGAGCGTGTTCGCCACCGTGCGGCACCGGACCTTCCGAACCAAGGGGGCGCTGTCACAGGAGACCGCCAAGCTGATGGTCTTCAAGCTGATCACCGCCGCGGCAAAAACCTGGCGCCGCCTCCAGGGCGAAAACCTGTTGCCCAAGGTGATCCGCGGCGTCACATTCCGCGACGGCATCGAGGTCACTGAAGCCGCGTCACAGAACGCCGCCTGATCGGCCCGTCACCCAATCTCCCACATAGCTCCGGTCGGTGTCCGGTGCACACGGTCGGTCTATAGCACCGCCGTGGAATTGACTTGGCCGGTGGCCAAGACCGGACGGCCGCGCAAACGGGCCGTCGCCAGTGAAGAGCCAGTCGCCGCCGCCACCATGCTGGAAGCCGCGTCCTGGCAGCGCCTCACATGGCGCACCGGCACCAAAGGGCCGCTCACCGCAGAATTCGCTGCGATGCGCGTCCGTGTCGCCGATGGGCCGCCCCAGCGCAATCGGGCGCCCTTGCCGGGCGAGGAGGTCTGGCTGGTCGGTGAACTCCGGAGCAACGGCGAGCGCAGATACTACCTGAGCAATTTGCCCTCTGGCACGCCGTTGCGGACCTTGGCGGCCCGGATCAAGGCGCGCTGGGTATGTGAACAAGGGCACCAGCAGATGAAGGAAGAACTGGGGCTCGATCACTTCGAGGGGCGTGGCTGGCATGGTCTGCACCATCACGCCGTTCTCGTCATGATCGCCTTGGCCTTTCTCCAGCACCTCCGGCTCGCCCACGTGCCGGAGTGGGGAAAAAAGGGCGAGCGGCGAAAGCGGACCGCCGCCTCAACCAACGCTGCCCGCCGTCCGGCGGGCGATCCTCGCGCATATCCCCACCGAGACGCCAATCCGATGTCCGTGCTGTCGTTGCTGGCTCGTCCGGCACATGCGAGAGTAGAACTGCCAAAGTAGTGCTAGGGCATTGACGCAGACACAGGATTCACAGCGGGCTGCTGGTGTGCGATTCTGTCGGCATGGCCCAGACCGTCAGCGTTGTCGAGCGTTGTCGTTGGAGCAGAGGATCGCACGCGTTTGCTGACGACGCACCATCATGCTGAACGCGCGCGCCAACTCGATGACCGCGGTTAGTCCCGCAGAATTGGCGAGCAAGGCATCAACGAACCGTTGCTCGGTGACATCGATCGTCTCCGGATCGGCCACCACCAGCCACGCCGCCCGGCGTTTCGAGGGCAACTTCCACGTCACCATCCTGCCGACTGCGCCGCCTGAGGTCGGGTTTGCATCCCGAAGGCGGCGCACCCAGCGCTGCACGGTGCGGAGTTGCCCGCGAAACCCTCGCTCAAGGATCTCCTGCCACAGCCGGGCGGCGTTGTGGCAGCCCTCGCCCCAGCGCTGCCGGAGGTACACGGCGTGGAGATCGACCGCACTGCCGCGATCCTGTTGGGACCAAACCGGAAGTTCGCCGGACCGCACCCACGCGCGCACGGTCTTGCGATTGATGCCGAGCGTGCGGGCGATCCGCTTCATCGGCCAGCCTTGGCCGTGCAACGCCATCACCTCGTCAAATCGGGCCTGCCGGACGCCATGGCGATCCGTCATTGGCAACTCGGCCGTTGGTGCCGGGAGCGGTGCGGTCGTCGGGGATGACGAGGCGGCCGGGCCGATTTCCGGGGCGGCCCCCGCGGCCGCTTTGCTTGCTATGCGCAGGTCATGATGATGCCGGTCGAGAACCCCGGCCAGAGCATCCCCGAGATTGCGCAGAAGATGTCAGCGGTCCGAGACCTGTACGGCGTTTGGAGCGCCGGCCCGAATGCCGTCGGCGTAAGGCCGGCGCGGTCGCGGGCAACGACCTCCACCCCGGGATGGGCTTTCAACCATGCCGTCACGGTTTCCGCGTGGCGGTCGGGCAGCAGGTCGATGGGACGGTTGCGTTCCAGATCGACGATGATCGTGCCGTAGCGCTGACCGCGCCGCCACGACCAGTCGTCGATGCCGGTGACGCGCGGCGTCGGCAGCGCCGGCAGGGGAGCCGCCCGGATCAGGCGCAACAACGTGTCACCGCTGACCGGCATGGCCAAGCAAGCCGCCAAGCGGGCACCAGCCTCGCCGCCGGCACTGAGGGCAAGGCGCCGCTGCGCCTCCGAGAGCCGGACGGTCCGCCGAGCCTTCGGCAAGGCGACGGCCGGCAGGCGTTCGGCAAAGATGCGGCGCGGACACTCGACGGCGGCGCAACGGAACCGGCGAACCTGAAGGTCGAGTTGGCCGACCCGGCCCTGCCAAGGAAGGCCGCCGTGGTGGCGACTGTAACGACTATGAACGCGGCGCGAAGGACGTCGGCAACCGGGCAGGCCGCCGCAGCGGCGCGAGCACGCACGGCCACAACAACGCGATCATGGGCGACGGTAACGTGATCAACGGCGAGACCGGGCGGGAGCAGGGACAGCAGCGATTTGCACAAAGAAATCAGTGCACTCAGAGAGGGATTCCGTTCCCTCTATGTGCTCACTGCCGCCGGAAAGTGCACTCACGCTGCACCGAAAACGATACCGCTGGCGAATTCCCTATGCGGCGTTCGGCATCATGAGGGCGGAGAACGATGATCGGCGAGTTTGGGCACGCGGATCACCGACCAGCCAAGCGTGGACGCGGGCGAGGTCAATGGCGGCGGCGATGAGGAGATGCTGAAGGTGCGTCTTGGCCAGCCCGACGTAACGCGAGCGTCGCAGGTGGAAGGCACGGACGCCCTGGGAGATCGTGCCTTCGATGCCGGCCCGCTTGCGCGGAAGGACCAGTTTCTTGTGACGCAATTCTTGACGAAGTATCAGCTTGGATAATGCCCGCCGAGAGTCTCCGACAGCCGGTGACCGGCAGCCCGCAACAGGGGCATCATCACCGCCACGCGTTCCTCGGTAAAACGAGTCAGCGGGCCCGATAAAGTCAGGGCGCCGACCAGTCCCTCCCGCTGGGAAAAGACGGGAACGGCCGCGGCCCCGGTCTCGGATTCGCGCTCGCCGAAGGAGAGCAGAGGCAGGGCAGCGAAGTCCGCCGCTGATGCCTTCTCGGCGAAACGGGTGAGCACATGGCCGGCGGCCCCCCGATCCAGGGGAAGACGGTCGCCTTCGTGGACGTGATCGCGGATCGCCTGCGTGGAATCCTCGCGAAACGCGCAAATCCGCCACGCCCCTTCGCGCCGGAAGAAGGACGCGCTTTCCCCGCTCTCACGCATCAGCTGGCGCAGCACCGGCCGGACATGGTCCTCCAACCGCAGTGAGCGTTGATAAAGCCCCCCCAGTCGCATCAGCTCCGGGCCGAGCCGAAAGGACTTGTCCTGGTGGCGGACGAGATAGCCGGCCTTCTCCAGTGAAACGGTCAGTCGCAGGATGGTGCTTTTGTAGAGCCCGGTCCGCGCCGCGATTTCCGTCAGGCTCAGCGCGTGATCGCCCGCCTGGAAGCAGCCGACGATGCTCAGCGCCCGGTCGACGGACTCCACGCCGCCGCCGGAGGCCGTTGTCGTATTGGGCTTTGCGTCGGTCATGTCGCGTCCTTCATTGGCAACCTTGGCATTGACAGCCTCGGCGCGCATTTTTCCCCGACACCACCATCGGACGTCAAGGACGGCCGACGCAAGACGCCCCGCAAAAAGTTCGATGTCGAATAGTTTGTGGTTGACGCATTTGACGGGCGCGTGTTCTCTTAGATGAAACATGGTTCTATCTACCAGAACTTTTGCGAGGCGAAGGGTGGAACGCTACAGGCTGTTCATCGACGGGGACTGGTGCGATCCGGTTTCCAACGAGTGGTTCGAAACGACGGAGCCCTTTTCTGGGCTGGCGTGGGCGGAGATTCCGCGCGGAACGCAGGGCGATGCCGACCGTGCGATCGAAGCGGCGCACCGCGCCTTCCTGTCGCCGGAGTGGGCGGGGCTGACCGCGACCCAACGCGGCGCCCTGCTGCGCCGGCTGGCCGAACTGATCGAGCGCAACGTCGACCGGCTGGGCGCCATCGAGCAGCGCGACAACGGCAAGCTGATGGCTGAGGTCAGCGGACAGGTGCGCAACGTCGCCCAGTGGTTCCATTACTACGCCGGCCTTGCCGACAAGGTGCAGGGTTCCGTCGTGCCGATCAACAAGGCCGATGTCTTCAACTACGTGAAGTACGAGCCGCTCGGCGTCGTCGTCGCCATCACGCCGTGGAACTCGCCGCTGGCGTTGACCACCTGGAAGATGGCCCCGGCGCTGGCCGCCGGGAACACCATCGTCATCAAGCCGTCGGAATACACCTCCGCCTCCATCCTGGAACTGGCGAAGCTGGCGCAGGAGGCGGGCTTCCCGCGCGGCGTCGTCAACGTCGTCACCGGCTTCGGCGGCGAAGTCGGCGAGCCTCTGGTCCGCCACCGCCTGACCGCAAAGGTCGCCTTCACCGGCGGCGACATCGGTGGCCAGCGGGTCAACGAGGCCGCGGCGCCGGGCCTGAAGAAGGTGACGTTGGAACTGGGCGGCAAGTCGCCGAACATCGTCTTCGACGACGCCGATCTCGACCAGGCGGTGAAGGGCGCCATCTCCGGCGTGTTCGGCGCGTCGGGCCAGACCTGCATGGCCGGCTCGCGCCTGCTGGTGCAGAAGACCATCCACGACACCTTCGTCGAGACGCTGGTCGCGGCGGCGGGCGAGGCGCGCATCGGCGACCCGTCGAAGATGGACACGCAGATCGGCCCCATCGCCACCCGCGCGCAATGGGAGAAGATCCTGCGGATGATCGAGATGGCCAAGGCGGAGGGAGCGGTCTGCGCCCTCGGCGGCCATGCCCTGTCGGGGCCGGAGTATGGCCAGGGGCAGTTCGTGGCGCCGACCATCTTCACCGGCGTCCGCAACGACATGCGCATCGCCCAGGAGGAGGTGTTCGGCCCGGTCCTCTGCATCATCCCCTTCGAGGACGAGGAGGACGCGCTGCACATCGCCAACGACGTCGAGTTCGGTCTGGCGGCCGGCGTGTGGACGCGCGACCTCCACCGTGCGATGCACTGTGTCGACCGGCTGCGCGCCGGGACGGTGTGGGTGAACAACTACCGCTCGACCAGCTTCACCACGCCCTTCGGCGGCTACAAGCGCTCCGGACTCGGCCGCGAGGGCGGCGTAGAGGCGATCAAGGAATATCTCCAGACCAAGAGCGTCTGGATCACCACAAAGCCCAACCGCGCCAACCCCTTCGTGCTCGGCTGAGGCCGGGCCTGCAGGGGCATGACCCCGGGAGCGTTCCCATGTCCGAAGCGACCATCGATACCGCCGCCGGCTGGTGGCGGACGTCGATCATCGACATCCATCCAGGTTCGATCCGGGTGCGCGGCTACGCCATCGAGGAACTGATCGGCACGATCGGCTTTCCCGACATGGTCTGGCTGATGCTGCGCGGCGACCTGCCGACGCCGGCGCAGGGCCGGCTGCTGGGGGCCGCGCTGGTCGCGGCGGTGGACCACGGGCCGCAGGCGCCGTCCATCGCCACGGCCCGCATGGCCGCCACCTGCGGCGTCGGGCTGAACAACGCCATGGCCTCCGGCATCAACGCGCTGGGCGACGTCCATGGCGGTGCCGGCCAGCAGTGCATGGAGCTGTACGCGGCCATCGCCGCCCGCATGGCGGAGGGCATCTCCGTGGCTGTGGCGGCGGACGCCGAGATCGCCGCCCGGTTGGAGCGGCGCGAGCACATCCCCGGCTTCGGCCACCGCTTCCACCCCGTCGATCCGCGCGCCGGCCGGCTGCTGGCCCTGGTGGGTGAGGCGAGGGACGACGGTGCCGTGACCGGGGAGGTCGCCGCCATCGGCCGCGCCGTCGAGGACGCGCTGGCCGCGCGCAAGGGCAAGCGGGTGCCGATGAACATCGACGGCGCCACCGCCGTGGTGTTCGCGGAACTCGGCTTTCCGGCGGGGCTCGGGCGCGGGCTGTTCGTGCTGTCGCGCTCCGTCGGCATCCTGGCGCACGCCTGGGAGCAGTCGCAGCAGGGCGGCCGGATCAAGGGGCCGATGCCGCCGTCCATCCCCTACCGCTACGACGGCGAAGCGCCCCGCCCGGTGCCGGGAGGCGGCGCATGACCGGCCCGTCCGCCGACAACCCGCTGCCCCTGGCCGGCGTCAGGGTCCTCGACTTCGGCCACACGGTGATGGGGCCGTCCTGCGCCATGATCCTCGCCGACCTCGGCGCCGACGTGGTGAAGATCGAACCGGTGCCCAACGGCGAGCCCACCCGCCATCTGAAGGGCTTCGGCACCGGCTATTTCGGCTATTTCAACCGCAACAAGCGTTCGGTCGCCGTCGACCTGAAATCTCCGGAGGGGCGCGAGATCGCCCGCCGCCTCGTCGCCGAGACCGATGTGCTGGTGGAGAATTTCGCCCCCGGCACGATGGATCGCCTGGGGCTGGGCGCCGAGACGCTGGCCGGCCTCAACCCGCGCCTGATCTACGCCAGCCTGAAGGGCTTCCTCGACGGCCCCTACGCCGGGCGCCTCGCCCTCGACGAGGTGGTGCAGATGATGACCGGGCTCGCCTACATGACGGGGCCGAGCGGCCGGCCGCTGCGCGCCGGCACGTCGGTGGTGGACATCACCGGCGGCATGTTCGCGGTCATCGCCATCCTGGTGGCGTTGCGCGAGCGCGAGCGGACCGGCCGGGGCCAGACCGTCGAGTCCGCCCTGTTCGAGACCACGGTGTTCCTGATGGGCCAGCATCTCTGCTACGCCGCCCAGTCGGACGCGCCGATCCCGCCGATGCCGGAGCGCGTGTCGGCCTGGGCGGTCTACGAGACCTTCCACACTGCCGACGGGCGGCCGATCTTCGTCGGCATCACCACCGACAGCCATTGGGAGCGCTTCTGCGCCACCATCGACCGGCCGGACCTGCGCGACGATCCGCAGTTCCGCAGCAACAACGACCGCATCGCCGCCCGGCCGCGCCTGCTGCCGCTGCTGACCGCCCTGTTCGGCGGCCTGTCGATGGAGGAGGCGGTGTCGGTGTGCGAGCGCGCCCGCATCCCCTTCGCGCCGATCGCCCGTCCGGAGGATCTGTTCGACGACCCGCATCTGCGGGCGACCGGCGGGCTGATGCCGACCACCCTGCCCAACGGGGTGCGGACCGCCCTGCCCCGGCTGCCGATCCATGTGGCCGACGCGGATCTGGCGATCCGTTGCGACCCGCCGCGCGTCGGCCAGGACACGCGCGCCGTGCTGGCCGAGGCCGGCTATGACCCGGCGGTGGTCGAGCGTTTGGTGGAGGCCGGGATCATCGTGGCCGACGGCGCCATCGACAACTCCACCGATGGCGCCACCGACCGGGCGCCGGACAAGAACCACAAACGCCTCGCCGGATGAAGCGGGACAGGTCAGGAGACGAATGAGATGACGGAGGAAACCAGAATGAGCCCGGCCGACAACAACGCCAACGACAACGCCGACAACAACACCGATATCAGCGATCTGGTGATCGTCGGCTGCGGCATCGCCGGCCTTTCGGCCGCGGTGACGGCGCTGCAGGCCGGACTCTCGGTCACCCTGCTGGAGCGGGCGCCGGAGGAGGATTTCGGCGGCAACTCGCGCTGGACCGAAGCCTACATGCGGATGAAGAACGACTCCGAGATCGCCGACGATTTCGAGGAGCATTTCGCCGCCAACGCCGGGCTGAACATCGACCCCAACGTTCTGGCCGCCGCCGCCGAGCCCTACGAATACTGGCCCGACTACGTGAAGGCCCATCCCTTCCCCGATCCGGAGGTGATCGCCCGCTTCGCCGAGCGGGTGCCGACGACCATCGGCTGGCTCAAGGAGTTCGGGCTGCGCTTCGAGCCGCAGCCGATCTATCTGCTGACCCAGAACACTCAGCGCATCGCGGCCCAGGGCGGCGGCCTCGCTCTGATCGAGCGGCTGATGGCGGAGGCGAAGGCGCTCGGCGCCCGCGTGCTCTACCGCACCACGGCGCTCGACCTGCTGCGCGACGGGCGGGGCCGCATCGGCGGCGTCCACGCCACCGGGCCGGACGGGTTGCGCGTCTCCATCCGCGGCCGTTCGACGGTCCTGGCCTCGGGCGGCTACCAGGGCAACACCGAGATGATGACCCGCTACATGGGGGCGCGCGCCAAGCATGTGCGGCCGGTGGCGCGCGGCGGCTACTACAACCGGGGCGAGGGCATCCGCATGGCGCTCGACGCCGGGGCGGCGCCGGCCGGCGATTTCGGCTCCTACCACGCCGAGCCGGTCGATCCGCGCTCCCGCCAGCCCGAGGCGGTGATCTTCATCTGGCCCTACGGCGTGCTGGTCAACAAGCGCGGCGAGCGCTTCCTCGACGAGGCGCCGGGCACCGCCGACGCCACCTATGACCACATCACGCGGGTCGTCGCCGACCAGCCGGACGGGCTCGCCTACGTCCTGTTCGACGATCAGGTGGAGGACATCCCGCGCTGGCGCACCAGCATCCGCAGCGACGTACCGGCCATCGAGGCGCCGACGCTCGACGCCCTGATCGAGGCGCTCGGCCTGCCGGCCGAGGCCACCAAGGCGACGGTCGCCGCCTACAACGCCGCCTGCCCAGCCGACGCCGGCCGCTTCGACGCGACGCGGGTGGACGGTCTGGCAACGACCGGGCTGACCCCGGCCAAGACCAACTGGGCGCGCCCGCTGGTCAAGGGGCCGTTCCGCGCCTTCCCCATCGTCTCGGCCAACTGCTTCACCTTCGGCGGGCTGAAGGTGGACGTCGACGCCCGCGTGCTGGACGGCAACGGCCAGCCGATGCCGGGCCTCTACGCGGCGGGCGAGACGGTCGGCCTCTACCACCAGGTCTACACCGGCTCGACCTCGGTCCTGCGCGGCGCCGTGTTCGGCCGGCTCGCGGCGCAGCACGCGGCCGCGTCGCGGAACGCCGGCTGAACCGGCACAAGAAAATTGCGTCCAAGAATTCATTGGGAGGATATCGTGAAGCGCTACGCCGTGACGGCGGCCATCGCCGCCTGCCTGCTCGCCCAGACCTATTCCCAGCCGGCCCACGCCCAGGGCGCGGCCTACAGCGACGGCAAGATCAAGATCGGCATCCTGACCGATCTGTCGGGCCAGCTCTCCGACAGCACCGGTCAGGGCTCGATCGCCGCCGCGCAGATGGCGGTGGAGGATTTCGGTGGCGCCGTCAACGGCACGCCCGTCGAGCTGATCTTCGCCGACCACCAGAACAAGGCCGACATCGGGGCCTCGACGGCGCGGCGCTGGTACGACGTCGATCAGGTGGATGCCATCATCGACGTTCCGAACTCCGCGGTGGCGCTGGCCGTGCAGCAGATCACCAAGGAGGCCAACCGCGTCGCCATCTTCTCCTCGCCGGCCAGTTCGGACCTGACCGGCAAGGCCTGCACGCCGAACGGACTGCATTGGACCTACGACACCTACGCGCTCGCCCACGTGACGGGCGAGGCGGTGGTGGCCTCGGGATTGAGCAGCTGGTTCTTCCTGACCTCCGACTACGCCTTCGGCCATGCGTTGGAGCGTGACACCGGCGCCGTCGTCGAAAGCCAGAAGGGCAAGGTCCTGGGCAGCGTCCGGGTGCCGGCCAACAACGCTGACTTCTCGTCCTTCCTGCTCCAGGCGCAGGCGTCGCCGGCGAAGGTCGTGGCGCTCGCCACCGCCGGGGCCGACACCCAGAACGCGATCAAGCAGGCGGCGGAGTTCGGGCTCGGCCAGTCGGGCAAGAACATCGTGGCGCTGCTGCTGGCGATCAGCGAGGTCCATGCGCTGGGCCTGTCGGCGACCCAGGACATCATGCTGACCACCCCCTTCTACTGGGACATGGATGACGAGACGCGCGCTTTCTCCAAGCGCTTCTTCGAGAAGCGCAAGGCCATGCCGACCTTCTATCAGGCCGGCGTCTACGGCGCGGTCAGCCATTACCTGAAGGCGATCAAGGCCGCCGGAACGGACGCCGCCCCCGCCGTCATGAAAACGATGAAGGCAACCCCGGTGAATGATTTCATGACGAAGAACGGCTCGGTCCGCGAGGACGGCCGGGTGCTGCGCGATATGCACCTGTTCCAGGTCAAGACTCCGCCGGAATCCAAGGCGCCCTGGGACTATTACAAGCTGGTCCGCAGCGTTCCCGCCGATCGCGCCTTCCGGCCGCTGTCGGAAAGCGAATGCCCGCTCGTCAAGAAGATGTAGGCGGACGGCGTGGAGCCGGGGGCGATGGCCCGGAACGGCGTCGCCCTCCCCTCGCCCCCATTCCTTCCGCTCCTGACATCCTTCCCGTTCCGGATGGCGCGAGGGAGGAGCGGCCGGCCTGTGCCCGAGGCCGCGGAGGCCGGCCCACCGGCGGTCGACCGGCCCAACACCGGGAAAGGACAGACATGACCACCGGAAACACCCGCTCCGGACACATCGGCGACATCATCCTGGAAGCGCGTGGCCTGACGATGGAGTTCAAGGGCTTCATCGCGGTGAAGGAGGTGAACCTCCAGGTTCGCCGCGGCACGATCCATGCGCTGATCGGCCCCAACGGCGCCGGCAAGAGCACGGTTTTCAACCTGTTGACCAAGTTCCTGACGCCGACGCGCGGCCAGATCCTTTACAAGGGGCGTGACATCACCGCCATGAAGCCCGCCGACGTGGCGCTGCTCGGCATGGTGCGCTCCTTCCAGATTTCCGCCGTCTTCCCGCACCTCAGCGTGCTGGAGAATGTCCGAGTCGCGTTGCAGCGCCCGCGCGGCACCAGCTTCCATTTCTGGAAGCCGGAGGCCAGCCTGCACGACCTGCACGACCGCGCCGAGGAGCTGATCGAGGCGGTGAACCTCACCCCCTGGGCCGGCCACACCGCCGCCGAGCTGCCCTACGGCCGCAAGCGCGCGCTGGAGATCGCCACCACGCTGGCGCTCGACCCGGAGGTGATGCTGCTCGACGAACCGCTGGCCGGCATGGGCCACGAGGACATCGAGGGCACCGCCGCGCTGATCAAGCGCGTCTCCGCCGACCGCACCATCCTGATGGTCGAGCACAATCTGTCGGTCGTCGCCCATCTGTCGGACACCATCACCGTGCTCCGCCGCGGCGAGATCCTGGCGGAGGGCTCCTACGACGTCGTATCGCACAACCCGCAGGTCATGGAGGCCTACATGGGCACGGGGGCCGGCACGGGTGAGGTGGGCCATGCCTGACGGCGCGACCGTGAAGACCACCATGCTGGAAATCCGCGATCTCCAGGCCTTCTACGGCGAGAGCCACGTGCTGCACGGCGTCAACATCGACGTGCGCCAGGGCGAGGTGGTGACGCTGCTCGGCCGCAACGGCGCCGGCAAGACAACCACCATGCGCTCGATCATGGGCATCGTCGGCAAGCGCAACGGCTCGATCCGCTTCCAGGGCCGGGAGCTGATCGGCATGGCGCAGCACAAGATCCCCCGCCTCGGCATCGGCTACGTGCCGGAGGAGCGGGGCATCTTCGCCTCGCTCAGCGTGGACGAGAACCTGATGCTGCCGCCGGTGGTGAAGGCGGGCGGCATGACCGTCCCGCAGATTTACGAGCTGTTTCCCAACCTGCAAGGCCGCGGCACCACCCAGGGCACGCGCCTGTCGGGGGGTGAGCAGCAGATGCTGGCCATCGCGCGCATCCTGCGCACCGGCGCCGACCTGATCCTGCTCGACGAGCCGACCGAGGGGCTGGCCCCCGTCATCATCGAGCAGATCGGGGTGGCGGTGCGCAAGCTGAAGCAGCGCGGCTTCACCATCGTGCTGGTGGAGCAGAATTTCCGCTTCGCCGCGACCATCGCCGACCGCCATTACGTGATGGAGGAAGGCCATGTCGTGGACATGATCCCCAACGACCAGCTCCACGCCAACATGGACAAGCTGCACACCCATCTCGGTGTGTGAGCGGGAGAAGAACGCCCGATGTCCCAACTGCTCGGCATTCCGCCGCAGGCCTTGTTCGGCCAGCTTCTGCTCGGCCTGATCAACGGCTCCTTCTACGCGTTGCTCAGCCTTGGGCTGGCCGTGATCTTCGGCATGCTCAACGTCGTCAACATGGCGCACGGCGCCCTGTATATGGTCGGCGCGTTCGTGGCTTGGCTGCTGCTGACCTACGCTGGCATCGGCTACTGGGGGGCGCTGCTGCTGGCGCCGCTGGTGGTCGGGCTGGTCGGGCTGGCGCTGGAGCGCACGCTGCTGCGCCGGCTCTACAAGATCGACCATCTCTACGGCCTGCTCCTGACCTTCGGTCTCGCGCTGATCTTCGAGGGCGCCTTCCGCCACCAGTATGGCGTGTCGGGCCAGCCCTACCCGATCCCGGAGCTGCTGAAGGGCGGCACGAACCTGGGCTTCATGTATCTGCCGACCTACCGCGGCTGGGTGGTGGCGGCGTCGCTGGTGGTTTGCCTTGGCACCTGGTTCGCCATCGAGCGCACCAAGCTGGGCGCCTATCTGCGGGCCGCCACCGAGAATCCGACCCTGGTCCAGGCCTTCGGCATCAACGTGCCGGTGATGGTGTCGCTGACCTACGGCTTCGGGGTGGCCCTGGCCGGTCTGGCCGGGGTGCTGGCGGCGCCGATCTATCAGGTGTCGCCGATGATGGGGTCGAACCTGATCATCGTCGTCTTCGCGGTGGTGGTGATCGGCGGCATGGGCTCGATCCTCGGGGCCATCGTGACGGGCCTGGGGCTGGGGCTGCTGGAGGGGTTGACCAAGGTCTTCTACCCGGAGGCCTCCAACATCGTCGTCTTCGTCATCATGGCTGTGGTGCTGATGGTCAAGCCCGCCGGCCTGTTCGGGCGGGAGAGATAAGCCATGAGCCTGCAAACCAGGGACACGCTGCACGAGGGCCTCGCCATGCGCGGCGCCTCACCGAAGGTCCTTCTGACCGGAGCCTTGCTGCTTCTGGCGGTCCTGGCACCCTACGCCCTGTACCCGGTCTTCCTGATGAAGGTGCTGTGCTTCGCGCTGTTCGCCTGCGCCTTCAACCTGCTGATCGGCTTCGCCGGGTTGCTGAGCTTCGGCCACGCCGCCTTCTTCGGCGGGGCGGCCTATGTCGCCGCCCACGCGGTCAAGGAATGGGGCTGGGCGCCCGAGGCCGGGCTGCTCGCCGCCACCGCGGTCGCCGGAGCGATGGGGCTGGTCTTCGGCCTGCTCGCCATCCGCCGGCAGGGCATCTATTTCGCCATGATCACCCTGGCGCTGAGCCAGATGATCTTCTTCCTGGCCCTACAACTCCCCTTCACCCATGGCGAGGACGGCATCCAGGCGGTGCCGCGCGGCGTGCTGTTCGGGCTGTTCGACCTCAGCCACCCGCTGGCGATGTACTACACCGTGCTGGCGATCTTCCTCGGCGGCTTCGCCCTGATCTGGCGTACGGTCCATTCGCCCTTCGGTCAGGTGCTGAAGGCGATCCGTGAGAACGAACCGCGCGCCGTGTCGCTGGGCTACCGGACGGAGCGCTACAAGCTGCTCGCTTTCGTGCTGTCGGCGAGCCTCGCCGGTCTGGCCGGCGGGACCAAGGCGCTGGTCTTCCAGTTGGCCTCGCTGACCGACGTGACGTGGCAGATGTCGGGCGAGGTGGTGCTGATGACCCTGCTCGGCGGCATGGGCACGCTTCTCGGCCCGGTGGTGGGTGCGGTCATCGTCGTCACGCTGGAAAGTTATCTGGCGGCCACCAGCCTGCCGGTGCCGGTGGTGATCGGCGGCATCTTCGTCGTCTGCGTCCTTGTCTTCCGCCGCGGCATCGTCGGGGAGTTGCTGCACCGTCTGTCCGGGAAGGGGAAGCGCTGATCCCCTGCTTCAACGGACTCCATCCGCCGCTGCGCCACTGCCGCGCCCCCGGTCGGGGAATTGGTGGTGAATGCCGAATGAACCGGCGCCGGCCGCCGGCGTTGGCGCGATACTGCCAAGAGGATGTTCGGATCGCGCGTCACCCTGGGAGGGCGCTCGAATGCAGGTTCCAAAAAACGCGGTGCTCCTGCGGGCCTTCATCGGCGAAGCTGATCGCCATGACGGCGGCCCGCTCTACGAACGCATCGTCATGAAGGCGCGCGAGCTGCATCTCGCCGGAGCGACGGTGCTGCGCGGCGGCATGGGATTCGGTCATTCCAACCGGGTGCACACCTCGAAGATCCTCCGGCTCTCCCAGGATCTGCCACTGGTGGTCGAGATCGTCGACAGCGAGGATGCCATCAACGCCTTCCTGCCGGTGCTCGACGGCATGATGCCGGGCGGGCTGATCACCCTGGAAAAGGTGCAGGTGCTTCAATATGGCCCCGGAGCCATCCGCGAACCGACGCGGCTCACCTGAAGGGAACAAGGACCGCCGGTGACGGGACGGCATCGCCTGTGGCGTGTGCCGCGACCTTTGCTGTTGACGCCGCGGCGCAGAAATGAGAAGTGAGGATCTGCAATGGATTCTGCCTGACCATTCCCGGTCGAACCGCTCCGCTCCGGCGGGCTGATGACTCCTACTTCCTGTCCTTGGGGGAGTAGCATGTCCGAATCCAGCCAGATCCCATCATCACACCACTGTTCCGGAAGCGGCCAAGCGGTCTGGAATCCTCAACGCGGTCGCCCGCCACATCCATTTCGACTACAACAACCACGGCGGGGCCGAGGTCCATGCCGTCGAAGCGGCCAATCACCTCCTCCCCATGTGCGTCGAGCTGATCGCCCCGCGGAACCGGCTGGAACTGTTCTGCCGGGAGGGCCGCCCTCTGCTCGAACGCAAGGCCGTCATCTGCACGGCGTTGGAGCGGTGGCGTGGTGCCGCCGCCCCCTCTTCGACCTGCATGTTGTCCGGAGACTCTGAATGCGCCCGACCGTACTCGCCCTTGCAATCATCCCGGAGGTCGGCGTCGGTCGGACGCATGTTGCCGCTGCCGCATCGGAAGGGGGAAGCGGTCCCGGCTTCGCCTGTCTCTCGATCCAGTCACGCCCGATGGTGCGTTCATGCTGATGACCTACCTGTGGGTCGCCCTCGGTGGCGCCATCGGCAGCGTTCTCCGGTTCTGGTGCTCGGGAGCCATCGCCGGCCTGTTCGGCCAGACTTTTCCCTGGGGCACGCTGGTGGTGAACATCGCCGGGTCCTTCGTCATCGGCTTCACCGCGACGCTGACCGGACCCGACGGCCGCCTGTTCGTTCCCTCCGATGCCCGCAGCTTCGTGATGGTCGGGGTCTGCGGCGGCTACACCACCTTTTCGTCCTTCAGCCTGCAGACCCTGAACCTGGCCCAGGACGGCGAGTGGCTGCTGGCCGGAGGCAACGTCCTGCTCTCCGTCACGCTGTGCATGATCGCGGTCTGGCTCGGCCACGTCACCGCCGCCAGCCTCAACCAAATGAAGGGAGCCTGAACCATGCGGACACTGATGGACGCCGTCCTGCTGCGCATCCACGCCAGCGAGCGCGACCGCTTCGGGCATCAGCCATTCCATGAAGCCGTGGTGGCCAAGGCGCGCGAGGCCGGCCTGAAAGGCGCCACCGTGCTGCGCGGCGTCATCGGCTACGGGCACGACAGCCGCATCCACACCGCGAAGATCCTCGACCTGTCGGTCGATCTCCCGCTGGTGATCGAGATCGTCGACGACGAGGCCAGCATCACCGCTTTCCTGCCGACGCTGGACGGGATGATGGAGTTCGGCCTCGTCACCCTGGAGAAGGTCCGCGTGCTCCGCTACGGGGCGCCACAGGACGCCGCCTGAGCCGCCCGCCGTCAGGGCTTGTAGGCGACGAGCAGCGCGCCGGCGGCGATCAGCACGACCCCGGCCCAGTTGGGGGCGGACAGTTTCTCGCCGAGAAACAGGACACCGAAAACCGCCACCATCACGACGCTCATCTTGTCGATCGGCGCCACCTGGGAGGCGTTGCCGAGCTTCAAGGCGCGGAAATAGCACAGCCAGGACGCCCCGGTGGCCAGACCCGACAGCACCAGAAACGCATAAGTCCGGGGCGCCAGCGAGTCCAGCGGCTGGAACTGTCCGGTGCCCAGCAGGATGGCGCCGAGGGTGAACAGGACGACGATGGTGCGGATGAAGGTGGCGAAGTCGGAATTGACGTTCTCGACGCCGATCTTGGCGAAAATCGCCGTCAGCGCCGCGAAGGCGGCCGAGAGCAACGCCCAGAACGGCCAGGCCGACAGCAGGCTTTTCATGCGCAAGGTCTCCGGTCCATGACGGGGACTACGGCCCCGCGCGGTTCTCGTCCTGCACGGCGAACACCCGATGCGCATAGACGTCGAGCATTTCTTCGCAGACCGCGCCGAGGCCCTTGATCTTCCGCCACAGCCCCACCCGCCCCTCCGCGGGTCCGGGAGGAACCTTGTCGGTAATGAGTGTCCATGAACATGCGTTCATGGAACGAACGTGATTGTAACGACGGTTGCATGTCAAGCGGGTGATCGTGCGCGATTGCGCTTGCCGTCAAAAAGAGGGCGGGAAGCGGAGAATGGGAGGCTGGAAGGCGGCCTGTTCGGTGCAGACGCTTTCCGACCTGCCGGGTTCAACGCCCGGTTCAGCTCCCCGAGACAGGCTCCGTCTCACCCGGCAGGACCCGGTTGCGGATGGTCAGCTGGTGGGTCAGGAGCAGTGGAGCCGGCCGCTTCTCCCCGTCCCAGAGCCGGTGCAGCATCCCCACGATGGCCGGACCGAAATGGTCGGACGGCACGCGGACCGAGTTCAGCCAGTCGGCGATCCAGGGGTTGATCGGGTTGTCGTCGAACCCGAAGAAGGCCACGTCGCCCGGCACGTCCAGCCCGGCCTCCCGCGCGCGGCGGTAGGCGCCGTAGGCGAGCAGGTCGCTCAGGCAGACGATCACCGGCGGGCGGTCCGGCCGCTCCAGCATCGTCCCCATGGCGTGGTAGCCGGCCACGATGTGATCCAGCCCCGGCCCGGTGGCGCAGGGAATGGCCGCCGTGTCCACCCCCGCCGCGGCCAGCCGGTCGAACAGCCCGAGCAGGCGCCAGTGACCGGCGGTGCGGTCCAGCGAGGCGTGGAGGACGCCGATGCGGCGCACCCCGCGCTCCAGCAGCCGGTCGGCGATCTCCGCCCCGGCACCGGCGTTGTCGAGCCCGACATAGGGCGAGGACGGGTCGCCGGGGTCCGGGCGGTTCACGAAGACCAGCGTGTCGCCGCCCGCCCGCGCCTCGTCCAGCGCCGGACTGTCCACCGCGCCCACCAGGATCATCGCGCGGACGAGCTGGGCGCGCATTTCGCGGATGTACTCGTCCTGCACGTCGGCGCGCTCGTGCGTGTCGCACAGCGACATCACCAGCCCCTCCCCGCGCAGCGACCATTCGATCGACGAGGCGATGGCCGCCATGGAAGGGTTGGCGAGATTAGCGGCCAGAACGCCGACGATGCGGCTTTCCCGGCGGCGCAGCGCCCGCCCGACGCTGCCGGGCCGGTAGCCCAGCTCGCGGATCGCCGCTCTCACCCGCTCCGCCGTCTCCGCCGTCGCCTTGTTCGCGACGCCGTTGATGACGCGCGAGGCGGTGGCGACCGACACCCCGGCGCGGGCCGCCACCTGGGCGAGCGACGGGGTGAGCGACGCGCGCTCCGCGCGCGAGGCGCGGTTGCGGTCGGATGGCGGGGACATCGGCACCTCGGTCTGCGCAAGAGGGTTGGCGGTGGGCGGGCGGCATGAAAACCGGTTGCGTAGAGATGCACGCGCGCCTATTGTTTCGGCAAGGGTAATCGATTTCCCTCCGCCGTGATATCGGTAACGATGCCGGCGGACGGACGAATTGCCCAACCTCGCCCCTTTTGCAAAGCGGGCGCGGAAAAAAAGACGAGGGAGAGAACGCTCATGACAGCCGAAGGCGCCGACCGCGCCACGGTCGTTGACCCTTACGACCACCTCCATGACGAGAGTTACGCCGACGCCTTCGCCCGCGGACGGGTGGGCGCCGCGTCCCTGGTGACCGTCGCCGGGCGCGCCGTCGAGTCGCTGGATGGCGACTGGCGATTCGCCATCGACCCCCATGACGAGGGGCTGCGCCAGACATGGTACGCCGACGAGCCGGTGCCGGCCTCGGAATGGACCGTCCCGCGCGATTATGACGACGGTGCGTGGCAGACCGCCCCGGTTCCCGCCTGCTGGAACATGCGGCGCCCGGAATGGCGGCATTACGAGGGCGGCGCCTGGTACACGCGGACGCTGGACCATACACCCGGCGAGGCCGATGAACGCACCGTCCTGCATGTCGGCGCCGCCGCCTACGAGGCGCGCGTCTTCCTGAACGGCCAATTCCTGGGGGCGCACCGCGGCGCTTCGACACCCTTCTGCGTCGAGCTGACCGGGCACCTGCGCCCCGGCCCGAACCGCCTCCAGATCCAGGTCGACAACGCGCGCCGGACCGACCGGGTGCCGATGCGCCACACCGACTGGTTCAACTATGGTGGACTCTACCGCTCCGTCGCGCTGCTGCGGCTGCCCGCGCTGTTCATCCGGGATTTCGGCGTGGCGCTGGTGCCGGGCAGCGGCTTCCGCCGCGTCGCCGTGGACGTCACCCTGTCCGACCCGGTGGACGGCACGGCGACCGTCGCCATCGACGGGCTGCTGCCGCCCTCCCCTGTTCCCATCACCGCCGGCCGCGGCCGGGTGGAGTTCGACCTCGCCCCGGAGCTGTGGTCGCCGGACTCGCCGCGCCTCTACGGCGTCACCCTGCGCTTCGGCGCCGATTCCGTGGCCGACCGCGTCGGCTTCCGCGAGATCGCCGTGGCGGGGGAGCGCATCCTCCTCAACCGGCGCGACATCACGCTGCGCGGCGTTTCCGTCCATGAGGACGACCTGTTGCTCGGCAAGACCAGCGACGAGGCGGACATCCGCCGCCGCTACGCCGACGCCAAGGCGCTGGGCTGCAATTTCCTGCGCCTCGCCCACTACCCGCACGACCCGCGGGCGGTGGCCATCGCCGACGAGGTCGGGCTGATGCTGTGGTCGGAGATTCCCGTCTACTGGGCCATCGACTTCGCCAACCCCGACACGTACGAGGACGCCGCGAACCAGCTCGCCGAGCTGATCGCCCGCGACCGCAACCGGGCCAGCACGATCCTGTGGGGCGTCGGCAACGAGAACGCCGACACCGACGCCCGCCTGTCCTTCATGGCGCGGCTGGCCGCGCTGGCCCGTCAGTTGGACCCGACGCGGCTGGTGACCGCGGCCTGCCTGATCGACCGCGAGCGGTTCGCCATCGCCGACCGTCTGGCCGACCATCTCGACGTGATCGGCCTCAACGAATATTTCGGCTGGTACGAGCCCTCCTTCGACGGGCTGCGCCGGCTGCTCGCCAACTCCGCCCCCGGAAAGCCGGTGATCATCTCTGAATTCGGCGCCGACGCGGTGGCGGGCCTGCGCGGCGGCCCGCGCGACCTCTTCACCGAGGACTGCCAGGAGGCGGTCTACCGCGAGCAGCTCGCCATCCTCGCCACCGCCCCCTACGTGCGCGGGATGACGCCCTGGGTCCTCTACGACTTCCGCACCGAGCGGCGGCAGACCGCCTTCCAGCGCGGCTGGAACCGCAAAGGGCTGATCGCCGAGGACAAGACCACCCGCAAGCGCGCCTTCGCCGTCCTTGCGGCCCATTACCGGGCGATGGCCGACGCCGAGGCGCCGCCGTCGCCGCACACCCAAACAGCCAAATCACGATAACCGGAGGATTCGTCATGTTCGCGTTGAACCGCCGCCACGCCGCCCTTCTCGCCGCCGCCGTCGCTGCCGTCATGGGCCTGACCCTCGCCGGGCCGGCCGCCGCCAAGACCACGCTGCGCCTCGGCCATGGGCTGGCCAAGGGCCACCCGGTGGACGTCTCGCTCGACGAGTTCGCCAAGCTGGTGCGCGAGCGCAGCAAGGGCGAGCTGGACATCAAGGTGTTCCCCGCCGGCCAGCTCGGCCAGCAGCGCGAGCTGATCGAGCAGATGCAGAACGGTGCGCTCGACCTCGTGCACGCCAACGCCTCGCCGCTCGCCGCCTTTGAAGCGAGCTTCGGCGTCTACGACATGCCCTTCCTGTTCCGCGACAGCGACCATTTCTTCAAGGTGGTCGACGGCGCGGTGGGCGACGAGATCCTGGCCTCCAGCCGTGCCAAGGCCTTCGTCGGCCTCGCCTATTACGACAACGGCACGCGCAGCTTCTACGCCAACAAGCCGCTGGCCAAGCCGGAGGATCTGAAGGGCCTGAAGGTCCGCGTCCAGCCCGGCCCGATCGCCACCCGCATGATCAACCTGCTGGGCGCCACCGCCACCCCGCTGGCCTGGGGCGAGGTCTACACGGCCCTGCAGTCCGGCGTCGTCGACGGGGCGGAGAACAACGTGACCGCCCTGACGCTGGCCCGCCACGGCGAGGTGATGAAGGTCTACACCCGCGACGAGCACACCCGCGTGCCCGATGTGGTGCTGGTCGCCACCGCCACGCTTGACCGGCTGAAGCCGGAGCAGCAGGAGCTTCTGCGCCAGGCGGCCCGCGACAGCGCCAAGGCCCACAACGCCCGCTGGACGGCCGAGCTGGAGAAGGCCGAGGGCGAGGCCGTGAAGATGGGCGTCAAGTTCGTGGACGCCGACAAGGCGGCCTACCGTCAGGTGGTGCAGCCCATGTACGACGACCTGAAGGCCACCCCGGCGCTGGCCACGCTCGCCGACCGCATCCAGGCGGTCAAGTAAGCCCCCGCCCCGCCCGCCCGCCGCGTCGAAACAGAGGAGCGCCCCCATGCTGGCCACCATCCACCGCACGCTCGACCGCCTCGTGCTCGCCATCACGATCCCGCTGACGGTTGCCATGCTGGGCTGCGTGGTGTGGCAGGTCGTCGCCCGCTACGCGCTCAACGTTTCGACGTCGGCGACGGATGAGATCGCCCGCTTCGCCTTCATCTGGGTCAGCCTGCTCGGCTCGGCCTATGTGCTGGGCCGGCGCGGGCACATCGCCATCACCGGGCTGGTGGACCTTCTGCCGGCCCGGCCGCGCGGCGGCGTCGAGATCGCCATCGCGACGCTGGTCGCGCTGTTCACAGTGACGATCCTGTGCGGCGGCGGCTGGCTGCTGGTGGACAAGGCGCGCACGCTCGGCCAGGTCACGCCGGCGCTCCAGCTGCCGATGTGGATCGTCTACGCGGTGATCCCGCTGTCCGGCGTGCTGACCCTGATCTACATGGCCATCGCCCTTATGGAGAGCCTGCGCGAAGGGCCGGGCGTGTCCAACCACGCCGTCTCGCTCGACTGACGCCCACCCTATCCGTCGCGGAAACGCAGCCATGGACTTCTCTCCCGCCTTCGTTCTCAGCGCCGCCTTCGTCGCCCTGCTGGCCTTCGGCGTGCCCATCTCCTACGCGACCGGGCTCGCCTCGATCACGGCGCTGCTGACCATCATGCCGCCGCTGCCGGCGATCTCGGTGACGGCGCAGCGCATCGCCACCGGCCTGGACAGCTTCGCGCTTCTGGCGATCCCCTTCTTCTTCATGGCCGGATCGATCATGAACCGTGGCGGCATCGCCCGCCGCCTGATCGACTGCGCCAAGGTCTTCGTAGGCTGGATGCCCGGACCGCTGGCGCAGATCACCATCCTCGCCAACATGATGTTCGGCTGCGTGTCGGGGTCGGCGGTGGCCGCCGCCTCGGCCATCGGCGGCACCATGCAGCCGTCGATGGACAAGGCCGGCTACGACCGCAGCTACACCGCGGCGGTCAACATCTCCTCCTGCATCACCGGACTGCTGATCCCGCCGTCGGGCGCCTTCATCGTCTATTCGCTGGTGTCGGGCGGCACCTCCATCGCGGCACTGTTCGTCGCCGGCTATCTGCCGGGCATCCTGCTCGGCTTGGCGGTGATGATCCCGGCCTGGATCATGGCGAAGAAGCGCGGCTACGCCCGCCTGCCCTCCCCGACGCTGTCCCAGTCCTCGCGCGCCCTGCTGTCCGCCCTGCCCAGCCTGGGGCTGATCATTGTGGTGATCGGCGGCATCGTCGGCGGCGTGTTCACCGCGACCGAGGGTTCGGCCATCGCGGTCGTCTACGCACTCGCCCTGGCGCTCGCCTACCGGGAGCTGTCGATGGACGACATCGGGCAGATCCTGATCGACACCATTGTGGCGACGGCGGTGGTGGCGCTGATGGTCGGCACCTCCATGGCGATGGCCTATGTGATGTCGCTGGCCGAGATTCCGCAGATCATCGGCGACTGGGTGCAGTCGGTGTCCGGCAACTGGATCATCGCCCTGCTGCTGGTCAACATCGTGCTGCTGCTGATGGGCACCTTCCTGGACATCACGCCGGGCATCCTGATCTTCACGCCGATCTTCCTGCCGGTGCTGGTGGAGCTGGGGGTGGACCCGGTGCATTTCGGGGTGATCCTGGTGTTCAACCTGTCGCTCGGCATCGTCTCGCCACCGACCGGCAGCGCCCTGTTCATCGGCTGCGCCGTGGCGCGCGTGTCGATCGAGCAGGTGATCCGGCCGCTGATCCCCCTCTTCGCCTGGAGCACCGCGGCGCTGCTGGTGGTCACCTACGTCCCCGGCCTGTCGCTCTGGCTGCCCAGCCTCTTTGGCCTCATCAAGTAAGCCGCGCCCTGCCCTCAGGAACCGGCCTTCCAACTTCAGGTCTCATGACTTCAGGAGTTCACGCGCCATGCGTACGCTGACCGGCGCCACCCTTGCCCCGCCCCGCGATGGGGCGCAAGCCGGCCCCCAGGGGATTGCCTTCGACCTCGACCGCGGCTACCGCCTGACCCTGTTCCCGCTGGGGCCCGCGCTGGCGCGCGTCCTCATCGAGCGGCCGGGCGGGCTGCGCGCGCCGCTCACCTGGTCGCTGGCGCCCGAGCTGTCGGGCCAGACCGACCCCGCGCTGGCCGACCCCATCGACGGGCGCGACCGCCGCGACCTGACCGGCTTCCCCGGCACGCCGGCGGCGGTCGAGGAAAGCGCGGACAGCGTCACCGTCACCACCCCCGGCTGGCGCGTCGTGGTCCAGCGCGCGCCCCTGGCGCTGCGCTGGTACGAGCCGGCGGCGGAGGGCGACGGCTGGCGCCTCGTCCTGGCCGACCGGCCGACCCAGCCCTACCTGTTCGATGACCGCTCCCCCCGCTTCGCCCACCATCTGGTCAGCCACGCCGGGGAGCGCTACCACGGCTTCGGCGACAAGAGCGGCGGCACCGACAAGCGCGGCCGGCGCCTCGCCATGGGGACGACCGACGCGCTCGGCTACGACGCGGAGACGAGCGACCCGCTCTACAAGCACATCCCCTTCTGCCTCAGCGTGCGGCCGGAGCGCGGCGGGGCGGCGGTCGGCGTCTTCTACGACAACCTGTCACGCGGCCTCTTCGACCTCGGCCAGACCATCGACGCCTACCACGGCGACTTCATCCGGTTCGAGGCGTCGGACGGCGACCTCGACTGCTACGTCCTGTTCGGCCCGAGCGTTCCGCAGGTGGTGGCGAACTTCACCGCCCTGACCGGCCGCACCTCCTTCCGGCCGCGCTGGGCGATCAGCTATTCCGGCTCGACCATGCAGTACACCGACGCACCGGACGCCGGGGTGCGGCTGCTCGGCTTCCTCGACGCGCTGAAGGAGCACGGCCTGCCCTGCGGCTCGTTCCAGATGTCGTCCGGCTACACGATGATCGGCGACAAGCGCTACGTCTTCCACTGGAACCGTGACAAGTTCCCCGAGCCGGAGGCGGTCACCGCCAAGTTCGCCGAGGCCGGCGTCCATCTCGTCGCCAACATCAAGCCGGCGCTGCTCAACGACCATCCGAAATTCGCCGAGGTCCAGGGCTTCGGCGGCTTCGTGCGCGACAGCGACGCCCCGGACCGCCCGCAGACCACCCAGTTCTGGGGCGGCGACGGCGCCTATCTCGACTTCACCAACCCGGCGACCACGCGCTGGTGGATGGCCAACGTCACCCGGGAGCTGCTGGAGCGCGGCATCGGCTCGACCTGGAACGACAACAACGAGTTCGAGATCTGGGACGACGCGGCGGTCTGCGACGTCAACGGCCATGGCGGCACGATGGCGACGCTGCGCCCGGTGCAGACGCACCTGATGATCCGCGCCTCGCATCTGGCCCAGGTGGCGCACGCCCCGGACAAGCGCCCCTACCTGATCTCGCGCTCCGGCGGGCCGGGCCTCCAGCGCTATGTGCAGACCTGGTCGGGCGACAACCGGACGAGCTGGAAGACGCTGCGCTGGAACCTGCGCATGGGCCACGGCTTCAGCCTGTCGGGCCTGTTCGACTACGGCCACGACGTGGGCGGCTTCGCCGGTCCCCGCCCGGAGCCGGAGCTGCTGATGCGCTGGATCGAGCAGGCGGTGTGGTGGCCGCGCTTCACCATCCATTCCTGGAACGACGACGGCAGTGTCACCGAGCCCTGGACCTATCCGGAGCTGCTGCCCCAGGTGAAGGCCGCGCTGGATTGGCGGGAGCGGCTGGTGCCGCTGCTCTACACGCTGCTGTGGCGGGCGCACCGCGACCATGACCCGGTGATGCGGCCGCTGTTCTACGACTTCCCCGACCAGCCCGCCGCCTATGAGGAGGAGGACAGCACCATGGTCGGCGACCGGCTGCTGGTCGCTCCGGTCCTCGACCCCGGCCGGACGGAACTGGAGGTCTGGCTGCCGGCGGTGCCCGGCGGCTGGTACGATCTGCGCGACGGGCGGCGCTACGACGGCGGCGGGCGCGTCACCGTGGCGGCGCCGCTGGGCGTGGCCCCGGCCTTCGTCCGGGCCGGCACGCTGCTGCCGCTCGGCCCCGCCCCTTCCTGGGCGGAGGGTCCGCTGACCGTCCGCTGCTTCCCCGGACCGGAGGGCTACGCCCCGCTGACCCTGTTCGACGACGACGGGGAGAGCGTGTGCCGCGACGAGTCCGTCTGCCTGCTGACCGTCACCGGCACGGACGCGGCGGCCCTGTCGGTGAGCCGCAGCGGCGGCCGGGCGCCGCGCTGGACCTCCCTGGCCATCGAGTCGGCGGAGGGCACGCCGGTCGGCACGCTGCCTCTTTGACGGGGCCTCTTTTACGGGGCCTCTTTTACGGGGCCGCTCTGAGCGAAACGGCACGCCCGCACCCAAGGCCGCGACGGCCGGGGCGTGGGCGTGCCGTCCTCACCCCATACACAATCGCATGGCCGCCCCGGCGAAACCGAAGTTGTGGTGCCGGGAGTGTTGGTATAAAGACCGGATTACCAGGCCGGGCCCCTCTGACAGTTCCCTGAACTGTGATGTCGGACTGGAGACATTCAGAGTGGCCCCCGCCCGCCCGCCCCTGCCGGCAGCGTTTCTGCCCTGTGCCTGGTCCCGCCCGTGGGTGCTGCTCTCTTGCCCTATGTAAGAGGAAGGCACCGCATGACCGATCTGTTCACAGCCGACGCGCTCGCCGCGCTGTTCCAAGTCATCGCCATCGACCTCGTTCTGGCCGGCGACAACGCCATCGTGGTCGGCATGGCCGCCGCGGCGGTGCCGCTGGCCCAGCGCCGCAAGGTCATCTTCTGGGGAATCGCCGCCGCCATGGGGCTGCGCGTGTTCTTCGCCCTGATCACCACCCAGCTCCTCGCCATCATCGGCCTGACCTTGGCCGGCGGCGTCCTGCTGCTGTGGGTGTGCTGGAAGATGTACCGTGAGCTGCGCAGCCACGGCGCGGACGAGATCGCCCCCGACGAGGCGATGGACGCGCCCGACCCCTCGGGCGTCGTCACCGCCGGTGTGGCGGGCAACGCCGCCGTCGCGGCGGCCGGAGCGACCACCTTCGGCGCGGCCATCTGGCAGATCGTCGTCGCCGACGTGTCGATGTCGCTCGACAACGTGCTGGCGGTGGCCGGCGCCGCCAAGGAACACCCGACGATCCTGGTGATCGGTCTGGTCCTGTCGGTCGTTCTGATGGGTGCCGCCGCCAACATGATCGCGCATGTCCTGCACAAGCACCGTTGGATTGGCTGGGTCGGCCTCGCCATCATCTCCTACGTCGCGCTCGACATGATCTGGCGCGGCAGCAACGAAGTCCTCCGCCACATGGCGTGAGGCCGACCGCCGATCACGGTCGGGAGCGTTGACCGGGGGCGCCCGCCGCACCATGACGGTGCCGGGCGCCCCCGTTCGTTTTATGGGGGCCGTTTCAGGGGAGCCGTTAAACAGCGGCCGTCACCACGACCTCGATCAGGATCGACGGGTCGCCCAGGTCGGCGACGCCGATGGTGGCGCGGGCCGGCAGGTCGTCGCCGTTCAGCCACTCCAGCCACGCGGCGTTCATGCCGTCCTTGGCCTTCATGTCGGTGATGAAGAGCTGGGCGGACAGCAGCTTGGTCTTGTCCGTGCCGGCCATGGCGAGCACGGCGTCCAGCTTCTTGCAGATCTGGGCGGTCTGCTCCTGCATGCCGACGCTGACGTCGTCGGCGATGATGCCGCCGAGGAAGGCGATGCCGTTGCTGACGACGACGCGGTGCATGATCTTGGTCTTCTCAACGCGCTTGATCACGAGAACTCTCCCGGTTTTGGTTGGTATCGGTACGGTTGTTGGTCAGGGGGGTGCTTCGTCAGGGAATGACCGTGAAATCAACGTACTTGGCGGCGATGCGGGCCAGCGTGCCGTCCTGGACGACCGACGCGATGGCGGCGTCGAAGGCGGCCTTGAGGTCCGCGTCCTCCTTGCGCAGGCCGACGCCCACGCCGGGGCCGAACACCTCGGCGTCGACCAGCGGCTTGCCGACGAGCTGAAGCGACTTGGAGGCGTCGGCCTTCACCCAGTCGGACGCGGTGGCGCCGGTGGTGATGGCGGCGTCGATGCGCCCGCTCTTCAGGTCGGCCAGCAGATTCGACGCGGTGTCGTAGTTCTTCAGCGAGACGGTCTTGCCGAAATGCTTCTCGACGTAGCGGTAATGGGTGGTTGAGGTCTGGGCGCCGACCGACTTGCCGGCCAGGGTGGCCTCGGTTCCATCGATGCCGCCGCCGGTGGCCGCCACGAAATAGGCCGGCACGACCATGTAGGGGACGGAGAAGGCGATGGCCTTCGCGCGCTCCGGCGTGATGTTCATCGTCGCCATGATCGCGTCGTAGCGGCGCGACAGCAGGCCGGGGATGATGCCGTCCCAATCCTGGGCGACCAGGGTGCAGCGCCGCTTCATGCGCTCGCACAGCGCGTTGGCCAGTTCCACCTCCAGCCCGCCGAGCGTGCCGTCGGGGGCGGTCATGTTGAAGGGCGGGTAGGCGCCCTCCGTCGCGATGCGCAGCGCCGGGCCGTCGGCCCGCGATTCCGAAGGGACAACCGCCGCGAGGGCGCACAGGCTCATCGCCAGCCCAAGGGCCAGACGTTTCATGGAAAACTCCCGTTTGGTGGGGCAATAAACGCCGGTCAGAGGGCCGCGATCACCTGGATCTCGACCAGCAGGTCGGGGTCGGCGAGCTTCGCCTCGACGGTCGCGCGGGCCGGGGCATTGGCGCGGTCCACCCAGGCGTCCCAGGCCGCGTTCATCGCCGCGAAGCCGGCCATGTCGGCGAGATAGACGGTGGCGGTCAGCAGCCGGCTCTTGTCGGTGCCGGCGCGCTCCAGCAGGACGTCGATCTGGCGCAGCACGTCGCGGGTCTGCGCCGTCACGTCGTGGGTTACGCCGCCCATGGCCTCGAAATCGGCGATCTGGCCGCACAGATAGACGGTGCCGTTATGAACGACCATCTCGCTCATCCGCGGGCCGCAATCGAAACGCTGAATCGTCAAAACGTGAGTCTCCTGAAAAGGCCGCTCCGCCGGAGCGGTCACGCGGCGGCCGCCGTGTGGCGGAATCGCTGGATGCGGAAGGCGTCGATGGGCAGGTCGCTGGTCCCCTTGGTGATCAGGTCGGCGGTGATCCGCCCGACGATGGGGCCGAGCTGGAAGCCGTGGGCGGAGAAGCCGAAGGCGTGGAACACCCCCTCCTCCGTTCCGCTGGGGCCGATCACCGGAATGTCGTCGGGCATCCGCGCCTCGATCCCCGCCCAGGAGCGGACGATGGTGGCGCTGCGCATGATCGGGAACAGGTCCCACACCGTGCGGGCGTTGGTGGTGACGTTGGCGAAGTCCAGATCCGTCCGGTTCTCGTCGCGGTAGGCGCGGCCCAGCAGCCCGCCGCCGATCAGCACCGTCCCGTTGGGGAACTGCTTGAAGGACAGGGTGCGGCCCGTCGCCCCGACCACCGGCTTCAGGAAGGGCGGCACGCGGGCGGTGATCATCAGCATGGGCGCGATGACCTCCAGCGGCACCGGCTCGCCGAGCTGGGCGGCCAGCCGGTCGGCCCAGGCCCCGGCGCAGTTGACCAGCACCGGCGCCTCGTGCGCCACGCCGTCCGCCGTCTCCACGCGCCAGTTGCGGCCCGAGCGGGCGACCCGCGCCACCGCCGCCCCCTCGTGGAAACGCGCACCCAGACTCTCCGCCTTGCGCTTGAAGGCGAAGGTGGTGCGGTAGGGGATGGCCGCCCCGTCGCGGCGCGACACCAGCGCGCCGAGGCAATGCTCCGCGATGGACGGGACGAGGCGGCGCAGCTCCGCCTGATCCACCACCTCCTCGTGCGTGAAGCCGAGTGCGGCGAGCTGGGCCGCCCGCTCCCGGCAGGAGTCCAGCTCCGCCTCGGTCTCCGCGACCTTGAGCTGGCCGTGGCTTTCGAAGCCGCAGTCGTCGTCCACGAGGTCGCGGATGCCGTGCCACAGCGCCATAGAGGCGACGGACAGCGGCACCTCCGCGGCATGGCGGCCGAGCTGGCGCACCCCGCCGGCGTTCACGCCGGAGGCGTGGCGGCCGATGTGGTCCTTCTCCAGCACCAGCGCCCGGACCCCGCGCATGGCGAGGTGCAGCGCGGTGGAGCAGCCGTGCAGGCCACCCCCGACGATGATGACGTCCGGCTCCGACATGGCGTCCCCCTGCCCCGTCAGTGGTGCATCACGGCGGCCACCTCGTCCTCGGCCTTGGGCAGCGAGGCGAGTTCGGCCAGCGTGATCGGCTTCACCGGCGGGCGCAGCCGGTAGTAGCCGACCTCCGCCGGGGAAACGCCGCGGGCGTCGGCGATGACTTCGACCACGGTCGGGCCGCACAGCCGCCCCTGGCACGGCCCCATGCCGCAGCGCAGGAAGGACTTGGTCTGGTTCGGCCCGCTGACGCCCAGCTTCACGGCGTCGCGCACCTGCCCCGCCGTCACCTCCTCGCAGCGGCAGACGATGGTGTCGTCGGCGGGCACGCGGAAATCCTTGCCCGGCCGGTAGAGCACGTCGAGGAAGTCGCGGCCGCGCAGCGCCCGGTCCAGCGCCTCGCGGTGCGGGGCGGCGTCGCGGTCGCGGGTGGCGCGGTCGATCGTGCCCAGCCGGTGCAGGGCGTCCAGCGCCGTCAGCCGGCCGCGGTGCTCCGCCGCCAGCGCGCCGCCGATGCCGGCCCCGTCGCCGGCGATGGAGACGCCCGCCACCGACGTGGCGCCCCAGCCGTCGACGTCCGGCACCCAGCAGCGCTGCGCCTCGTCCCAGGACTGGGCGCAGCCGGTGGCGTTGGCGAGGTTAATGTTGGGGATCACCCCGTGATGCAGCAGGAGCGTATCGGCCGGAAGGCGCTGCTCGGCCCCGTCGCCCTGGCGGTAAACGACCGACTGCACGCGTCCGTCACCCTCGGCGCGCAGGGCGGAGACGCTGCCGATCACCTTGACCTTGCGGCGGACCTCCAGAAGCAGCTTCAGGCCCTTGCCGACATAGCCGGAGCGGGCGAAGGCCGACAGGTGTGGCAGGGCCTGCCGCCAGTTCTCCCGCGGTGTGGTGTCGAGGATCGCGTCGATGTGCGCGCCGGCCCGCAGATACTGCCAAGCGAGCAGCCAGAGCAGCGGTCCACTGCCGGCCATGACCACGTTGCCCGAGGCGACGAGGCCCGACGTCTTCAGCAGGATCTGCGCCGCCCCCGCCCCCATCACGCCGGGCAGCGTCCAGCCGGGGACCGGGAAGGGCCGCTCCAGCGCGCCGGTCGCCAGGATGACGTGCCGCGCCGGCAGGATGCGCGCAGCACCGTCGCGCGACAGGCCGATGTCGAGGCTGCGCGAGACGCTCCACACCGCGGCGCCGGGCAGGTAATCGGCGCCGCTGTCGCGGAACGGCCCGACCAGATCGGCGCCGTGCCAGTAGTCGGTCCCGAGGACGCTGGGATTCCTCACCGGCGAGCGGGTGATGGCGCGGTAGATCTGGCCGCCGGGAGCCGCCTGCTCGTCGAGCAGGACGGTGGACAGGCCGCGCCGGGCGGCCAGCGTGGCGGCGGCGAGGCCGGCCGGGCCGGCGCCGATCACCGCCAGATCGTAACGAGGCTTCAGGTCGGTCACCGGTCGATCTCCCGCTTGCCGTTCTGGGTCTCCACCCGCATGCCGGGGCGGACGCGGATCTGGCAGCCCTGCTGGTTGCCGGTGCCGTCGATGGTCACCAGACAGTCGAAGCAGACGCCCATCATGCAGTAGGGGCCGCGCGGGGCGCCGGACACCGGGGTGGTCCGGCAGGCGCCGACCCCGTTGGCGATCAGGGCGGCGGCGACGCTGTCGCCGGACAGCGCCTCCGCCGGGCGGCCGTCGATGGTGAAGGAGACGCGCTCTCCGCCCGCGTCAGGCAACCGCTGGAACATGGAACCTCCGGGCGCTGAAGGCCGAGAATTCGTCGGGCAGGCCGCCGGCGGCGATGTGCGGCGCCAGCGCCAAAGCGTGGTTGGCGGCGAGCGTCACGCCGCTGTGGCAGGTCGCGACGAAGGCGCCGGGCATGGTGGTGGACTGCTCGTAGATCGGGAAGCCGTCCGGGGTCAGCACGCGCAGCGCCGCCCAGGTCCGCACCACGTTCAGCTTGCCGAGCAGCGGGAAGATGCGCAGCGCGCGGTCGGCGATGGTCGAAGTGACGCCGTTGCGCACCGTGGTGTCGAGCCCGACATCTTCGAAGCTGTCGCCGATCATCACGCCGCCCTCGTCGGTCTGGCGGATGAAGCCGACCGGGAAGTTCAGGAACGGGGCGGTCTTCTCCGTCACGATGATGTGCCCGCGCTCCGGCCGCACCGGGGCGTCCAGCCCGACCATGGGGGCCAAGCGGCGGGCGTCGTGCCCGGCGGCGATAACCACCTTGCCCGAGCGGACCTCGTCCCCCGAGGCGGTAAGCATGCGGAACCCGCCGTCGCGCGGCTCGATCCGCTCCACCCGGTGGTGCGGAAGGTAGGACACCCCGGACCGGCTCATCCCGCTGTGCAGGGCGCGCAGCAGCTTCAGCGAGTTGCAATGGCCGTCGAGCGGGCAGTAGCTGGCCCCGACCACGTCCTTGCCGATGAAGGGCATCTCCTTCGCCACGGCGGCGCGGTCCATCATCTCGTAGTCGTAGCGGACGACGTTCGGCTGGTTGTGCAGGCGGCGGAGCTGGCCGGCGCGCCGCTCCATCTCCTCCTCCGACAGCAGGGGCAGGAAGCCGCCCGGCCGGCGGTAGCACACGTCGATTCCGGTCTGCTCCTGAAGCCGCTCGGCGAAGCCGGTCCAGGTGTCGGAGGACATCTTGGTCCAGCCGGCGTATTCCGGCAGCCCCAGCCCCTTGCCCTGCACCCAGACCAGGGCGAAGTTGCCGCGCGACGGGCGGACGGCGACGTCCCCCTCGTCGAGGACGGCGACCGTCTGCCCCTGCTGGGCGAGGCCCCAGGCGATGGCCGACCCGACCAGCCCGCCGCCGATCACGGCGACGTCGCAGTCGGACCTCGTTAACTCGGTCATGGTGACGCTCACTCCTGTCCGCGGCCGACCAGCAGCCGCTCAAGCCCGTAGAGCCGGTCGAGCACCAGCATCGCCGCCACCGTCATGAAGATCAGCGAGGCGGACACCGCGGCGACCAGAGGGTCGATGTTGTCCTGGATGTAGAGGAAGAGCCGCACCGGCAGCGTCGTCGTCTCGGGCGAGGCGATGAAGACGGTCATCGTCACCTCGTCGAAGCTGTTGATGAAGGCCAGCACCCAGCCGCTCGCCACGCCCGGCAGGATCAGCGGCAGCGTCACCCGCCGGAAGGTCGACCAGGAGGTGGCGCCGAGCGAGGCCGCGGCGTTCTCGATGGAGCGGTCCATGCCGGTGGAGGCCGCCAGGATCAGCCGCAGCGCGAAGGGCAGGATGATGACCACGTGGCTGAGCACCAGCCCGGCGAAGGTCCCGCCCAGCCCGATCTGCGTGAAGAAGCGCAGGAAGGCGATGCCCAGCACGATGTGCGGCACCATCAGCGGCGACAGGAAAAGCGCCGTGATCGCCTCGCGCCCCCGGAACTGGTGGCGGGCGATGGCCAGCGCCGCCGGGACCGAGAAGGCCACCGCGATGGTGGAGCTGACCGCCCCCAGCAGCAGGCTGTCGCGGAAGGCCCGCGCGAATTCCGGGTTGTCGCCGATGGCCTTGAACCAGCGCAGCGACACCCCGTCGGTCGGCAGCGACAGGTAGCCATGCGAGGTGAAGGCGACCACGCAGACGACCAGGATCGGGGCCAGCAGGAAGGCCAGGAACAGCGTGTGGAAGACCAGGGCGACGGGGCCATTGCGGTTCATTCGAACACCTGCTTGTAGCGACGTTCGACCAGCCGGTTGCAACCGACGATGATGACGATGTTGGCGAGCAGCAGAAGGATCGCGATGGCGGCGCCCAGCGGCCAGTTCAGCGTGTTCAGGAACTCGTCGTAGGCCAGCGTCGCCGCCACCTTCAGCCGCCGCCCGCCGATGATCGCCGGGGTGGCGAAGGCGCTGGCGGCCAGCGCGAAGACGATGATCGAGCCCGAGAGGATGCCCGGCACGACCTGCGGCAGCACCACCCGGCGCAGCACGGTGAAGGGCTTGGCGCCCAGCGACAGCGCGGCGTTCTCGACCTGCGGGTCCAGCCGCTGCAGCGACGCCCAGACCGACAGCACCATGAAGGGCACCAGCACGTGGGTCAGCGCGATGATGACGCCGGTCTCCGTGTACATGAACTCAATCGGCGTCGCGATCAGCCCGACCGCCATCAGCGCCGTGTTGATGATGCCGGTGGAACCGAACAGCAGCGCCCAGCCGAGCGTGCGCGACACCACCGAGATCAGCAGCGGCCCCAGGACGATCAGCAGGCACAGGCCGCGCCAGGGCGACCGCATGCGCCGCAGGATGTAGGCCTCCGGCGCGCCGAGCACGGCGCAGAGCAGGGTCACCACCACGGCGATGCGGAAGGTGCGCAGGAAGATCTCGTGGAAATAGTCGTCGGTGACGATGTCGATGTAGTTGCCGAGTTGCCAGACATCCTCGATGCCCGTGTAGAATCCGAAGCTGTTCAGCGACAGCAGCCCGGTCATGACCAGCGGCACCAACAGCAGCACGGCGAACAGCGCCAGCGCCGGCAGGCTGAGCAGGTAGGGCGCCAGCGGGCGCCGCTCCGGCCGGTCCGGCGGAGTATCGGCCGCCGTGTCCGTGCCCGAGGAGTCGATCAGGGATTTGCCCAGGGATTTGCCCAGGGATTTGTGAGCGTCCACGGCGGTCATGCCTCACCCGCCATCACGCGCATGTCCTCCGCCCGCCAGCCGACCATGACCGGCTCGTTCTCCGCCGGCAGGGTCTGGCCGTCGTGCTGGCGGATCACCGTCAGGTCGCCGGCCTCCGTCCGGATTTCGAACAGCCATTGGGTGCCCTGGAAGACCCGCGCCCGGACGTGGCCCGGCACGCCGGCGCCGTCCACGAAGCGGACCTTCTCCGGCCGCACGGTCAGCAGGCCGGGGCCGTCCGGCACCTCCGCCGCGACGGGCCACGCCGTCCCGGCCACGTCGATGCGCCGCCCGCCGTCGTCGCGGCGCACCACGCCCTGGAGCAGGTTGGTGCGGCCGAGGAAGTTGGCGACGAAGGCGCTGGCCGGGTTGTCGTAGGCGTCCTGCGGGGCGTCGACCTGCTCCACCCGGCCCTTGTTCATGATGACCACCCGGTCGGACAGGGCCATCGCCTCCGCCTGATCGTGGGTGACGAGGATCATGGTGGTGCCGACGCTGCGCTGGATGCGCCGCAACTCGATCTGCATCTCCTCGCGCATCTTGGCGTCGAGGTTGGACAGCGGCTCGTCGAGCAGCAGCAGGCTCGGCTTGATGACCATCGCACGGGCCAGCGCCACGCGCTGCTGCTGGCCGCCGGACATGCGCCGCGGGTAGCGGTCGCCGAAGGCCCCCAGCCCGACGAGCTGGAGCGCGTCGCGCACCATCCGGTCGCGGTCGGCGCGCGGGATGCCGCGCATCTCCAGCCCGAAGGCGACGTTCTCGGCCGCCGTCATGTGAGGGAACAGGGCGTAGCTCTGGAAGACGATGCCGAGCCCGCGCTCGTTGGGCTTTTTGGCCAGCAGGTCGGCGCCGTCCAGCGTGACGCGCCCGGCGCTGGGGTCGAGGAAGCCGGCGATCATCTGGAGCGTCGTGGTCTTGCCGCAGCCCGACGGGCCGAGCAGCGAGACCAGTTCCCCCTTCTCCACCGTCAGGGACAGGTTGTCGACGGCGACCCATGGGCCGAACCGCTTGGTCAGCCGATCGAGGACAAGGTAAGGCATGGCGTCGTCTCCCACCAAGGAGCCTGGAAAATCCCGGCCCGCTTCAACGGCGGGCCGGGGAGTTGCGGTCAGCGCTCGATCTCGCGGGTCCAGCGCTTGTTCCAGGCCTCGCGGTTGGCGTTGATGGTGTCCCAGTCCACCACCAGCAGCTTGCCCATCTGCTCGGGGCCGTAGGGGATGCCCACCTGCTGGTCGGCGGTCAGGGTGACGGTCTTGTTCACCGGGCCGAAGCCGGCGCCGGTCGCCATCACGGTCTGCACCTCCGGCGACAGCATGTGCTGGATGAACTGCTGGGCTTCCGCCGCCTGCTTGCTGCCGGTGATGGCGCAGGCCGCCGAGGCCAGCACGATGCCACCCTCCTTCGGGTAGACGAAAGCGGCGGGGAAGCCGGTGTCGGCCAGCGCCTTGGCGCGGCCCGAGCCCCAGACGGCGATGGTGGCCTGCCCGCTCTGGAACAGCTCGGTCATCTTGCCCGGCGACGGCTCGTAGGCGAGCACGTTCGGGTTCACCTTGTCCTTGAAGGCCTTGAAACCGGGATCGATGCTCTTCTCGCCGCCGCCGTCGAGCCGCGCCATCATCACCAGCGCGTGCAGGCCGTAGCTGTTGTTGATCGGCGGGACGACCAGCTTCTTGCGGAACTTGGCGTCCTCGATGTCCTTCCAGGAGGCGGGAGCGGGCCAGCCGTTCTCGTCGAAGACCTTCTTGTTGTAGACGATGCCGGTGCCGACCGCGCCGACGCTGACCGCCTTGCCCGAGGGGATCTTCGCCAGATCGTAGAGGTCGTCGTAGACCGGCGCCTTGGCGATGTCGGCGCAGAAGCCCAGCGCCACCGCCTGGTACATCGGGCCGTCGTCCAGGATCACCACGTCGATCTGCTGGTTGCCCTTCTGGGCCTGGAGCTTGGCGAGGTTGTCGGTGGAGTTGCCGGCGACGTATTCGACCTTCACGCCCGTCTTGCTCTCGAAGGCCGGGATGATGTCCTTGCGCATGGTCTGCTCGAAGGACCCGCCGTAGGCGGCGACATACAGGGTCTTCTGCTGCGCCTGCGCGGCGCCACATCCAAGGGCGGCGGTTGCCATCAGGCCGTACACCAACGCTCGCATCTGTCCCTCTCCTGTTCCGGTTCCGGTTCGTTTCCCAGCGGTGCGCGTTTTGTCGCACCCCCGGAGCGTCGCGCCCCGCTGGCATAATCGTCAAATCGAATTGTTGGCGGTGTCTATAAACGAATGTTATGCTGCAACGCATCTGACACTCTTGGACCGCCCCGGAATGCTCAATCCCCGCCAGATCGAGGCGTTCCGCGCCGTCATGCTGACCGGCGGAATCACCGCGGCGGCGGAGCTTCTGAACATTTCCCAGCCGGCGGTCAGCCGCCTGATCGCCGACCTGCAATACGCGCTGAAGCTGACCCTGTTCGAGCGGCGCGGCTCGCGCATCGCGCCGACCAGCGAGGCGATGTCGCTGTACCAGGAGGTGGAGCGGTCCTTCGTCGGGCTGGAGCGGATCGAGCAGGCGGCGCGCGACCTCCAGGAGCGGCGGGCCGGCACGCTGCGGGTGGCCGCCATGCCGGCGATGGCCATCGGCTTCCTGCCGCGCTTCGTCGCCCGCTTCCTGGAGCAGCGGCCGCGGGTGGACGTGTTGCTGTGGGGTAGCAGTTCCCCGCAGGTTCTCGATTGGGTGGCCGCCGGCCAGTGCGAGCTGGGCTTCGGCCAGTCGGCGGTGGAGCATGCCACGGTGCTGTGCGAGCGGATGCCGCGGGTGCGGGCGGTCGCCGTGGTGCCGAGCAACCACCCGCTGGCCGCCCGCAAGCGGCTGGTGCCGGAGGATTTCGCGGGCGAGGCCTTCATCGCGCTCGGTGCCGCCACGCTGATGCGCTATTCCATCGACGCGGTGTTCGCCGAGCACGGCGTCGGCCGGTCCACGCGGGTGGAAACCCAGCTCACCATGATCGCCTGCGCCATGGTCGCGGCCGGGGCGGGGATCTCCATCGTCGATCCCTTCACGGCGGAGGAGTATGCGGGGCGCGGCGTCGCCATCCGCCCCTTCGAGCCGGCGATCACCTTCGAAATGGCCGTGCTGCATTCGGCGCAGCGGTCGCTGTCCACCCTCGCGCAGGACTTCCTGGGGGAGTTCCGCGACGCTGTCGCCACCTTCCGCCTGCCCGAACAGGACTGAGTCCGGATCAGCTCCTGGTGTGGAAGTGGCTGAGGAAGGCGCGGGTGGCCTCCTGCTGTGGCCGGTCGATGACGTCGCGGGCCGGCCCCTCCTCCACGATCACGCCGTCGCGCATGAAGATCACGCGGTCGGCCACCTCGCGGGCGAAGGCGATCTCGTGGGTCACGATGATCATCGTCATGCCCTCGGCGGCGAGGTCGCGCATCACCCCCAGCACCTCCGACACTAGTTCCGGGTCGAGGGCGGAGGTCGCCTCGTCGAACAGCATCACCTCCGGCTCCATGGCGAGCGCGCGGGCGATGGCGACGCGCTGCTTCTGCCCGCCGGACAGCCGGTCCGGGTAGGCGTCGGCCTTGTCGGCCAGCCCGACCTTGGCGAGCAGCCGGCGCCCGATCGCCTCGGCCTGCGCCTTCGGCATGTTCTTGGCAGAGACCGGCCCCTCCATCACGTTGCCCAGCACCGTCATGTGCGGGAACAGGTTGAAGTGCTGGAACACCATGCCGGTGTTGGAACGGAACTTCGCCTGCGCCTTGGGCCGGGGCAGCGCCTTGCCCGTCTCGAAGTCGAAGGCGTCGCCGCCGATGCGGACCCGGCCGCCGTTCGGCACCACCAGCAGGTTGAGGCAGCGCAGCAGGGTGGACTTGCCCGACCCCGAGGGGCCGATCAGCGCCACGACGGCGCCGGGATCGACCTTCAGGTTGATGTCGCGCAGGACGACCAGCTCGCCGAACTGCTTCCTCAGCCCGGCGACTTCGATCTTGGGAATGCTCATGGAAAAGGGCCTCTCGCGTTGGATCGCCGGGGGAACGTCAGTGACCCGTCTGGAGCTGCTTCTCGCCCCGCTTCACGATGGCCGTCAGGGGGACCAGCACGACGAAGTAGATCAGCGCGACGATCGTGTAGACCTCCAGCGGGCGGAAGGTGTCGGTCGCGGCGACCTGCCCCTGGTAGAGAAGGTCGGGGACCGCCACCACCGACACCAGCGAGGTGTTCTTGAACTGGATGATCGACTGGTTCATCAGCGGCGGGATCATGCGTTTGACCGCCTGTGGCAGCACGATGCGCCGCATCACCTTGGCCGGCGTCATGCCGAGCGCCAGCCCGGCCTCGGACTGTCCGGCCTCGATGGAGACCACGCCGCCCCGGATCACCTCCGCGTAGAAGGACCCGCCGTAGAGCGAGAGGGTGAGAACGGAGGCCGTCACCGCGTCGATCTGGATGCCGGTCAGCATCGGCAGCGCGTAGTAGAACCACAGCAACTGCACCAGCAGGGGCGTGCAGCGGAACAGCTCGATGTAGGCCCAGGAGATCCAGCGCAGCACCGCGAAGCGCGAGAGCTGGGCCAGCCCGCCGACCAGCCCAAGCAGCAGGCCCAGCACGACGACGGCGGCCGTCAGGCCGATGGTGACCAGCGTGCCGTTCAGGAACAGCCAGCGGTATCCCCAGAGCATCTCGAAGTTGAAGGTGTACATGGAGGGCCTGCTTGCAAAACTTCGGAACGGCGGCCGAATCCCCGTGGGGCCGGCCGCCGTGCGCCATGCGGATTGCAATCCGCTTTGGACCGCGACGGCGGTCCCGGCCGCACATGCGGCCGAAGCCCGCCTCTCGCGGGAACATCGTTCCCGCTGGCGGCAGGCGGATGCCATCGGCATCCGCTGAGAGCCGGCGAGTGAGGCGATGTGAGTCTAAAGCAAACGAAAGTTTGCTTTAGAAGGTGATGCCTTCCGGAATGTCGCTCATGGCGATGTCCACCTTGGCGAGGCTGTTCACCACCGCCTCGCGGATCAGGCCCAGGCCCTGGGCGTAGACGATCCAGGTGTTCACGAAGTCGCGCAGCGTCTTGTCCGGCTCGCGCCGCACCGCCGCGTTGGAGGTGGAGCCGAAGACCGGACGCGGCACGATCACCTTGCCCAGCGACGGGTCGCGCTTCACCGCGCGCACGCCGCCCATCCAGAAGATCGACTGCGCGTCGGCCCGGCCGCTGCGCACGGCCAGCGTCGCCTCGTCCAGCGACTTGAAGCGGATGAGCTGGGCGTTCGGGCAGAGGCGGCTGGCCACCTGGTCGTGGGCGGAACCGACGTCCACCGCGATCTTGACCTCCGGCTTGTTCATGTCGGCCCAGCTCTTCGGCTCGAAGCCCGGCTTGGCGATGACGACCAGGGCGCTGTTGTAGACCGGGACCGTGAAGTCGACGGCCAGGGCGCGTTTCGGCGTCGGGTTCATGCCGAACATGACGTCGATCTTGTTGGCCTGCAGGTCGAGGATGGCGTTGCCCCAGGTGGTCTCGACCACCTCGATGCCGACGTCCATGTCGGCGGCGAGCGCCGATCCGATGTCCCAGAACTGGCCCGACCACTGGCCGGTCGTCTGGTCCTTCATGATCCAGGGGGCGCCGGTCGCCACACCGCCGATGCGCAGCTTCTTGGCCTTCAGGACCCGGTCGAAGGAGCTGCCGCCCTCCTGCGCCGCGGCCGGGGCGATGCCCGCCGCCATGGTGGCCCCGAACGCCCCGACCGCCGCGCCGGCGCCCAGAAACCCAGCCAGTTCCCTGCGATTCACCATGTCCGTCTCCCTTGTGGTCCGTCGGGCTGTCCGACCGGATGTGTCTCGACGTGTGTGTCTTTACCTGTGTTCAGGCCATTCCGTGTTCGTTGACCGGCCGCCTCCGCGGCTTCGCGTTGTTGGGGCGCTCCCGGGGGAGGTCAGGGCGCCCGGAGTGTTCCTTTTGGCCGTCAGGCGAGCGCGATGTCGCGCGCGTGCCGGGCGACCGCCTGGAGCTTCTCGGTGGTTTCGGCGGTCGGCGCGGTCAGCGGCAGCCGCACCCCGCCGACCGGCATGCCGGCCATCGCCATGAAGGCCTTGAGCGGGCCTGGGTTGGTTTCCAGGAAGATGGAATTCACCACCGGGTCGATCCGGGTCTGCTCGGCCAGCGCCTCGTTCAGCTTGCCGGCGCGCGCCAGTTCGAAGACGCGCAACCAGACCTTCGGGTAGATGGTCGCCGAGGCCAGGACGCCGCCCCGCGCGCCCAACGCGACGTGGGTGGCGAACAGCGGCTCCTCGCCGCTCAGCACCGAGATCCTGTCGCCGGCGTACTTCATCGTCTTGATGAATTCCGGCATGTCGTAGGAGGAGAACTTCATGCCGATGATGGAGCCGTCCTCCGCCATCGCCTGCACGCCCTCGGCGGTGACCGCCACAGTGGTGCGGCGCGGGATCTGGTAGAGCATGACCGGCAGGTCCACCGCGTCGCGGTAGGCGCGGAAATAGGCGCGCATGCCTTCCTGGGTGCCGGCGGCGTAATAGGGGGTGACGGTCATCACCGCAGCTGCCCCGGCAGCGGCGAAGTCGCGCCCGGCCTCGACCGCGTCCTGGAAACCGGTGGACAGCACGCCGGGAATCACCGGCTTGCCGCCGGCCTCCTCCACGCAGGCGGCGACGACACGCTTGCGCTCGTCCCGCGACAGGGCGGGATACTCGCCGGTGCCGCCGATCGGCACGACGCCGGACGCCCCGGCGTCGAGCTGGTGCCGCACCAGCCGCTTCAGGCCGGCGATGTCGACGGAGCCGTCGACCGTCAGCGGCGTGACGATGGCGCTGAACAGGCCGCTGATCTCCGAATGGGTGAGTGCCATGGGGTCCTCGGATTTCCTAAGCGTGGCGTTTGAGGCGTGGCTTGACGGTGTGCTGCGGCCGCAGGGCGGCCTCGCCCCCGCGATGCGGGAAGCCGGTTCGGGAAGATCGGAAGAAGCGCGATGAAACGAGTCCGATGAAATCGACAAAGACCGGCGCGCCGCCGGAAATCCGTGCCTGAACCCGCACCTGGACCAATGCTCGGGTGGGGGCCGGAGGGAACGGGAGCGATGGAGCGTCCCTTGTGAGACCTCAATCCGGCCCCGCCCGCTTCCGACCAAGGAGATGTGACCCTATTTTTCCCTTTGCTGCAACAACAAATCGTTTCATGGATGAAAAGTGATGATACGATAAAATCCGGCGCGCCAACACACGTCAACGTGGCCGTTCCACCGTCCCGGTGATGTCGGCCACGGTCGGTGCGCCGAGGAAACCCATGGTGGTCAGAAGCTCGCGCCGGACCAGCTCCAGCACCGCCTGCGCACCCGCCGCCCCGCCGGTGGCCAGTCCGTAGAGAACGGAACGGCCGAGCAGCACGCCCTGCGCGCCGAGCCCCAGATAGCCGGCGACATGGCTGCCGCGCCGCACCCCGCTGTCGGCCAGAACCGTCACCCGGTCGCCGACCCGCTCGGCGATGTCCGCCAGACAGCGCACCGGGTGGATGGCGTGATCCAGGTTGCGGGCGCCATGATTGGACACGACGATCCCGTCCACCCCCAGTTCGGCCGCCCTCTCCGCGTCGTCGGCGCGCAGCACGCCCTTCAAAATCAGCTTGCCCTTCCAGGCGTCCCGCAAGCTCCGCACGTCGTCCCATCCCACGTCCTGGGCGAGGCTGATCTCGTCCCCGACGGCGACCCGGCCCAGCGCGGTGCGGAACTCCTCCGGATAGTGGGCGTAGGTCGGCACGCCGCCGTTGCGCAGGTATTTGGCGAAGACCCCGGCGAACCAGCGCGGGTGGGCGAGGCAATCCAGCCCGGCGCGCAGCGACGGCTTGATCGGAATGCCGAAGCCGTTGCGGATGTTGTATTCACGGTTGGGCGTCACCGCCGTATCGACGGTCAGGACCAGCGCCTGCGCCCCCGCCCTCTCGGCCCGCCGCACCAGTTCGAGGGCGCGCTCGCGTTTGCGCCAGACATAGAGCTGGAACCACAGCCGAGCCCCGGATTCCCCGGCGATCCGCTCGATGGAGGTGATGGACTGGGTGGAGACGCAGAAGGGAATGCCGACCGCGGCGGCGGCCTTGGCCAGTTCCACCTCGCCGTCGTACCAGACCAGCCCGGCCACGGCGGTCGGCGCCACGACCAGCGGCATGGGCTGGCTCACCCCGAACAGGCGGGTGGTGGCGTCGCGTTTCGACACGTCCACCAGCACGCGCGGTTTGAAGACGAGGCCATCGAGCGCCGTTCTGCTCGTCGCAATGCCGGTTTCGTCCTCGGTGCCGCGGTCGATGTACTCGAACAGGCCACGCGGCAGGCGGGACCGTGCCCGCAGCCGGGCCTCGGCGATGTTGAGCGACGCAGTCACCGCCATGTCCCCGGTTTGCGAGGGAGGAGGCGTGCATCGCACGATTCACAGGATATGCCCATTGGGTGCTGCTCCGACAAAAATTATCTTTTCGGGAACATTTTTTCGTATGCTAGACATGGCGCAACAGTATCGTCAACGTCCGATCGCCCCGGCCGATTGTTCGGGGCACCGATGTCCGCTCCCCCTCGCCGGCCCCGAAGCCACAAGGACCTGCCCGATGCGTGACCCACAGGCTCTGCTGACGTCGTTGCGCACGCTCCTGGGGGAGCGCCATGTGGTCACGCAGGCGACGGATCTGGACCCGCTGACCCGCGACTGGCGGGGCCGTTACCAGGGCACGGCGCTGTGCGCCGTCTATCCCTCGGACACCGGGCAGGTGGCGGCGACCGTGCTGCTGGTGCGCGAGCATGGCGGGAAGATCGTGCCGCAGGGCGGCAACACCGGCATGTGCGGCGGCGCCACGCCCTTCTCGGACGAGACGGTGGTGCTGCGGCTCGACCGGCTGAACCGGGTCCGGCAGGTCAGCGCGCTGGACAACACCATGACGGTGGAGGCCGGCTGCATCCTGGCCGACCTTCAGGCCCGCGCGCAGGAGGTTGGGCGCCTCTTCCCGCTCAGCCTGGGGGCGGAGGGGAGCTGCCAGATCGGCGGCAACATCGCGACCAACGCCGGCGGCACGGCGGTGCTGCGCTACGGCCCGATGCGCGACATGGTGCTGGGGCTGGAGGTGGTGCTTCCCGACGGCTCGGTGATGAACGACCTGAAGCGGCTGCGCAAGGACAACAGCGGCTACGCGGTGCGCCACCTGTTCATCGGGGCGGAGGGCACGCTGGGCATCGTCACGGCGGCGGTGCTGAAGCTGTTCCCGCAGCCGCAGACGAGCGCCACCGCCATGGCCGGCGCCGGCCACCTCGACCAGGCGCTGGAGCTTCTGGCCTCCGTCCGCTCCCACTTCGGCGACCGGGTCGGCGCCTACGAGGTCATGTCGCATTCCCAGATGCAGCTCGTGCTCGACCACATTCCCGGCTGCACCCTGCCCTTCGCGGAGCCGCACCCCTGGTACGTGCTGATCGAGGCGGAGGACAGCTTCGCCACCATGGATCTGGCCGCCATCCTGGAGGACTGCCTAGCCGACGCGCTGGAGCGCGGCCTCGTCGCCGACGCCGTGATCCCCCGGAGCGGGGCGCAGCGCGAGGCGCTGTGGCGCCTGCGCCATTCGGTGTCGGAGGCGAACAAGACCGCCGGCATCAGCGTCTCCTATGACACCGTGGTGCCGCTCGACCGGCTGGGCGACTTCGCGGCGGAGACGGAGCGCGGCGTGCGCGCCGCCTTCCCGCAGGCGCGGCTGCTGTTCGTCGGCCATGTCGGCGACGGCAACCTGCACGCGGTGATCCATTTCGACCACGACGCCTTTCCCTCCCGCGCCGATTTCGAGGCGACGGCGGGGCGGATCAACGGGATCGTCGACAGCGCGACGCTCGCCTGCGATGGTTCGATCAGCGCGGAGCACGGGATCGGCTTCAGCAACCGTAAACGGCTCGCCCATTCCATCGACCCGGCGCGCTATCGGCTGATGACCCAGATCAAAGCGTTGCTCGACCCCGACCATATGATGAATCCTGGAAAGGTTCTGGTGCTCGAGGAACCTCAATGAAGCGGCCCGCCCTGACGACCAAGCATGTACGACAAATCGCGACACGACCGGCGGCGGACGACGCTATGGATGTGATTGACCGGCCCGACGCGGCCTCCTCCCCCTCTTCCCAGAGCGGGGCGGACGGAGAGCTGGACCTCGGCGTCCGGCTGAAGAACCTGCGCAAGCGCCTGGGGCTGACGCTCCAGCAGGCGGCCGACCGCACCGGGGTCGGGGTGTCCACCCTGTCCAAGATCGAACGGAACGAGCTGTCGCCGACCGTCACCACCCTTCTGAAGATCGCCGCCGGTTTCGAGATGGACGCGGCAGCGATCATCGGCGGGCAGACCCCGGCGCTGCGCGTCGCCGGGCGCCGCTCGGTGACGCGGTCGGGACAGGGCCGCCCCTTTCCGACCGGCACCTGCAACAACGCCTGGCTCTGCCCGGACCTGACGAGCAAGGTCATGACCCCGATCATGACCACCGTGGTCGCCCGCTCGCTCGACGCCTACCCGGAATGGGCCAAGTACGACGCGGAGCTGTTCCTCCACGTCGTCTCCGGCACGCTGGTCGTGCACAGCCAGATCTACGAGCCGCTGCGGCTTGATGCCGGCGATTCCATGTATTACGACGCCAGCACCCCCCATCTCTGGGTGTCGGAGGGGGACGAGGACGCACGCGTTCTCTGGGTCTACGCCAAGTACAAGTGATACGGACGGCGCCTGAAGGCTTCGTCCGTATCACCCTTTCAATCAATGCTATCGCATTGATCTGTCGGGTTTGACCGTGGGTGGATGATGGAAGCCATCATCCGCCCACGGTATGACGTCCGGCCCGAGAAGAGGCCTGTACGACCGATCCCGCGCGGAACGACCGAAAGTCGAAAGGGAAGCGAGTTCGCCCCCTTTCCACCGTCACTTCACCAGGGGGCAGCCGCTGTCCTTCGGGTTGATGTAGGCCTGCTCGCCGGGGATGGTCTTGAGGATCTTGAAGTAATCCCAGGCTCCCTTCGACTCGCCCGGCGCCTTGATCTGCGCCAGATACATGTCGTTGAAGATCCGGCCGTTGTCGGCGATCCTCGCGTCCTTCATCATCATGTCGGTGATGGGCGTGGCGCGCATCTTGGCGGCGACCTTGTCCGCGTCGTCGGTGCCGGCCTCCTGCACGGCCTTCAGGTAATGCTTGACCGCCGAATAGACGCCCGCCTGGTTCATCGACGGCTTACGCCCGGTCCGCTCCTCGAATGTCTTCGACCAGGCGCGGGTCTCGTCGTTCATGTCCCAGTAGAAGGAATTCGCCAGCATCAGCCCCTGCGCGGTGTCGAGGCCCAGCGCATGGATGTCGTTGACGTTCAGCAGCAGGCCGGCCAGCGTCTGGCCGCCCTGGGGAATGCCGAACTCGGCGGCCTGCTTGACCGCGTTGATGGTGTCGCCGCCGGCGTTGGCGAAGGCGACGACCTCCGCGCCCGAGGCCTGCGCCTGCAGCAGGAAGGACGAGAAGTCCGAGCTTGCCAGGGGATGGCGGACGCTGCCCTTGATGGTGCCGCCCAGTTTCTTGACGGTGTTGGCGGCTTCCGTTTCCAGCGAATGGCCGAAGGCGTAGTCGGCGGTGATGAAGAACCAGCTCTTCCGGCCCTGCTCGACCAGCGCGCGGGCGGTGGAGGACGCCACGGCGTGGTTGTCCCACGTCCACAGGAAGCCATAGGGGCTGCAATCCTTGCCCGTCAGATCGGTGGAGCCGGGGCCGGACATCAGGAAGATGCGCTTCTTGTCCTTGGTGATGCCCTGCACGGCCAGCGCCGCGGCCGAGTTCGGCACGTCGGCGACGACGTCGACCTTCTCGACGTCGATCCACTGGCGGGCGAGGTTGGCCGCGATGTCCGCCTTGTTCTGGTGGTCGCCGACGATGATCTCGATCTTGGTGCCGTTGATGGCGTTGCCGAACTCCTCGGCGGCCAGCCGCGCGGCCACCGCCGACCCCTCGCCGTTGATGTCGGCGTAGATGCCGGACCGGTCGGACAGCATGCCGATCTTGATGACGTTGTCCGACATCTGGGCCTGGGCCGTGCCGGACGCCAGGGCGGCGAAGGCGACTCCGGCGAGAAGGCCGGCAAGACGGGTGCTGCGCATGGTTCACTCCCTAGGGTGTTGTTCTTGATGGTTGGGGATTCAATGGGTCGTGTAGCCGCCGTCCACGGGGATCGCGGTGCCGGTGATCGACGCGGCGGCGTCGGAGCACAGGAAGGCGATGGCGGCGGCGACCTCCTCCGGGGGGATCGGGCGGCCGGTCGGCATGCGGTCGAGGAACACCGCCTGGAGAACCCGCTCCTCCGGCAGGCCGGTGACCTGAGCCTGCTGGGCGATCTGCTTCTCGATGATCGGGGTCAGCACCGTGCCGGGGCACACCGCGTTGCAGGTGATGCCGTGTTCGGCGACCTCGATCGCCACCGACTTCGTCAGGCCGATGATGCCGTGCTTGGTAGCGACATAGGCGGGCTTGTGCGGGGCGCCGACCATGCCGAGCACCGACGCCGTGTTGACGATGCGCCCCCAGCGGCGTTCCCGCATCGCGGGAAGGGCCGCCTTGATGGTGTGGAAGGCGGCGCTGAGGTTGACCGCGAGCAGCAGGTCCCACTTGTCGTCGGGGAACTCGTGCACCGCCGCCACATGCTGCACCCCGGCGTTGTTCACCAGGATGTCGATGGGGCCGAGCGTTGCCGCGGCGTCCGCCATCATCGCGCGGGCCTCGTCCGGCCGGCTGAGATCGGCCCCAGAATAGACGATCGTCGTGCCGCTCTGCGCCGCGATGTCCGCGCACAGCCGGTCGATCTCCGCGCGGTCGCCGAAGCCGTTGAGCATCACATGGCAGCCCTGGCGGGCCAGTTCGCGGGCGGTCGCCAGCCCGATGCCGGTGGTGGAGCCGGTGACGACAGCGTTTCTGTTTCGCATTTCTGTCCTTCTTTCGGGCGACATGGAGTCTGAGGCGTCCTGCAGGTCAGAAAGCCACCTGATCGGCGCCCTTCAGGGCGAGCATGGCGCGCGCCTCGGCGGGGGTGGCGACCTCGAGCGACAGCTCTTCAAGAATGCGGCGGATCTTCGCCACCTGCTCCGCGCTGTTCCGGGCCAGCCGGCCCTTGCTGAGATACAGGCTGTCCTCCAGTCCGACCCGCACGTTGCCGCCCATGACCGCGGCCATGGTGGTAAAGGGGATCTGGTGGCGCCCGGCGGCGAGCACCGACCATTCGTAATCGGTCCCGAACAGCCGGTCGGCGGTCTCGCGCATGAAGACGAGGTTGCGCTGCTCCGCGCCGATGCCGCCGAGGATGCCGAAGATCGTCTGGACGAAGAAGGGCGGCTTCACCAGCCCCCGATCGACGAAATGCGCGAGGTTGTAGAGGTGCCCGACGTCGTAGCACTCGAATTCGAAACGCGTTCCGCAGCCCTCGCCCAGATGCTCCAGGATGTAGGCGATGTCGCGGAAGGTGTTGCGGAAGATGAAGTCGTCGGTGCTGCGCAGATAGGGCTCCTCCCAATCGTGCTTCCAGCCCTGGTAACGGTCGGCCAGCGGGAAGATGCCGAAGTTCATCGAGCCCATGTTGAGCGAGCACATCTCCGGCTGGGCCTGGAGCGGAGCGGCAAGGCGCTCCTGCACCGTCATGTTGAGCGAACCGCCGGTGGTGATGTTGAGCACCGCGTCGGTGGACTGCTTGAGGCGCGGCAGGAACTGCATGAACACCGCCGGGGCCGGCGTCGGCTGCCCGGTCCGGGGATCGCGGGCGTGCAGGTGGAGGATCGCGGCACCGGCCTCGGCGGCGCCAACCCCCTGCTCGACGATCTCATCGGGCGTCACCGGCAGCGCGTCCGACATGGTCGGGGTGTGGATCGACCCCGTCAACGCGCAGCTGATGATGACCTTCTTCTGTGGTGCCTTCTGTGGTGCCTTCTGTGGTGCGGCCATGGGACATTCTCTGTGTGGGTTCGGTTCGAAGGGAAGGACGGTATGAACGGCGCGCGATCACCCGCGCTCGACGCCGTCCAGCCGCTGGAGGTGGGCCGCCAGACGGGCGTGGGTCTCGGTCCGCTGCGCTTCCGTCCAGGTCCGGAAGCCGGCGCCGGATTTCATGCCCAGCCGCCCGGACGCGACGAGGTCGCGCAGCAGGGGCAACGGTTCCGGCGTCCGGTCGAGGTCGGGCAGGACATGCTCGTGCACCGCCAGGGTCAGGTCGGTGCCGACAAGGTCGGCGTTCTCCAGCGGCCCCAGGACGGCGAGGCGGCGGCCGAAGCTGGCTTTGACCACGGCGTCCACCGTCTCGGCATCGCACACGCCGTTCTGGACGAGCGCGATGGCCTCGCGCCAGAGCGCGTGCTGCAAGCGGTTGCCGATGAAGCCGGGAACGTCCTTGCGGACATGCACCGGCGTCTTGCCGATGGCGGCCAGCAGTCCGATCATCGCGGCGACCGCCGCGTCGTCGGTGTCGGCGGTCTGGATGACCTCGACGAGCGGGATCTGGTACGGTGGATTCCACCAGTGGGTGCCCAGGGCGCGGCTCTTGTCCCGGAGCGGTTCCATGATCCGGGTAATCGGGATCACCGACGTGTTGCTCGCCAGAAGCGCATGGGGCGGAGCGGCAGCCTCGACGGCCAGGAAGACTCGCTGCTTGAGGGGCAGATCCTCCGGAACCGCTTCGATGACGACGTCCGCGTGCCCGACCGCGTCCTCCAGGGAGTCGCACGGCCGAACCCGGTCCGCGGCGGCGACGTCCATCCCCAACCCGTGAAGGTTGCCGCGGATTCGTCCGACGATCCCGGCCCGGCGGCCCGGATCGGGCTCGTGGATGTCGACCGGGTGCCCGGCGACGGCGAAGGCCTGGGCGATCCCATGCCCCATCAGCCCGGCGCCGATGATTCCAATACGCTGCTGCGTCATGCCTTTGTCGCGTCCCCCCTGCCTTGAGCGCCGCTGCGACGGCCGTCCGACCAATTGTTCGCAGCGCACATATTTTCTTGGCGCAATCAAAGCAAGGGGCGTGCCAGCGATGGAAATTGTTGGTATGGAGGGCATTCGGCTAGGCAAGCGGGCGGATTGCCTACGGATTTGACCCCCTCGCCGCCACCGGCCTGCCAATCAGGGCTTCCGTCGTGTGCTGAATTTTGACAAAACGTGTTCAGAATATTAACAGAAACGACGCGACGGGAGGCGGGCCATGGCGGCGGGACGGGACGAACACTTCGCGGCGGCGCGCGCGCTGATGGTGATGATCGACGAGATGATCGACGGCGCCATCCTTGTCGACAAGGACGCGCGGATCGTCTGGTCCAATGATAAGCACGTCTGGTTCGATGACAAGCGCAAGGCGCTGTTGGGCATCCGCTCCCTGGCCGAGGTGGTGGGGCAGCCCATCGAACGGGTCATCCCGCACAGCCAGATGCGTGACGTGGTGGAGACCGGCCGCTCCTTCCCGCTCGACATCATGCGCTATGGCGAGCACACGCTGCTGGTGAGCCGCCTGCCCTTGCGCGACGAGCAGGGGGAGATCATCGGCGCCCTCGCCTTCGCCCTGAAGAACAGCCTGACCTACCTCCGCCCCATCGCCGAGCGCTTCAACAAGCTTCAATCGCGGCTCGCGCGGATGGAGCAGGAACTCGCCGCCAGCCGGGCACCGAAATACTCGGTCGAGAATCTGGTCGGCTTCAGCCCGGCGATGCTCCAGGTGAAGCGTCTGGTCCGCAAGGCGGGGCAGATCAACTCGGCGGTGCTGGTGCTGGGCGAGACGGGGACCGGAAAGGAGCTGGTGGCGCAGTCGATCCACGCGGCCTCGGATCGGGTCGACCGCTCCTTCGTCGGCATCAACGTCGCGGCGATTCCCGAAAACCTGCTGGAGGCGGAGTTCTTCGGCGTGGCGCCGGGCGCCTACACCGGGGCCGGCCGCCAGCCGCGGCCCGGCAAGTTCCAGCTCGCGCACGGCGGCACGCTGTTCCTCGACGAGATCGGCGACATGCCGCTGCCGCTTCAGGCCAAGCTGCTGCGCGTGCTGCAGGAGCGCGAGGTCGAGCCGCTCGGCTCCAATCAGGTCATCAAGGTCGATGTCCGCATCATCGCCGCGACCAGCCGACCGCTGCCGGAGATGATGCGGAACGGCACCTTCCGCTCGGACCTCTACTACCGGCTGAACGTCTTCCCGATCCAGCTGCCGGCGCTGCGTGACCACAAGGAAGACCTGGAGATCCTCGCCTCGCTCTTCTCGGAACGGATGGCGGTGAGCCTCGACCAGCCGATGCGCGACCTCACCCCCGCGGCGCTCGACGCGCTGCGCGGGCACGATTGGCCGGGCAACGTCCGTGAACTGGCCAACGTCATCGAGCAGGTCTATGTGCGCACCGAAGGCGAGCGCATCCTGGCCGAGGACTTCGCCGACATCCTTCCCGGAGCCGCCGCCCGGCCGACCACCCCGTTGGTGCGCAAGCGTCCGCTCGCCGACAGCATGGACGAGCTGGAACGCTCACTCATCCTCGCCGCGCTCGAGGATGCCCAGGGCAACAAGCTCGAAGCCGCGCGAAGCCTCGGCCTGTCGCGCACCAACCTTTATGCGAAGCTGCGCAAGCACGGCATCACCGCGGAGTCGGAGGCGTAGGCCACACGAGACCCGTCGAACGGGCCGTCACGTAATACCAGCGGCTTTGAAGCGTGACTCGTAACGGATGGGTTCGCTTTTGGTCCGCAACGTGAGTCGCTATCGGCTCTCGGAAGGAGGGGGCATGGCGGCGGTGGCAATCACGCGGTTGGAGCTGAGTTCGACGGAGTTGCGCCGTCGGGCTGTGCGTTTTTGGCGATCCGGATGTAGCGCGGCGTCTTCTTGCCCTGGCCCTGGTTTTGGAGGGGCTGTCTCGGGGGGACGCCGCGCGGTCGTGCGGGATGGATCGGCAAACGCTGCGGGATTGGGTTCACCGCTACAACGCTCAAGGCGTGGCGGGACCGCGGGATCGCAAGGCACCGGCTGCCAAGCCCAAGCTGTCGGAGGAGCAGGAAGCGGAGGCGGCGTCCTGGGTCCGTTCCGGTCCGGACCTCGCCGAGGATGGCGTGGTGCTGGCCGAGCGCAGCGGTGGCGGACTGCTGCGCCGTCTGGGGTTCCGTCGCCTGTCGGTGCGTCCCCAGCATCCTCAGCAGGATGCCGAGGCGCTCGAGGCTCACAAAAAAACTTTGCCGCCCTATTGCCCAGAACTCAATCCGATCGAAAACAATTGGCAGTTCCTACGCCAGAACCGCCTCAGCCATCGCGTCTTCGATTCGTATGGCGCAATCGTCGAGGCCTGCTGCGAGGCGTGGAACGCTCTCGCCCAGGCACCCGACATCATTCGCTCCATTGCCTCGCCCCCATGGGCAGAGGTCGATGTTTAATGCCGTTGGTATGATATGACCCATGGCCTGCTCCCCTCAACCAGCTTGACCAATTTGGATCGGGCCATTGGGTTGGTCAGGGCGCGCTGGAGGCTGCTGCGGACGTCGGGCGGCTCCTGAAAAGCAAGGTGCGCACCAGCGTCGTGCCGATCGCTCCCTGGGCGACGGTCAGCGCCGTCACCACAGCCGCTCCGGTCATGCCGAAGACCGGGATCAGGACAGCGCCCAGAAGGACGCACACCGCCAATTGCAGAAGATTCAGCCGGCGCAGCGTGCGCCCGTGCCCGGTCATGGCCAGCAGAATGTCCTGGCAGGCCAGAAGACAGTTGATCATCTGGCCCGCGGCGAGGATGCGCAGCGCCGTCGCCGCGCTGCCAAACCCCTGCCCGACCAGATCGAGCAACAGCTCCGGCACGATCATCATCACCGACACCATGGGCAGACCCAGTGCCGCGACGGTCAGCATGATGCTGCGATTCATGACCAGCAGGCGGAACGTCTCGCCGCGGCGGTGCAATTCGGCGTAGTTGGGCGCGGCGAAGGTGCCGATGCTGATGATGACGACCCAGACCAGCATGGAGATGCGGTTCGCCACGCTGAACGCCCCGACCGACGACGCGTCGACGAACACGCCCAGAGCAAGCACCGGCAGCGACGCCAGGGACACCTGCACCAGCTCGACGACGAACAGGGGAAGCGCCGTGTGCCACAGCGACGGCAAAACCTCCGTCGGACCGTCCGAAGACGCGGCATCGGCCGACACCGACTGGTCGGTGAACCGGTGGCGGTCGCGCGCGAGAAGGACCAGTCCGACCGCGACGCTGAGGGTCAGCGCCCCGGCCAGACCCAGAATCAGGGAATCGAGGCTGGAAGCACCGGCCAGAAGAGTGGCAAGCATCAGCACCGGCCACAGCGCATTCTGCACGAACTGCGCGGCGACGCCCCGCTTGAGCCCCGCCAGGGCCGACCCGATGGTGATCGCCAAGGTTTGCGGCACCAGGGCCAGGGCCGACAGCCGCAGCGGTGTTTCGAGGTCCGGCGTCGCGAACAGCACGTGCGACGCCGGCCCCGAGAGGGCAAAGGTCGCCACCGCGGCCAAGGCCGCGGCGAGTCCCGTGCCAATGAGCCCGGTCCGCAGATCGCGCCCGGCCGCCCGCCCCTGGCCGATGGCCAGTTCGGCGGCGATGTGCCGCGTGATCGCCCGTTCGAGCCCCAGCCGCGCCATGGTCGATGCCAGACCGATCCAGGTCAGGCACAGGAAGAAGAGGCCGGCGTCATGGGCCCCCAGCGAGCGCGCCGCTATGATGTAGAGGCCGAGCTTGCCGACGACCTCCACCGCGCGCAGCCCGAGGCCGATGCCATAACGCCCGAGGGCACGCCATGTCTGGAGACGCATCACGCTCTATGGGATAAGGGGTTGTCGCGGAAGCGGAGGACATCCGCAGACGCGTTGGGACCGGCGGCGGTGCGCCGCGCAAGGAGAGCAATCGGTTGATGACCATGGTGACGAAAGGGCGATGCCGCCGGAGCGTTCACGCGGGGCTGACGCTGTGTCTTGCCGCCGCGCTGCTCGGGCATGGCCGCCCAGCCGCCGCGCAGGACGTGGAGGAATGGCGCGCGGTCGACATCCGCCAGGAAATCCGCACCCATTTCGACCGTTTGCCCTATGGCTGGTGGATTCGCGAACCCGAGCTGCACCTGAACGCCTACGAGGTCGAGGTCAATATTCCCGATTGGTGGCATGGAAACCCGACCTCGGCGGTGAACAATCTGTGCCCCGAGCGGCAGAGCCGCATCTGGAAGGTGGCGAAGATCCTGACCTTGCGCCCCTTCCACCAGAAGCGGCCCTGGCCCGAGGTCGACTGCCGCCGCTGAGGCTGCCGCTCAGGCCGTCGATGCGCGGCCGTCGATGCGAGGCCGTCAGGTCCCGCCGGATTGACCGAGCGCGGCGCGCAGCCGGTCGGCCATGCCGTCGCGCGCCACGAAGATGAAATTGTTGATGTAGATCTGCCCCTTGACACGATGGGTGCCCGCCGCGTTGAGGGCCGAGCGGGACTGGTGGCGGGCCGGGTCGAAGCCGTCCAGCGTGCACAGGCGCCCCGCCAGGACGAAATAGCCACGATACCCCAGCGGAGCCAGCAGCGCCTGCAACGCCGCCAGGGCTCCGGGATTGTGCCGCTCCTCCGCTTCGATCAGGAGATTGGGACGGTCACGGTCGATCAGGCGGAGACCGCCGCCGACCACCGCGGCCTCGTGCCCCTCCACGTCGATCTTCAGGAATCCGACCGGATGATCGTCGTAGCGGTCCAGAGTCCGACGCGGGACGGTCACCGCGTCCACCGCTTCGCCATGGGCGCCCACCGCTCCCGCCTCGACCGAGGCCAGGGCGGACGAGCGCGGAACGTGGAGCACGATCGACCCGTCGCCGTCACTCAGCGCGCAACCCTCCACCCGCAGCCGGCCGGACGCGATCAGCGGCGCGAACTTGCTCTCCAGCAACGCCGCGAGTTTCGGGTTCGGCTCGAACGCCGTCACGCTGGCCGCGACCCGACAGAGCCAGAAGGTGTAGATGCCGCTGTTGGCGCCGATGTCGTAGGCGGCCTCCCCCGGAACGCACAGGGCGGGAAGAAGGCGCAGCTCCGGCTCGGCATAATAGGGCGCGAGGCGGTCCCGAAGCCAGGTCAGGCGACGGAAGATCCGCGGGTGGCGGAGCTCGATCGCGGCTTTCAGCGAAGACAGTCGGTGGTTCATGGCGCGTGGCTCGGTGGGGCTGGGGCCGGCATCCTGGGACCCAACCAAAAGTGGGAGGTTTCGGCAAAAAGCAAATAACTAAAAATTGAGACAAAATGCTTCAAAACCCCAACCACCCCATGACAGCTCTACACCGGGCGTGGTAAACCCTACCGGTAAAGAGTTCGATCCACACGCTACGGTACCCATAAGAGATGCTGTCCCAACATCTGGAAAATCGCAGGCAGAGTCAATCGGCTGATCAGCTGGATGGCTCGCCGGCTCAGCAATCGCATGGCGTGCTGTTCTCCAGCGGTGTGTCGGCATTTACACCGCGCGACCTCTTGATACTCGCTTTTTATCACAAGCGTATCATCCTGATCGTTGCTCTTCTCTCGATCATCGCCGGACTGACCGCCGCCACCTATGCGCGCACGCGCTACGCCGCGGAGAGTCTGGTCATGATGATGATCGACCGCTCGCACGCGGGGATCAGCGATGTGGCGGGGACCCTGCCCTCCGTCCTGTCGATCGACGGGCTGAAGTCGGTGGACAGCGAGATCCGCATCCTGGAAAGCCGCCGGGTGATCGAGGACACGCTGAGCGCGCTGGACCCCGTCACCCTGTTCCCGGAGATCGCCCACCCGCGCCTCTTCGGCCTGCTGCCCGCCGACAGCCCGCAGGACCAGCTCGAAAAGGCCATCGACAAGTTCAAGCGCCGCCTTCAGGTGGAGCAGCAGTCTTCCTCCAACATTGTGCGCCTCAGCTTCAGCCACGAGGACCCGGACCTCGCCGCGGACACCGTCAACGCGCTCGCCGATGCCTACCTGAAGCGCCGTCGCGCGATCTTCGACATCCCGCGTTCGCCCTTCCTCGCCTCCGAGCTGGCGCGTCACTCCGACCAGCTGAAGAGCATCGAGGGGCAGATCCAGGCGCTGAAGTCCGAATACGACATCGTCGATCTCGGGCAGGAAAGCCTGCTCGCCGCCAACCAGGTGGACAGCATCGTGCAGCGCCGCCGGCAGACCCAGGAGCGTCAGGCCGCCCTCCAGGCGGAGGTCGCGGCGGCCAAGAAGCGGCTCGCCGCCCTGCCGGAGCGGGTGTTCGACTTCAGGGAACAGAGCAATCAGAACCAGAACGACGACGACCGCAACGTGCTGCTCCGCCTGGAGCTGGAGCGCGACCGGCTGGCCTCCCAATTCCTGCCGGACTACCCGCCCCTCCAGGAGCTGGAACGCAAGATCAGGACGGTCCGGCAGTCGATGAAGGGCGGCGACAAGCCGGTCTTCAACACCACGCGCGAGGTCCGCAACCCGACCATCCCCTTTCTGAGCAACCATCTGCTGACGTTGGAGATCGAGCAGGACGCGGTGGCCCGGCAGATCGACGAGCTGAACCGCCAGCATACGGTGGCGGTGGAGAAGGTCGGCCGCCTGCGCAAGGCGGAGAGCGAGCTGCGCGACCTGGAGCGCACGCGCGGCGTGATGGAGGACATCTACCGCGACTATGCCCAGCGCACCGAGGCCGCCCGCGCCGAGGAGGAGGCCGCCAAGGTGCGCTTCTCCAACGTCCGCGTCGTGCAGCCGGCGGTGGCTCCGGCGACCGGGACGAGCATGGCGCCGAGCTTCATCATCGCCGGGCTGGTCGGCGGCATCCTGCTGGGCGGGGCGGCCGGCGTGCTGGCGACATGGCTGCGCCAAGTCTACATTCTGCCGCACGAGATCGAGCGCGACCTGGGTGTTCCGGCCATCGCCAGCTTCTCCGACACCGACGGCGAGCTGGTCTCCCCAGGCGCCCAGCAGGAGCTGATCCATCTGGCCGCCCAGCTGCGCGACCATGGCGTCGACGACCAGCCGATGGCCCTTGTCCAGTTTGTGACCGCCAACGACGGCGACGGCGACGCCATCGTGGCGCGCGGGCTGGCGCTGGAATTCGCCAAGGGGCGGGGCCTGCGGACGCTGCTCATCGACCTCTGCGGCGACGGCACGGGCCAGCTGGCGGCGATCAACGCCGGGGCGGACGACAAGACGGACGGCGACGCGGACGCCGGAACCGGCGAGCGGCTGCCGACCATCGACCCGCAGGGGAGCGGCGACCTCGAAACGCTGCCCTCCGCCGTGCCGCTGCTCTGGGTGTCGCGGCAGGCGACGGGATCGGCGCTGGGCAGCCTGCGCACCCCCATCGCCCAATCGCGCCAGATGCTGGAGCGGCTGAACCAACGCTTTGACATCATTTTGATTCTGTCCCCGCCGATCGGGAACAGCCATCTTGCCCGGCGGCTGTCGCCGATGGTGGACGCGAACATCCTGGTCGCCCGTGCCGAGCACACCCGTGCGCCGGTCGCGGCCCGGATGCGCGACTCCATCCTCGCGTCCGGCGGCGACATCGTCGGGTTGGTGCTGACCGGCCGCCACTTCCACATTCCCCAGGTGATCTACAGATGGTTGTGAGGCGGATGGCCGCGATGCGGGGCTTCCTGTTGGCGGCGTTGCTGGCGCTCGGCGCCTGCACCGGCCAGTCCGTGACACCCAGGGAGGCGATGCCCGAGGGTTTCGCCCGGTGGGAGGATTCCACGCCGGCCTACCGGCTGGGTCCGGGGGACCGTTTCCAGGTCAAGTTCATGCTCGTCCCCGACATGGACGAGGAGGTGATGATCGGCCCCGACGGCTCCGCCGGGCTGCGCATGGCCGGTCAGGTCGACGCCGCCGGGCTGACGCCGGGCGAGCTGGCCTCCGTGGTCGAGACGCGCGCGCGGCGCTGGATGCGCGCGCCGCAGGTCAGCATCGGGCTGAAGGAGACCCCGTCGAACCGCGCCTATGTCGGCGGCGCCGTCGCCCGTCCCGGCCCCTACCTGCTGAACGGCCGCATCGGCGTGATGGAGGCGATCATGCTGGCCGGCGGCTTCGACCGCGAGGCGCGGTACGAGGAGGTGGTGCTGATCCGCCGCAACCCCGAGAACAAGCCGATGCTGCGCACCATCGACACCCGCCGGTTCCTGGAGACGGGAGCGGCGGTCGGCGACGTGCCGCTGGCCGCCGGCGACATCCTGTTCGTGCCGCGCAGCTCCATCGCCGAGACCGGCCTGTGGGTCGAGCAGTTCATCAACCGCGTCGTCCCGTTCGAGCGCACGTTCAACTACACCATCAGCCGTCAGACCGGAGGCATCACGACCTTCCCATGACGATCCCGGACACCCAACCGACGCAGGCCCCCACGGACACCGTCTTCGGGGTCGCCATCACCCGGCTCGACGTGGCCGGTGCTGCGCGGACCATCGCCGCGCGCGCGCCGGAGGCCCCCTTCGCCTACGCCGTGACTCCGAACGCGCAGCATGTGGTGCGGCTCCACCGCGGCGACGATACCCGCTTCCGCGCCGCCTACAACGGCGCGTGGCTGCGGCTGTGCGACAGCCAGATCATGCGGCATCTGTCCCGCCGGCTGCTCCGCAAGCCGTTGCCCAGCGCCAGCGGCAGCGACCTGACCGCCCATCTGTTCGCGCATGTCATCACGCCGGACGATTCCATCACGGTGATCGGTGGCAACGACGAGTTGGAGCGCCGCCTGCGCGGCCGCTTCGGGCTGACCCGGCTGGCCCGGCACGAGCCGCCGATGGGCTTTTCGGCCGACCCGCGGGAGGTCGAGCGCTGCGTCCGCTTCGTGCTGGACCACCCGGCCCGCTTCGTCTTCCTGGCGGTCGGCGCGCCACAGTCGGAATGCCTGGCGCTGGCCATCCGGAACACCGGGCAGGCCACCGGCGTCGGGCTGTGCGTCGGCAGCTCGCTGCTGTTCGTCACCGGGCTTGTCGAGCGCGCCCCTCCCCTGTTCCGCCGCCTCGCCCTGGAATGGCTGTACCGGCTGGCCCAGAATCCGCGCGGCCACGCCCGGCGGGTCTTCGTGGAATCCCTGCCGCTGCTCGGCATCGCCCTGTCAGCCTGGTGGGCGGAACAGCGGGACCGCACGCGGCCGAAGCCGGCGGCGCGCCCATGATCGTCGAGCTGGGGGCCCGGCAGCGCGGACGCATCCTGTCGCCCGTCCGGGCGGCGGCGCCCCGCCGTGCCCTGCCCCGCTCCCTGACGGTGATGATCCTGCTGGCGGTGCTACCCCTGTTCGGGCAGAGCTTCCATTATCTGGTCGATGTTCCTCCGCTCTACGCCCTGTCGAAAAGCTGGCCGGTCCTGACCATCCCGCTCGCCGTCTACGCGATGGCGCAGATCGAGCTGCCGTTCAAATCGCTGTGCATCGCCCTGCTCGCCTACCTCGTGGCGATCACCCCGGCGGTGTCCATGGTCCAGCTCGGCAACGGGCTGACCGACGCGATGGCGACCACGGTCAAGGTCTGGCCCTTCGCCTATTGTTTCTCGCTCGCGGCCCTGCTGACCCTGCTGCGCCCGACCCTGCCGCAGGTGCGCGGGGCGCTGATCGCGCTCGGCGCCGGCACCTTCGTCGTCATGCTCGCTCTGTGGCTGGTCGTCCCGCCGGAGGCCTACGCCACCGACCCGCTGAAGAGCAAGCTGCTGATGTACGACTTCGAGCGCGGCTATCGCATCTTCATGCCGATGTTCTTCGGCGTGCTGTTCCTCTTCTACCTGTCCCGGCGGTTCTGCGCCTATCGGGAATGGTGGACCATCCCCCTGCTGCTGGTCGGGCTGCTGCTGATGGTCCTGATCTACAAGCAGCGCACGGTTCTGGGCGGCGTGGTGCTGGTGGTCGGCTTCGCCATGATCACCTCGGCGCGCGGCTGGTGGCGCATCCTGGCGGTCGGCGCGGCCCTGCTGGCGACCGTCGTCCTGGCCGCCATCTACAGCGTGGATCTCGCCAACCGGGCCGAGCAGATGCTCGGCGCCTCCCTGTCGATCCGGCAGAACTCCATCGTCCTGGCGCTCGACTTCCTGGAGGTGACGCCCTGGCGCTGGCTGCTCGGGGTGGGCGCCGTCACCCGTTTCAGCAGCGTGACCCTGGCGGACATCCTGGGCAGTGATCAGTTCTATCTCGCCGACATCGGCTGGATCGGCGTCGTCTTCGAATATGGTGTCATCGGCGCGGTGCTGATCGCGGCCTTCTACGTCGCGGCGCTGCGCACCGCCCGCAAGGCCGCCACAGGCGACGATCCGATGACCCAGGCCTTGGGCGACTACGTCCTGTTCGCTCTGGCGACCTCCACCATCTATTCCGTCGTCTTCACGCCGGGCGAGGTCGCCAGCGTGATGGCGCTCGCCCTCTTCTGGCGCACCGCCCGCCGGCAAGCCGGCGCTGAGCGCCCATTCAACTCCCCGAAACGCCCCGTCTTCAGCATGGGAAGGCCATGACCACCGCCACCTCCTCCACGTCCCCGGCCTTCCTCCGCCGCCTGCGCCGCCTGCTGGCCCATCCGGGCTTCCGCGCCGAGCCGGTTCCCGTCCTCGCCCGCGCCGCCGTCTGGCTCGGCTGCGTCGCCCTGAAGCGCAGCCCGCGCTTCAGCCTGACCTCCGGCGGCGAACAGCTGCGCGTGCCGCCGGACCTGCGCTACACCTCGGTCACCTCCTTCGTGCTGCGGGACTGGTCGGAACCGGAGCTGCGCGAACTCGACCAGTTCGTGGCCCCCGGCGCCGTCTTCATCGACGCCGGCGCCAACATCGGGCTCTACACGCTGAAGGCGGCGCGGCTCGCCGGGCCGGACGGCATCGTCGTCGCGGTGGAGCCAGGCACCGTCGCCGCCGACCGGCTGGCGGCCAACGTCGCACTGAACCGCTTCGCCACGGTGCGTCTGGTCCGCAAGGCGCTGTCCGACCGGAACGGGATGGCGGTGCTGCACCACGTCTCGGCGGGCGGCGACCTCCAGGCCTTCTCCCTGCTGGGCGACAGCGCGACCAAGGAGGGCGAGGAGGTGGCGACGGTGACGCTCGACAGCCTCGTCGAGGAGCTCAATCTGCCGCGCATCGACTGCATCAAGATGGACGTCGAAGGGGCGGAGCCCATGGTGGTCGAAGGCGCGCGGCGCAGCCTGGAGCGCTGGCACCCGACCATCCTGTTCGAAGTCAACAGCGCCATCCTGCACCGCCGCGGCGAGCGCACCGACGGCTGCTGGGAGCGGCTGGAGGCGATGGGCTATCGCTTCTGGCGGCTCGAACAGGGCCGGCTGGTGCCGATCGCCACGGTGCCCGCCGACTTCTGCAACGTGGTCGCCATGCACGGTCGGACCGCCCCATCATGAGCATGGCTGGGGAGCCGCAAGGTGAGCGCAACAGGATCATCAAGCTCCGCCTCTCCGGAATTCTTCGAAATGCGACAAATTCGGAAAATCCGGTTGTGACTCTTTGTCAAAATTTATCGCGTCGGCGTCGCCAATGCTGGCTTAAGCCATTTTAAATAGTGTGTTAGTAAGAGGTCATCATGTCACCTCAACCTTCAATAGCATCTGCGTCGCCGTTGCACCGCTATGTGCATGGTGGCCATCGCCGTGTGGACGGGTGGCTGTCGCGCCTGGATGCCAATCTGATCGCCAGCGTCGGCGTCTGGCAGAACGCCGAGGGCGTGACGGGGAGCGTCGGCGAGATCGGCGTTCACCATGGGCGGCTGTTCATCCTGCTGGCGCTCGTGCGCAAAGCGGATGAGCGGGCCTTCGCCATCGACCTGTTCGACGACCAGCAATTCAACGTCGACCAGTCGGGGCAAGGCGACGAGACGGCCTTCCGCGGCAACCTCGTCCGCTTCGGGATCGAACCGGCGTCGGTCGAGGTCGTCAAGGGCAACTCCCTGGCTCTGTCCTGGACCGGCCTCGCCGACCGGCTGGGTCCCGCGGTCCGCCTGTTCAGCATCGACGGCGGCCATACCGCCGACATCACGCGCCACGACCTGGGCATCGCCGACGACAGCCTGGGCGACGGTGGCGTGATCGTCCTCGACGACTATTTCAACCCGGAATTCCCCGCCGTGTCCGAGGGCATGTGCCGCTTCATGGCCGACCGGCCGGGTGCCCTGGCCCCCTTCGCCATCGGCGACAACAAGCTGCTCCTGGCCCGCCCGGATTGGGCCGGGCGCTACCGCGCCATGCTGGTCGGCGCGGTGCCGTCGCGCCATTTCGTGCGTGACACCGAGTTGTTCGGCCAGCCCGTCACCGTGTTCCGCACGCCGCGGACGCCGATGCAGTTCATCCGGCAGACCGGCCTGACCCGCCGGCTTCGCTCCCATCCGCTGGGGCAGGCGTTGAAGCCGATCATCCGCCGCTTCGTGCAGGGGTAAGAGACCGCCATGCGCGACGACGTGCAGGTCTGTTTTCCGGCCGAGGAGCGAAGCGCCGTTCCGGACCCTGCCGCGTTGCCGAAGAGCGCCGTTCCGGCTCCGGACGACTTCGCCGGTGCGCGGGATGGCTGGCTGCACTGGACGCATGGGCTGGTCAACCGGCTGGTGAAGGGGGCGGACGGGGTCCTGCTGGCGCTCGCCGGACTTGCCGCTTGGGCCGCCTGGGTCGCCCGGACGGACGAGACGTCGCTCGACGACGGCCGTCTGCTCATCCAGGCGGTGATCTTCACGGCCGTCACGCTCGGCGTCTATCTGCGCGCCATGACCACCATCGGCGCCTACCGTGTCGAGAATTACCGGCACTGGGGAAAGTCGTTGCTCGACGTGGTCGGCGGCCTGCTGCCGGCCGGGACCGTCCTGTCCCTGCTCGTCTGGGCCTTCCTACCGGAGGTCGGCCCGTCGGACATGCTCGCTTTGTGGGGCGGGACGGCGCTCGCCTGTCTGGGGGCGGGGCGCGTCCTGGCGGCGCGGGGCGTGCGCCTTCTGGAGGAGCGCGGGGTGCTGCGCCGCCGGGTCGTCATCCTGGGCGCGACCGACGTGGCGGAGCGGATGATTGCGCATCTGGACCTGCCGGAGCACCGGGCGAACTACAGCATCCTCGGCCTGTTCGACGACCGCGACAGCGACCGCCGGCCGGCGTCCCTGGCCGGCCTCCCGGTGTCCGGCGACCTTACGGACTTCAAGCGCTTCCTGCCGGACAACCGCGTGGACATGGTCGTCATCGCCCTGCCCTGGCGGGCGGCGATGCGCATCCACAGCCTGCGCATGCAGCTTCAGATGATCTCCCTCGACATCCTGATTCCGCTGGACGAGGAGAGCATCCGGCTGCGGCTCGCCAACCTGCGGCACATCGGCGCCATCCCGGCCCTGCTGGTGATGCGGCAGCCGCTGCGCGGCATGCAGATCATCGTGAAGCGGATCGAGGACGTCGTCGTCGCCGGGCTGGGCCTGCTCGTCGCCGCGCCCTTCATGCTGGCCGCAGCGATCGCGGTCCGCCTGGACTCGCCGGGACCGATCATCTTCCGGCAGACCCGCGTGGGTTTCAACAACCGCCCCTTCACGATGCTGAAGTTCCGCACGATGAAGGTGGACAACAGCGACGACGGCGCCGTCGGCACCAGCCGCGACAACCCGCGGATCACCCGCGTCGGCCGCTTCCTCCGCCGGACCAGCATCGACGAGTTGCCCCAGCTCTTCAACGTCCTGGCCGGCGACATGTCGGTGGTCGGCCCGCGCGCCCACGTCCCGAACATGCGGGTCGGCAACCAGCGCTACGCCGAGGTCGCGCGCGAGTATGCGGCGCGCAGCCGCGTCAAGCCGGGGATCACCGGCTGGGCCCAGATCAACGGCATGCGCGGCGGCATCCACACGGTCGAGAAGGCGCGCGTCGGGGTTGACATGGACATTCACTACATCGAGAACTGGTCGCTATGGCTCGATGCGAAGATCATCATCAGCACCGTGACCACCGGCCTGTTCGGGCGCGACGTGTTCTAGGCGCTCTGGCCCTCGCCGCCGCGCTTCTGGCGGGTGGCACAGCGAATGCGGGGACGGAGGCGTTGCCGACGCGCCCCCTGCTCGTCTACCACGACAGCTGGTACGAGCGCCCGGCCACCGGACCGGCCGCGACGACGCTGGCGGCTCTCCCCGGCTACATGAACGTGGTCGCCCTGTCCTTCGCCCGGCCGGACGCCGTCTATCTCGACCGCCTCGACCTCAAGGGGACCGGCCTGCAGTACGGCTTTTCCGGCACGGTGCTGAGGGACGCCATCGCGCTTCTGAAACAGCGCCAGCCGGGCACCCGCGTGCTGCTCGCCGTCGGCGGGGCCAACTACGCAAACTGGGATGCGCTGAACCTCGGCGCCCTGGTTCGGCTGGTTGGGGATCTGGGCGTCGACGGTGTGGATCTGGATTACGAGCCGGAGATGCCCGGCTGCTCCGTCCGGCCGCCGGGGCGGGTGCGCTGCCTGTCCGACGCGGCGTGGCAGGATCTGGTGGCGCGTTTCCGCAGCGCCTTCCCGCGCCCCCTGCTGCTGACCGTGCCGGGCTGGAGCATCGGGGCCTATGGCGAGGGGGCGTTCCGGGACGCCCCGCCGCGCGGCCCACACACCGGGTCGATGCTCAACCTGCTGCGCTCCCCGCAGGCGGCGGCGATCGACCTCGTCTCCATCATGGCCTACGAGGGCGGCCCGACCTTCGATCCCTGGCAGGCCTGGCAGGCGTACCGGCAGGTCTGGAAGGGGCCGCTCGCCCTCGGCGTCCAGGTTCCGCCGAGCCAGCTCGGCGGGCCGACCTACACGGTGCCGCTGGCGGAGCAACTCGCCCGGAACGTCGCGCAGGACCCGCAGGGCGGCATGATGCTCTACCCGCTGCTGGGGCGTCCGCCCGGCACGCTTGGGCCGGACAATCCCGACGGTCGCCTGCTGGCCCAAGCGCTGTGCCGCGGGCTCGGCCTCGACGGCTGCGCCGAGGCGCTGCGCTGACCGGCCCCGGCCGCGCCTCGGCCGTAGCGCCTCACCCCTCCCAGCGGTGGGACAGAACGAAGCTGTAGCGCTCCGGACGGACGTGGAAGACGGCATGGTCGGCGCAGGCGCCGTCCGCGAAGAATGACCGCCGGATCATCACCAGCACCGGCATCCCCACCGTCCCGCCGAGCGGTTCGGCGATGGACGCACCGGCAGCCTCGGCCTTGACCTCGACGTCGGCACCGACCACCGGCTTGCCGGTGACCTCCCTGAGGATGGCGTAGACCGGCTTCTGCCCAACCGCCGCCCAATCGACCCCCGCCAGTTCCGCAGACAGCAGGCTGCGCCCCAGCGCCACCGGCTCCCCGTCCACCAGATGCAGGCGGGCCACCTCCAGGCAGCGCGGGCCGAACTGGTCCGTCAGGTCCGGCGGCGTGGCCGTCATTCCGGCCGACAGATGACGCATGCCGGCGTTCAGCCCCTGGAGGCGCAGGGATTCGTGGAAGCTGCGCAGCCGGTCCAGCGGATGGCGGACCCGCTTGCCCGCCGTGAAGGTGCCCTTGCCCTTCCGCCGCTCGATCAGCCCTTCCGTCTCCAGCCGGTCGAGCGCGAGGCGGACCGTGACCCGGCTGACGGCGAAGCGGATGCCGATCTCGCTCTCGCTCGGCAGGCGGCCCGACGGCTCGAACCGGCCCGCGGCGATCTCCTCGCGCAGGCGGTCGGCGATCTGCCGGTAGAGGGCCGTCGCGTTCTCCCGCACCAAACTGTCCCGCATCGAGGCCACCGCCCCCTCCCCGTCCGTGGCGAATCTCTCCGCGCCTTGATGCCACCGGAGCCCGGGCCGCTCAAGCGCCCACTCACCACCCCACCGTATCGCCATCCGGTGGAACGCCCCGCATGTCTTATATTGTATCATCGAACTTGTTATGCAATGTATTAGCCGTCGCGGTGCGCCGCCCCCCTTGCCCGAGGTCCCGTCCCATGAGCGATCCCGTCCCCGCCGGCCACATCGCCCCCGCCGGCCTTTACGAGCGGAACAAGGCCCGTCCCTTCCTCGGCGCCACGACCTGCTCCCACCGGCGGCTGGTGGCCGGCGAGTGGACCGAGGTGACGCTGGTCTACGAGGTCGGCGGGTCGGGTCTCGCCGACGGGGCGGGGATCAAGCTGGCGATGAAGTTCTATTCGGACTGGGCGCTGTTCCAGACCAGCGACCCCACGGCGGCCAACTTCGTCTCCGCCGAGTATGAGGCGGGACCGCTGGTGCCGGGGCAGAGCCCGGCGACCGTGCAGGCGCTGAAGGTGCGCTTCGACCAGAAGGGGCACGAGCGGCCCTACCAGAAGGCCATTATCATCGACGTGATCGACGGCTATCTGAATCCCGGTGACCGCATCGCGATCCGGCTGGGCGACCGGCGCCAGGGCGGGCCGGGCACGCGGGTGCAGACCTTCGTCGAGCAGGGCTTCCGCTTCCGCGTCTTCATCGACCCGCTGGGCAGCCAGAAATACGCCGAGGTGCCGGGCGACTGCGTGATCGACATCGTGCCGGGCGCTCCCGCCGCCCTGCGGCTGGTCGCGCCGCGCCTGATCGCCCCCGGCCCGGCGTCGCTGCTGCTGCGCGCCGACGATGCCTGGGGCAACTGCTGCCTCGACGCCACGCTGGACGCTGTGCTCAGCATGACCGGACCGGACGGCGAGAGCACGCGGACGGTCGCGCTGGCCCCCGATCCGCAGGCGAATGGCTGGCTGGTCCGGCGCGAGGCGCTCGATCTCGGCGCCGGGGAATGGCGGATCGCCGCGACGGCGCCGGGCCTCGCTTCCGCCGAAGCCTTCATCACCGCGGAGGACGGGGCGCCGCGCGCCGTCTACGCCGACCTGCACGTCCATTCCAACGACACGGTGGGCACCAACGACACCGCCTACAACCTGTCCTACGGGCGCGACGTGGCCGGTCTGGACGTGCTGGGCTACACCGCCAACGACTTCAACGTGACGGAGCGCGCTTGGACCGAGGCGGTTGGCCTGATCGACCGTTGCAACGAGCCGGGCCGCTTCGTCTGCTACCCCGGCACGGAATGGTGCGGCAACTCCGCGGCGGGCGGCGACCACAACGTGATCTTCCTGCGCGACGGTCCGCCGCTCTTCCCGGCGGACGCGCGGGGGCAGCCGGTGCGCTCCTTCGAGTGGAACGAGTCGACCCGCGGCGCGCTGCGCCCCGGCGCTTGGCCGCTCGACGACCTCTACGCCGCCTATCAGGACGACCCGGAAGGGCATCTGCTGATCCCCCATGTCGGCGGTCGGCGCTGCAACCTCGATTGGCACCACCCGGAACTGGAGCGGCTGATCGAGATCGGCTCGGCCTGGGGCCAGTTCCACTGGGTCTATGCGGAGGCGCTGGCCCGCGGTTACCGGCTCGGCGCCTCGGCGAGCAGCGACGAGCATCAAGGGCGCTGCGGCGGCGGGGCCCCGGCGACCGCGGTGTTCGGGGCGCGCGGCGGGCTGACCGGCGTCCTCGCCGACCGGCTGGACCGCAAGACGGTGGGCCAAGCGCTGCGGGCGCGGCGGACCTTCGCGACGACCGGGGAGCGCAGCTTCGCCAGCCTGCGGCTCGGCGACCGCTGGATGGGCGAGGTGGTGCGGGCCACGGCGGGCGATAAGGTGGACTACCGCCTGCTCGGCGACCGGGGATGGGAAAATCTGCGGCTGTTCGACGGCGACCGGCTGGTGTGGGAACGCGACCTGCACCGCGAACTCGGCCTGTCGGAAACGACGATCCGCCTTCGGCTGGGCGGCGCCCGCATCAAGGACCGCTACCGCGGCGCCTATTGGGACGGCGGGATCACTGTCACCGGCGCCGCCGTGCAGCGGGTCGAGCCCTTCGGCTTCGACCATCCGGAGCAGGGCTGCTGGCGCCGCGACGCGACCACCGTCGCCATCCGCACCGTCACCCACGGCGACAGCGACGGCGTGGAGCTGGCGCTGTCGCGGCTGGCTGGCGCGCGCATCCAGGTGCGGCTCGCCATCGGCACCTATGTGAAGGTCGGCAACCCGCTGACCCCGCCGCCCAACCCGCACGCCCCCGAAGCGATTTTGGACATCGATGGCGACGCGCTGCTGGCGGACGCGGGCGCCGGACGGGTCACCCACACCCTGCCCGGCACCGAGCTGGAGGTGACGGTGGAGCGCATCACCGAGGCGCCGCTGCCCCGCGACCTTGCCGGGCGCATCCCCCTCGCCGACCTCGGCCTCGCGCCGGGCCGCGAGCATCCGCTGTTTCTGACCGCGCGCCAGCGTGACCAGTCGCGGGTCTGGACCTCGGCCCTGTTCCTGACGCCATGACGGGAGGCCACCACGTCTTTCCTCAAGTCCGCAGTGTCGGGACGGAAGGTGTCCGGGTATAGGGTCGCCCGGACGACGCTCCGCCCCGTCTCGAACGGCGGGGCAAAGCCAGGGGGTGACCAAGCTGGCCGGGGTGTCGCAATCCGCGGTCTCGCGCTGCTTCACCGACGAGGCCAGCGTCTCGCCGCAGATGCGCGCCCGCGTCCTGGAGGCGGCGGAGCGTCTGGCCTACCGTCCGAACGCCATCGCGCGCAGCCTGACGACCCAGCGCACCAACCTCGTCGGCATCGTCATGGCCTTCGGCGCGCTGGACGCGGCGCGCACCGCGCTCGGCCTGCGGGTGCCTGAGGATGTCTCGATCGTCGGCTTCGACGACGTGCCGATGGCCGCCTGGCCGAGCTTCGCCCTGACGACCGTTCACAACCTTGTGGACATTATCATGGCGACCCTGATGGGCATGCTGGAACGCCGCCTCGCCGAGCCGCAGGTCGCCCGGTCCTGCACCGCCCCGCCCCCGGCTGGTGCGCCGGGGCTCGGCCCGGCTGTAATCTCCGGCGACGGAAAGGCCGCTCAGCGGGGCGGCTTCACCGCTTTGTCCAGCGCCTCGGCCAAGGCTGCGTCGTCGTAGGGCTTCGGCAGATGGACGCCGCCGTCGGGCGCCCGGTCGGCTCCCGACGCGAACACGACCGGCAGAGCCGGGTGACGTTTTCGCAGCGCGACAGCCAGATGCTCTCCCGACATTCCCGGCAGGCTGATGTCCGTCAGCAGCACGTCGACGGGCTGCATCTCGGCGATCGACACGGCCTCCTCGGCGTTGGCGGCTTCGACGACCGAATGCCCGAGGCCGGTCAGCATCTCCACCGTGACGAGGCGGATCAACGCATCGTCCTCCACCAGAAGCACGCGCAAGCCCTGATGGTTGTCCACCGTCGCCGCAGCGGGTTCCGCAAACGGCTTCGGTGCAGCCCGACCTCCGGATGTCCCTTGCGACCTCTGCTGCTGGTTGCGCAGGACATGCCGGACTTTGCGGGACAGCGCCTCGCGGGTGTAGGGTTTGCTCAGCAGTTCGACGCCGAGATCGAGCCGTCCGCCATGCACGATCGCGTTCTCGGTGTATCCCGAGGTGAACAGGACCGCGATCCCCGGCAGACGCTCCTTCGCGCGGCGCGCCAGGTCCGGGCTGCGCAGAGGCCCCGGCATGACGACGTCGGTGAACAGCAGGTCGATCGGCACGCCGCTTTCCACGATGGCCAGCGCGCTCTGCGCGTCCCGAGCCTTGAGCACACGGTAACCGAGATCGGCCATCATCTCGACCACGGTCGCCCGCACGTCGTCGTCGTCCTCGACCACCAGCACGGTTTCCGATCCGCCCGCCTCCGGCCCGTCGTCGATCACCGTCACAACGTCCTCGGTCTGATGCGCGCGCGGCAGATACACGCGGACCGTGGTGCCCTGGCCGGACTCGCTGTAGATCTTGACGTGCCCGCCCGACTGCTTGACGAAGCCGTAGACCATGCTGAGGCCGAGGCCGGTGCCCTGCCCTTCCGGCTTGGTCGTGAAGAACGGTTCGAAGACGTGGTCTATCACGTCGGGCGGAATGCCGCAGCCGGTGTCCGTCACCGCCAGCATGACGTACTGGCCGGGCGTCACCTCGGCGTGCCGGGCGGCGTAGGGATCGTCGAGGAAGGCGTTGCCGGCCTCGATGGTCAGCCGGCCGTGGCCGTTCATGGCGTCGCGGGCGTTGATCGCCAGATTGAGCAGCGCGTTCTCGACCTGGCTTTCGTCGGCGAAGGTGGTCCACAGGCCGCCCGTGATCATGGTCTCGATCTCGACGCCCTCGCCAAGCACGCGGCGCAGCATCTCGTCGAGACCGCGGACGAGCCGGCCCAGGTTGACCACGCGGGGGGCCAGGGGCTGGCGGCGGCCGAAGGCGAGAAGCTGGGCGACCAGCTTCGACCCCCGGCTGACGCCGCTCAGCGCGTTCTGCAGCCGCTGTTCGGCGCGACCGTTTCCCGCGACGTCCTTCGCCAGCAGTTGGAGGTTGCCGGAAATCACCTGGAGAAGATTGTTGAAGTCGTGCGCCACCCCGCCGGTCAGCTTGCCGACCGCGTCCATTTTCTGGGCTTGGCGAAGCTGCGCCTCGACCTGCTCCCGCTCGGCGATCGCCGACGCGATGCGCTGCTCCAACACGTCGTTGAGCCGCCGCTGGGCGTCCTCGATCTCCCTGCGCTCGGAGATGTCGATCACCGAACCGATGTAGCCGAGGAACCCGCCGTCCGCGGCGAAGCGCGGGGCGGCGGCGTCGATCGCCCAGCGGTAGACCCCATCGGACCGCCGCAGCCGGTATTCCATCCGGAACGGCTCATGCCGGGTGTTGGCGTCCAGGAACACGTCCGCGGCGACCTGCCGGTCGTCGGGATGAATGGCGTCCAGCCAGCCGAAGCCCAACCCCGTCTCGGGAGTCTGGCCGGTGAACTCGTACCAGGATTTGTTGAGATAGGAGCAGGAGGCGTCGAGTTCGGTGACCCAGACCATCACCGGGGCGTGGTCGGCCAGATTCCGGAAACGCACCTCGCTTTCGCGCAGCGCGTTGTCCGCCTCGCGGCGCATGCGCACCATCGCCAGGGCGGTATCGACGCGGGCGATCAGTTCGCGTGCCGAGAACGGCTTCACCAGATAATCGTCGGCGCCGGCCGACAACCCCTCGACGCTCGCCTCCTCGCCCGCGCGGGCCGACAGCAGGATGACCGGCAGGTCGCGCAGGTCGGTATCCTCGCGGATCGCGCGCAGCAGCCCGAAGCCGTCCAGAACGGGCATCATGATGTCGGTCAGAACGAGATCCGGACGGGTCGCGCGGATTGCCGCCAGGGCGGCCTGACCATCGGGCACGGCCTCGACGACGTAGCGGCCATTCAGCAGGCGGCTCACATAATCGCGCATGTCGGCGTTGTCGTCGGCCAGCAGGAGACGCGGACACTCGCCCGCCTCCCGCGCCACCACCGTCTCCCCGGCGCCGAAGAACGGGGCGGGCGCTTCGCCTTCGGACGCCGCCGACCCGTGCAGCCAGCGCAACGCCTCCTCGACATAGGTTTGCGTGCGCACCCCGGTCGGGGCGCCGGTCGGCTCCGACAGGACGCGCTCCTGCGGCAGATGGGCGGTGCCGAACGGAAGGGCGATGATGAAGGCCGAACCGCGCCCCATTTCGCTCTCGACCCGGATCGTGCCGCCATGCAATTTGATGAGTTCCTGGACGAGCGCCAAGCCGATGCCGGTGCCCTCGTGGCTGCGCCCCCGCGCGCCCTCCACCCGGTGGAAGCGCTCGAACAGGCGCGGCAGTTCGGATTCCAGGATGCCCGTACCGGAATCGCGCACCACCAGTTCGGCGCCCCCGTCGACCGGCCTCAGCGAGACCGCGATCCCGCCTTCGAAGGTGAATTTGAAGGCGTTCGACAGCAGGTTGAGGACCACCGTCTCCCACATGCTCCGGTCGACGTGGATCGGCGCGGGCAACGGCGCGCAATCGACGGTGAGGCGCAGGCCGGCCCTCTCGCAGGCCGAGCGGAAGCCGCTCGCCAGTTCGGCGGTCAAGACGGCGAGGTCGGTCGGCTCGTAACGCGCCTGGGTCCGACCGGCCTCGATGCGCGAGAAATCCAGGAGCGCGTTGACGAGTTTGAGCAGGCGCTGCCCGTTGCGATGGACCACCATCAGATCCTCGCGGTGGTCCGGCATCCGTTCCGGCGCGGCCTGCAACACCTCCTCCAGCGGCCCCAGCATCAGGGTCAGCGGCGTGCGGAACTCGTGGCTGATGTTCGAGAAGAACACCGTCTTGGCGCGGTCGATCTCGGCCAGCATCTCGGCCCGCCGGCGCTCGGCCTCATAGGTCTGGACGTTGGTGATGGCGGCGGCGATCTGCCCCGCCACCAGTCCGAGGAAGCGCCGGTAATCGTCGTCGAACAGGCGGAACGGGTTCAGGCCGACGACGAGAAGACCCGCCCGGCCCGCCTCGCCGCTGGCCGGGACCGGGATCGCGGCGGCCTGGGTGGGGGGGCGGCGCCAGACGCCGGGCGGCAGGTCGGCGCCGAACGTCGCCGCCAGATCGCCGACCAGCACCGGGTCATGGAGCGTCGGGGTGAAGGGCCACACCGACGTGCCGTCCACCGCCAGCGTTTCCGGAGCCGCCGGATGGCCGCGTCCGATGCCGCAGGACCCGGCGAGGGTGGCGCTGGCCCCATCCGGCTCGGCCACGTAGAGCAGCGCGAAGGGCATGTCCCGCGGGTTGGTGGCGAGCGCCTGGGCGCTGCGCTCGCACACCTCCGGCAGGGTCCGGGCGTCGGCGACGCCGGCGGCCAGATCGCGCAGCAGGGTGAGCTGCCGCTCGCCGATGATCCGTTGCGTGTCGTCGGTGTTGGCGCAGATGATGCCGCCGGGGCTGCCGTCGTCGTCGGGCACCGGGCTGTAGGAGAAGGTGTAGTAGGTCTCCTCCGGATAGCCGTTGCGCTCCATCAGAAGGAGCTGCCCCTCGACGTAGGTCCCCTCGTCGCCCGTCATGGCGGTCGCCAGCATCGGGCCGATGTCGCGCCAGATCTCCCGCCAGACGACCGACGTCGGACGGCCGAGCGCCCAGGGGTGCTTGCCGCCGATGATCGACTTGTAGGGGTCGTTGTAGAGGTAGATGAGATCCTGCCCCCAGCCGATCCAGATCGGCTGGCGGGAGGTCAGCATGATCCGAACCGCGGTCTTCAGGCTGCGTGGCCAGTCCTCGGGCGGGCCGAGCGCCGTCGACGCCCAGTCGAACGCGCGCATCTGCGCACCCATCTCGCCGCCGCTGGCGAGGAATTCGGGAGCGGCGGAGATGTCGGTCTCGTTGGACATGCGCAGACGTTCCGTCCTTCCTGTTCTCATTCCCCCCGACAACAGGGGCGTGACCATTGGTGCACAGCGGAACGCCACTTTAAGCTGATCAGGGGGGCACGGCGAGAAACGATTTGTTAGACCAATAGCCATAGGCCAAGGTTCCAAACCGGGAAGGATCGGCCGAGGGCGTTGGCGTCGCCGCTCACGCGAAACGTTTCGCTCCGGCGACGCACAGCACGATCAGCCCGGTCACGGCGATCATGCTCCAGGCCACGGGCTCGTTGAGCAGGAGTCCCGCCAGCGACAGCCCGAAAAACGGTTGGAGCAGCTGCAACTGCCCGACCCCGGCGATGCCGCCGAGCGCAAGGCCCCGGTACCAGAAGACGAAGCCGACCAGCATGCTGAAGACGGAGACGTAGGCGAGGCCGATCCAGGCCGGAGCCCCGATGCCCGCCCAGGCGTCCGGCATCGTCGCGAGCGCCGTCCCCGCCATCACCGGCATCGTCAGCACAAGCGCCCAGGAAATGACCTGCCAGCCACCGAGGCGGCGCGACAGCACCGCGCCCTCGGCGTAGCCCAGTCCGCAGAGCAGGATGGCCGCCACCATCAGGCCCGCCCCGGTGAGCGACGCGCCGCCGCCCTGCGCCAGGGCGAAGCCGACGACGGCGAGGCTGCCCAGACCCGAGAACAGCCAGAAGACCGGCTTCGGCCGCTCCCGGCCGCGCAGCACGCCGAACAGCGCCGTGGAGAGCGGCAGGAGGCCGATAAAGACCATGGAATGCGCGGAGGTGATGTGCCGAAGCGCCAGCGCGGTGAGCAGCGGGAAGCCGACGACCACGCCGAGCGCCACCACGGCGAGCGGCGCGAGGTCGCGGCGCAGCGGACGGGCCTGGCGCAGCAGGGCCAGCAGGGCGCCCGCCAGCACGGCGGCGATCAGAGCCCGCGCCGACGTCAGGAACAGGGGCGTGAAGCTGCCCACCGCGACGCGCGTCGCCGGCAGCGATCCGCTGAAAATGAGCACACCCAGCAACCCGCTGCCCCAGCCCCCCGTCGCCCACCGCATCCCATAACCCTTTCCGGTCCTGTGTCCATCGCTGGGCCAACCTAGCGCGGCGGGTGCTGGCGGAGACAGCGACAGTCCAATACAATTTTGCCAAACTGTACTGGTACTGAGAGCGCTACAGATGCCGGAGGCGGCGTGATGACGAGCAGAATTGGCACACGGACCATGGAGGTGATGGACGCGATCCGCCAGAGGATGGCCGACCGCCGGCTGTCTCCGGGGGACCGGCTGCCCTCGATCCGCCGCTTCGCCAGCACCATGGGCGTGTCGCCGTCCACGGTGGTGGAGGCCTTCGACCGTCTCGCTGCGGAAGGCGTGATCCGCTCGCGGCCCGGTTCCGGCTTCTACGTCTCCGGAGCCCTGCCGCCGCTGGCCCTGGCCGAGGCCGAACCGCGCCGCGACCGGGCCATCGATCCCTTCTGGGTGTCGCGCCAGTCGCTCGACGCCGGCGCGGAGATGCTGAAGCCCGGATGCGGATGGCTGCCGGCGGACTGGATGCCCAACGCCGCCCTGCGCCGCGCCATCCGCCGCCTCGCGCACGCCGACGACGCGGTGCTGGCGGACTATGGAAGCACGCGCGGCTCGCTCGCCCTGCGCAGGCTCCTGGCGCGCCAGTTCGCGGAAGAGGGGATCGCGGCGGGTCCCGACCAGATCCTCCTGACCGGTTCGGGAACCCAGGCGATCGACCTGATCTGCCGCTTCCTGCTGCGCTCCGGCGACGCGGTGCTGGTCGACGACCCCTGCTACTTCAACTTCCAGGCCCTGCTGCGCGCCCATCAGGTCCGCATCGTCGGCGTTCCCTACACGCCGCACGGGCCGGACACCGCGCTCTTCGCCGAGGCGCTGGCCGAGCACCGCCCACGCCTCTACATCACCAACTCGGCGCTCCACAACCCCACCGGCGCGACGATGGCGCCGCAGACGGCGCACCGGCTGCTCAAAGCCGCCGCCGCCCATGACGTCACCATCGTCGAGGACGACATCTTCGCCGGATTCGAACCGGACCCCTCGCCGCGCCTCGCCGTCCTGGACGGGCTGACCCAGGTCATCCGGATCGGCAGCTTCTCGAAAACGCTCTCCGCCTCGGTCCGCTGCGGTTACCTCGCGGCGCGGCCGGACTGGGTGGAGGCGCTGGTCGATCTGCAGGTCGCGACGAACTTCGGCGGCCCGAGCCCGGTCGCCGCCGAACTCGTCTTCGCGACCCTCGGCGACGCCGGTTATCGCAAGCATCTCGACGGGCTCCGCCGCCGGCTGACTCGGGCGCGGCGCGAGACGGCGGACCGGCTGGCGGCCATCGGCCTTCACCCCTGGCTGATGCCGCGCGGCGGCTTCTATCTCTGGTGCAGCTTGCCGGACGGCCGGGACGCGGCGGACGCGGCACGGGCGGCGCTGGACGAGGGGGTGGTCCTCGCGCCGGGCAACGTCTTCAGCGTGAACCAATCGGCCGCCGGCTGTCTGCGGTTCAACGTCGCCCAGATGAACGATCCGCGCGTTTTCGAGGTCCTGAAGCGCGCCGTTGCGGCGGAAGGATGAGGTCCCGTTCGGCGACGGATGCGCGCCCGCCCGTCTTGCGCTATCATGAACCCTGGAGTGACTACAGGGTCAAAAGGGGTTTTGTGATGGTGCAGCAGGATCTGTCCATCGGCGCGCTCGGCAAGCTGACCGGCACCAAGGTCGAGACCATCCGCTTCTATGAGAAGATCGGCATCCTGCCGGCCCCGGCCCGCACGGCGGGGAACTACCGCAGCTACGGCCACGACCATGTGCGGCGGCTGACCTTCGTCCGGCGGGTGCGCGATCTCGGCTTTCCGCTGGAGACCGTCCGGGCGATGCTGGACCTGGCGGACCAGCCGGACCGCCCTTGCGGAGAGGTCGACGCCCTGGTGCTCGAACAGCTTCACGAGGTGGAGCGGAAGATCGCCGATCTGGAGCGCCTGCGCGAGGAGCTGGATCGGCTGGCCCACCAGTGCCGGCGCGGCGGCCGGATCGCGGAGTGCCGCATCATCGAGGCGCTGTCGCCCCATCACGAGGACGGCCGCTGCTGCCCGTGATCCGTCGGGTCCCGTAAGCCAGAAAACAATCCATGACCGGGAGCCGAGGCATGGCCGCCATCACCCGCACGGATCTGGAAAACCATCAGGTTTCCGTTTATTTCGCGGCGGTCGCCGCCGGGCTGCTCGCCGCCGCCGTCGTGCCGGGCGACGCCTGGGGAGCGGGGATCAACCCGTCCCTCGCCGCGCTGACCTATGTCACCTTTCTTCAGGTCCCGCTGGGCGACCTGCGGCGGAGCGTCACCAACACCCGCTTTCTGTCGGCCCTGCTGCTGGTCAATTTCGCGGTGGTGCCCTGCATCGTCTTCGGGCTGGCTTCTATTCTGCCCGCGGACCAGTCGGCGGTGCGTCTCGGCGTTCTGCTGGTGCTGCTGGCGCCCTGCATCGACTATGTCGTCGTCTTCACCCATCTCGGACGCGGCGATGCGCGGTTGGTGCTGGCGGCGACGCCGGTTCTCCTGCTCGTCCAGATGCTGCTTCTGCCCATCTACCTCGGCCTGTTCGCCGGGAGGGACGCGGCCGCGCTCATGCAGCCGGGTCCCTTCATCGACGCCTTCGTCTGGCTGATCGCCGTGCCGCTGGCGCTGGCCGGAGCGACGCAGGCCTGGGCGGCGCGCGGCGGTGCCGGACAAGCCGCCGCGAACGCCATGGCGTGGCTGCCGGTGCCGCTCATGGCGGTGGTGCTGTTCCTCGTCGTCGCCGCGGTCGCCGCCGACGTGGCCGCACAGGCGCGGGCCGTGGCCCTCGCCGTGCCGCTCTACATCGCCTTCGCGGTGGCGATGCCCTACGCCGGCCGGGCCGTGGCGCGCCTGTTCCGGTTGGAGACCGGGGCGGCGCGGGCCGTCGTCTTCAGCGGCGGCACCCGCAACTCCCTGGTCGTCCTGCCGCTGGCCTTCGCCGTTCCGGAGGGTGGGGCGCTGGTGCCGGCGGTCGTGGTCACCCAGACCCTGGTGGAGCTTGTGGCCATGCTCACCTACGTCCGCTGGGTGCCGCGCCTCGTGTCCGCGCGCTGAGCCTGCGTTGAGTCCCGCCTGCGAACGGGCGACAACGGCGGCTTCCCGGGCGGCGGCAAGCCACCATGTCATCGTGCTCGCCCGCCCGCGCCGGTAATGGCACTCTGGGAGGAACGGCGGATTTGCGGATGGGGTGTGTGGACCGTGCTTCACCATGATTTGGCGACGCTTCGGCTGTTCGTGAAAGCGTGCGAGCTGAAAAGCCTGAGCCGCGCCAGCGAGTCCCTGAATCTCGCCGTGTCGGCGGCCAGCCGGCGCATCCGGCTGCTGGAGCACGACGCCGGGATGCCGCTGCTGAAGCGGCGCCCGCACGGCATCGAGCCGACCCCGGCCGGGCTGCTCGTGCTCCGCTACGCCCACGACATGGTCTATCTGGGGGCGCAGCTGGAGGCGATGCTCGCCGAATACCGCTCCGGCGTGCGCGGCCATGTGCGGGTCTACGCCTCCTCCTCGGCGCTGGTGGAATGCCTCGCCGCGGACCTCTCGCGCTTCGCCGCCGAAAATCCCGGCATCAAGCTGGAACTGGAGGAACGCCCCAGCGCCGACACGCTGGACGCGCTGTACCGCAAGAAGGCCGACATTGGGGTCATCGTCGGTGGGCGTGGAACGGAAGGGCTCGTCCGCTACCCCTACGCCAAGGACCGGCTGTGGGTGGCGCTGCCGCGCGGGCACCGGCTGGCCGACCGGCCCAGCCTGCGCTTCGCCGAGCTTCTGGACGAGGAGCATGTGGCGCTGGAGGGCGGAACCGCCGTGCACGGCCTGCTCGCCGAGCGGGCGCGGGCGGAGGGCCGTTTCATCAAGGTGCGCGTCCAGGTCCGCAGCTTCGAGGTGATGTGCCAGATGATCAGCCTGGGCCTGGGGGTCGGCGTCCTGCCGAAGCGCGCCGTGCTGCCCCTGTCGAACGCGCTCGGCGTGGAACTGGTCGCGCTCGACGAGGATTGGGCGGAGCGCAGTTTCGAGATTTGCGTCCGATCCCCGGACGCTCTGGACGCGCCGAGCCAGAGGCTCCTGGATTTCCTGCGGGAGCAGGCCCTGCCAAAGCCATGATTTCGAGAAATTCGAAATCAGGTGTGTCGCAATTGTTCTTCTAGGCAACTGTGCAGACCCTCATCATCAGGTCCGGCGATGAGGGAGTGGGCCGAATGTCCTGGACCATCCAGAACCCAGAAGTTCCTGACGACCCAGACGGAGCCGCGCGCGGTTTCGCGGATTGGAGCGGGCTCCCATCGGCCGCCCGCGCGGACACCGCCGCGGCCTGCGCGGCCTGGGCGCCGGAGGTTCAGGCCCGCTTCGGCTGCTTCGTCGCGCTTGGCACCGCCGAAGCGGAAGCCACCGGCCCGCTGGCTGGCCTGCCCTACGCCGCCAAGGACATGTTCGACAGCGTGGGGCGTTCGCCCGGCTGCGGCCTTCCCGGTGCGGCGGAAGATGCCGCCGCCCCGGCACCGGAGCGGGCGGCGGCGGTGCTCGAACGGCTCGACGGGGCCGGGGCGCGGCGGATCGGTTTCACCACCATGACGGCTCTGGCCTACGAGCCTTCCGGCGTGGGCAAGGCGCTCAACCCCTGGAACCGCGAGTTCGTGCCGGGTGGGTCCTCCTCCGGATCGGCGGTCGCGGTGGCGGCCGGCGCGGTGTTCGCCGCGCTGGGGTCGGACACCGCCGGGTCGCTGCGCATCCCCGCGCAGGCCTGCGGCGTCACCGCCTGGAAGCCGACCTACGGCGCGGTCCCGGTCGCCGGGGCGATGACGCTGGCCCCCAGCCTCGACACCATTGGGCTTCTCGCCCGCAGCGCGCGCGACATCCAGCTCATCGCCCCCGTTCTGGCGACGGATATGGAGTTCGCATCCGAACCGCCGGCCCGCGTCGCCATCCTCTCCGACACGCTGGCTGCCTCGGAGCCGCCGATCGAGGCGGCCTGCCGCGAGGCCGTGGAGGCCATCGCCGCCTGCGGCGTCTCACTGGAGGAGCGGCCGGGCCTGCCCGCCATCGAGGCGCTGTCCGACCCCCTCTTCCTCATCCTCCAGGCCGAAGCGGCGGCCCAGCATGGCGGGTTCTCGCTCGCCGCGCGGGACCCGACCCTCGCCCGGCGGCTCGCCAAGGGCCGGGACATCACGCCGGACCGCCTCGCCGCTGCGAAGGCGGCGCTGTCCGCCGCCACGGCCCCCATCCTCGACAGCCTGTTCGGCGCGGCCGGAGCCATCCTGCTGCCGGTCATGCCGATCCGCACGCCGCCGGTCGCCGTGGCCGATCCCGCCTCCCCGGACTTCCGCGCGGCGACGCTCTACCAGCTCAGCGCCTACACCCGTTTCGTCAACGCCCTCGGCCTGCCGGCGGTCGCCGTCCCGGCCGGCTTCGACGACCGCGGGCTGCCGGTGGCGCTCCAGATCGTTGGCCGTCCGGGAACGGACGGCCCGCTGCTGGCGCTCGCCGCGGCGCTGCAGGCGCGGACCGGCTGGCACCGCCGGCGGCCCAGCGACATCACCGATTTTCCCAGCCCTCTTGCAGAGCGTGGCTCATGACCCGATCCGAACCCGCAAAAGCTCTTGAGCACATCCGAGTCCTGGATCTCACGCGCGTGCGCGCCGGCCCGACCTGCTGCCGCGTGCTCGCCGACTTCGGGGCCGACGTCGTCAAGGTCGAGGCGCCGCCGGGCGTCGACCGCAACGAGGGGATGAGCGGCCCCCGCCACGGCTACGACATGCTGAACCTGCACCGCAACAAGCGGTCGCTGTCGCTCAACCTCCGCACCCCGCAGGGCCGGGACCTGTTCCTGGAGCTGGTGCGCACGGCCGACGTGGTGGTCGAGAACTACCGGCCCGACGTCAAGGACCGCCTCGGCATCGGCTATGACGCGCTGCGGGCGGTGAATCCGCGGATCATCCTGGCCTCGATCTCCGGCTACGGCCAGACCGGCCCCTACCGCGACCGCGCCGGCTTCGACCAGATCGCCCAGGGCATGGGCGGCCTGATGAGCGTGACCGGCCTTCCCGGCCAGGGTCCGGTCCGGGCGGGCATCGCGGTCGCCGACAGCGCCTCCGGCCTCTACGCCGCCATCGGCATCCTGGTCGCCCTGTCGGAACGCGAACGCTCCGGCGAGGGGCAATGGGTCCAGACCTCCCTTCTCGAATCCCAGATCGCCCTGATGGACTTCCAGGCCGCCCGCTATCTGGTGGAGGGCGAGGTTCCGCAGCCGGCGGGCAACGACCATCCCTATTCGACCCCCATGGGGGTGATGGCGACGGCCGACGGCCACCTGAACATCGGCGTCGGCGGCGACGGGCAGTGGCAGTCCTTCTGCCGGGCCATCGAGCGCGAGGATCTCGCCGACGCCCCCGAGTTCGCCACGCAGGAACAGCGCTTCCGCAACCGTCCCACGCTCAAGCCGCTGCTGGAGGAGGTGTTCCGCACCCGCAAGACCGCGGACTGGCTGGCGCGGCTGGAGGAGGAAGGGGTTCCGGCGGGACCGATCTACCGCATGGACGAAGTCTTCGCCGACCCGCAGGTCGGGCATCTCGGCATCGCCGTGCCCTGCGAGCATCCCGCCCGCGGCGCCATGCGCCTCGTCGGGCAGCCGGTCGGCCTGTCGCGCACGCCCGCCCGCATCGAGCGGCCCGCCCCCGACGCGGGCGAGCACACGGCGGAGGTGCTGGGCGCCATCGGCCTGTCGGCGGCGGACGTCGCCGCCCTCAAGGCGCAGGGGATCGTCTGATGACCGATCAGGAACCGGGCGCGGTCGGGGGTGTGGTGGGGCTCGAAGTGTCCGGCGGGATCGCCCGCCTGACGCTCGACCAGCCCCGGCGGCTGAACGCGATGACGCTGGAGATGTGGCGGTCCCTGCCCGAGCGCATCGCCCGCGCCGTGGCCGATCCCGAGGTCCGCGTCCTGCTGGTCCGCGGCGCCGGGGAGCGCGCCTTCTCCGCCGGGGCCGACATTTCCGAGTTCGGGACCGTCCGCGCCGACGCCGCCCAGGCCGCCGCCTACGAGGAGGCGGTCTCCGCCGCGACCGAGGCGCTTCTCGAAGCCCCGGTGCCGACGGTGGCCGCCATCCGCGGCATCTGCTTCGGCGGCGGGCTGGAGCTGGCCCTGTGCTGTGACCTGCGGCTCAGCGACGACGGCGCGCGCTTCCGCATGCCGGGCGCCCGGCTCGGGCTCGGCTACGGCTTCCCCCTGGTGCGCCTCGTCGTGCAGCGGATGGGCGCCGCCGCCGCCGCCGACCTGCTGTTCAGCGCGCGCATCGTGACGGCGGACGAGGCGGCGAGCCTCGGCATCGTCCAGCGCGTGGCCGCCGCGTCCGCCTTCGACGGCGCGGTGGAGGACTATCTCGGCCTGATTGCCGGAAACGCGCCGCTGACGCTGCGCGCGGCGAAACGGGCCATGCTGGAAGCGCTGCGGACCGACGGTCCGGCCGACGCCGAAGCGGTGGACGCGCTCGTCGCCCGTTGCTTCGCCAGCGCCGACTACGCGGAGGGGCGTGCCGCCTTCGCGCAAAAACGAGAACCCGAGTTCAAGGGAGTGTAGAGCGGAGGATCGGCCCCACGGGGCGGCGAACCATAAACAGGGAGACAAGTCATGAACTGGAAGCATCTGGGTCTCAACACCATCGGCGCGGTCATCGCCGGATGTCTGGCATTGTCGCCCGCCGCGCGCGCGGCGGAACCCGCTCCCCTGCCGAAGCCGGTCGAGCTGACGGTGGGTTATCAGAAGGTGGGCCATCTCGCCCCGGTGGTGATGATCACCGACGACCTCAAGAAGCTCGGGGTCGAGCTGAAGACGGTCGAATTCGCCCGCTACGCCGACGCGCGCACCGCGCTGCTCGCCGGCTCCCTCGACATGGCCACGGTCGGACCGGCCGACCTCGCGATCTCGCTGGCCCAGGGCGCCACCGACATGGTCGGCATCATGGGCGTCGGCAGCTCCCCGAAGTACGTGATCGGCCGCAAGGGCGTCAAACTCGACAGCTGGGACGACCTGAAGGGCAAGAAGGTCGCCATCGCCCCCGGTTCGGCGGTGTGGTTCCAGTTCGCCGCGACGCTGACCGAGAAGAACATCCCCTACAACAGCTTCCAGGCCGTGAACATCCAGGGCGGCGGCGCTAATTTCGATCAGGCCCTGCAGCGCGGCGAGGTCGACGCCATTGTCACCTGGGAGCCCTTCGAATCCATCCCGGTGATGGAGGGCTACGGCTTCTTCGCCAAGAATCTCGAATACAGCCAGTCCAAGTCGGTCGGCGCGGAACTCGGCATGCTGGCCGCCAACCGCAAGTCGATGGCCGAGAAGCGCCCCGCCATGGAGCGGTTCGTCTGGGCCTATCTGCAGGCGCAGAAGAAGCTCGCCGCCTCGCCGGACGAGTTCACCAAGGCCTATGCGTCGCTGACCGGCCTCGACACCAAGCTCGCCGCCGAGGCGTCCAAGGTGATCGAGCTTGGTTCCGTCACCACCGTCGACCAGATCAAGCGTCAGGCCAAGGCCTTCAACGAGCTGGGCGTCATCCCGAAGGACGTTTCGGGCGACATCGAGAAGTACTGGGACGCCTCCTTCGTCGAGAAGGCGCAGTGATTTGGAACGCCGCCGCCCGCTTCGGCGGGCGGCCTTCCGACAGCGTGGCGGCCGACAAGAATGGCGGAGGACTGGAGAGATGAATGACGCGCCCGCAAGAGCTCTGGACGCGGCCCCCGTGCCGGCGGCTCCGAAGGTGAAGAGCCGGGGCCTGTTCCCGGCGGGCCGCACCGGGGCGGCGCTGCGCGCGGCGCTGCTGCCCTTCCTGGTGATCGCGGCGTGGCAGCTCGCCGGATCGGGCGGCTCGCTGGCCGGCGGGGTCCTGCCGACGCCCGACCGGGTCTGGGACGCCTGGGTCGTCTGGGCCTTCGGACCCCAGGGCATGGGCCTCAACCCCTACAGCGGCACGTGGCTGAGCAACGTGCTGTTCTCGTCGATGCGGGTCGCCCAGGGCTTCGTGCTCGCCATGGCCATCGGCATCCCGGCGGGGGTCATGATCGGCTGGAGCCGGGCCGTGTCCGGCACCGTGGACCCGACGATCCAGCTTCTCCGTCCCATCCCCATCACCGCGTGGCTGCCCTTCTCCATCGCCGTGTTCGGCATCCAGGACATGGGCGCGATCTTCCTGATTGCGCTGGGCGGCTTCTACCCGATCGTGGTGAACGCGACGCACGGCGCCCGCGACGTCGACCGCAACTGGATCCGGGCGGCCGAGATGATGGGGGCCAGCCGGTTCGACGTGCTGCGGCGCGTGGTCCTGCCGGCGGCGCTGCCCGCCATCTTCACGGGGCTGCGCATCGGTCTGGGCATCGCCTGGACGGCGGTGATCGTCTCCGAGATGGTCGCGGTCAAGTCGGGGCTCGGCTACGTGCTGTGGGACGCCTATTACGTCGGCCGCATGGACGTGGTCATCGCCGACATGCTGTCGATCGGGGCCATGGGCCTGCTGAGCGACCGCCTGATCGTCACCGTCGAGCACTGGGCCCTGCGCTGGCGCCGGCTCCAATCCGCCTCGCGCTAAAGCACGGAGACACACATGGGCACCATACGTTTCCGCGAGGTCGTGAAGACCTACCCCGGCAAGGAGCCGGTCGTCGCGCTCGACCGCGTCAATCTCGACATCGGCGAGGGCGAGTTCGTGGCCCTGCTCGGCCCCTCGGGCTGCGGCAAGTCCACCCTGCTCAACCTCATCGCCGGCTTCGAGGACATGACCTCCGGCGCGCTGACCTTCAACGGCGGCACGGTCGACAGCCCCGGCCCGGAACGCGCCGTCGTCTTCCAGGAGGCGGCCCTGCTGCCCTGGTTGACGGTGGAGCAGAACATCGCCTTCGGGCCGAGCGTCCAGAAGCGGCCGCGCGCCGAGTACGAGCCGAAGATCCGCGAACTGCTCCGCATCGTCGGGCTGGAACGCTTCGCCGACTCCCTGCCCTCGCAGCTCTCCGGCGGCATGCGCCAGCGCGTCGGCATCGCCCGCGCCCTGGTCATGGACCCGAAGGCGCTGCTGATGGACGAGCCGTTCGGCGCGCTCGACGCCCAGACGCGCATGAGCATGCAGCAGTTGCTGCTCGACGTCTGGCAGTCGCTCGGCACCACGGTGCTGTTCGTGACGCACGACATCGACGAGGCGATCCTGCTCGCCGACCGCATCTGCATCATGTCGGCCCGGCCGGGGCGGATCACCCGCGAGATCACCGTGGACCTGCCGCGGCCCCGCTCGGTGGACCAGCTGACCGACCCGGCCTTCATCCGGCACAAGGCCGCCATCATGGCCGAGATGCGCGAAGCGCAGAAGGAACACGCATGACCAACCCCCGGATCAGCTACCGCCTGTCCGACGCTCGGCCGACGCTGCCGGACTTCCAGGGGCGGCGGATCATCGCCCATCTGGTCGTCAACGTGGAGAACTGGCGCTTCGACGAGGCGATGCCGCGCACCATCATCACCCCGCCCCACGGGCGGGAGACGGTGCCGGACGTGCCGAATTTCAGTTGGGCCGACTACGGCATGCGCAGCGGCTTGCCGCGCATCCTGAAGCTGTTCCGCGACCGCGGCGTGCCCGCCTCGACCAGCCTCAACGCCGGCGTCATCGACGCCTATCCGCAGGCCGCCGAGGCCATGCTCGCCGCCGGCTGGGAGTTCATCGGCCACGGCATGCACCAGAAGGCGATCAACCACGCGGGCGACGGCGAGGAGGCGCTGATCGAGGCGGCGCTGGACCGCATCCAGCGCTTCACCGGCAAGCGCCCGCGCGGCTGGCTGAGCCCCGGCCTGCGCGAGACGGTGCAGACGCCCGACCTGCTGCGCCGCCAGGGCATCGACCATGTGTTCGACTGGGTGGTGGACGACCTGCCGAGCTGGATGCGCACCGCGCACGGCCCGCTGCTCGCCATGCCCTACAATCTGGAAATCAACGACTCCATCGTCTACGCCATCGAGAAGCACGCGACGGGCGAGATGCTGAGCCGGCTCGGCCACACCCTGCGCCTGTTCGAGCGGGAATGCGCGGAGAACCCGCGCGTTCTGGCCATCGGTCTGCATCCGCACCTGATCGCGGTGCCGCACCGCCTGCACGAGCTGGAAGCCATGCTGGACCTGTTGCAGGCCTCGCCGCACGTCGCCTTCGCAACCGGTCCGGAAATCGCGGACTGGTACGCGGCGGCGGAACCGGCAACGGAATCGGGGGAGGGCTGAACGATGGACCTGAATCTGTCCGGCAAGCGGGTCCTCGTCACCGGGGGCTCAAAAGGCATCGGGCTCGCCTGCGCCGAGGCCTTCGCCGCCGAAGGGGCCCTGCCCGTTCTCGTCGCCCGCGACGCGGCGGCGCTGGAGGCGGCGGCGGCGGGCATCCGCGCGCGTCACGGCGTGGCAGTCGAGACGATGGCCGCCGACCTTGCCGACGGGGAGTCCCGCGAACGCCTCGCCGCGGCGCTTCCCGGCATCGACGTGCTGGTCAACAACGCCGGGGCGATCCCCGGCGGCAGCGTCCTCGACCTCGGCATGGCCGAATGGGAAGCGGCGTGGCAGCTGAAGGTCTTCGGCTACATCCACATGACGAAGCTGTTCGTCGAGGCGATGCGGGAGCGCGGCGGCGGCACCATCGTCAACGTCATCGGCATGATGGGCATGACGCCGCGCTGGGACTACGCCTGCGGCTCGGCGGGCAACGCCGCCCTGATCGCCTTCACCCAGGCGGTGGGCGCCCGCAGCACCGATTGGAACGTCCGCGTCTTCGGGGTGAACCCGTCGGCGACGCGCACCGACCGGGTCGCGGCGGTCTACCGCAAGCGCGCCAAGACGCGCTTCGACGACGAGGAACGCTGGGCCGAGGCCCTTGGCGATCTTCCGTTCGGACGCCTCGCCGAGCCGTCCGAGATCGCCTCCCTCGTCACGCTTCTCAGTTCGCCGCGCGTCGCCTACCTGTCGGGCTCCGTGGTCGACATGGACGGCGGCGGACGGTTCCGCTGACCGGTGGACTCCCCGCCCGGAATGGGGCGGGGGCCGGGCGCCCGCCAAGCGGCAGCAACCGCCCCAACCCTGCAGGATTTGCCGGGAATCACGGAAAAATCGTACCCCGGCCGATGCCACGCACCGGGAAATCCGCCGGCACACCCGACCCGCAAGGGCGGCATGCGAATTGCTTGCGCCGACACAACCTGAACCTGCGGGGCGAGAGTATGAGCATCGAGCGGATTTCCGGGGCGGGCGCCGAGGCTGCGGGCCGGACGTTTCCCATCATCCCACCCTCCCCGTCCCTTTCGGGACGCGGACCGACCGCCGGGCGCACGGCAGCGCCGGACGGTGGTTTTGCTGGCCTGCTGTCCGATGCGGGGGCCTTGCCCCCACCTCAACCACCGTCACTCCCGACGGCTCTGCCCGGTGCGGCATCGCCGACACGGCCCGACACGGAGGAGACCGCCCGCCTTCGCAACGAGCGTGACGTCTATCAGGCGGCGCGCGACGCCGAGGTGCGAAGCCGCCCGCAGGAGCCCTATCCGGCCATCCAGATCGCACTGCCGGTGAACGAGGCCGGCTACCAGCCCTTCGTCACCGCCGATCAGCAGAAGCTGATCGACCGCATCACCGACGGCTACATCGGCAAACCGGCGGCCGAGTTCCTGAAGATGTGGGATGAGTTGCATGCCAACGGCGTGTCGCCGGAGCAGCTCGTCCAAACCGCGACGCATTTCATCAACAGCCGGGGCGACATCGTTCCCCGGGACGAAGCCGTCAAGGACCCCGCGCGGTCGACCGCCACCAGCACGCTCTGGACGCTTTCCGAAGCCTGAGGCCCTCCGGCAAGGGGGCGGGGTGAAAACCGCCTTCCCCCGGTCACCCCGGAAGGGCCTCATGGGATCGCACCCGCTCCGCCAGCGCCTCCGCCAGTTGGGCGACGGCCGGCTCCCAAGCGCCGGGGCCGGGCTGGTGGAACAGACGGAGCGTCGGGTACCAGGGGCTGTCCGTCCGCCGGTCGAGCCAGCGCCAGCAGCCGGAATGCCGCGACAGCACCCAGACCGGCAGGCCCAACCCACCCGCCAGATGGGCCACCGACGTGTCCACGGTGACGACCAGGTCCAGGCAGCGCATCAGCGCCGCCGTGTCCGCGAAATCCGTCACCGCCGCCATCGGGTCGATCAGCTCCATGCCGGGCGGCGGGTCCTTGGCCTGGGCGGCGGGGGTGCCCTTCTGCAGGCTGACGAACAGCGCGTCCCCGGCGGCGGCCAGCGGGGCCAGAGCGGCCAGCGTCAGGCTGCGCCGCCGGTCGACCGCGTTGGCCTTCGGGCTGTGCGGGCGCGGGTCCCCCGACCACACGAGCCCGACCTTGAGCCTCCCGTCCGCGGGCAGGCGCATGCGCCACCGCTCCACCTCCGCCCGATCGGCGGACAGGTAGGGAACCGCCGCGGGAACACTGTGAAGCTCCGTTCCGAAGGCCCGCGGCAGGCTGAGCAGCGGGCAGTGGAACTCCGTTGCCGGCAACCCGCCATACAGGTCGTGCACGCCCTCCAGTCCGGGAATGCGCTCCATCAGACGCCGCAGACCGCTGTGAACGGCCAGATGGACCCGGCCGCCCCGCTCCGCCACCAGCGGGGCGTAGCGCACGAATTGCAGCGTGTCGCCATGGCCCTGCTCGGCGTGCAGCAGGACGCTGCGGCCCTCCAGCGGTTCGCCGGTCCACAGTCGGCCTGGCGCCTTGGGAACGGGAATCTCGCCGATCCGCCAGCGCTCCTCGTAATGCTCCCACCCTTCCCGCAGCCGGCCGCCGGTCAGCAGCACCAGCGACAGGTTGAAGCGGGCCTGGGCGCTCTCCGGGTCCCGTTCGACGAGGGTGCGGAACCCGGCCTCCGCCTCCTCCAGGCGCCGCAGGTCCAGGCACAGAACCGACAGCGCGTTGAGGGCGGCGCCATGGCCCGGCACCAAAGCCAGGGCACGGCGGCACAGCGTCTCCGCCACCCGGAAATCCGGCAGCCCGGCCGCCGAGGAGCGGATGGTTTCGCCCATGTTGGCATAGGCCACCGGATGCGCCGGGGACAGCGCCACCGCGCGCCGGTAATGGTCGAGGGCCAGGGCGGTGTCGCCGCGCTCCTGCAAGGCGCTGCCGGCGTTGTTCCAGGGGTCGGGATAGCCCGGACGGAGTTGGATGGCCCGGCGGTAGTGGCGTCCCGCGTCCTCCCGGCACCGCAGACCGAGCAGCGCACCACCGAGGTTGTTGAGCGCCTCCGGAAAATCGGGTGCGAGCGCGAGCGCCCGTTGCAGCATTGGCAGGGCTTTGGCATGCGCGCCGCCCTTCAACGTCAGATCGGCCCGCTCGCGCCACGCATGAGCCGCCTCCGGGGCGAGGCGGAGGACGCGCCCGAGCAGCCGTTCGGCCAGATCCCGGTCGCCGCGCTGCCCGGCCAATCGCGCGGCGTGGCCCAGCGCCTCCCCGTCGGTGGGGAGGAGCGCCAGCCCCCGGCGGCCGGCCCGTTCGGCCAGGACGGCCTCACCCCGTTCCAGCGCCGCATGGCCAAGGGTGCGCCAAGCATCCGGCAACAGGGGCGACAGATGCACCGCGCGCCGGGCCTGCCGGTCGCCGTCGCCCGGCCGGCCGGCGGCCACCGACAGTTTGGCGAGGTTGACCCACGGCTCGGCATAGGCGGGGTCGAGCGCGACGGCCTGCCGGAAGCACAGGACGGCGGTCTCCGTACGATCGGCGGAGCGGCGGCACTCACCCAACGAGTTGCGGAACGTGGCGCGACCCGGCTCGACGGACATGGCGCGGTCGATCCACTGCCCCGCCCCGGTCTGGTCCCCACCGGCCAGATTCGTCAGCCCGAGGAGGTGCAGCGCGTCGCCCCTCGCCGGATCGGCGGTCAGTGCCCGGCGGTAGCCGGCGGCGGCCTCCGTCAGGCGTCCGGAGCGGTGGGCGGCGACCGCCGCCTGCAACCCCGCCCCGAGGGGATCGCCCCGAAGCGCGCCCGCTGGATCGGGCGCCCGATCCGTTGTCCGCCCGGCGCCCGGTCCGGGATCGTCGCCGCCGGAAACCCGCTTGGCCAAGGCGGCGGCCAGCCGCGCGACCGGGGCCTCCCAAGCGCCGGGTTCCTCCTGGTGGAACAGACGCATGGTCGGGTACCAGGGACTGTCCTCCCGGTGGCCCAGCCAGCGCCAGCAGGCGTCGAATCGCGACAGCACCCAGACCGGCTTGCCCAGCCCGCCCGCCAGATGGCAGACCGAGGTGTCGACCGTCACCACGAGATCGAGTTCGTCGATGAAGGCCGCGGTGTCGGCGAAGTCGCGGATGTGGCCGGTCCAGTCGATGACCTTCATCCCCGTGGGCGGCGCCTTGGCCTGGGCGCCCGCCTCCCCGATCTGCAGGCTGTAGAAGGCGATGTTCGGAATGGCGGCCAGGGGCGCGAGAGCGTCCAGCGTCAGGCTGCGCCGACGGTCGACGGAGTTGGCCTTGAGATCCCCCTTGCGCGGCTCGCCCGCCCAGACGAGGCCGACCTTCAGCCGCCGCTCCCCGGCCAGACGCTCCCGCCATGCCGGACGGTCGCTCTCGCTGGCGCGCAGATAGGGCATGGCGTTGGGAATGCTGTCCAGCCGGGTCCCGACCAGCCGGGGAAGGCTGAGCAACGGCGCGCACAGATCGCAGGGCGGCGGCGGCTCGTCCATTCCGTGAACCGCCATGACGCCGGGTGTGTTGGCAAGCAACCGCTTCAACAGCGGCTGAACGTGCAGGTGCACGCGCCCGCCGCGCTCGGCCAGCAGGGTGGCGTAGCGGACGAAATGCAGGGTGTCGCCATGCCCCTGTTCCGCGGTCAGCAGGATGCTCCGCCCGTTCAGGGGGCCACCGTCCCAGGCCGGGGCATAACGCGGGTAGCCAGCGCCCCACATCGACCAGCGCGCCTCGTACAGCGCCCAGCCACGGGCGAAATCGCCGCGCTGCAACAGGGTCATCGACAGGTTGAAGCGGGCCACCGTGCTGTCCGGGTCCAGGCGCAGGGCGCGCTTGTTCCAGCGGATGCTCTCCTTGCCCTGATTCCGGGCGTGCAGGAGCAGGGCGACGTTGACCAGGATGCCGGAGCTGCCCGGCTCCAGGATCAGGGCGCGCCGGATGGCGGCGGCACCGCGCGCGAACTCGCCCTTCATCATCCAGGTCAGGGAATCCTGAGCGTCCGCCTCCGCCGCCATGGGGTCGATGCGGCGGCCCCGCCCCGTGGTCCGCAAGGCCCCTTCCAGGTCGCCGTCGTGCATCAGGCCGAAGGCGAGATGGTTCATCGCCTGGGCAAGGCCCGGGTCCAGCGCGACAGACTGGCGCAGCACGTCCAGGGCGCGGCGGGTTTCCTTGATCTCGCACAGGGCGATGCCGTAGGCGGCCCTGAGGCCGGAATCGCCCGGGTCGGACAGTGCCGCCCGGCGCAGCAGCCGGGCCACCGTGTCCGGCTGGTTGATCGGCTGGAACATCGTCGCCAGATTGCGCCATCCGGTGGCGAAGGCCGGGTCGAGGATCAGGGCGCGGGCGGCCAGATGCCGTGCCGCGCGCCCGTTTCCCGTGTCCTTCATCATCAGCCCGAAGGCGGCCAGCGCCTTGGGATAGGCCGGGCGCAGCCGCAGCGCCCGCGTGAAGGCGACGGTCGCCTGCGCCTTCCGCCCGGTCATGCGCAGGGACTCGGCCAGATTGTGCATGGCCTGGGCGCGCTCCGGCGCGAACAGCATGACGCGGGCGAAACAGCGGGCGGCGAGGCGGTTCCGTCCATCCCCGAGCGCGATGCCCCCCAGTCGGAGCCATGCCTCCTCGTTGGAACCGTCGATGGACAGCAGGCTGCGCAGCAGCGCCTCCGCCGCATCGGGTTGGCCGGAACGTTGGAACCGGATCGCATCGGCGATGGGATTGACGATCGCGCCGGCGGGGAGGGAGGGAGGTTTGGGCGGCATGATATCGCTGGGTCAGGGACCGTGGAAATGCGGCAGGGCCGGCGGCGCGACTGCGACGATCGGTCCGCCGGTGCCGTCGGACGGTAGGGCATCGCGTCGGGAGATGGCGACGACGGCCCGACGGAAGCAACGGCCCCGCACCATGGCAGGCGGATCGTCGAGGGAGGTTGGCATCATGCGGAGGCTCCGAGCAGAGGACAGGATGCTATCCTCGGAACGGCCTGCTTCCTCCACTGAATTGTGCCGCCAGCGTTAAAAATGTCCTTGAGCGGCGTGTTGCAGCCGCTCCGCGGTTGCGTGATCGGTGACAGAGGGCACGACGACGGAATCCGCTCCGTGCCCTTGTCAATGGAACGCCGATGGCGATGGATGTCCGTAAGCCGCGGTCAGCCCCGGGCGCGACGCGCACGCCACAACAGCGCCAGCGTCACCACCAGGCCGGTGGCCAGGACCGCAACCGCCGGCGATGGCGCCCATCCGAGCAACCGGGCGATGCCGTGGATCTGGTCGGTCACGCCCTGTGCCTGGGCCGCCGCGTCCTGTGCCTGCTCGGCGAGGTCCTGCACCTGCCGGGTCACCTGCAGCACCGGCGCCAGCACCTCCGCCACGACGCCGAGCGAGCCGCCGATCGCCAGCGTCCCTGCGGCGGCCCGGACGGCGCCGGCCGGCACGGAGGAGGACGCCGGCTCGACCGTCTGCGCCATCGGACCGTCGTCGAGCGCGCGGCGCCAGTCCGCCCCGCGGAACAGCAGCTCCTCGGCACGCCGGCGCCGCACCAGGCCGGGCAGCACCCGGCCGCCGCCATAGACCCATGCGGCGAACTCGGCCGCGGCACCGGCGCCGTCGCCGGCGTTCAGCTTGCGCAGCAGGGTCGAGGGCTTTCCGCTGCGCAGGCGGACGAAGCCGTCCTTTCCGGGGTCCTTGCCCTTCCTGGGCCGGCCCGGCCCGACGTTGAAGACGAAATCGATCAGCGCGGCCCGCTGCCCGTCGGTGAGGGGCACGGTCACCGCGCCGTCCACCACCGCGGCCGCCTCGGCGAGGTCGGCGGCGAGCAGGCGCTCGGCCTGGTCGGTGGTTATGGCGTCGCCCGCGGTCACGGCCTGGGTGTGGCCGTAACCGATGGTCCAGACACCGGCAGGGCAGCGGTACGCGGTTTGCGACAAACCCTCGAAATGGCGGGCCAGATCGAGGGCGGCGGACGGCGGAGCCGCCCGAAGGGTGGTGGTCATGGTCGCTCCTGCGGAGGGTCGGGAACAAGCGTCGTTCGGGGCCGGGCGGGGCCGCACCGGTGGCGGAAAACACGGCCAAAACGACGACGCCCGCCGCGGCGGAGCCGGGCGGGCGCAATTCGAGGACTGACTCCCGCCAATAAGGATTATTTTCCTTGATTTGTCCAGCGTTTTCTTTGCCCCGGATGCGGGGTCCGGGCGCGGCCCGATCTTTCCGTGGTCGGCATGCCGATGCCGGACGGGGCGCTGGACGGAACGTGTCGGCGCCCCCACACTCAACAGCGGGGACATCGCGCGGGCGGCGGGTTGAGCGGACGAACCGAGGAGAGGGAGAGGGGACGCCATGGCATTCGCCCACACTCTGGCCGGGACGCGGTACGGGTTTCCCGATCTGAAGACGCTGCTCGCCCGCGCCTCGCCGCCGCGCTCGGGCGATGCGCTGGCCGGGCTGATCGCCGCCAGCGCGGCGGAGCGGGTGGCCGCGCAGATGGCCCTGGCCGACCTGCCGCTGCGCCATTTCCTGACGGAGGCGGTCGTTCCCTACGAGGCCGACGAGGTGACCCGGCTGATCGTGGACAGCCACGACGGCGCCGCCTTCGCCCCGGTCGCCCATCGGACGGTCGGCGGCTTCCGCGACTGGCTGCTCTCGGAGGCGGCGGACGCGGCGGCCCTGACGGCGCTCGCCCCCGGCCTGACGCCGGAGATGGTCGCGGCGGTGTCGAAGATCATGCGGCTGCAGGACCTGATCGCCGTCGCCGCCAAGACCCGCGTCGTCACGCGCTTCCGCAACACCATCGGACTGCCGGGACGCCTCTCCACCCGCCTGCAGCCCAACCACCCGGTGGACGACCCGCGCGGTATTGCCGCCAGCGTCCTCGACGGGCTGATGTACGGCAGCGGCGACGCGGTGATCGGCATCAACCCGGCGACCGACAGCGTGGAGGCAATGACCACGCTCCTGGAGATGCTGGAGGAGCTTCGCCTGCGCACCGGCGCGCCGATCCAGTCCTGCGTGCTCGCCCATGTGACCACGGCGCTGCGGGCCATGGAGCGCGGGGCGCCGGTCGATCTGGTCTTCCAGTCCATCGCCGGGACGGAGGCCGCCAACCGTGCCTTCGGCGTCGCGCTGGCCCTGCTGGACGAGGCGTGGGAGGCCGGACGGGCGCTGAACCGCGGCACGGTCGGCGACAACCTGATGTATTTCGAGACCGGCCAGGGCAGCGAGCTGTCGTCCGGCGCGCATGAGGGGGTGGACCAGCAGACGGTGGAGGCGCGCTGCTACGCCGTCGCCCGCCGCTACCGCCCGCTTCTGGTCAACACGGTGGTCGGCTTCATCGGGCCGGAATACCTCTACGACGGCAAGCAGATCACCCGCGCCGGGCTGGAGGACCATTTCTGCGCCAAGCTGCTCGGCCTGCCGATGGGCTGCGACGTCTGCTACACCAACCACGCGGAGGCCGACCAGGACGACATGGACGCTCTGCTGACCCTGCTCGGCGTGGCCGGCTGCACCTTCATCATGGGGGTGCCGGGGGCCGACGACATCATGCTGAACTACCAGAGCACCTCCTTCCACGACGCGCTCTATGTGCGTCAGGTGCTGGGCCGCCGCCCGGCGCCGGAGTTCGAGGCGTGGCAGCAGGCCGCCGGCATCGCCGATTCCACCGGGCGCCTGCGCTTCGACCCCGCCGCGTCCTGCCTTCCGCCCGCCTTGCCCCTGCCGGAGGAACAGCCATGACGGAGTCCGAACCGGTGGCCCTCCCCTCCCCGGCCCAACCCGACCGCTGGGCGCATCTGCGCCGCTACACCGACGCGCGGATCGCGCTGGGCCACGCCGGGAGCGGCCTGCCGACCGCCGCCCACCTCGCCTTCCAGGCCGCGCACGCCCAGGCGCGCGACGCGGTGCACACGCCGCTCGACGCCGCGGCGCTGCTGGCGGCGCTGGAGGAGCGCGGCTGGCCGGCGGTGCCGGTGAGCAGCGCGGCGCCGGACCGCGCCGCCTACCTGAAGCGCCCGGACCTCGGCCGGCAATTGTCGGAGGGGTCGCGGCGCCGCCTGTCGGAGCCGGTCCGTGCGCCCGACGTGGTGCTGGTGGTCGGCGACGGGCTGAGCGGCACCGCCGTGCAGGCCAACGCTGTCGCGGTGCTGGAGGCCCTGATCCCGAAACTCCAGGCGGCCGGGCTGCGGGTCGGGCCGGTGGTGGTGGCGGAACAGGCGCGGGTGGCGCTGGGCGACCCGGTCGGCGCGCTGCTCCAGGCGCGGGCGAGCGTCGTCCTGATCGGCGAGCGGCCGGGGCTGAGCGCCGCCGATTCACTGGGCCTCTACCTGACCTGGGAGCCGCGGCCGGGCCGGGTGGACAGCGAGCGGAACTGTATCTCCAACGTCCGAGTCGGCGGCCTCCCCCCCGCCGCCGCCGCCGCCCAGGCGGCCGCCCTGCTCACCGCGATGTTCGCCCAGCGGCGGTCTGGCATCCTGCTCGACAGCGCGGCTCCCGCCACTCCTCCGGCCCTGTCGGGCGGCGTTCCGTAACCGATCCGCACCGGTGCGGCGACGGAATGTTCGCATTCGTCTTAATCCCATTGCGACAACCGGCGATGCCAAGCACAATCTCCCGGCAAAACAACCGGGGGCTCGGGGTGGCTGCGATGGGAAAGACACGTGTGCTGGTGCTCGGCGGCGGGCTTGGGGGCGTGTCCGCCGCGTTGACTCTCACGGCGACCGAGGCGTTGCGCGAAAAGTTCGACGTGACGCTGGTCAGCCACGGCTGGCGGCTGGGCGGCAAGGGGGCCAGCGGCCGCAACGCCAAGCAGGGCCAGCGCATCGAGGAGCACGGGCTGCACATCTTCCTGGGCTTCTACGACAACGCCTTCCGGATGGTGCGCGGCGCCTACGCGGAGTGGGACGAGCCCGCCGACTACGCCTTCCAGACCTGGCAGGACGCCTTCCGCCCGCTGTATCAGGTGACGCTGATGCAGGACATCCCGCGCTTCGGCAAGACCCGCTGGCACTCCTGGAACCTGAACTTTCCCGAACGTTCCGGCACGCCCGGCGATCCGCGCTCGCTCGGCCCGAACGGCTTCGCCGCCTTCCTGATCGGCGCGCTGCAAAATCTGGTCGCCAAGCACGACCATCTGCCCGGCCACCTCACCGCGAAGCTCGGGCTGGACGCTCTTGAGAGGGCGCGCGCCTACATCGAGGAGGCGGGCGACGGCGCCCTCGACCACGGGCTGATCGTCGATCTGCTCAAGCTCGTCCAGAAGGGTCTCCAGACGGTTTTGGAACCGCTGCTGAAGCTGTCGGATGAAGGCTGGGAGTTCGCCTGCTTCGCCGATTTCGGCCTCGCCTTCGCCATCGGCTGCTTCGCCGACGTGCTGCCCTACGGCAAGGACGGCTTCGACCGCATCAACGGCGAAGACTTCCGCGAATGGCTGCAGAAGAACGGCATCTCCGACACCTTCGCGTGGTCGGCACCGGTGCGCCTGCTCTACGACATGTGCTTCTCCTACAAGAACGGCGAAGCGACCGACGGGCCGGAGAACGCGCGCTTCGCCGCCGGCGCCGCGGCGGAGATCCTTCTGCTGATGGGCTTCGCCTACAAGGGCGCGCCGCTGTGGAAGATGAACGCCGGCATGGGCGACACCGTCTTCACGCCCGCCTGGTTCGTGCTGAAGCAGCGCGGGGTGGACATCAAGCTGTTCCACCGCCTGACCAAGCTGGAAACCTCGGAGAACGGCGCCTGGGTGGAACGGGTGCGCCTGAACCGGCAGGTCGATCTCGTCAACGGCGCCTATGACCCGTTCGTCAAGGTCGGCTACGGCGACGACGGGAAATGGCTCTACTGCTGGCCGTCCGAGCCGGACTGGAGCCAGATCGTCGACGGCGACAAGATCCGCGACGCCGGCATCAATCTGGAATCGGTGTTCTGCCACTGCACCGCCGGGGAGTCGGTGCTGGAGGTCGGCAAGGATTTCGACCTCGTCGTCCTGGCCATGCCGCCCGCCGCGCTGGCCGACCCGGCGGCCGAGTTGATGGACGCCAATCTGCGCTTCAAGCAGATGGTCGAGGTCACCCCGGCGGTGCCGACCCAGGCGGTCCAGCTCTGGATGACGCCGAGCATCGAGGAGATGGGCTGGAAGGCCGGCCCGACCGCCATGACCAGCTATGTCGAGGAACTCGACAGCTGGGGCGAGATGAGCCACCTGATCCCCGCCGAATCCTGGCCGCCCGGCACCGTCAAGGCCGTGGAGTATTTCTGCGGCACCGCCCGCTGGCCGGCCGGCGCCCCGCCCTACGCCTGCGGCCTGCCGCAGCGGATGGCCGCGGACGTCCGCCGGGATGCCACGGAGTGGCTGAACGCCAACATCGGGGTGCTGTGGCCCAACACGGTCAAGGACGGCGTGTTCGACCAGAGCCAGGTCTATTCCTCCTACTACCGCTACAACCTCGACCCGTCGGAACTCTACGTGCAGTGCTTCCCGGCAACGGTGGAGACCCGGCTGAAGCCGGGCGACAGCGGCTTCGTCAACGCCTTCCTGGCGGGTGACTGGACGCGGACCTGGTTCAGCGCGGGCAGCGCCGAGATCGCCGTCCTTTCCGGAAAGCAGGCCGCCGAGGCCATCGCCCGTCAGACCATCGACCTCACCCCGTCCGATTGAGAATCCTGATTCGATGCGCGTAATCGCAGCTTTTGCCGCGGCGGCCACCCTGGCCGCCGCGTTTCCCTCCCATGCCACCGACGTCTACACCTTCGAAGGGTTCGGGCCCGTGTCCATGGGCATGGGCGGCACGGGGGCGGCGTCCGACATCGGCGGCGCCGCGATGATCCTCAACCCGGCGACCCTGACGCAGCGCTCCTCCTCCTATCTGGAGGGCGGGCTGGTGGTCGCCGCCCCGACCGGGCTGCGCGCCACGCAGACGCGGACCGGCGAGGTGGCGCACGGCAAGGACACCTTCCCCTTCCAAGGCTACTACATCCCCCAGGGCGGGTTCGTCTGGCGGCATGAGACTCTGGCCCTTGGGCTTGGCGCCTACGCCCAGGGCGGTTTCGGCACCGATTACGGCGAGGGCAGTTTCATGGCCCGCCTGCCGTCCGGCGTCGACAGCGGGCTGCGCACCAGCAGCGAGGCGATGTTCATGCGCGTCCCGCTGGCCGCCGCCTGGGACGTGACGCCGAAGGTCACGGTGGCGGGCGCCATCGACTATGTGCGGGCGGGGCTGGGCTTCCGCGTTCTTCAAGGGGCCGACCAGCTCGGCGCGCTGGCCGCCACCGGGCGGCTGACCGGACAGGGGCCGATGCTGCCGGCGGCCAGCGCCATGGTCGGGATGGGCGGCGGCGTCTATTTCGACATTTTCGACCCGTCCATCACCCGCGCCGGAGTGGAGGGCGACGGGGTGAGCGGCCGGCTCGGCCTGACCTGGAAGCCGCAGGCCGAGACCACCATCGGCGCCTTCTACCAGTTCCGCACGGCGCTCAACAACCTGACCGGCGACGGCTCGGTGATCGTGCTGGCGCCCGACGGCTCAAGGCTGACCCAGCCCGCGAAATACACGTTGGGGAATTTCCAGCTTCCCGCCGAGTTCGGCATCGGCGTCAGCCATCGGCTGCGGCCCGACCTGACCGTCGCCTTCGACTACCGGCGTGCCTTCTGGGCGCAGGCCCTGCGCCAGTACAACATCCGTGTCGACGTGCCGGGCCTCGGCACGGTGTGGGAGACGCTGCCGCAGCGCTACCGCGACATCAACATCTTCGCCGTCGGCGGCGCCTATCAAGTGACCGACGCGCTGACCCTGCGCGCCGGCTTCCGCTGGGCCGACAAGACCGCCCCGGCGCAGGACATCGTCTCGGTCATCCCGGTGGTCATCACCAAGCACGCCAGTTTCGGCGCCGGCTACGCCTTCTCCGAGACGCTGCGTCTGGACGCCGCCTATTCCCACGGCTTCCAGGAGTGCGTGAGCAACGGCACGCCGCCCAACGGCTCCGCCGTCAATCCGGGAAAGTTCTGCAACGGAACCGACATCGTGGCGCTGAGCCTCAGCGCCTCGTTCTGACGGCCTTTCGTACCTGAAGAACGGCGCCGGCCATGTCCTGAGGCCGGCGCCCTGTCCCTCACTCCGCCTGCCAGACCACCCGACCGGGGTTGGCGCGGAAGTCCATGTGGATCTGCATGGCGAAATCCACATGAACGGTGGCGCTGCCATCCGGCCCGGCCGCGAAGCCGAAGTCCGAAATGACCTGATGGCTGGCGTAGTCGGCCACCCGCAGCGTCCAGTCGCCCCGCATCGGCCAGGCGCCGCGGAAGCGGTCGACGTGCATCGGGCAATCGATCAGCGCCTGATAGCAGGCCAGCTCGCTGTCCGGGGCGTCGCGGAACTGCTTCAGGTTGATGACCGGCACCGTGCCGGCCAGCAGCGATTCCACCGCCTTGACGGCGATCTCCACCCCCTCGACCAGACCGCCGGGGCTCAGCAGGGCCTTCAGCGCGTCGCCGAGGTCGGCGGCGAGATCCTCAAGGCTCTGCCACGCCGAACCGGGGGTCCACGGCCCGCCCTCCACCGTCAGCAGGGGCGCGAACACCCCCTCGCAGTCGGAGGACAAACTGCGGAACAGCGTCGTCTCGCAGACGAAGCGCGGCGTCTCGGCCCCCTCCTCCGGCAGTGTGACGCGGCCCAGCGACTTGGCGAAGCCCCAGCCTTCCCGCCCGCAGACCAGCGGAATGGTCGCATCCGGGAAAACGTAGGGCATCCACAGCACCAGCCGCGGCCACTGGCCGGGCCGATGCTCGATCAGCGGCAGCCACAGCGAGGCCTCCCGGTAGGGAATCCAGCCGAACGGCTCGGTCGGGCTGGTGCAGCGCCCCACCGACAGGAAGGTGCACAGCGCCACCGGACCGGCCACCGTGTAGCGCACCGCCCCGGCGGGCGCCGCGTTGAGCAGCGTGTCGACCAGCGCTTGGGTGTTCACCGGGTTGCTGCGCACGACGAAGGCGGTGGCGAGGCTGTCGGTGAAGACGCCGGGCGCGGCGATCGACACCTCGCCGTGCCCGGCGAAAGAGACGTAGCGGGGGGCGGTCACAGCAGCGCCCCGTTCAGGAAGTTCTCACCGGAGATGAACAGCGGTGTCCCGGAGATCGCCCGCGCCGCCTGCATGCCGGACATCACCGTCGCCTCGATGCAGGAGGTGTTGAAGCCGGTGCGGACCCAGCAGCCGGCCAGGAACAGGTTGTAGAACCCGCTCTCGTCGGTGCGCAGCCGGAATTTGGTGGAGCCGGCGGCGCTGCCCGGCAGCGTTTCGGTGGGATCGACGTTGGCGCGGATGATCTGGTGGGACAGCCGCTCCCGCCCGGTGCCGTTCCACGGGTCGTAGAGGACGTTCCAGTTGAAGCCGACGCCGCCATGGCCGGACACCGTCGCCTTCGGCCAGAAATTGCCCATATAGGCGTCCAGCCACTCCGCCGCGCTGTCCGTGACGTTGTCCAGCGCCGCCTTCGGCACCGCGAGGTCGGTGGTCGGGCGGGCGACCAGGCCGGTCTGCCAGACGCCGCAGATGTAATGCACCGATTTCGGTGCACCCGTCTCGCCGGGGCGAAACTCGTAGGGCAGCGTCTGCCCCATCTCCGCCCAGATCGACCAGGGCTCCGGCCCGGCGACGGCGGCCGGCTGCCCCGGCTCCCAGCCCAGCCCCTGGAGATCGGGACCGCACCACAGCTGCATGGACAGCGTCGGGATGATGCCGATGTTGCTGGTCATCGCGTTGAAGGCCGGCGAAGCCGCCTGCAACTCCGCCGCCAGGGTTGGCTGGTCATTCATCGACTTGAAGCCGCCCATGGAGATGCCGAGGACGGCGACGTCGAAGTCGCGGCCGCGCTGCAGCGTCTCGGTCCCGACCGGCTCCCACGCGCACCAGTGCGATTCCAGCGAGGAGTTGTTGGTGGCGAGCGCCGCCTGGACCTTGTCGGCGTCCTTGATCTGGTCCCACAGCGGCTCCAGCGGCCAGGCCAGCAGGAACTTTTTGTCCTCCAGCGGCACGGTGATCAGCGGCTGGTAGTCGTCGCCGCCGTCGGCCAGATCGACCTGCCGGGCCAGACGCACGGTCTCGACCAGCGCGCGGTCGTCGGACAGGCCGATGTCCTCGACGCGGCGGAAGAACTTCACCTTCACGCCGTTCTGGAGCAGGGTCTGGTAGACGGGCGCGATGATGACCTCGCCCATGCCCGCTTCCATGTTCCACATCACCGATTCGCGGCAGGTGGCGAACATGCGCACGCAGGACAGCGCCGCGACGCCGGCACCCCAGTTGGGCTGACGGTAGTCGCCGTCCTTGTACTGCATGAAGGTGTCGTAGCAGGTGCGCAGCGAACAGCACGTCCTCAACGCCTCGGCGTCGCCGCCGTGGCGGATCAGCCAGTCGGTGAATTCCAGATCGTCCAGCGAATCGGCGGTGCGCTTCTCGATCGCGAAATCGGCGATGATGCCGACGGCGAAGGGAATCACGAAGGCCAGCAGGTCGCGGGCCACATGGTTGCTGGGCAGGGTGGCCGCCGCGGCCTCGATCAGCCGCAGCAGCTTCATCAGGTCGTGGAAATGCTCGGCCGGCGGAGCCGCCGGCCCCGGCCCATCTTGCGCCCCGTCGGCCAGCGCCCGGATCAGCCGGTGGGCGGCGATGGCGGCGTCCTTTGCGGTGGTCACGGCGGCGCCCTTCACCAGCGCCTCGGCCTGCGCCAGATGGCGGACCTCGCGGTCCTTCCAACCGCGGATCGCCTCGGCGAAACGGGTGGCGAGCGGTGCCGGCAAAACCTGCTGGTCGGGTGGCAGGATAGGCATCGGCGCGACGGTGCGGCCGTCGATATGGACCAGCTTGCCGTCGACGATCAGGCCGCTCAACTCGTCCCAATTTTCGAACACGTCGCGCACCACGCCGACCAGCGACGCGATGGCCTGCGGCAGGGTCGGCATGACGTTGGCCGAGCCCGGCTCGCCGCCCAGCACCGGCCAGGTCAGCGGCCAATAGGCCGGCTTGCCGCCGTCCAGCACCATGCCGATGGGGGTGAAGCGCTGCGGCTTCAGCACGTCCCGCCAGGACTGGAAGGTGTTGTCCGGCGAGCGCTTCCAGACGTCGAAGACGTCCTGGAGCATCTTGAAGGCGTTGTTGTAGAAGCCGAACCAGACATGCAGGCCATGTTCCTGGATGCGGTTCCACTGGTCGCGCCCGGTGGCGCCCTTGCCGCCCAGCCGCCAGCCCATCTGATAGATGGTGACGTCGAAGCGCGCGCGCTTCTCGTCCGTGTCGGACAGGAAATGCGCCGTGGTGAGGGCGCCGACGCCACCACCCAGAATTGCAACCCTCGTCTTCGCCATGCTCTCCCCCCGGCAGATCCGGCATCCCCGTGACGGCGCCGCGGAATTTCGCGGCACTCGTCAGAAATTGCGGGTGAGGTTAGCATAAATTGCCGTACCGCGATTGAACTATTACGCCGTTTTGCCGATGCTGCCGGTCTATGACCCGTGCGATCGCCAAGCAAAAATCGTGCAAAGCCCCGGCTCGTACGCCCTGCGCTTGCTCCACGGTGGTGCGACCTTCTATAACTGATGGCGCAGCCACACGACATAAGGATGCAGCGTCGTGATCGGGGCCCTCCCCACCGCAACCTTGGCCACGTTACCGGGCTTCCGCGTTGTCGAAACGCTGCATGTGGGCGCGCGCTCCACCGTGCTGCGCGCCGTCCGGCGCGACGACGGCCTCCCCGTTATCTGCAAACTGCTGTCCGGCACGGACATCGGCGGCGAGGAGAAGGCGGCGTTCCTGCGCGAATTCGCGATCACCCGCCGGCTGCGCCATGCCGGGGTCGTGGAGGCGCTGGACTGCATGCCCCACGGCAACGGGCTGATGATGGTGTTCCGCGACATCGGCGGCGCAGCCCTGGACAGCCTTCCGGACGTCCGGACGGAGGATGTCGCGGTCTTCCTGCGGATGGCGCTCCAGGCGGTGGACGCGCTGGCCGCCGTGCACGACGCCGGAGTCGTCCACAAGGACATCAGCCCCGGCAACCTGATCTGGAACCCGGCGACCGGCCAGTTCAACCTGATCGACTTCGGCATCGCGTCGGAATTATCGCGGGAAGAGGCGGGCGACCCCGACGTCGGCGCCATGGAGGGAACGCTCGCCTATATGGCGCCGGAGCAGACCGGGCGGATGAACCGGTCGGTGGATTACCGCGCCGATTTCTACGCGCTGGGCGCGACCTTCCACGAATTCCTGACCGGCCAGCCCCCCTTCCCGTCCGGCGACCCGCTGGAACTGGTGCATTGCCACATCGCGCGGACGCCCGTCCCGGTGCACAAGCTCAACCCGCTGGTGCCCGAGCCGCTGGCCGCCATCGTGGCGCGGCTGATGGCGAAGAACCCGGAGGAGCGCTACCAGAGCGCTTTCGGACTGCGCGCCGACCTCGAACGCTGCCTGGCGGAATGGCGCGGCCATGGCCGTGTCGAACCCTTCACGCTGGCCAGCCGGGACGTCCGCCCGGTGCTGCGCATCCCGCAGAAGCTGTACGGCCGCACCGCGCAGTTCCGCGTCCTTCTCGACGCCTTCGGGCGCACCGCCGCGGGCGGGTTCGAAGCGCTGCTGATCTCCGGCTATTCGGGTGTGGGCAAGTCGGCGCTGGTCCGGGAACTGCACAAGCCGGTGATCGCCCGCCACGGCTTCTTCATCACCGGCAAGTTCGAGCCGCTGAAGCGCGACATTCCCTACGCCCCGGTCATCGAGGCCTTCAAGACCCTGGTGCGGCAGACCTTCGCCACCGGCCCGGAGTCGCTGGCGCGCTGGCGCGCCCGCCTTCTCGCCGCGCTCGGTCCCAACGGGCGGGTCATCACCGACGTCATTCCGCACGTCGAGCGGCTGATCGGTCCCCAGCCGCCGGTGCCGGAGCTGGGTCCGGTGGAGGCGCACGAGCGCTTCATCTACGTCTTCCGCAACTTCGTCCGCGTCTTCGCCGGGGCGGGGCACCCTCTGGTGCTGTTCCTGGACGACCTGCAATGGGCCGACCTCGCCACGCTGAAGCTCCTGGAAGGGCTGGCCGGCGACCCGGACCTCGGCCATTTCCTGCTGGTCGGCACGTGGCGCGACACCGAGGTGGATGCCCTCCACCCGCTGCGCCACACGATCCAGACCTTCGGCGAGCGCGGCGTGCCGGTCCGCGACGTGGCTCTCGGCGGGCTCGACGCCGACGCGGTGGTGGCCCTGCTGTCCGACACGCTGCACGCGGCCCCCGACGACGTCCGCCCTCTGGCCGAACGGCTGATCGCCAACACGCTGGGCAACCCGTTCTTCCTGGGACAGTTCCTGGAGTCGCTGGAGCAGAGCGGGCTGATCGCCTATGACGGCCTCGCCGGGGTGTGGAACTGGAACCTGGAGGCCATCGAGTCCCAGCGGATGGAACGGATGGTCGACGACGTCGTCACCTTCGTGGTCCGCCGCATCCGCGAGTTGCCCGCCGAGACGCTGGCCGTCGTCCAGACCGCCGCCTGCATCGGCAGCGCCTTCGATCTCGCCACGCTGGCCGACGCGAGCCGGCGGACCTCGTCCGCGACGGCGGCGGCGCTGTGGCCGGCGCTGCGCAGCGGGCTGGTGGTCCCGGTGGGCGACGCCTACCGCTACGCCGACATGGACAGCGTGTCGCCCCGTGCCACCTACCGTTTCGTCCACGACCGGGTGCAGCAGGCCGCCTACGGCATGCTGCCGGACGCCGATGCCCTGGCCTGCCACCTCGCCGTCGGCCTCGTCCTCGAACAGGGAGGCGACGCCTCCAGCGATCGGGCCGTGGACCGGCTGTTCGCCATCACCAACCAGCTGAACCGCGCCCTGCCCCTGCTGTCCCCGGAGCAGAGGGAGCGGCTGGCCCGCTACAACCTCCTGGCCGGGCAGGCGGCGCGGGCCTCGGCGGCGCTGGGGCCGGCCTTCGACTACCTCAACACGGGGGTCGGGCTGCTCCCGGAGGACGGCTGGTCGCGCCTTTACGACCTGGCGCTCAGCCTGCACGTCGAAGCGGCGGAGATCGCGGCGGTCAACGGCGACGCCGCCGCGGCGACGCCGCTGGCCGACGCCATCGAAGCCAACGCCCGCACCGTCCTCGACCGCGCTCTCGCCTACGAGACGCAGATCCAGATGCATGTGTCGCGGCAGAACCTGCCGGCGGCGCTCGGTGCCTGCCGCACCGCCCTGGGCCAGCTCGGCAGCCCGATCCCCGAGCGGGCGGACACCCGGCATGTGCTCAAGGAACTCGCCACGACCAAGCTGGCGCTGCGCGGCAAAGGCGAGGAGGACCTCGTCAACCGCCCGCCCCTCACCGACCCGCGTCTGTTGACGATCGGGCGCATCGTCTCGCGCGTGCTGGCGAGCGCCTATCTGCACGACACCAACCTCTACACGGTGCTGCTGCTGCGCATGGTCCGGCTGTCGGCGACCGAGGGTATCCTGCCGGCCTCCGGCATCACCTACGCCACCTACGGGCTGCTGCATTGCGCGATGCTCGGCGACGTTCCGGCGGGCGCCATGTACGGGCGGGTGGCGCTGCGCGTGCTGGACCGGCTGAACGCCAACCAGGGCCGCGCCCAGACGCTGTTCGTGGTCAAGCTGTTCATCGAGGTCTGGCACCAGCCGGTGGCGAAGGCGCTGTCCGGCCTTCTCGACGCCCACCGGATCGGCCTGGAGACCGGCGACATCGAGTACGCCGCCTACTGCCTGAACAACGCGATCGCGCAGGGACTGTTTCTCGGCCATCCCCTGCGGCAGCTCCAGCAGACCGCGGCGAACCACGCCGCCGCCATCGGGCGCCTGAACCAGCAGACCGCGGCGGGCGTGCTGCGGCCCCATCAGCAGCTCATCGCCAATCTTCTGGGCGAGTCCGAAGACCCCACCGCCTTCGCCGGCCCCCACGTCACGGAAGCGAGCGACGTCCCGGCCCTGGCTGCCAGCGGCAACCGCCTTGCCCTGGACACGATGCACAGCCACCTCGCCTATCTGAACCTGCTGTTCGGCCGGATCGACGAGGCGCGGCGCTGCATCGCGAAGCGCCGTCCCTTCGCCGACGCCTCCATGGGCATGGTGATGAACCTGCGCATGCGGGTGGTCGCCGCCCTGATCGACTTCGCCGCCTGGGACCGCCTCCGCCCCGCCGAGCGGCTGCGGGCGCGGGCCGCGGCGCTCGGCCTGGAGCGCCGGCTCCGCGGAGCGGTCCGCCACGCGCCGACCAATTTCCGCCACCTGCTGGCCCTCGTGGTGGCCGAGCGTCTGCGCGCCACGGGACGGCTGGACAAGGCGCACCGTCACTACCAGACCGCCGCCGAGTCCGCCCGCGAACAGGGCTTCATCCACGACGAGGCGTTCGCCTGCGAGCGGGCCGGCGAGGCCGCCTTGGCGCGTGGCGACCGCTTCACGGCGAAGGCGATGCTGTTCCAGGCCCGCCACGCCTACCGGCGCTGGGACGCGCTGGCGAAGGTCAGGACGCTGGACGCCCGGCTGGCCGAGCTGTTCGGCGAGACGGCGGCGGACCAAAGCCCCGTCGACGACGGTTTCCCGCCGCAACGCCCGGTCACCGCCTCGTCGCGGCGGCGCTCCTCCTCCGGGTCCAGCTCCCACATGGTGGATGTGGAGACGGTGATCCGCACCTCGCGGGCGCTGGCGCAGGACATCCGCCTGGGCGACCTGCTGTGGACGCTGATGAAGCTGGTCATCACCAACGCCGGGGCGACGCGGGGCTGCCTGCTGCTGCCGACCGACGGCGCGTGGCGGATCGAGGCCGACGCCACGAGCGAGGGCGACGCCGCGGAGGTCCTGCAGTCCCGCCCCCTCGACGACGCGGCGCCGGTCCTGGTGCGCGGTATCGTCGATGCGGTCATCCAGACCGGGGAGCCGGTCGTTCTGGCCGACGCCGCCAACGAAGGCGATTTCCAATACGACTCCTACACGCGGCTGGTGCAGCCGCGCTCCGTGCTGTGCCTGCCCCTGCGCAACCGCAACCAGATGGTCGGCATCCTCTATCTGGAGAACAACCTCGCCGCCAACATCTTCAGCCCGGAGCGGCTGGAGCTGCTCGACCTCCTGTCGGTGCAGATCGCCATCTCCATCGAGAACGCCCGCCTCTATGACGGGTTGGAGCGGCTGAACCGCACGCTGGAGGCCCAGGTGGCCGAGCGGACCCGCGAGGTGGCCGAGCAGTCGCAGCTGCTGCGCGCCACCCTGGCCAGCATGTACGACGGTCTGGCGGCCTTCGACGCCGAGGAGCGGCTGCGCGTCTGGAACGAGCGCGCCATGGCCCTCTTCAGCCTGCCGGACACGCTGCGCCGGGTCGGCCTTCCGTATCGGGAGCTGAGCGCCGCGGTGAACGCCTCCGGCCAGCTCCTGACGGCGCTGGTGCCCTCGCCCCTGATGAGCAGCCCCAGCGAGATCGAGTTCGCCGACGGCCGGGTCATCCAGGTCCGCAGCAATCCCATGCCGGACGGCGGCATGGTGCAGGTCTATGTCGACGTGACGGTGGACCGCAGCCGCGAAAGCGAGCTGCGCGACGCCCACGAGCAGCTCCACGCCGCCCATGCCCAGCTCAAGGCCGCCCAGCAACAGCTCGTCCAGGCGGAGAAGATGGCCTCGCTGGGGCAACTCGTCGCCGGGGTGGCGCACGAGATCAACACGCCCATCGGCATCGTGATGACCAGCGCCTCCTATCTCGGCGAGAAGATCAGCGCACTCGAAACGCTGTCGGACACCGGCAAGATGCGCCGGGCCGACTTTCAGGACTTCATGCAGGCCGCGCACGACGCCGCCACGCTGATGATCAGCAACGCCACCCGCGCCGCCGATCTGGTGCAGAGCTTCAAGCAGGTCGCCTCGGACCAGACGCGCAGCGACCGCCGCCGGTTCGACCTGCGCGGCTATCTGGAGGAGGTTCTGGTCAGCCTGCGCCCGACCTGGCACCGCCCCGGTCATGAGGTGCGGCTGGATTGCCCCAAGGGCGTCGAGCTGGACAGCTACCCCGGCGTGATCGCCCAGATCGTGACGAACCTCATCACCAACTCGGTCAACCACGCCTACCGGGACGGCGAGAAGGGCCGGATCGCCATCACGGCGCAGACGCTGGAGAACGAAGGGGTGCGGCTGGTCTACCAGGACGACGGCTGCGGCATCCCCGCGGAGAACCACGGCAAGGTGTTCGAGCCCTTCTTCACGACGCGGCGGGGCACCGGCTCGACCGGGCTCGGCCTGCACATCGTCTTCAACCTGATCACCGGCCAGCTCGGCGGCACCATCCATCTGGACAGCCGGCCCGGCGAGGGAACGCGATTCACCATCGAGTTCCCCTGCCGTGCCCCCGGAAAAACGCCGCAGAGCTGAGACGGCGGACGGTTACTCCGTCTCGGGGTGGCGCTTCTCGAACTCCCAGACGCGCTCGAAGCCCATCAGCCGGGTGAAGTCGGGGAAGGGATACAGCTCCCCCCGATACTCGGCGCTCGACCCCTTGGCGAGGATTTCGCCGTAGGCGCTGCGCAGCGCCGCGGCCATCGCCAGGAAGCCGGTGGCCGGGAAGATGGCGATGCGGTAGCCCAGCGATTCCAGCTGCGCCCCGGTCATCACCGGCGTGCGCCCGCCCTCCACCATGTTGGCGATCAGCGGCTTGCCGATGGTTCGGCAGATCCGCTCCATCTCCGCCTCGCTCTCCGGGCTTTCCACGAAGATGATGTCGGCGCCGGCCTCGGCGTAGGCGTCGGCGCGGCGCAGCGCCTCGTCGAGGCCGAGCGTCGTGCGGGCGTCGGTGCGGGCGATGATCAGGAAGTCGCTCGACGAGCGCGCCTCGCAGGCGACGCGGATCTTGCGCACCATGTCGGCCATGGGAATGACCCGGCGGCCCGGCGTGTGGCCGCACTTCTTCGGGAATTCCTGGTCTTCGAGCTGGATGGCCGCGGCCCCGGCCTCTTCGTAGCCGCGGATGGTGAAATCGACGTTCAGCAGGCCGCCATAGCCGGTGTCGCCGTCGGCGATCAGCGGCGTCGAGGTGCCGCGCGCGATGGCCCGCACCCGGCCGACCATGTCGCTGTAGGTGGCGAGCCCGGCGTCCGGCAGGCCGAGATGGCTGGCGACGGTGCCGTAGCCGGTCATGTACAGCGCGTCGAACCCCATGCCGTCCGCCACCTTGGCCGAGATCATGTCGAACACGCCGGGGGCCGAGATCAGGCCCGGCTGCGACAGGCGTTGTTTAAGGGATTTGGGTTTGAGGGATGCGGTCATGTCGTTGGAATCTCCGGAAGTCTTCACGAGGCCCGCCGGTGCATGCGCCGGTCGATGTGCAGCAGCCCGGCGCTGATGAGCACGGCGGTGGTGGCGAGGATCAGCACCACGGCCATCATGGTGCGCACGTCGTGCCCGCCGATGGCGTTCATGACGAGGTAGCCGAGGCCGCGCTGCGAGGCGAACATCTCGCCGATCAGCACGCCCAGCAGGGTCAGCGAGAAGCCCACCCGCAGGCCGGACACCAGTTCCGGCAAGGCGGCGGGCAGGATGATGGTGGAGACGAGCTGGGGCGGCGACAGGCGCATCACCCGCGCGCTGCGCAGCATCACCGGCGGGATGGTGCGGACCGCGTTCATCGTGAAGATGATCACCGGGATGATGCCGTGGATCGTCCCGAAGGCCACCTTGGCCGACAGGCCCAGCCCGAAGGCGAGCAGGATCACCGGGTAGAGGGTGATCTTGGGAAGCGAATAGAGCGACACCAGGATCGGCTCCGCCACCTCCCCGGCCAGCCGGTTGATGCCCAGCGCGATGCCGATGGTCAGCCCGCCGAACACCGCCAGCAGCAGCGAATAGAGCAGCGCCACCCCGGTCTCCGCGACGTGCGGCCAGAAGGTGGCGGAGCCCAGCAGCTCGACGGCGCGGGCCAGCGTGTCGGCGGGCGAGGTCAGGGCGACGCTGCCGACGATCCAGTGCAGGACCTGCCACAGGGCCACCAGCGCGACGATGACGAGAAGCGTATCGGTCTTTCTGTGCATGGCCGTCAGCGCCTCCGCCGCTGCATGATCCGGCGCTCCCAGGTGAAGAGCACCGCGTTGAGCACCGTCACCAGGACGATGATGAACAGCATCAGCGCGTACATCCGCGAATTGTCGAAGTTGTTGAAGGCATAGGCGATGCTGTAGCCGATGCCCGAGGATGACATGATGAACTCCGCCGCGATGACCCCGATGAAGCAGTAGGCGATGGCCAGCTTCGCCCCGGTGAACAGGTAGGGCGCCGCGCTGGGCAGCTTGACCATCAGAGCCGTGCGGACCGGGTCCATGCCGTGGACGCGCGCGGTCTTCAGCAGGACGCGCGGAATCCGGTCCAGCCCGTTCAGCGTGTTGATCAGCATCGCCACCACGCCGAACAGCGTGCCGATCACCACGATGGGCGCCGCCCCCAGCCCGAAGATGACGATCAGCACCGGGTAGAAGATGAAGAAGGGCACCGCGTAGTAGGTCGCCAGGAAGGGATCGAGCGCACGGCGCACCCGCGGCACCGCGTGGATCGCCACGCCGCCGACGAAGCCGAGCAGGATCGAGGCGATCACCGCCATCGCGACGTTGCCCAGCGTCTCGCCGATGTCGGCGCTGGCCGCGCCAGAGGCGAGAAGGCGGTAGAGGTCGCCGGCCATGACGCTGGGCGCCGGCAGGACCGTCTTGGCGATGACGCCGGCCCGGCACAGAACCTCCAGCAGCAGGACGGCGCCGCTCACCACGATCAGGCGGAGCCAGCCCGCCCAGCTCACGGCCCACCCCCGGCGAGGCCCGCCGCCTTCAGGCTCTCCTCGCGCAGCAGGCGCCACAGCCGGGCGGTGATCTGGCCGAAACCGTCCTCGCTGGCGATGCGGGAATCGCGCTCGCGCGACCAGCCCGTCTCGATCTCCTCGATGATCCGTCCGGGCCGGGCCGACATCACGCCGATGCGGTCCGACAGCATGGCCGCCTCGTCCAGCGCGTGGGTGATCAGCATCACCGTGGCCCCGGTTTCGCGCCACAGCTTCAGCAGCTCGTCGCCCATGATCAGGCGGGTCTGCGCGTCGAGCGCACCGAACGGCTCGTCCAGCAGGATCAGGCGCGGCCGCATCACCAGCGTGCGGGCGATGCAGACGCGCTGGCGCATGCCGCCCGACAACTGCACGGGATAGGCCTTGGCGAAATCCTTCAGCCCGACGAAGCCGACGGCGTAGTTGACCCGCCGTTCGATCTCCGCCGGATCGACGCCCGCCCGGCGCAGGCCGAAGGCGATGTTGTCCCAGACGGTCAGCCAGGGGAAGGTGGCGTCCTCCTGGAACACCACCCCGACGCCGTCCGGGACCTTGCCGGCCACCGGCTTGCCTTCGAAGGTCACCGTCCCTTCGGTCGGCACGGACAGGCCGGACAGCACGTCGAGCAGGGTGGACTTGCCGCAGCCCGACGGCCCGACGACGGAGAAGAACTCCCCCTGCCGCAGGGTCAGGTCGACGGGACCCAGCGCGTGCACCCCGCCATGGCCGGGAACGCCGTAGATGCGGCTCACCCCCTTCAGTTCGGCGTGGACGGCCTGGGCGGGGAAAGCCCCCGCCTCCTCTTGCGGGTCGCGCTTGGCGACGACGTTGGCTTTCATCGGGGGCTTCCTCCCGGTCATCGGATGTCTTCAGGCGGATTTTCTTTAAGGCGGTTATTTCAGGAACGAGGCGTCGGCGTGCTTCGACCAGTCGACCTCGCCCTTGACCTCGCCGATGATCTGCAGCCCCTTGATCAGGTTGTTCATCCCGTCATACTCGAAATCACCGGCGCTCCAATATTTGATGCTCGCCAGATTCTTCAGCGCCTGCAGCGCGATCGCCTCGTCGATGTCGTAGTATTTGGTCATGATCTTGGCGGTCTCTTCGGGATTGGCATAGACGAAGTCCACCCCCTTGCGCCGCGCCTCGATCAGCTTCCTCAGCTTGTCGCCGTTCTTCGCGGCGAATTCCGACGTGGTGACGCCCACCGTCTGCACCATGGTCGGCAGTTCCGTCTCGACCGCGAAGACCATGTGGTACTTGTTCTGCACGCGCGCCCAGATCGGGTCCATCACCGGGGCGGCGGCCACCCCGCCCTGCTCCAGCATGGTCAGGCCGCCGCCGACGCCGCCCGCCGACACGCCGTCCACCGTGATGCCGTGCTTGTCCTTCACCATGGTCAGCAGCATGTCGGTGACCGACTTCGGGCTGGTGAAGGCGACCTTCTTGCCGTCCAGGTCCTTGGCGGTCTTCACCGGCGAGTCCGGCTTGGTCACCCACAGGATCTCGCCCGCCGTGCGGACGCCGGTGTGGATGATCTTCACGTCCAGACCTTGGTTGATGGCGGCCACCGCCGCCGACAGGGCGACCTCGCCGTAGGGCATCGGCGCCGCCATGACGTTGCGCATGGTCGTGCCGCCGCCCTTGGAGGTCAGGACGCCGGTGATGTCCAGCCCCTGCTCCTTGTAATAGCCCTTCTCCATGGCGACGGCGTAGGGAGCGCCGTACATCAGAACGCCCCAGTGGGTGACCGTGATCTCCTCGGCCTGCGCCGGGACGGCCGGGACCAGGGTGGCGAGCGCCACTCCCATGGCCGCCGCTCCCAGGACCGCCTTGCGCTTCATCGTGGTTATGAACGACATCGCTGTTCCTCCCAATGTGCCGCTGGCCTTTCCGGCCATGCGCGTTGACCCGGACCCGTCAGGCGGTGGGCAGGGCGTGAATCCACGGGCGCTGCGCCCGGTCGCGCGCCTCGAACGCCGCCATGGCGGCGTCGTGGCGCAGGCTGGCCCCGATCTCGTCGAGCCCCTCCAGAAGCGCCTGCCGCCGCGCCGTCTCCATCGTGAAGGGAAACTCCCGCCCGTCCGACGCTGTGACGCGGCAGGCATCGATGTCCACCGTCATGGCGGCGGCCGGCGTTGCCTGGGCACAGGCGACGAGATGGGCAAGCGCGGCCTCGTCCAGAGTCACCGCGGCCAGACCGTTCTTCTGGCAGTTCTCGTGGAAGATGCTGGCGAAGCTCGGCGCGATCACGCAGCGGATGCCGAAGTCCATCAGGCTCCACACCGCGTGTTCGCGCGACGAGCCGCAGCCGAAATTTTCGCCGGCCAACAGGATCGTCGCCTCCCGCCAGGGGGCTTGGTTCAAGACGAAGTCCGGCCGTTCCTTGTCGTCTTCGTCAAACCGCCATTCGGAGAAGAGTCCGGCGCCCAGCCCGCTGCGGTGGATCGTCAGCAGATGCGCCTTGGGGATGATCGCGTCGGTGTCCACGTTGGGTTGCGGCAGTGGTGCGGCGATCCCGGTGATGCGGTTGATGGGTTCCGGCATGTCAGACACCCCCTTCCAGACTGCGGACATCGACGATGCGCCCGGCCACGGCCGCCGCGGCCGCGGTGGCGGGGCTGGCGAGGTGGGTGCGCGCGCCCGGCCCCTGGCGGCCTTCGAAATTGCGGTTCGAGGTGGCGACGCAGCGCTTGCCCGGCGGCACCCGGTCGGCGTTCATCCCGGCGCACATCGAACAGCCCGGCTCCCGCCATTCGAAGCCGGCGGCGGTGAACACGCGGTCCAGCCCCTCCGCCTCGGCCTGCCGGCGCACCTGGCCGGAGCCCGGCACGACCAGAGCGCGCAGGCCGGCGGCGACCCGCCGTCCCTTCAGCACGGCGGCGGCGGCCCGCAGATCCTCGATGCGGCTGTTGGTGCAGGAGCCGATGAAGACCATGTCCACCGGCAGGTCGCGCATCGGCGTCCCCGGCTCCAGCCCGATGTAGTCGAGCGCCCGGCGCATCGCCTGCCGGCGCTTGGGATCGGCCTCGCGCTCCGGATCGGGCACGGTCTCGCCGACGCCGATGCAATCCTGCGGGCTGGTGCCCCAGGACACCTGCGGGGTGAGGCTGGAGACGTCCAGTTCGATCTCGGCGTCGAAGCGGGCGCCGGGATCGCTCGCCAGGGCGCGCCACGCCGCCACCGCCGGCTCCCACAGGTCGCCCGCCGGGGCGAAGGGCCGCCCCTGGAGATAGGCGAAGGTCACCTCGTCGGGGGCGATCAGACCGAAGCGCGCGCCCAGTTCCACCGACATGTTGCAGACGGTCATCCGCTCTTCCATGGAGAGCGCGCGGATGGCCGGGCCGGCGTATTCGACGCCGTAGCCCGTCGCCCCCGCTGTGCCGATGGTGGCGATCAGCTTCAGCACCATGTCCTTGGCCGACACACCCGCCGGACGGGTTCCGCTGAAGGTGATGCGCATGGTCGGCGGGCGGCGCAGGATGGCCGTCTGCGTCGCCATGACATGCTCGACCTCCGACGTGCCGATGCCCCAGGCCATGGCGCCCAGCGCGCCGACCGTGCTGGTGTGGCTGTCGCCGCAGACCAGGGTGGCGCCCGGCAGGGCGATCCCCAGCTCCGGCGCGATCACATGCACGATGCCCTGGCGCACGTCGCCCAGGTCGAACAGCGCGACGCCGGTGGCCTCGGCGTTGGCGCGCAGGGCGCGGATCATCTCCGGCCCGCCCGGCACCGTGTCGTCGGTGCGGCCATTCTCGGTCGAGACGATGTGGTCCGCCGTCGCGAAGGTCAGGTCGGGGCGGCGCAGCCGGCGCCCGGCGGCGGCCAGCCCGGCGTAGGCCTGCGGGCTGGTGACCTCGTGCAGCATGTGGCGGTCGATGTGGAGCAGCACCCGCCCGTCGCCCAGATCGGCGACGACGTGCTGATCCCAGATCTTGTCGATGATGGAACGCGGCGTGTTCATGGCGTTGCCTCCCCTCACTCTGCAGCCCGGTAGGCCTGTTCGCGCTCGTAGTAGTCGGGGAAGCCGACAAGGTCCTTCAGCGCCTCGAAATCGGCCTGGGCCACCCGGCTTTCCTGCCCGTCCGCCACCGCGGTCAGGGCGGTGCGCATGGCGTCGATGGCCGCCGACATCAGGGTCAGCGGATAGGCGGCGAGCTTGAACCCCAGCGCCTCCAGTTCCTGCGGCGGCAGCATCGGCGTCTGGCCGCCGCGCACCATGTTCGCCATGGCCGGCCGGTCGATGCCCGCGCAAAAGGCGGCCATCTCCATCTCATTGTGCGGGGCCTCCATGAAGATGATGTCGGCGCCCTCCTCCACGAAATCCTGACAGCGTTCCAGCGCCGCGTCGAAGCCGTGCACGGCGCGGGCGTCCGTCCGCGCCAGGATCAGGATGTCATCGGACCCCGACCGCGCGGCATCGACGGCGGCGCGGATCTTCATGCGCGCCTCGGCCCGCCCGACGACCTGCTTGCCCTTGGTATGGCCGCAGCGCTTGGGGCTGACCTGATCCTCGATCAGGACGGCGGCGGCCCCGGCGCGGGCGTAGTCGCGCACGGTGCGCTGTACGTTCATGGCGTTGCCGTAGCCGGTGTCGCCGTCGCCGATCACCAGCAGGCCGGGGGCCGCCTGACAGACGTTGCGGAGCTGGTCCAGCATCTCGGCGAAAGAGATCAGCCCGGTGTCGGGCATCCCCAGCCGGGTGGCCGAGACGGCGAAGCCGCTCATCAGGCTGACGCGGAAACCGGCCTGCTCGATCAGCCGCGCCGACAGCGCGTCAAAACAGCAGGGCATCAGGTGAAGGCCGGGAGCCTCCAGCAACGTTTTCAGGCGTTGTGCGGGTGTCGTCACCGGTTGTATCCCTCCCTTGTCGCCGCTTCAGCCGGTGGCTTCCAACAGAGCGCACCGGAAACGGGCGTTTAATTTGTTGTGCTAACGAACATAATGCGTCATTGTATACAACGCAACCCGAAAAGTTCAGGCGCCGGACAGAAGCGCAAGGGAGGTCAGCATGGCGGACAGCGCCGGGGCTCTGGCGCCCCAATGGGACAACGGCTTTAGCGGCGGCTCCAACCGCGCCGCCGACCGCGCCTACCGCTTCATCCGCGAGGGCATCCTGGCCAGCCGCTGGCCGCCGGGCGCCCATCTGCGCGAGCAGGAGCTGGCCGAGCTGACCGGGGTCAGCCGCACCCCCGTGCGCGAGGCGCTGCGCCGGCTGTCCGCCGATGGGCTGCTGCAGCTCGTGCCCAACCTTGGCGCCACGGTGAACGCCTGGACGATCCAGGACCTCGACGAGATCTTCGGACTGCGCGCGACGCTGGAAAGCCAAGTGGCCGGCCTCGCCGCCAGCCGCGCGGAGACTCACCATCTTGTCGAGTTGGGAGCGCTGTGCGACGCGATGGAGGCGGTGGTGGGGGATGGCGGCGCGGTGGACTTCTCGCGCATCACGCCGCTGAACGACCGCTTCCACGGCTTGCTGATCGACATCGCCGGGGATCGGCGCCTGGGCCAGATGATCCGGCAGGTGGTGGAGATGCCGCTGGTGCTGCGGACCTTCGCCCGCTACAGCCGGCGCGACCTCGCCCGCAGCATGAACCACCACCGCGAGATCGTCGAAGCCCTGACCGCCCGCGATGGGGAATGGGCGTCGTCGGTGATGCGCGCTCATGTGCGCGCCGGGCGGGCCGTCTTCACGGTCCCGAAAACCGAGTGAGCGTCATTGTATACAACGCTAGCGCACCGATACGGGTGAGCGGATCGCCCATCGGCGCAGCACAAAGGTCCCGGCGCCCTGAGGGGACGCCGGGACGAAGTTCAGGACGCTACTGCTGCGGGGCCGGTCAGGCGACCAGGAAGCCGGCGCCGACCGGATCGTTGCGGTCGATCACCCAGCGGGCGGTGCCGAGGATGCTGGCCGTGCCCTTGACGGTCGGGCGCACGGCGCGCACGCCGTTCAGGCGGGTCTCGCCGAGCAGGCTGCCCTCGAAGGTGCCGGTGCCGAGCAGGCCCTCGGAACGGATGGTGTCGCCGATCGCCATCTTCCCGCGCGCCTCGAACATCGCCATCATCGCGCTGGTGCCGGTGCCGCCCGGCGAGCGGTCGAGCTGGCCGGCGCTGAAGACGTGGACGTTCTTGTAGAAGGCGCCCTCGATGGTCGGCTCGTGCCAGAAGGTCACGAAGTTGAAGTTGTTGATGTGCGCCGAAGCCGGGTGCTGGATCGCCACCTTCTGGCGGAGCTGCTCACGCGCCAGGATGCCGTAATGCGACAGGGCGGTGCCGTTCTCCGGCCCGATGCGCAGCGACGTGCCGGTCAGGTCGATGATGCCGAAGTAGTTGCCGCCCCACACGATGTCGGCCTTAAGCGGGCCGATCTCCGGCAGTTCGAACGCCACGTCCTGCGCGGCGACGTAGGCCGGGACGTTCTCGAACCTGGTCCACAGCACCCGGTCGCCCTCATGGGCCACCTCGGCGACGACGAGGCCGGCGGTCGTCTCGAAGCGGATGGTGGTGCGCCCGTTCTCGCCGCGGCGGACGAGGCCGTTGGCGACCATCGCCATGGCGACGGCGATCGTGCCGTGGCCGCACATGTGCGAATACTGGGTGCCGTCGATGTAGATCAGGCCGGCGTCGTAGTCCGGGCCGGACGGCGGGGTCAGGAAGACGCCGAACATGTCCTTGTGGCCGCGCGGCTCGCGCATCAGGGCTTCGCGCAGCCAATCATAATGCGTCTCCAGGAACTGGCGCTTCTCCAGGATGCTGGAACCGGCCGGATAGGGGATGCCGCTGTGGATGATGCAGAGCGGCTCGCCCTCGGTGTGGGTGTACAGGACATCGAATGCGTCTTGCATGCGCATGGAAGGACCCTTTCGTGGATCGGATTCAGTGTTGGATCGGGGGGATGAAGCGGGGGTGCCGGGACCGGTCAGCGCCGGTCCGACAGAAGGTGCAGTCCGACGGTGAGGTCGAGAATGATGATCGCCAGAGCCGCCACGCCGATGGTGATGGAGGACACCGCGGCGATGACCGGGTCGATCGTGTACTGGACGTAGTTGAACAGCTTGACCGGGATGGTCGTCATCTCCGCCGTGGTGTTGAAGATGCTCAGCTCGACGTTGATCCAGGAGGAGATGAAGGCGAAGATCGCGCCGCTCGCCAGGCCGCTGCGGATTTGCGGCAGCGTGACGAGGAAGAAGGTCTCCATCGGGCGGGCGCCCAGGTCGGCGGAGGCCTCCTCCAGCGCCCGCTGCTCCGGCGTCAGCTGCGGCAGGACGGAGCGCAGGACGAAGGGCATGATGATCACGATGTGCCCGACCAGCAGCGCCGTGAAGCTGCGCATCAGCCCCAGCGCCGCGCAATATTGCAGCAGGGCGGCGCCCAGCACGACGTGCGGCAGGACCAGCGGCGACATCAGCAGCGACAGCAGGAACTTCTTGCCCGGAAACTCGCAGCGGGCGATGGCCAGCGCCGCCGGAACGCCGAGCAGCAGGGCCGCCGCCGTGGCGACCAGGGCCAGCAGGGTGCTGGTGCCGAAGGCCGCCAGATAGGAGGTGTCGCCGAGCATCCGCCCGTACCAGTCGAGCGTCAGCCCCTGCGGCGGGAAGGCGAGGTAGCTGGTGGCGGTGAAGGAGGAACCGACGATGACCAGAAGCGGCAGCATCAGGTAGGCCATGACCGACCAGGACACCACCCGCAGAAGAAGCCGTGCGATCATTGGGCTTTCCTCCCCGTTGCGCCGGCCCCGGCGTTGCCGATCCAGCCGGCCAGACCGACCAGGAGCAGCGTCATGACCAGCAGCGTCATGCTGAGCGCGCCGCCGTAGTTCACGTCGAAGACCGTGCTGTACTGCTGGAAGATCAGCATGGGGAAGACCGTGATCTTGCCGCCGCTCAGCAGGGCCGGCGTGACATAGGCGCTGACCGCCAGGGTGAAGACCATGACGATCCCCGACATCAGCCCCGGCAGGCAGAGCGGAAAGGTGACCGTCCGGAAGGTGTCGAAGGGCGTGGCGCCGAGGTCGGAGGACGCATCCTCCAGCGCCGGGTCCACCGCGGCCAGCGCGTTGCCGACGGCCAGCACGATGAAGGGCAGCAGGATGTAGACCAGCCCGATCACGATGCCCAGCTCGGTGCCGAGGAAGCGCATCGGACGGTCCAGGATGCCCACCCCGACCAGCGCGTCGTTGACGAGGCCGTTGCGTCCCAGCAGGACCATCCAGCCGAAGGAGCGGACGATGTTGCTGGTGAACAGCGGCAGCACCAGCAGGATGACGCAGGTCCGCCGCAGCGCCGGCGACTTGACCACCCGCACCAGATAATAGGCCAGCGGGTAGCCGAGCAGCGCGCAGGCCACCGTGGTCAGCCCGGCGATGCGGAAGGTCGCCGCCAGCACGTCCCAGTGATACTGGTCGAACAGCACCCGCGCGTAGTTGCCGAGGGACGGCACGCCGCCGGCCATCAGGCTGGACGACACGACCACGATCATCGGAACGGCGAAGAAGGCCACGAAGAAGGCGACCGGGGCCGCCAGCAGGGGCAAGGCTCGGTTCATGGCGGCGCTCATGGTCGTGCTCATGGTCCGGACCGGTGCGGGGCCGGCTCGGCGACGATGTGGACATGCCCCGGACGGAAGCCGACGAAGACCGGCGCCCCCGGTTTCAGCCCCTCCCCCGCCATGCCCAGCCGGCGGCTGGCCAGCAGGTGCTCGCCGACGCGCACCGTCACGACGGTCTGCCCGCCGGTGTCGATGACGTCCTCGACGAACCCCTGGTCGGTGATCAGGCCCGGCGCCTCCGGCTGGTTCAGCAGCTCGACATGCTCGGGCCGCAGCACCGCGGTGTAGCGCTGCCGCGTGTCGGCGCCGAGATGGGGCAGCAGCGCCGCCCCCACCGCCAGCCGCACCCCGGCGTCGCCCTCCGCCGTTCCCGGCAGCAGGTTGGCCTCGCCGATGAAGTCGGCGACGAAGCGGCTGGCCGGACGGGTGTAGATGGCCCGCCCGTCGCCCACCTGCTCGATCACGCCGCGGTTCATGACGACGATGCGGTTCGCCATGCTCATCGCCTCCTCCTGGTCGTGGGTCACGAACACGAAGGCGATGCCGAGCTTCTCCTGGAGATGCTTCAGCTCGATCTGCATCCGCTTGCGCAGCTTCAGGTCGAGCGCGCTCAGCGGCTCGTCGAGCAGGAGGAGCTTCGGGCGGTTGACGAAGGCCCGCGCCAGGGCGACGCGCTGCTGCTGGCCGCCCGACAGCTCCCGTGGGAAGCGCCCCGCCGCGGAGTCCAGCCCGACCAGCTCCAGCGCCTCGCGGGCGCGCTCCAGCGCCTCGCCCCGCGCCGCCCCGTGACGGCGCGGCCCGTAGGCCACGTTGTCGAGGATGTTCAGGTGCGGGAACAGGGCGTAGTGCTGGAACACCGTGTTCAGCGGGCGCCGGTGGGGCGGCAGCCGCGTCACGTCCTCCCCGCCGATCCGGATGGTGCCGGAATCGGGGGAGAGGAAGCCGGCGATGCAGCGCAGCAGGGTCGTCTTGCCGCAGCCGCTCGGCCCCAGCAGGGCGACGAACTCACCATGGGCCACATCCAGCGACACGTCCCTCAGCGCATGGTATGTGCCGAAATGCTTGTCGACGGAGCGGATGGAGAGCAGAGCGTCAGACATGGAAGGACTCCCCGGCTGGCTGCGGTTCACTGGCGGGCGAGTTCGCGGTTCCAGGCGTCGGTGATCGCCGCGCGGTCCCGGTTGATGTCCGCCCAGTTGAAGAGCTGGAGGTTCTTGACCGACCCGCCGACGCCCCAGGGCAGCTTGCGCTCGACGTCCGGCGACACCGACACGCCCTGCACCGCCGGACCGAGATAGAGCTTCTCCGCCAGACAGGCCGACGCCTGCGGGGTCAGGGCGGTGTCGATGAAGCGCTGGGCGTCGGCCTTGTGCGGGGCGTTCTTGACCAGATGCAGGCGGGCGTCGGTGGCCCAGACGCCTTCCTTCGGAACGGCGAAGCCGATGGGCAGGCCCTTGTCGGCCAGATCCCAGGCGCCGACGTTGAAATGCGCGCCGATGATCGCCTCGCCGCTCTGGTAGGCGTTGCTCGCCGCCCCCGAGCTGTCGAAGTAGAGCGCGGTCTTCAGCGTCTTCAGCTTCTCAAAGGTCTTGGACAGGTCGCCCGGCGGGTTGCCCCACATGCGATTCAGGAACATGACGAAGGGCACGCCGGAAGAGTTGGCCGGCGACGGGATCGTCACCGTGTCCGCGAACTCCGGCTTCCACAGGTCGTTCCACGAGGTCGGCGGGGTCTTGATCTCCTTGGTGTTGTAGGTCAGGCCGAGCGAGTAGTAGCCCGAACCGACGGCGAAGATCGACCCGTCCGCCTTGTAGACCGCTTCGGGCTGCGCCTTCGCCAGGTTCGGCACGCCCGCCGCGTCGATGGCGTCCAGCACGCCGGCCGCCTGCGCCATCTCGCTGATGCCGCCGTCCATGTAGGCGACGTCGAGCGTCGGCGCGTCCTTCTGCTGCTGCAGCTTGGCGAAGGTCACGGTCGAGGTGCCGATCTCCGGAACGACGCGGACGCCGGTCGCCTTGGTGAAGGGCTCCGCGACGCAGGTGCGGAAGGCCTCGCCCCAGTTGCCACCGTACCAGGCGACGCGGATCTCGCCCTGGGCCGCGGCCGGCAGGGCGTGGAGGGAGACTCCGGCCGCCAGGACGGCGGACAGGGCGGCAAGGCGGGAAGCGTTGCGGGTGGCGGCGCGCGTATGGGTCATGACCGGTTCCTTCGTGGTGTCGGTCCAGCGGGCGTCAGAGCCATGGTTCGTTCGAAAGCTAATTGTTCGAGCGTATTTTCCGATAGAAGAATGCTGCCGAATCCTTGAATATTTCCGACATGCCGACACCCAGACCCGACATTCCCGACGCCCCGGACCGCGACGCTTCATTTGCGACCGATCCCAGGTTACGCATCGGCTTCGTGCTGCTCGACCAGTTCACGCTGACCGCCTTCTCCGGGTTGATCGACGCGCTCCGGCTCGCCGCCGACCCCGGAGGGCGCAGCCGGCAGATCGACGCCAGCTGGACGGTGATGAGCGTCGGCGGACAGCCGCGCCAGTCGAGTTGCGGCGTGCTGGTGACACCCAACAGCGATCTGCTCGCCCCGGCGCCCTTCGATTACGTGGCGGTGTGCGGCGGCAACGATTACCGGAACGAGGTGCCGGGTCCGGTCACCGCCTATCTGCGCGCGGTGGCGGCGCAGCGGGTGCGGCTTCTGGGCATCTGCACGGGCACCTTCGCCATCGCGCGCGCCGGCCTCGTCGGCACGCGCCGCGTCTGCGTCCACTGGAACGTGCTGGACACCTTCCGCGAGCGTTTCCCGACCGCCAACGCCTCGGTGGACCATCTCTTCATCGACGAGGGGGACCTGATCACCTGCGCCGGCTCGACGGCAGCCATCGACCTCGGCCTCTATCTCGTCGGGCGGCACTGCGGCGGGCAGAAGGCGCGGCAGGCCGTCCGCCACATGATGCTTCAGGACATCCGCCCCGGCGCGCTGCCGCAGGCGCACTTCTACGCCAACCTCGACGGCGTGACCGACGCCCGCGTCCGTCAGGCGACGCATTTCATCGAGCAGAGGTTGGACTCCCCGCCCTCCGTCGAGGCCATTGCCCGCTACGTCGGGGTCAGCGCCCGGCAGCTCGAACGGTCCTTCCAGGCCGCGCTGGGGATCTCGCCCTCGGCCTTCCAGCGCCGGCTGCGGCTGGATTACGGGCGTTGGCTGCTGGAGCACACACGCCGGACGATCACCGAGATCGCCTTCGACTGCGGCTTCGCCGACGCCGCCCATTTCTCGCGCGATTTCAAGACCCAGTTCGGCGAGATGCCCAGCCGGGCGCGCAAGAGCAAGCGCGGGGACGAGTCTCCGGCACCGTGACGGTCCCTCTCTTGGAACCGGTCAGGCCGCCAGCCCGTGGTCGATGGCGATGCGGATCAGGGCGCGCGTGCTGTCGGCGCCCAGCTTGTCCTTGATCTGCGTGCAGGCGTTGGCGACGGTCTTCTGGCTGATGCCGAGCGCCTCGGCGATGGCCGCCGCGGTCAGGCCGCGACCCACCAGCGCCAGGATCTCCCGTTCACGCTGGGTCAGCACCGCCAGCGGGTCGTCGGTCGGGGCCAGCGCCATCAGCGCCAGTTCGCGCGCCAGCGCGTGGTCGAGATGGACGCGGCCCGCCAGCACGCAGCGCACCGCGGTCACCAGCGTCTCCGGCGCGTCGTTCTTGGTGACGTAGCCCTTGGCGCCGGCCTTCAGCGCCCGCGCGGCAATGGCCGGGTCCTCGTGCATGCTGAAGATCAGCACCGGCACCCCCGGATTGTCCGCCCGGATCAGCCGCAGCACTTCCATCCCGCCACCATCCCTCCCACCGGCGCCCCCCGGCAGGTTGAGGTCGAGGATGACCACGTCCGGCCGTTCCGAGCGCCACAACGCCAGCGCCGCCGCCACGTCGGCGGCCTCGACCACGCGGCCGAGCCTTGCTTCGGCGAGCAGGCTCTGGCAGCCGGCGCGCACCACCGGATGATCGTCCACCAGGAGGATGGTCGGGGTCATGCAACGCGCTCCAGCCCGGCCGGGACGCAGGGGAGGCAGGCGGCCACACGGGTCCCCTGCCCGCCATCCGGTCCGATGGACAGTTCGCCGCCCAGCGCCCTCACCCGCTCCGCCATGCCGGAGATGCCCAATCCGCCACGCTCCGCTGCGCCCGGCCCCTCCCTAAACCCCGGCCCGAACCCCGGCCCATCATCGGTCACCACGACCTCCACCCGGTCGGTCCGGCGCCGCACCGTCACCGACACGTTGGTCGGCCGGGCGTGGCGGAGGGCGTTGACCAGCGATTCCTGCGCCAGCCGGAAGATCGTCAGGCGCAGCACCTCGTCCAGCCCGTCGATGCCGTCCGGCGTTCCATCCTCGGCCACGTCCAGCGACCAGCGCACCTCCGGCTCCCGCCGCGCCCATTCGTCGACCAGCCCGGACAGCGCCTCGCCCAACGGCAACTGGTCGAGCAGGGCCGGGCGCAGGCGGACCAGGATGCGCCGGCTCAACCGATGGACGTCCGCGGCCAGGGACAGCACGGCGCGGGCGCGTCCGGCGATCTCCACCCGTTCGCTGATGAAGGCCTCCGGCTTCGGCTCCTCGCTGAGGCGCAGGATGCGCCCGGCGTCCACCTTGATGGCGAACAGCGCCGCCCCCAGCTCGTCGTGAATTTCGCGGGCGATATCCCGCCGCTCGCGGTCCTGCGCCTCGATCAACCGCTGGCCGAGCCGGCGGTTCTCTCGCCCGGCCGCGGCGAGTTCCTCGGCCAGGGCGGCGATGCCGGTGCCCAGCCGGGCCAGTTCCGGCACGCCGCCGCCGGCAAGACCCTTCCGCGGTCCGGGTTCGTAAACGCCCCGGCGCAGGCGCTGCACCCCCGCCTCGATGCGGGCGAGCGGGGCCAGCGCCCGGCCCACGGCCACCCAGGCGGCGCCCAGCAACAGCAGCCCCACGACCAGCATCGCCAAGGCGAGGTCCCGCATGTCCTCCCAGACCTCGGCCACCTCGTCCTGCGGTTCGGCGACCACGGTCAGGAGGGCGCGTCCATCGGCACCGGTCAGTGCATGAGCCTGCGGCGCCACGCCGATCAGGGCCGCGAACCAGCCGGGAACGGCCTCATGGCCGGCATCCCCATTACCGAAGGAGCCGGAAGGCGCCTCGCCCGCAATGAAGCGCAGATGGCGCAGGCCCAGCCGGTCGAGCGCCGCGACGGCGTTCGGAACGGCCCCCCGCCCGGCTTCCGCCCGCCCGACAGCGATGCCGAGATCGAGGGCGGAGGCCATCTCCGCGCGGACGGCGTCGCGCGCGTTGGCGATCATCACAGCCGCGCCGGCCACCGCCAGCAGCGCGAGGAACAGCCCGATCAGGGCCAGCATGCGCATTCGCAACGACATCGCCGTCTGATCCTTCCGACACGCCCCATAGGACCATCGACGGAATGTTAGCGAAACAACTGGTCGCCCCGCCATGCGTCCTTCGACCAAGAAGCGGCGGGCGGACGGGCCTTTTGCCGCGGCACCGGGATTTTTTCCCTCCCCCTCCGGGACGCCGTCATACGCGCGTTGCAAGAACGTCGTCCCCGTATCGTCCAATGGAACCGAAGAACCGCCAAGACGAACATTGGGGGCGCAAGACGCGGTGCCGGAACCGGGGCGGATCGGGCGGACGATCCGCCCCGGAAAAAACGGCCTTTCACGGGGGAAACGTATGACTTTATCCTTGGACACCACGCCGAGAAACAAGGCGGACACCGGGGCCGGACGGGTTCGGCGCCGAATCATCACCGCGGTGGTGGCTGGATTCCTCGCCTCCACCACTCCGGCGGCCTGGGGAAGCGCCCAGGCCGCCGATGTCACCTGGGACGACATCGCCAACGACGCCAAGTCGGCCGGCGACGTGCTGATGTACGGCATGGGGGTGGAGGGCAAGCGCTTCAGCCCGCTGAAGCAGATCGACACCAACAGCGTGTCGCGGCTGGTCCCCGCCTGGTCCTTTTCCTTCGGCGACGAGAAGCAGCGCGGGCAAGAGACGCAGGCGCTGGTGCATGACGGGGTGATCTACGTCACCGCCTCCTACTCGCGGATGTTCGCGCTGGACGCGCGCACCGGCAAGCGGCTGTGGACCTACGCCCACCGCCTGCCCGACGACATCCGCCCCTGCTGCGACGTGGTCAACCGCGGGGCGGCGATCTACGGCGACAAGGTGTTCTTCGGCACGCTCGACGCCTCGCTCGTCGCGCTGAACAAGGACACCGGCAAGGTCGTCTGGCGCAAGAAGTTCGCCGATCACAAGGTCGGCTACACCATGACCGGCGCCCCGACCGTCGTGAAGGACCAGAAGACCGGGCGCATGTTGCTGATCCACGGCTCGTCGGGCGATGAGTTCGGCGTGGTCGGCCGCCTGTTCGCCCGCGATCCCGACACCGGCGACGAGATCTGGATGCGCCCGCTGGTCGAGGGGCACCTGGGCCGGCTCGACGGCAAGGACAGCACCCCCACCGGCAGCGCCAAGGCGCCGTCCTGGCCGCGCGACAAGGACGGGCAGCTCGTTGAGGCCTGGAACCACGGCGGCGGCGCGCCCTGGCAGAGCGCCACCTTCGACGTGGAGACCAACACGATCGTCATCGGCACCGGCAACCCGGCGCCGTGGAACGGCTGGGCGCGCTGGCCCGGCGACAGCCTCTACACCTCCGGTCAGGCCTATGTCGATCCGACCACGGGCGAGCTGAAGGGCTTCTACCAGCACACCCCCAACGACACCTGGGACTTCTCCGGCAACAACGAGCTGGTGCTGTTCGACTACAAGGACGCGTCGGGCAAGACGGTGAAGGCGACCGCCCACGCCGACCGCAACGGCTTCTTCTACGTCACCGACCGGACGAAGCTGGCGACGGCGGGCGGCGAGGCTAACAAGCCGAACAGCGTGCTGGCGGCCTTTCCCTTCGTGGACGGCATCACCTGGGCCAAAGGCATCGACCTGAAGACCGGCCGCCCCATCGAGGTCGAGGGCCAGCGCCCGCCGCCGCCCGCCGAGGGCGAGAAGCGCGGCAAGTCGGTCGAGGTCTCCCCGCCCTTCCTCGGCGGCAAGAACTGGAACCCGATGTCCTACAGCGAGGACACCGGCCTGTTCTACATCGCCGCCAACCACTGGAAGGAGGACTACTGGACGGAGCATGTCGGCTACAACCCCGGCTCCGCCTATCTCGGCATGGGCTTCCGCATTCACAAGATGTTCGAGGACCATGTCGGCGTCCTGCGCGCGATCGACCCGACGACCGGCAAGGTCGCCTGGGAGCACAAGGAGGAGTTGCCGCTGTGGTCCGGCACGCTGGCGACCGCCGGCGGGCTGGTCTTCACCGGGACCGGCGACGGCTACGTCAAGGCGTTCGACGCCAAGTCCGGGGCGGAGCTTTGGAAGTTCCAGACCGGCTCCGGCATCATCTCCTCCCCGGTCACCTGGGAGCTGGACGGGGTGCAGTATGTCGGCATCACCACCGGCTATGGCGGCGCCGTGCCGCTGTGGGGCGGCGATCTCGCCGACCTGACCACCCGCGTGACCCAGGGCGGCTCCTTCTGGGTGTTCAAGCTGGCCGACGTGAAGGTCTCCAGCGCCAAGTGACCGCCGCCAAGTGACCGCCTGCCGGGGCGGGAAAGCGGGCGGACCGGCCCGTTTCCCCGCCCCGGTCTTCATGCATCGCAGCGATGGGAGTTCTCCCCCATGAACCGCTTCTTCCGACCCGCCTTCGCCCTGTGCGCCCTGCTGTTCCTGTCCGGCCCGCTCACCGCCCCGCTGGCGGCGGAGGTGGAGACCGCCAGCCTCGGCGGCGGCGAGGAGGAGCGCGTCACCGAGGTCGCCGGCTGCGTCCTGACGGCCAAGGCGATCTGCCCCGGCATCGACCTGCGCCACCGCAACCTGCGCAGCCTGTCGCTGGCCGGCGCTGACCTGCGCGGCGCCAACCTGATGCGGGCCGACCTGCGTCACGCCGACCTGCGCGGGGCCGATCTCAGCGGGGCCATCCTCGACGGCGCCGATCTGCGCACCGCCTTCCTTCAGGGCACGCGCCTGTCCGGCGCCCGCCTGCGCGGCGCCAACCTGGAATTCGCCCGCGCCAACGGCGCCGACCTGCGGCAGGCCGACCTGACCGCCGCCAATCTGGAGGCGCTGCGCGCCGACAAGGCCGACCTCACCGGCGCCAACCTGGAGGGCGCCAACCTTCAGGAGGCCAAGCTGTCCCTGACCAACCTGTCGCACGCCAACCTGGAGGGCGCGAAGATCCGCTTCGCCATCTTCCAGGACGCGCTGATGACCGACTGCCGCTCCTGCCCCACCGACTGGTGACGGAAAGCCGCCGCCGCGAGCGTTTTCACCAAGCGGCGGCGCTGAAGGCCGACACGGTCCTGAACGTCGTCACGGCCGGCGGTTTCGTTGCGAAGTCTAGCCGAGGGTGATCGCGCCCCCGGCTCAGCAACGTTAGGCGGCAACCGCGAACAGGGTGGCGATGAAGGCGGCCTGGGCCGACATGTCGTTGGCGGGCATGGCGGCGACCTGCCCTTTGCGCACCATCGCCATGACCTCATAGCCAGCGATGGTCCGCCGCGCGGTGTGGAAGCTCTTGAAGCCGAGCCCTGGCCGGACCAACCGCTTGGTCCGGCGGTGATCTTGTTCAACGATATTGTTAAGATACTTGACTTGTCGGAGCTTGGCAAAGCGCCACAGCTCGTTGTCTTTCTTCATCACTTTAGTCGCGCTCGGGTAGGCGGCGTTCTTGTCGACGGTGATGGTGCGCGGGTTGACCGTGCGCGCCTGCCTCAGCGCCTTGCGGAAGAAGCGGCGCGCGGCCGCGGCGTCGCGTTTGGCACTGAGGAGGAAGTCGATGGTCTGCCCACGCGCGTCGACGGCGCGGTGCAGGTACATCCACCGCCCCTTCACCCTCACGTAGGTCTCGTCCACCCGCCAGGAGCCGGTCGTC
>NZ_JAEPIV010000017.1:0-124612 GCF_016632405.1 Azospirillum aestuarii
CCGGTGACCATGCCGCGGGCGTACTCCTCCGCCCGCCGCGCCGCCGTGCGCAACGGACGCGGCATGTGTCCGGCCAGATCCTCCGCGAAATGCCGCAGGGTCAGGAAGGGCTTGGAGGAGATCAGCCGCGACAGATAGGCCGACAGGGCGCCGACCGGCGGGGCGATCGACATGTTGTTGTCGTTGAGCACCACGATCACCCGGCTGTCGCCGGAACCGATGTTGTTCATCGCCTCATAGGCCATGCCGGCGCTCATCGCGCCGTCGCCGACCACCGCGACCACGTGGTTGCGGCGGCCCAGCCGGTCGCGCGCCACCGCCATGCCCAGCCCCGCCGACATGGCGGTGGAACTGTGAGCCGCCCCGAAGGGGTCGTACGCGCTCTCCGTACGTCTCGTGAATCCGCTCAAGCCCCCGCCGGTACGGAGCGTACGGATGCGGTCGCGGCGTCCGGTCAGGATCTTGTGCGGGTAGCACTGGTGCCCGACGTCCCAGATCAGCCGGTCCACCGGCGTGTCGAAGACGTAGTGCAGCGCCACGGTCAATTCGACCACCCCCAGCCCGGCGCCCAGATGACCGCCGGTCACCGACACCGCGCCGATCGTCTCGGCTCGCAGTTCGTCGGCCAGCTGTCGCAGTTGGCGCGGTTTCAAGCGGCGCAAATCGACGGGAGTGCGCACCCGGTCGAGCAGAGGCGTCCCGCTGGGCGGGGTCTTGTTCTTCATGGCCGGTGCCTCCCCCTTTATGGGCCGTCAACCGGTACAGCGGCCGGCGCGGCGGTCGCGCGCGCTGTGGTTTTACGGCCTACGAAGGATGAAAGGCGGAGCCGGACCACACCAGAGTCCGGCAAGTATCATACAGTAATCTACCTGCCGTGCGTCTCCGGACGCTCCAAACTGGAGCGCGACGCAATTTCAGGGATAGGCGCATGACGGCGATTCACCAGACGGCAATCCATGATGGTCCGGGAGAGGCGTAACCATGGCCGTTCCCGCGATCCAGGCGGCGCTGGTCGGCGCCTACGTGCTGCGCCAGCGCCTCAGCGGCAACCGGCGCTTCCCGCTGGTGCTGATGATGGAGCCGCTGTTCCGCTGCAACCTCGCCTGTGCGGGCTGCGGCAAGATCGACTATCCCGACCCGATCCTGCGCCGCCGCCTGTCGGTGGAGGAGGCGCTGGGCGCGGTGGACGAGTGCGGCGCCCCGGTGGTCTCCATCGCCGGTGGCGAGCCGCTGCTGCACCCCGAGATCCACACCATCGCCGCGGGGATCGTGGCGCGCCGCAAGTTCGTCTATCTCTGCACCAACGCCCTGCTGATGGAAAAGCGGCTCGACCGCTTCACACCCAGCCCCTTCTTCACATGGTCGGTCCATCTCGACGGCGGGCGGGAGGAGCATGACAAGGCGGTCTGCCAGCCGGGTGTCTACGACCGCGCCGTCGCGGCGATCCGCACCGCCAAGGCGCGCGGCTTCCGCGTCAACATCAATTGCACCCTGTTCGACGGGGCGGAGCCGGAGAAGATCGCCGCCTTTTTCGACGAGGCCATGGCCGCCGGCATCGACGCCGTCACCGTGTCGCCCGGCTACGCCTATGAACGCGCGCCGGACCAGGAGCATTTCCTGAACCGCCGCAAGACCAAGGAGCTGTTCCGCGACGTCTTCGCGCGCGGGCGGGGTAAAAAATGGCGCTTCTCGCAATCGTCCCTGTTCCTGGACTTCCTGGCCGGCAACCGCAGCTACCGTTGCGCGCCGTGGGGCAACCCGACGCGCAACGTCTTCGGCTGGCAGCGTCCCTGCTACCTGCTGGGCGAGGGCTATGCCCCGACCTTCAAGGCGCTGATGGAGGAGACGGACTGGGACGCCTACGGCACCGGCAATTACGAGAAATGCGCCGACTGCATGGTCCACAGCGGCTATGAGCCGACCGCGGTGGAGGACACGCTGCGCCACCCGCTGTCGGCGCTGGCGGTCAGCCTGCGCGGCCCGCGCACGGACGGGCCGATGGCGCCGGAAATCCCGCTGGACCGCCAGCGCCCGGCAGATGAGGTCTTCTCACGCCACGTCGCGGACACCCTGCGCCGGATCGAGGCCGAGCGGGCCGCCGCCGAGTAAATCCGCTGGAATGGCTTGGGCAGCCCGGCGGAGCGCCGCCAGGGCACGGCCGAGGTCCCAGGCCAGCCGGCCCAGCGCCATGAGTTGGCCGGGGTCGGCGGCCAGCCGCGCCAGCACGGCGCCGGGAGTGATGCGCCCTGCCCCGTCCAACCCGGCCAGCGCCGCCGTGGGCAGCGCCCGCCACGCCGGGTCGGCGACCGCCCGCAAAACGGCGAAGGGCCGCCCCCAGGCTCGGCAGACACGCGCGACGGCCAAGCTTTCCAGATCGACCGCCACAGCGCCGCTCAGCGCCCGCAGCCGTGCCTTGTCACCGACCGTCGCCGTGGGCATGCGGGCGCCGGCCACCAACGCGGAGTGCGCCTGCGGCAAGGCGTCGCGCAGTCGATCCTGCCAGAACCGGCAAGCCTCAAAGACGGCGCCGTCCTCATCGACGACGGCCCTCGCCAGGACCAGCGATCCGGGCCGCAGGTCAGCTGCCAAGCCGCCCGCGATGCCGAAGCTGACGATCCCGCAGGCGCCCCCCTCCAGCAGCCGATGCGCCGCCACCGCGGCGGCGGCGTCCCCGGTGGCGCAGGCAACGGGCAGCCCGCTGCGGCGGGCCAGATGGGCTTCGAGCGCCATGCCGGTGAGGATCGCGGCGACCATCATGCCTCCCTACGGCGATATCCAGTAACGCAGCGTCAACGCCGTCTCCACGCCATCCTCTCCCACCGTCACGGCGGCGTCGCGGAAGCTCGGCGGCGCCAGGAGCACAGGGGCGTCGTTGCCGAAGCCGAGGCCTTCCCGCGGCACGCCGAGAAGGTTGCGGTCCAACTGTCCGTTGCCGTTCTCGTCGTGATAGGCGCGCAACGCGTAGGTCCCCGGCGGCAGATCGGGCACGGCGACGCGCACCGAACCCTCCGCCGCCGGGGCGGTGATCCGGAAGGCGCAGCGCCCCGCCGGATAGGTCTCCTCCGCGCAGACGGCGAGGACGATCCGACCGTCGCCGTTGCGCACGCCCTGGACGGTCACCATCAGCGCCGCGGCCAAAACCGCCGCCGTTCCTTTCACGCCCTCAGGTTTCACGCCCTCAAGGCCCGGTAGCGGGCCAGCGCCCACAGTGGAAAGCTCGCCGCGTAGCCGTGGTACTTGAGATAGAAGACACGCGGGAACCCCACGGCGGTGAAGGGCTCCTCGCTCCACAGCCCCTCGGCGTCGCGGGCGGACAGCAGATAGTCCACGCCGCGCTCCACCGCCGGGTGATCGCCCTTGCCGGCCGCCATCAGCCCCAGCAGCGCCCAGGCGGTCTGCGAGGCGGTGGAGACCGCCCCCTCGCCGCGCGGGTTGCCGGCCCAGTAGCTGGCGCCGTCCTCGCCCCAGCCGCCGTCCGCGCGCTGGTGCGCCAGCAGCCACCGCGCGGCGCGCTGCACGGCCGGGGCGGCGTGCGGCACCCCGCCGGCGTTCAGCGCCTCCAGCGCCGACCAGGTGCCGTAGACGTAGTTGGTGCCCCAGCGCCCGAACCAGGCCCCATCACTTTCCTGCTCGCGCTCCAGGAAGGTCAGGCCGCGGCGGGTCGGCACGGTGTCGCGCCCCTCGCCCAGCCGGGCCAGCATCGTGACGCAGCGCGCCGTCACGTCGGCGGTCGGCGGGTCGAGCAGGGCGCCGTGGTCGGCGAAGGGGATGTGGTTGAGGAAGTCGTGCTGGTTCTCGGCGTCGAAGGCGCCCCAGCCGCCGTTGCGGCTCTGCATCCCGACAATCCAGTCCCGCGCGCGGCGGATCGGCTCGCCATAGCGGTCGGCGTCCAGCCGCTGCAGGGCCATCACCACCATGGCGGTGTCGTCGGTGTCGGGGTAATGGGCGTTGTTGTACTGGAAGGCCCAGCCGCCCGACGCCAGCCCCGGACGCTGCCACGCCCAATCGCCCTCCACGTCCAGGATCTGCCGGTCGACCAGCCAGTCCGCCCCGCGCCGGGCCGCGGCGCGGGCCCGCGGGCTGCCGGTTTCCAGCAGGGCGTTGCAGATGATCGCGGTGTCCCACACCGGCGACAGGCAGGGCTGGCAATAGACCCGCCCCGACTGACGCACCACCAGCCCGCGCAGCGCGCGGCGCGCCGTGGCCGCGTCGGGATGGTCGGGCGGCAACCCCAGGCAATGGAACATCAGCACGGCATTGACCATCGCCGGAAAGATGGCGCCCAGCCCGTCCTCCCCGTTCAGCCGCTCGGTCACGAAGCGCACGGCGCGGTCGATGGCCGTCTGGCGCCCATTGGCCGGCAGGCGCGGCTCCACCGCGTGCAGCGCCGCGTCCAGCGCCCGGAACAGCGTGGCCCAGCCGCCGCGCCCGTTGTTGCTGTGCCAGTTGCGCACACGCTCCGGCGGCTCAGTGAACAGCTCCGCGATGCCGATGCCGCGCGGGTTGCGGGCGCGCAGCCGGTGCGCCATGACGACCAGCAGCGGCACCACGACCGTCCGCGACCAGTAGGAGATGCGGGAGATGTGGAAGGGCGACCAGGGCGGCAGGTTCATCACCTCCACCGGCATCGCCGGCACCGCCCGCCAGGGAATCTGCCCGAACTGGGCCAGCAGGATGCGGGTGAAGACGTTGCAGCGCGCCGCCCCGCCGCGCGCCAGGATCGCCTCGCGGGCGCGGCGCATGTGCGCAGCGTCGGGGCTGTCCCCCGCGGCCTTCAGCGCGAAGTAGGCCTTCACGCTGCAGCTGATGTCCATGGCGCCGCCGAAGAACAGCGGCCAGCCGCCGTCCTTGCCCTGCCGCCCGCGGATGAAGGTCGCCAGACCGGCTTCCAGTTCCGGATCGATCTCGTCGAGGATGTGGTGCAGCAGCAGATATTCGGACGGGATGGTGGCGTCGGCCTCCAGTTCGAACACCCAATGGCCGTCGGCCTGCTGGCGGCGGATCAGGGCGTCCGTGGCCTCGGCCACGGCGTCGCTCACGGCCTTGGCCGAAGGATCGGTCCGTTGGACCCGCAAGGTTGTGCTTGCGTTGTGGTCTTGCATCGGCGCTCCCGCTTTGCCCCGGTGTTCCCCATGGTGGAGGTATCAGGGTAACGAGGTGCCGCGCTTCGCCCATGGGTTGGAAGTAAGATACGGTAGCGTACGTTGGGTGCCAAAGGTTGTCCTGGCAGACTGCGTACGCTTCTAGGGAGGGACGTACAGCGTGACAGAACGGCAAGGTGTCCTGGGCCGGATGGCGGACTTCGGCCGCGCCATGATCGGGGGCCTGGGCGCCCTGTCCTGCCGAAGGCCGCGGGTGACGCTGGCGGTCGGGGTGCTGCTGTCCGTCCTGGCCGGCTGGTATTCCGCCGAAAACCTGACAATGAGCACCAGCACGGCGGACATGATCGCGCCGGACACCGCCTTCCGCCAGCACACGGAGGAATACCGGCGGGCTTTTCCCTTCGCCGACGACCAGATCGTCGTGGTGGTGGATAGCCCGTCTCCCGACCAGTCGGACGCCGCCGCCGTACGCCTGGCGGAGCGCATGTCCGCCCGTACGGACGTGCTGTCGGCGGTGGAGGTGCCGTCCGCCGATCTGTACTTCCTGCGGTACGGGCTGCTTTTTCTCGACACGGAAAAATTGCAGGATCTGGCCACCCGGCTGGCCGGGGCGCAGGCGGCGCTGGGGGCGCTCAACGCCGCCCCGAACCTTCAGGGGCTGGCCGATCTGCTGGACCTCATCCTGACCCACGCGGACGAGGGGGCGCCGGCTTCTCCCGCCAATCTGCTGGACCGTCTGGCGGTGAGCACCGCGACGGTGGCGGACGGACATCCGGTGCCGCTGTCCTGGACCGGGCTGGTGCAGGCCGCGGAGGAGGAGGACCGGGCAGCCAACCGCCGCTTCGTTCTGGCCCGGCCCATCCTGGACAACAACTCCTTCGGGCGCGGGCGGCCCGCGGTGACCGCGGTGCACGAGGCCATTGGCGCGGTGATGGCGGAGCCGGTCGGCCAGGGGGTCGAGATGCGGGTCACCGGTGCCGTACCGCTGCGCCAGACGGAGCTGGACACGGTGGCCAACAGCGCCGGCCTCGCCAGCATCCTGTCCTTCATCCTGGTCTCGGCGGTGCTGATCGCCGGGATGCGGTCGGGGCGGCTGATCGCCTGCATCATGGTGGTCCTGCTGCTGGGCCTGACGCTGAGCGCCGGGGCGGCGGCGCTGACCGTGGGGCGGCTGAACCTGATCTCGGTCACTTGCGCGGTGATGTTCTTCGGGCTGGGCGACGATTACGGCGGGCATCTCGGCCTGCGCTACCAGGAGGAGCTGCGCCGCGGCCTGCCGCCGCTGGCCGCCGCCATCGAGGCGGTGCGGGCGGTCGGGCCGGCGCTGGTGCTCAGCACCCTGTGCGCCATCATCGGCTTCCTGTCCTTCGTACCGACCGCCTATCTGGGGCTGGCGGAGTTCGGCATCATCTCCGCCGTCGGCATGGTGGTGGCCCTGCTCATCAGCCTGACCCTTCTGCCCGCCCTGATCGTCCTGCTGCGCCCCGGCCCCGGCGTCCCCGCGCCGGAACGCGAAGACCGCGGCTTCGCCGGCTGGGTCACCCGCCACCACCGCGCCATCCTGGCCCTGGCCGGGGCCAGCGTCGTCCTGTCCATGGCGGCGCTGCCGCTGGTGCGGCTGGACGTCAACCCGCTGAACCTGCAAGACGAACGGACGGAGGCCGTCGCCACCTACCGCGATCTGGCGACCACCCCGCGCACCTCCCCCTATTCCGTCAACATCCTGACTCCGGATCTCGGTGCCGCGCAGGCGCTGGCCGACCGGCTGCGCAGCCTGCCGGAGTCGGGCGGCGTGCGCACCTTCGCCAGCTTCATCCCCAAGGACCAGGAGGCCAAGCTGCCGATTCTGGCGGACATGTCGCTGCTGATCGGCCCCAGCCTCACCGCGCCGGCCACCCTGGCCGCGCTGGACCAGGGCGGGTTGGAGCGCGCCTTCGCCACGCTGAAAACGGTCCTGGAGGGCTATCGGACGGACAAGCGCGACGGACCGCCCGAGTTGCGCGCCGCCGTGCTGCGTTTCGACGGCTCGCTGGCCCGCATCCAGCCGGGGCAACTCACCACGCTCGACGCCGCCCTGACCGGGGGCGTTCCGCCGCTGCTCGACCGGCTGCGCGAGGGCATGGCGGTGGAGCAGCCGGTGACCGCCGCCGACGTGCCGGACAGCCTGAAGGCCCGCTGGGTCGCCGCGGACGGACGGGCGCGCGTCGAGGTGCTGCCCACCCACGACATTTCCGACAGCCGGGACATGGCCGATTTCGCCGACGCGGTGCTGGCCGTGGCACCCAACGCCACCGGCGCCCCGGTCACGGTGACGGAGGCGGCACGGGTCGTCGGCACCTCCTTTCTGGAGGCGACGGCGCTGACGCTGGTGCTGATGGTGCTGCTGCTGGTCGCCGTGCAGCGCTCGGTGACCGGGATGGTGCTGATCCTGGCGCCGCTGGTCCTGGCCGCCCTGTGGACGATGGCGACCGCCGGGCTGCTGGACATCCCCTTCAACTTCGCCAACGTCATCGTCATCCCGCTGCTGTTCGCGCTCGGCGTGTCGAGCAGCATCCACATGGTCTCGCGCGGGCAGGATCTGGTGCGGGAAGGGGCATCGGACAGCGCCTTCGGCATCGAGCTTCTGGTGACCAGCACGCCGCGCGCGGTGCTGGTCAGCACGCTGACCACCAGCACCGCCTTCGCCACGCTGGCGCTGTCCAGCCACCGCGGGCTGTCCAGCATGGGGGTGCTGCTGGCGGTGTCGATCACCTACACGGTCATCTCGTCGCTGGTGGTGCTGCCGGCGCTGATGATCCTGTGGCACCGCTGGCGCCTTCGTCGCAGATCAGCAGTCCCGGCGCGGTGACCGAGCCGACGATCAGCCGCCCGTTCCACGAGAGGGCGACCGTGGCGGCGGAAAAGCGCCGCCCGTCCTCGTCCAGCAGGATTTCCGTTCCGGCAGGGCCGAGGGCCGCGACGCGAGTCGGTGCCGCCGCCCCGCCCGGCCATCCGTAGCGGTGCAGCGCCAGTTGGAACGGCGACGGGTGCAACGCCACCAGCAGGCGCCCGTCCGGGGCCATCGTCAGGTTGTCCGGCCCGCCCGGCACGGCGATGCGCCGCGGCGGCGCCTGCGGATCGGACAGGCGGTAGACGAGCAGCACGTTCTCCCGCGTGGCGGCGACGGTCAGCCGGTCGTGCTTCGGGTCGGGAAACAGGCCGTTGGCGAAGCCGATCCCACCGATCAGAACGCGGGCGTTGTTGTTTTCCACCAGACCGACGAAGCCGTGGCGCCCGCCGAGGAGGTTGTCCTCGATCACGGCGCCCCAGCCGCACCCGCCGTGGCTGCTGGTGAACAGGAAACGCTCACCATCGAGGAAAGCGACGTCGTTGGCCCGGCAGAGCAAGGGGCTGGCGGTGGTGCCTTGGTGGGTAAGGGTGGCGCCGTCCAGGCGGTAGCGCTCGACCGTGGCCGACCCGTCCACCCGGCGGCTGATGGCGAGCAGGGACCGCGCGCCGTCCGGTTCCGCGCGCAGGTCGATGCCCGCCGGGCGCAGGCCGCTGGCGAGGGGGGTTGCGGCGACGGCCGGTGAGTCGAGGGATTGCAGGTTCAGCAGGTAGAGTCCGCCCGTGGTTCCGGCCCGGCGGTCGTAAGCGGACAGCACCGCCTGACCGCGCGTGGCGTCGAGCGCCATGTCCTCGATGCCGGTGACGGGAGCGCCGTTGGCGGTGACGGAGATGGTGCGGCAGGCGGCATGGGCGGGGTGGGTGAGGAGAGCAAGGAGAAGCAAGGTCATTGCCCCCACCCTCCCCACTTCGTGGGTCCCCTCCCTCCCCCGCTGGGCGGGGGAGGGCCACATTCCCTCCCCCGCCCAGCGGGGGAGGGTCAGGGTGGGGGCAAAACTCCGCCACGCCACGCCCTTCACGCCACACCGGCCCCCCAGCGCGCGACGAAGGGTGCCCATTCGCGGTCCACCCGCTCCCGCCCTTCGTCCGACAGGCGGTGACGGTTCTTCGCGTAATCGCTCACCGCCCCCAGATACGCCGCGAAATTCGGCTGCGCCGCCGCGTAACCCGGCAGGTCCAGCGTCAGGTACAGCCGCTCCACCTCCTCCAGCGGCGCTTGCTCGAACCGTTCGAAGGGGACTTCGGCGAAGCGGTTCGCCGGCAGGTTCGCCGTGTCGTCGATCAGCGTCTGCATGATGCGCGGGTAATGGTCCAGCACCACCCGCTCCACGTCGATGTGCCCGTGCGGCTGGAGCGCCAGCCGCGCCAGCAGCGTCCGGTAGAAGCCGACCGTCGACACGAACACCGCCCGCGGGTCGCGGTGGATGTGGATGAAGCGCGCGTCGGGCCAGATCTCCCGCATCATGGCGACCCGCGCGCTGTAGACCGGGTTCTTCAGCAGGATGCAGCGCCCGCCCTGGGCAATCGACACCTTCTCCAGGAAATACAGGAAGCGGCGCTTCCATGCGTCCCGCTCCGCCGCCGTGCAGCCGTCGAAATAGAGGCCGCGCCGCAGATTCTCGTCGAACCGCTCCGGGAAGTAGAGGCCATGGTAGAAGGAGATCGGCGACATGTTCGCCAGCGCGATCTCGTCCTCCTGCGGGCTGTCGGCCTTGACCGGTACGTTGTCGATGTAGCGCCGCTCCGGCAGGGCGCGGGCCAGCAACGGCCGCAGCACCGACCCCAGCCCCAGCATGTCCCAGGGCAGGCCGACCGCGAAGGGGTCGATGATGCCGAATTGCGGGTCGCGGCTCAGCACGTTGTAGAGATGGGTGGTGCCGCTGCGCCAATGGCCGAGGATGAAGACCGGCGGCGGCAGTCCGGCGGATTTTCGCCGCCGCGCCGCCACCCATCCCGCCTCCGCCAACGAGAAGGGCGCACGCCCGAGGGCCGAGGCCAGCGCCGCCAGCGCTGTCGGCCAGCCGCGCCCCCGCGGCCCGCCGTTGCGCGCCAGCACGGTCAGCAGGGTAATGGCGTCGCAGCCATACAGCGGATGATCCGGGATCGGTGACCATCCACTTCGCCTCTTCGCCGGTCCACCCATCCGGACACCTCCCTTCGACAGCATCGCGCAGGAGGATAGACCGGGCCGGACGCTGTTACATCCCACACGGACGGTTGAATCCGCCTGCCCCGAACGGGCAGATTTCCTGTCGACTCTTGCCGGAACAGGACGGGGCGCACCGCGATGACTGGGTCTTCCTCACGCCGAACATGGATGCGCGCCGCGCTCGCGCTGGCCGTCCTGGCGGCTGGCCTGCTGCCGGTTCCCGCCGTGGCGCAGCAAGCCGGCACCACGCCGGGCGCCCGCGCCACGGTGGCGCGTCTGAACGAGGCCATCCTGTCCCTGATGCGGGAGGCCGCGGGACGGGAGCCGGCGCGGGCGCGCCTGCAGCGCTTCCTGCCGGTGATGCTGGACACCTTCGATCTGGAGGCCGCTCTGCGGGTCGCCGCCGCCCCCTATTTCGACCAGTCCGCCGAGCCGGAGAAGCGGCAGGCGCTGGACGCCTTCGCCCGGCGCAGCGCCGCCCAATATGTGGACCGGTTCGACAGCTACGACGGCCAGCGTCTTGAGATCGTCGGCGAGCGGCCCGCCCCGCGCGGCATGCTGCTGGTCGACACCGATCTGGTGCGCGCGGGCAAGGCGCCGGTGCGGCTGAGCTACCTGCTGCGCCCGGAGGGTGACCGCTGGCGCATCCTCGACGTGCTGGCCAAGGGCACGGTCAGCCAGCTCGCCACCCAGCGCTCGGAGTTCCAGAGCACGCTGCGCGGCGGCGGGCTGGCCGCCCTGACCCGCGACCTGAACAGCAACGCCGACCGCATCCTCGGCGGGGCGTAAAGGCATGGGCATCACCCTCGTCACCGGGGGCAGCGGTTTCATCGGCGGGCATCTGGTGGCCGCGCTGGCGGCGCGGGGCGCGCGGGTGCGCATCCTCGACCTTCAGGAGCCGCCAAATGACGCGCCGCCGGACGTGGAGTTCCAGCGCGGCTCCATCCTCGACGCGGCGGCGGTGGCCCGCGCGCTGGAGGGGGTGGAGCGGGTCTATCACCTCGCCGCCGTGGCAACCTTGTGGGACCGCGACCCGACCGTCTTCGACCGGGTGAACCGGCAGGGCACACGGGTTGTTCTGGACGCGGCGGCGCGGGTGCCGGGATTGCGGCGCGTCGTCCATTGCTCGACGGAGGCCGTGATGATCGGCCACCCGCCGCCCCGCCGTCTGCCCCAACGGCTGGATGAGAGCGCCGATCCGGGGCTGGAGGCGCTGGCCGGTCCCTATTGCCGGTCCAAGTATATCGCGGAAAAGGACGCGCTGGCCGCCGCCGCGCAGGGGCTGCCGGTGGTGGTGGTCAACCCCACAGCGCCCATCGGCCCCGGCGACCGGCTGCCCACCCCGCCCAACGCCATGCTGCGCCTGTTCCGGCGCGGCGGGCCGCGGCTGATCCTGGACTGCGTGCTGAACCTCGTGGACGTGCGCGACGTCGCACAGGGGATGATCCTGGCCGCCGAGCGAGGCCGGGTCGGAGAGCGCTACATTCTGGGAGGAGTGGACATCGGGTTGGGCGATCTGGTGCGGCGGATCGACCAGCTTTGCGGGCGTCAGCCCATCCGTCGCCACCCCGTGCCGCCCGCCCTGGCGCTGGGCGCGGCGCGGGCGGAGGAATGGCTGTCCGACCATGTGACCGGCCACCCACCCACCGCCTCGGTCACCGGGGTCCGGCTGGCGCTGGGCGGCGGCGGGTTCGACAGCGGGAAAGCGATGCGGGAGTTGGGCTACACGGTGCGGCCGCTGGAGGCGAGCTTGAGGGCGGCGTTGGAGTGACCATTGCCCCCACCCTTCCCACGGCTCGCGCCGTGGCCCCCTTCCCTCCCCCGCTGGGCGGGAGAGGGAGCTTGTCCCCTCCCCTGCGTTAGCGGGGGAGGGTCAGGGTGGGGGCTCGTGGCAGCAACTCCCTCCACCCTCCTCCAGATCCCGCAGGATCGGGCAATCCGGACGCTCGTCGCCGTGGCAGGCGTGGGCCAGATGGGTGAGCGTGTCGCGCATCGCGCGCAACTCGGCGATCTTGGCCTCCAGTTCCGCCACATGGTCGAGCGCCACGCGCTTCACCTCGGCGCTGGAGCGGCTGCGGTCCTGCCACAACCCGACCAGGATCTGGATGCGCTCGATGCTGAAGCCCAGCGTCCGCGCCCGCTTGACGAAGCGCAGGACGTTCACCTCGCTGGATGAATAGACGCGGTAGCCCGCCGCCGTGCGCCCTGCCGCCGGGATCAGGCCGATGGATTCGTAGTAGCGGATCAGCTTGGCGTTCACGCCGGACGCCTTCGCCGCATCCCCGATGGTCATGCCGCCGGCGCTCATGGCTTCCACCCCCGCAGCGACAGGGCGTTCAGCACGACGCTGACCGAACTCAGCGCCATCGCCGCCCCGGCCAGCACCGGGCTGAGCAGGCCCGACGCCGCCAGCGGGATGCCCACCAGATTGTAGATGAAGGCCCAGAACAGCCCCTGGCGGATCTTGGAGTAGGTGCGGCGCGACACGTCGATGGCGCCGGCCACCAACGCCGGATCGCCGCGCATCAGCGTGACCCCGGCGGTGTGCATCGCCACGTCGGTGCCGGTCGCCATGGCGATGCCGACGTCGGCGGCGGCCAGCGCCGGGGCGTCGTTGATGCCGTCGCCGACCATGCCGACCACCTTGCCCTCCGCCTTCAACGTCGCCACCACGTCGGCCTTGCCGTCCGGCAGCACCTCCGCGAAGACGCGGTCGATGCCCAGGTCGACGGCCACCGCGCGGGCGGCCCCGGCGCCGTCGCCGGTGACCATCACCGTCTCCACGCCCTGCGCCTTCAGGGACCGGACGGCGGCGCGGGCGCTGTCCTTCACCGTGTCGCCGAATGCGACGAGGCCCAGCACGCGCCGCTCCGGCGCCGTTTCGACCAGCCATGACACGGTGCGCCCGGCGGATTCCAGCACCGCCGCCCACGCCTCCAGCGCCGCGTCGGACAGGCCGCCTTCCACGATCAGCCGCCTGCTGCCCAGCAACAGGGCGCGGCCCTCCACGGTGGCCGACACGCCGCGCCCGGCCAGCGCCTTGAAGCCCTCCGGCGTCGTGGCCGGCATGCCCTGTTCCTCCGCACGGTCGCGGACGGCGCGGGCGAGCGGGTGTTCGCTGCCGCTCTGCAGCGCCGCGGCCAGCCGCAGCAACTCAGCGTCGTCGAAGCCATCCGCAGCGACCAGATCGGTGACGCGGGGCTTGCCCTCGGTCAGCGTGCCGGTCTTGTCGAAGGCGACGGCGGTGATGGCGTGGGCGCGCTCCAGCGCCTCCGCGTCCTTGATCAGGATGCCGTGGCGAGCCGCCGCCCCGGTGCCGACCATGATGGCGGTCGGCGTGGCGAGGCCCAGTGCGCAGGGGCAGGCGATGACCAGCACCGACACCGCCGTGATGATCGCCGTCTCCACATTCCCCGTGCCAATCCACCAGCCGGCCAGCGTCACCGCGGCGATGACCAGCACCACCGGCACGAAGACCGCCGCCACCTTATCGACCAGCCTCTGGATCGGCGCCTTGGACGCCTGGGCGCCCTCGACCATGCGGACGATCTTGGCGAGCATCGTCTCGGCGCCCACCGCCACCGTCTCGACCAGCAGCAACCCGTCCACATTGATGGAGCCGCCGGTGACGCGGGAGCCCGGCACCTTCTCCACCGGCAGGCTTTCGCCGGTCAGCATGGATTCGTCGACGCTGCCCGCCCCCTCCGCCACGCGCCCGTCCACGGGGATGCGCTCGCCGGGGCGGACCGCCACGCGGTCGCCGACGCGCACCTGGGCGATGGGCAGTTCCGTCTCCACGCCGTCGCGGCGGACGCGGGCGGTGTCGGGACGAAGCTGCATCAGCGCACGGATCGCCGCCGCCGTCCGGCCCTTGGCGCGGGCCTCCAGCCACTTGCCGAGCAGCACGAAGGTGATGAGCACCGCCGACGCCTCGAAATAGAGATGCGGCGTGTGGCCCGGATGCGCCGTCAGCATCATGTAGACGCTGAGCCCCCAGGCCGCGGAGGTGCCGAGCGCCACCAGCAGGTCCATGTTGCCGGACCCGGCGCGCGCCGCCATCCAGCCCGCCCGGTAGAAGCGCCAGCCCAGCCAGAACTGCACCGGGGTCGCCAAAAGGAACTGCGCCCAGGGCGGCAGCATCAGGTTCAGCCCCAGCAGGTCCCCAGCCATGCCGAGAACCAGCGGCGCCGACAGGGCGGCGGCGATCAACACATGGTGAAGGTCCCGCCGGTTGCGATCCTGCGCCGGGTCCTCCGCCGCCGCGTCGGAGTCGGCATCGGCGACGGAGGCGGCGGTGAATCCGGTCATCTCCACCGCCTCGGCCAGACGGGCGGCGTCCACCGTTCCGGCATAGGCGGTGACGTGCGCCCGCTCCGTCGCGAGGTTCACGGCGGCGGATTCCACCCCCGGCACGCGCAGCAGCGCCTTCTCGACGCGCGCGACGCAGGAGGCGCAGGTCATCCCGCCGACCGTCAGGTCGAACTCCTGCCTCTGCGGTTCGAAGCCGACGTTTTCGATGGCCTCCGCCACCGCCCGCGGATCGGGATCGCCCGCGAAGGCGACCCGCGCCCGCTCGGTGGCGAGGTTGACCGACACGTCGGTGACGCCCGGCAGGCGCGATAGCGCCTTTTCCACCCGCCCCACGCAGGAGGCGCAGGTCATGCCGGAAATGCCGATGTCGAGGTCGGTGGTGGACATGATCGTCCTTTCTTCGTCGTCAACCGGCACCCTCACATAAGGCTTCCAATGACTGGAAGGTCAAGGGTGCCGAAAACCGTTACGCGACAGGCAGCCCTTCGGCCTCGAAACCCGCCTTCTCCAGGGCCGTCCGCAGGGCATCGGCGCTGGGCGCACCGCTGATGCGGACGTCCTTCGAGTCCAGGTCGATCTGCACATCCTCGACCCCGGCAACGGCGCCGAGCGCGCGGCGGACGGAGGCGGCGCAGCCGCCGCAGGTCATGCCGGGAACCTTGAACGCAACCATGACGAACTCCTTCCCACAAGGTGTGTGTTGCCGCCAGCTTCCGCCTTCCAGCGATTGGAAGGTCAAGAGGAAAGTCGCGGCCCCGATCATGGCCCCGATCATGGCCCCGATCGCTGCCGTGGTACCGCCGGAACCAACCGCTGCGCTCACGCATTCATGGGCCATGGACATCACCCGCCAGCGCAGCTTTCTCCATGACGAGGCGCAGTTCGCCCGCGCGCTGGCCCGCGCGTCGGCGGGGGCGATCATCTTCGCCCTGCCGCTGCTGATGACCATGGAGATGTGGGAGCTGGGCTTCTACATGGACCGCTTCCGGCTGGCCCTGTTCATCCTGGTGACGCTGCCGGTGCTGTTCGGCCTGTCCTACTTCGCCGGGTTCGAGGAAACCTTCTGCTGGCAGGACGACCTGATCGACGCGCTGTCGGCCTTCGCCGTCGGCTTCCTGATGTCGGCGGCGCTGCTGACCGTCTTCGCCATCGTGCGCCTGGACCAGCCATTGCCGGAGATCATCGGCAAGATCGCGCTCCAGTCCGTGCCGGCCAGCATCGGCGCCATGCTGGCGCGCAAGCAACTCGGCCAGCAGGACGACAGCGACAAGGAGCGGCGCATCCGCTCCAGCTATCCGGGGGAATTGTTCCTGATGGGGGCGGGCGCGCTGTTCGTCGGCTTCAACGTCGCCCCGACCGAGGAGATGATCCTGATCTCCTACAAGATGTCGCCCTGGCACGCGGTGGCGCTGGCGGTGCTGTCGCTGGGGCTGCTGCACGTCTTCGTCTACACGGTGGGCTTCGCCGGGCAGGAGAGCGCCGGGGACGACGGGTTCCTGTCCGTCTTCCTGCGCTTCTCGGTCGCCGGCTACGGCATCGCCCTGCTTATCAGCCTCTATCTGCTGTGGACCTTCGAGCGGGTCGCCGGCCTGTCGATGATGGAGCTGGTGACCGCCACGGTGGTGCTGGGCTTCCCCAGCGCGCTGGGCGCCGCCACCGCCCGCCTGATCGTGTGACGGGAGGGACACCGATGGCCGACATCCGGGAAAACGACATCGAATCCAGGGACGAGGACGGCAGCGCGTCGGTGTCGCGGCTGGCCTGGATCTCGTCGGGGGTGGGGCTCTTGCTGTTCCTGGGCTCGGTGGGGGTGCTGGGCTACGAGGGCATCACTCGCGGCAGCGGCCCACCGGCGATCACCGCCGTCGTGGAGGAGGTGGTTCCCGCGGGCCCGCGCTGGCTCGCCCACATCCGGGTCACCAACGACGGCGGCAAGACCGGTGCGAAGGTCCAGGTGGAGGGACAGTTGATGGCAGGCGACGAGGCTTTGGAAACGTCCGTGGCCGAGTTCGACTATGTGCCCGCCGGCTCCGAACAGAAAGGCGGCCTGTTCTTCGACCGCGACCCGCGGGCGCACGACCTGCGCCTGCGTGTGCTGGGCTACGTGGAGCCCTGAACCAAGCGCCCGCCGGCCTGTTGTCCTGAAACCAAGGACCAAGAGGGACACCGACCCCGCGATGACCCGCCTGACCATCGACGAGGCGCAGCAGCGCATCCGCCTTTTCCTGACCGGCGACATGGTGGAGGCGCTGCGCGCCGTGGACTATGAATCGCCGCCGCTGGCCGACCAACCGTCCGGCCTGACGCTGGAGGCCGCAAGGCGGGCCGCGGTGCGCTTCAGCCATGTGGAGGGGGCGTCCGACTGCCTGTACCGCGTGGACGCCTTCGACGAATCGCTGGTGATGCGCCTGCAACTGAACGTCCGCCGCTTCGTGGCGATCTATCAGGTGCCGGTCGCCGATCCGGTGGCCAGCGCCACCATCTCCCCGCATTTCGAACGCTGGGCCATCGGCGCCGGCCACGCCGGCTGGACCATCGGCTGGCGCGACGGCGCCGACCCCTGGCAACCCGACCGGCGCGTGGTGGAGACCTACTGCTACGCCATGCTGCCCGAGGACTTCCTCGACAACCCGCTGGAGCAGCTCTACTGGCGCACCGACTTGGTGCAGATGACCCGCGCCTTCATGCTGGAGGCCCGCCGCATGGGCATCCGCCTGGCTGTCCCGGAGGGGATGTGAAGGTCCCCACGCCCTGCGGGGACCTTCCTCACCTCACGCCAGATCGAACAGCAGGACCTCGGCGCTGACCACGCCGTCCAGCGTCAGGGATTCCTCCTTGCTGATCGCGGCGCCGTCACCTTCCTTCAGGACCGTGCCGTTCAGCCGGACCTGACCGCGGGCGACCTGCACCCAGGCGTGGCGGCCCGGACGCAGCTCGTGGGTCACGCTGTCGCCCTCGTCCAGAAGCGTGGCGTAGAGGTCCACGTCCTGGTGGATGGTCACGCTGCCGTCGCGCCCGTCCCGGGAACCGACAAGGCGCAGGCGCCCCTGCTTCTCCTCCTGCGCGAAGGCCTTCTGCTCATAGCCGGGGACCATCCCCTCCTCGTCGGGCAGAATCCAGATCTGCAGGAAGTGCGCCGGGTCCTTCTTGGAAGCGTTGTACTCGCTGTGCCGGATGCCCGACCCGGCGCTCATCCGCTGCACCTCGCCGGGACGGATGACCGAGCTGGTGCCCAGCGTGTCCTTGTGCTCCAGCGCGCCGTCCAGGACGTAGGACACGATCTCCATGTCGGCGTGCCCGTGGGTGGGGAAGCCAGCGCCGGGGATCACGCGGTCGTCGTTGATGACGCGCAGAGCGCGGAAGCCCATATGGGCCGGGTCGTAGTAATGGCCGAACGAGAAGCTGTGCTTGCTGTTCAGCCAGCCCATGTTGACGGCGCCCCGTTCGTCGCGGTTGCGGATCGTGATCATCTCTGCTCCTCCGGTTCCTGTGCGAGGCCCTGTGGCCCCTCGTCTGGAGAGGAATGTGCCCCCGTTTCCGCAAAACAACAATTGCCGGAGTTGCGGCTTATCTGTTCCATGAGGCGCAACAAACGACTATGATGCCGGCTCCCCTCAACCAGCGTCGCCGACCGCCATCATGCCCGCCATCATACCCGATGTTTCGCCCCTCCTCCTCGCCATGGACCTGACCGGGATCTTCATCTTCGGGTTGACGGGAGGGACGCTGGCCGTGCGGCACCGTCTGGACATCTTCGGCGTGATGGTGCTGGCGCTGGTGACGGCGCTGGCCGGCGGCGTGCTGCGCGACCTGCTGATCGGGGCGATCCCGCCCGCCACCATGCAGGACGAGCGGTACCTGATCACGGCGCTGGCCTCCGGCCTGTTCGCCTTCTTCTTCCACCCCTTCATCAACCGGCTGGTCAAGCCGGTGATGGTGCTGGACGCGGCCGGTCTCGGCATCTTCGCGGTGGCCGGCTGCGGCAAGGCGCTGGCCTATGGGCTGGGTCCGCTGCCGGCGGTTCTGCTCGGCGTGCTGACCGCCTGCGGCGGGGGGCTGGTGCGCGACGTGCTGGTGGCCGAGGTGCCGCGCGTGCTGCGCGAGGAGATCTACGCGGTGGCCGCCCTGCTGGGTGCGGCGATCGTCATCGCCGGGGCCATGCTGGACCTGCCGAAGGCGCCGGTCGCCATCGTCGGAGCGGCGGCGGCCTTCCTGCTGCGGGTGGTCAGCGTGCTGCGCGGCTGGAGCGCGCCGCGCGCCCCCGGTTCGTAATATTCGCGGTGAACAACCTCAGGCTTCGGCTGTTGAAACGCGCATGAGCACATCCGTGACCGACAACCCGGCCATGAGCCGATTCGAACTGGACGTGAACGGCCAGACGGTCTTCGCGACCTACCGCCGCCGCGGCACCATCCTGCACATCCCCTATGTCGAGGCGCCGCCGTCCCTGCGCGGCACCGGGGCCGCCGGGCGGCTGCTGGAGGGGGTGATGGCCATCGCCCGCGCCGAGGGGCTGACCATCGTCCCGATCTGCGGCTACGCCGCCAATTGGATGCACCGCCACCGCGAGCATCACGACCTGCTGGCGCGGTAGGCCGACTACAGACCGAGATAAGCCTGCTTCACCGCGGGATCGGCCAGCAACTCCTCGCCCGTGCCGGCCAGAACGACGCGCCCGTTCTCCAGCACATAGGCTCGTTGCGCCAGCTTCAGCGACGCGGCGACGTTCTGTTCCACCAGGATGATCGTCATGCCCTCGGCGGCGAGCGCGCGGATGGTGCGGAACAGCTCCTGCACCATGGTGGGGGAGAGGCCGAGCGACGGCTCGTCGAACATGATCAGGTCGGGCTTGCCCATCAGGCAGCGCCCGATGGCCAGCATCTGCTGCTCGCCGCCCGACAGCGTGCCGGCGGCCTGCTCCAGCCGCTCGTTCAGGCGGGGGAACAGGGTCAGCACCCGTTCGAACGTGTCCTTCGCCCCGGCGCGGGCGCGTGGGATGACGGCGCCCATCTCCAGATTCTCGCGGATGCTGAGCGTCGGGAAGATCTGCCGCCCTTCCGCCACCTGCCCGATGCCGAGGTCGCAGACGACATGGCTGGGCAGGCCGGCGATGTCCTTGCCGCGGAAGCGGATGATGCCGCGGGCCGGCTTCAGGATGCCGGAAATGGTGCGGATCAGCGAGGTCTTGCCCGCCCCGTTGGCGCCGACGATGGCGGTCGTCGTGCCCTCTGCCACCGCGATGGACACGCCGTCGAGCGCCTGGGCGTCGCCGTAGAAGAGGTCGAGGTCGGATACGGTCAGCATGGCGTCTTGCGTCGTGGCGGCCTTCATGGAGAGGGCCGCCACCTTAGCGCAGGCGCCGCCGGAACCGAACGGCTTTTGCTTCAGCCCGCCTTACTTCAGGAAGAACAGGACGCTCATCGCCAGGCCCACGGCGATGATCCCCGCGCGCAGGATGCGCGAGGGGATCTTGCGCCCGACCCGCGCCCCGACATAACCACCGGCCACCGCCGCCACGGTCATCAGCGCGGCGTAGGACCATTCCACCGCCCCGCCGACCGCGTAGGCGGCCACCGCGATGGCCGTCAGCACGGCGGAGAACAGGTTCTTCAGCGCGTTCATGGCGTTCAGGTTGGTCATCCCGAACAGGCTCAGCTGCGCCAGCAGCAGGATGCCGAGGCCGCCGTTGAAATAGCCGCCATAGACCGACACCACGAACAGTGTGGCGAGCATCGCCCCGGTCCCGTGCAACCCCACCGCCCGCAGCCGGGCCGCGAGCATCCCGCCGAAGGCGAACAGCGCGGTGGCCACCAGCAGCAGCCAGGGCACGATGCTGCGGAACACCGAATCCGGGGTCACCAGCAGCAGCGCCGCCCCGATCAGCCCGCCGGTCAGGCTGACCACCGACAGCGTGACCAGCCCGACCCCGCCGACCGGCTCCAGATCATGGCGATAGCCGTAGACACCGCTGGCATAGCCGGGCAGCAGCGCCACCGTGCCGGTGGCGTTCGCCGCCACCGGTGGAACCCCGGCGTAGATCAGCGCAGGAAGTGTGAGGAAGCTGCCGCCGCCGGCGACCGCGTTCATCGCCCCGGCCAGGAAGGCCGCGGCGAGCAGGAGCAGGGATGTCGTCACCATCGTTCGGGTCGTTTTCGTTTCTTGTTGTTTGTTTATCCCCTCGCCCCTCTGGGGAGAGGGTTAGGGTGGGGGCGCCCGTAGGGCGTCCAAGCACTGCAATGAGGAGGCGTTGTCGGCCTACCCCCGCCCCCTCAACTCACGGCGGATGATCTTGCCCGTGGTCGTCATCGGCAGGCTGTCCACGAACTCCACGGCGCGCGGGTATTCGTGGGCGGCCAGCCGCGTCTTCACATGGGCCTGGATCTCCGCCGCCAGTTCGTCGCTGGGGCGCACGCCGTCCTGAAGGACGATGAAGGCCTTCACGATCTCGGTGCGCAGGGGGTCGGGCACGCCGACCACGGCGGCCATGCGGACGGCGGGGTGGCCGATCAGGCAATCCTCGATCTCGCCGGGGCCGATGCGGTAGCCCGCCGAGGTGATGACGTCGTCGTCCCGCCCGACGAAGCGGATGTAGCCGTCCGCGTCAAGCTCGCCCTGGTCGCCGGTGACCAGCCAGTCGCCGATGAACTTCGCCGCCGTGGCTTCCGGGTTGTTCCAGTATTGCAGGAACATCACCGGGTCCGGGCGGTGCACGGCGATCAGGCCGATCTCACCGGGAGGACAGCGGTCGCCCCGCCCGTCGATCACCGCCACGTCGTGACCGGGCGCCGGGCGGCCCATGACGCCGGGCTTGGGCGGCATGACCTTGGCGCAGGAGGACACGATCATGTTGCACTCGGTCTGGCCGTAGAACTCGTTGATGGTCAGCCCGAAGGTCTGGCGGCCCCAGTCGAGAAGCTCCGCCCCCAGGGTCTCGCCGCCGCTGGCGACGGAGCGCATGCTGTAGGCCCAGCGCGTCTGCGGGTCCTTGACCGCGCGCATCATCTTCAGCGCGGTCGGCGGCAGGAAGGCGTTGCGCACCTGGAAATCGGCGATCAGGCGGAAAGCCTCCTCCGCGTCGAACTTCTCGAAGCGGTGGGAGACGACGGTGACGCCATGGTGCCAGGCGGGCATCAGCACGTCGAGCAAGCCGCCGATCCACGCCCAGTCCGCCGGGGTCCAGATGCGGTCGCCCGGCTGCGGGAACAGGTCGTGGGAGATCTCCACCCCCGGCAAATGGCCGAGCAGCACCCGGTGCGCGTGCAGAGCGCCCTTGGGCTGGCCGGTGGTGCCTGACGTGTAGATGATCACCGCCGGGTCGTCGGCCGCCGTATCCACCGGCGTAAAGTCCTCCGACGCGGCCTCGACCAGCGCGTGCCAGTCCAGCTCGCCCTCCCCGGCCTCGTCGATGCGCAGAACGAGTTTCAGTTCGGGCAGGCGGTCGCGGATCTGGGCGATCTTGGCCGCACCCACGGCGTCGGTCACCACCGCCCGCGCCCCGCAATTGCCGAGGCGGTACTCCAGCGCCTCCACCCCGAACAGCGAGAAGAGGGGGACGGCGACGCCGCCCATCTTGTAGACGGCGACGTGGCTGACCGCTGTTTCCGGCGCCTGGGGCAGCAGGATGCCCACCCGGTCGCCGCGCGCCACCCCATGGGCGGCCAGCGCGTTGGCGAGGCGATTCGACAGGCGGCGGATGTCGGCGAAGCTGTAAGTCTCCACCGCGCCGTCGCGGCGCTTGTGGATCAGGGCGGTGCGGTCCGGATCGCGCTCCGCCCACTTGTCGCAGACGTCCACGCCGATGTTGTAACGCTCCGGCACCGACCAGACGAATCGGTCGCGCAGGCCCTCGTAGCTGTCCGCTTCCGGCAGCATGCTTTTCCTCCCGACGGGTTCTTGCCGGCCGCTTGGACGCGGCCATTTCCTTGCATCATAGGGGCAACGGCGGCGGTCCGTCACGCGGACGGAATAGTTTGCGGGGCAGCCATGTTCATGAACACAGGTTTTGTACCGTGGGGTTCGACATGAAGGCCAAGGGGATCGTTGCGGTTGTTCTGTCCGTGGGCCTGCTGGCCGGCTGCGCCAGCCCCTATGGCTATGGCCCCGGTTACGGCGCCTATGGGAGCGGCTACGCCCCTGGTTATGGCAACAAGACGGCGGCGGGGACGCTGCTGGGCGGCGTGGCCGGCGGCCTCGCCGGGTCGCGCTTCGGCGGCGGCACGGGCAAGCTGGTGGCGGTCGGCATCGGCACGCTGCTCGGCGCCGCGCTGGGCAACGCCGCCGGCCAGTCGATGGACCGCGCCGACATGATGTACGCGCAGCAGGCGGCGGGGCAGGCCTACATGGCGCCGACCGGTGCGACCGTGCAGTGGAACAACCCGCAGACCGGCAACTGGGGCACCTACACCCCGACCCGCGACGGCACCGGCCCCTATGGCGAGCCGTGCCGGGAGTTCCAGACCAGCATCGTGGTCGGCGGGCAGCTTCAGCAGGGCTACGGCACCGCCTGCCGCCAGGCGGACGGAAGCTGGCGCATGGTGAGCTGAGGCGGCCCCTTCGACCATGCGTCTTCAACCAAGCGGGGAAATGCTCTAGACAGTCGGGCATGGCGACGATCAAGGACGTGCTGGCCGCGGCGCTGGCCCATCATCAGGCCGGCCGGCTGGCGCAGGCCGCCGCCGGCTATCAGGCCGTCCTCGACACCCTGCCCGACCACCCCGACGCGCTGCACCTTCTGGGCGTCGTCTATCTCCAGGCCGGGCACCCGGCGGAGGCCGAGCCGCGCATCCGCGCCGCCCTCCGCGCCGACGCGACCGTGGCCGACTATCACGACAATCTCGGCAGCGCCCTGCGCGCCATGGACCGGGCGGCGGAGGCGGCGGAAGCCCACCGCGCGGCAATCCGCCGGCGCCCGGCCTTCGCCCAGGCCCATTACAACCTCGGCAACGCACTCGACACGCTGGGCCGGCTGGAGGAGGCCGCGGACGCCTACCGGCAGGCCGCCGCGCTGCGCCCTGGCTACGCGCGGGCGCGCTTCAACCTCGGCAACACGCTGACGGCGCTCGGTCGGCTGGCCGAGGCTGACGACGCTTTCCGCGCCGCCCTGGCCGACGATCCCGGATTCGGGGAGGCGCACGCCAACCGCGCCTCGCTGATGTTGCAACGCGGGCGGGCGGTGGAGGCGGAGCGGGCCTTGCGCCGCGCGCTGGCGCTGCGTCCCGACCACGCCACGGCGCTCGCCAACCTGTCCGCCGCTCTGCTCGCCCTGGAAGCCCCAACCGAGGCCGAACAGGCGGCCCGCCGCGCCGAATCCGCGCGCCCGGACTTCGCGGAGGCCGCCCTGCGCCGGGGCGACGCGCTGCAAAAGCGCAACCGTCTGGCCGAGGCCGGCCGCGCCTACGCCCGTGCCGTCGCCCAGTGCCCCGACTTGGCGGAGGCCTACGCGAACCTCGCGCTGGTGCGCCAGACGCAGGGCGACCGGGACGGCGCGGCGGCCGGCTACCGCCGCGCGCTGACCCTACGGCCCGATCTGGCGGAGGTGCGCTCCAACCTCGCCTATCTGGAACTGTTCCGGCCCGGCGTGACGTTGGCCCGCGTGCTGGAGGCGCACCGCGGCTGGGACGCCGTGCACGGCGCGCCGTTGCGCGCCGATTGGGCGCCGCGCGCCCCGGCGGTACGAGACGACGCCCGTCCGCTGCGCGTCGGCATCCTGTCCGGCGACTTCCGCCGCCACCCGGCGGGCCAGTTCGCGGTGCGGGCGGTCGAGGCGCTGCCGGACTTCGGCGTCGAACTGACCCTCTACGCCAACCAGATGGAGACGGACGACCTGACCGAGCGCTTCCGCGCCGCGGCGGCGCGCTGGGTGCCGGTCGCCGACCGGACCGACGCTGAACTTGCAACGCTGATTCGGAACGACCGGCTGGACGCGCTGATCGACCTCGCCGGGCACAACGCCCGCGGGCGGCTGGGCGTCTTCGCGCGCAAGCCGGCACCGGTGCAGGTCGCTTGGTCCGGCTACATGGCGACCACCGGGCTCGCCGCCATGGACGCGCTGGTCGCCGACGCCCACCATGTGCCGGAGGGGGCGGAGCGCTTCTACAGCGAGCGCATCCTGCGCATGCCCGGCGCCTTCATCGCCTACGACCCTCCGCCGGACGCGCCGGAGCCCGGACCGCCGCCCTGCCTGTCCGGCCAGCCGGTCACCTTCGGCGCCTTCAACATCCTGACCAAGCTGACCGACGAGGTCCTCACCACCTGGGCCGCCCTGCTTGCCCGCGTGCCCGAGTCGCGCCTGCTGCTGAAGACCAAGGCGCTGTCCTGCCCGGAAACCGCCGCCCAGTGGCGCTGGCGGCTGGCCGCGGCGGGCATCGCGCCGGAGCGGCTGATCCTGGCCGGGGCCACCGGCAGCCGGGAGCATATGGGCTGGTGCGCCCGCGTGGACGTGGCGCTGGACCCCTTCCCCTTCGCCGGCAGCACGACGACGCTGGAGACGCTGTGGATGGGCGTGCCGGTCGTCACCCTGCCCGGCGACACCTTCTCCAGCCGCCATTCGCTGGCTTTCCTGAGCGTGGCGGGGGTCGAAGGCTGCATCGCCCGCCACCCGGCGGACTATGTGGATCGCGCCGCCGGCTGGGCCGCCGACCCGGCGCGGCTGGCGGAACTGCGACGGACCCTGCGCCCGCGCATGGCGAACGGACCGCTCTGCGACGGGCGAATCCTGGCCGAAGCGCTGGCGAAGTCTCTGCGGGACTTGACGAAGGGCACCTAGCCTTTCCGGATAGGACAGCCCCGAACCCTAAATTAAGGGTTGTTTCGTCAACGTATTTTCGTCACATGTTGTATATCAGATTCATCAAAGGGTCGTGATGCCCAGGGGGTCCTGGATGCTGAACCTTTCGGTTGTCCGCAAAGCCATCGAGGACGTGGAGCAGGCCATCGCCGCGATGCTGGCGCCGGAGACGCTGGCCGCCAAGACGGTTGCCATGAACCGGCGGGCGCTGGCGCGTCTCTATACGGCCTATGCCCAGGGTCTTCTCAAGCGGCACGGCATTGCCGTGGATCTCGACGACATCTGCGGGCAATGCTGCCACGATTGCCCGGATGGACGCTGCGCCCGGCTTGCCTGTTGACTCACTTTTCCCCGATGAAGCGGACCCAGGGGAAGTCCAGAACGTCGAACCAGCGCACCCGCGGCCCTTCCCCGCACCATTCCAGCGCGTCGAGCACCGCGAAGGGCGCGGCCTGATCCAGCATCCAGAATCCACGCCCCTCCCGCAGAAAGGCCCCGATGTAGGTCGCGGTCAAGGCGAGGAAGGCACGACCCCGCGGGGTCGGCTGGAACCCAGCAAAGCAGACGGTGATCTCCCGCGTCGGGCCGCGCCAGCGGGCGTCGCGCAACAGCCCGACGTCGGCCCCCTCCAGCAGCGCCGCCAGATCATTCAGCCCCCCAGCCAGCGTGCAGTCAGCGTCCAGATGCAGCAGAGGCCGCCCCCAGAGCGCCATGAGCTGGTGCCAGCGCAGGAAGCGGATGCAGGCGTAGTAGGTGGTCCGCCGGTGGTCGTCCCAGCCCGTGAAGTCCACCGCTTCCCGGCTGTAGCCCAACGGCAGGCGTTCCCGCCGCCGGGCGAGGTCGGCCAGAGTCTCCGGCGAGGGATTCACCACATGGACGTGGACCGCCACGCTCTCCGCTTGCGCCTCCACCGAATCGAGCAGGCCGGTGGCGAAGCGCCGGTAATAGTCGTCGTCGCAGGACACCGCCAGCAGCGGCCCGCTCCCCGTGGAAGGCTCGGCCAGCAGTTCCAGCGGCGGGAAGGCGCCGAACAGGGCGTCGGCGTCGGCGTCGGGCAGATCCTCCAGCGCGCGGCGCCCGGCCCGCACCATCGACCACAGGCGCAGCTCGAAATCCGCCGCCACCTCCGCCGCCGTGAAGCGCCGGGAAACGCGCCGCATGAAGCGGCTGGCGAGATCCGTCCGCCCCCGACGGTAGAAGCGGTAGGCGACCACGGCCGCCGCCCTTGTGTCGCGCGGGTTCCGGCGCAGGGCCGTCAGGGCGGTGCGGGCGGTGCGGTCCAGCAGCCATTCCGGCGCCTGCCCGGCCTGGACGAGCGCCAGCGCCGTCCCGATCAGCGCGTCCGCCGCCGCCCCGTGCTGCGGATCGGCGGCCAGGGCGCGAATCAGGGCGCCGACCGCGCGCTCCACCCGTTCCGGGTCGAGGCGCCGGGCGTGCGACAGCGGGCGGTCCAGCCCGGCGTCGGCCAGCGCGCTCACCGCGGCGTTGTGCAGCGCGTCGGGGTGGCCCGGCGCCAGGGCCACCGCCTGTCGGCGCAGCCGTGCCGCGTCCTCCGGCCGGTCCAGCGCGGCCAGGGCGTTGGCGCGGTTGATGCGCGCTTCCGCGAAGTCCGGGCGCCGGGCCAGCGCCTGGGCGAAGGCCGCCGCCGCACCCGCCGCGTCCCCGCGCTCCAGCCGCAGCGAGCCCAGCGTGAAGGCGGTCTGGGCGTCCGCCGGGTCGAGCGCCGCCGTGCGGGCGAAGACATGCTCCGCCGCGTCGGACTGCCCCGCCGCGCGCAGGGTCCGCGCCAGATTGCCGAGGAAATCCACGTCGCCGGGCAGCAATGCCACGGCGCGGCGCAGCAGCGGCAGCGCCGCGCCCGGCCGGCCGCTCTGGCTTTCTAGGACGCCCAGCAGGTGAAGCGCGTCGGGATGGCCCGGCTGGCTGCGCAGGATGCTATGATAAAGGGGCCGGGCCGCGTCCAGCCGGCCCGCCTGATGGTGGCCGACCGCGGCGGCCAGGGCATCCCGAAGTGTCACCATGCCGCCTGTCTACACGCGCCGCCGGGCCGGAGTCCATGCGGCGCAGCAGTCGGGGGCGCCGCCCGTCGTTACGTTGTAAGGAGAGACCATGGCCGACCGGCCGCTCGTCAGCGTCATCACGCCAAGCTGGGGACGGGAGGCGTTCCTGCCGCTGTGCCACGCCCGCGTCCTGTCGCAGAACGTCCCCGACATCGAATGGCTGGTGTTCGACGACAGCCCGCGCCCATCCGCCTATCTCCAGCCGCTCGCCGGGCCGCGGCTGAAGTATTTCTATTCGCCGCGCCGCTACGCCATCGGGGAGAAGCGCAACATCCTGGCCGAGCACGCGCGCGGCGACGTCATCGTCCATTTCGACGACGACGACTTCTACGCGCCCTGTTACGTGGAGCGGCTTCTCGGCTGGCTGGAGGCGGGACACGACGCGGTGACCCTGTCCGGCTGGTTCCTGCACAGCGCGGTGCACGGGACCTTCGGCTATTGGGACACCGCGCGCGGCGGCTCCCACCATCGCTGGGGCCGGACGGTTCGGTCCTATGTGGAGGCGCCGGACGCGCCGCCGTCCGACGACAATCGGCTGGGCTACGGCTTCTCCTACGCCTACCGGCGGTCGGTGTGGGAGGCGGTGCGCTTCCCGCCGGTCAACGCCTGCGAGGACGCGCCGTTCATGAAGAGCGCGCAGGAGCGCTTCCGCGTCGCCGCCTTTCCGGACGCCGAGGGGCTGTGCCTGCACACCCTGCACGCCCGCAGCACGAGCCTGTGCCTGCCGCAGTACGAATTGCCGCCCCTGCTGCTGGAGCGCCTGTTCGGACCGGAGATCACGGCTTACACGGGGAGTGGAGTGGGTCAGACCTGAACGTCGAGATACATGCCGCGACGGTAATTGCGCGGCAGCGTCAGGATGCCGTTCACCAGCAGGCTGGCGAGTTCGCGGACGCTGGGGATGCGCTGGCGCCCGCCGCCGACCTGCTCCGCCCGGTTGCGGACGCCGACCGCGCCCGGCGACGCGACGCGCCCGCCCCCGACCTCGGAGCGGATCGGTTCGTTGGAGCGGTCACCGGTGCGTCGCGTTTCAACCATGCCCGATATGTACCGCAAAGGCCGCCCCACCGGCAAGGCGGAGGCGGCGCGGTCCAACCGTTGTCGCGCGGAAGCGTCGATATCCCCTCTCCCCTCAGGGGAGAGGGTTAGGGTGAGGGGGTTGCGCTTTTGCCGAACGCAGCGACACGCGCATCCCCCTCACCGGCCCTGCGTGCCACCCTCTCCCCAGAGGGGAGAGGGTTATTAAGAGCCGGATAAGACCATCCCCATTCCCAACCGTCCCATCGCTTGACAAACTGTTATATCAGCGGTAACCGATACGTCTCTAAACCTTACGGTTTGGATGGGTATAGGCGGTTCGGAGCGTCGGAGGGAAGTCCATAACAATAAGCGCCCCGATCCGCCTTTTCCCCTTCACCGCAGCCAAGCGGTCAGCGCCGTCAGCGCGCTCAGCACCAGCACATAGAGCGCCAAGTCGAACAGCGGCGGGTGCCAGACCCAGCCGTAGAACCCCACCGCCCGCAGGCCACGGCGCACCAAGCCCGAGACGAACCAGGCCACGATGGCCAGGATCAGCAGCGGAGGAATGAACAGCCCGTAGATGTCGATTTCGCCGATCATGCGGTCACCGCTTCGCGGAGCGATTCGCTGGAGGACTCCGGGGCGGCGAAGGTCAGGTGGGGGAACAGCGCGCGGCGCAGCCCGGCCAGCGCGATCACCGCCCGGTCGCGCTCCGCCGACCACGGCTCGGCGGACAGGTTGGACAGGGCGGCGTCCATCATCGGCAGGACCTCCGCCGGGGGCGTGCCGAGACGGCGGCTGGACAGGCCGCGGAAATGCTGTCCCACCGCACCCAGGAGCCGCGCCACATGGGGCGCTGCCGGACCTCCCAGCGCGCGGCGGGCGCGCTGCAGTTCCGCCACGTTCAGCCCGACCCGCAGATCGTTCACCGCATCCGCCGCCGCCAGATCCTGTTGCGGACCGGCCAACGCCAGACGGGAGGACAGCAGCCCCACCCGGTCGAGCATCCGGTTCTCGAAACTGCCCACCGGAATGCCGGAGCGGGCGGCGGTCATCGCCGCGATCTCGCTCCAGCCGGCGCGGAGCAGACGCCGGGCGCTCCAGGCCGCGCCGACCGAGCGGCAGAGCTGGGTGACCAGAAGCGCCGTGGCGATGCCCACCACCTGCGCCACGGTGCTGTTGAGGAAGGAGGCGAAATCCCCCGTCCCGAGGTCGAGCAGGCTGAGCGAGCCGACCACCCCCATCAGCAGGGCCATAGCCTTGCCCATGGTCGCCGGCCGGGCCACGAAGACCCCCAGCGCCAGGAAGGTCGGGGCGAGGCCCAGCACCAGCATGGGGAAGCTGTCGAAAGACGGCAGCACGACCAGCAGGTAGAAGGCGGCCAGCGGCACCGACAGCAGGGTGAAGACAAGGAACAGCCGGATGCCCGGCGCGGGATCGTCCAGCGAGGCGAAGAAGCAGCAGAAGACCGCCGTCATCATCGCCGCCGCCGATCCCGACGACCAGCCGGTGCCGATCCAGAAGGCGCAGACCACCGCGATCCCGAGCAGCGCCGCGAAGCCCGACCACAGCGCCATGCCGGCGTCCAGATGGAAGACGTCGCGCGAGCGGCGGCGGGTCAGCGGGTCGAGACGCTCCGGCAGGCTGCTCTTGCCGTCGCGGATGTGCGCCCGCAGGTCGCGGCAGTCCTGGTGGATGTCCACCAGCGAGCGCAGCCGGGTCAGCAGGTTGAGAAGCGTCGCCTCCTTCCAGCCGGTGCCCCCGCCGATGGCCGGCGACAGCCGGGCGATCTCCGCGCGCAGGCGGTCGACTCCGCCCTCCGCATCATCGCCCTCAACCGATTCGCCACCCACCCAGCGGTCGAGATCGGCCAGCAGGGCCGAGACCTCGGCGGGCAACTGGCCGCGCAGGGCGTCCAGCCGGTCCTCGATGCCGGCGGTCAGCGGCAGCAGATAGGCCATGCGGTCCTGCATCGCCCGCACCGCCCGCGTCATCCAGCGCACCTCCGACGTGTCGTAGGGCAGATGGGTCGCCATGACGCGCAGTTCGGTGATGTCGCGCGCCAGCTTCTGCCGGTCGCCGCCGGATTCGGCTTTGCCGGACAGGGCCTCGCGCGTCCAGCGCTCCGCGTCGCGCAGCGTGGCGTCCAGCCGGCCCAGCAGCGCCGGCCCGACGCTCTGCGGGAAGACCACGCTGTGCACCACCGTGGCGCAGAGGATGCCGATCAGGATCTCCTCGACGCGGGCCAGACCGGTGTCGAAGATGGCCGACGGGTCGGTCACCGCGGGAAAGCCGATCAGGCCGATGGTGTAGCCGGCCAGCATGAAGAGATAGCTGCGCGGCGTGCGGTCGAGCAGCGAGATGAACAGGCAGACCGCCACCCACAGCCCCAGCGCCAGGGTCAGCAGTTCCGGCGAATCGGCGAGCGCCGGCACCAGGGCGATAGCCCCGGCACAGCCCAGCACGGTCCCGGCGACGCGGAAGACCGCCTTCGACCGTACCGCGCCCGACAGCGGGCCGGAGACGATGTAGGCGGTCGCCATCGCCCAGAAGGGCCGCGGCAGCCCCATGGAGAAGGCGATGTAGAGCGCCGCCATGGCCGCCGCGAAGGCCTTGACCGAGAACAGCGCCTCGTTCAGCGAGACCAGTTTCAGGGCGGGCGTCTTCATTGCCCGGCCACCCGCTTCGCGGGCGCTCCCTGCTCCGTCCCCCGCACCACCTCGACGGTCACGGTGCGCCCGGCGACGAGGTCGCGGGGGTCGGGGATCTGCTCCAGCGCGACGCGCACGGGAATGCGCTGGGCCAGACGGACCCAGTTGAAGGTCGGGTTGACGTTGGGCAGCAGGCCGGTGCCTTCGGTGCGGTCGCGGTCCACGATGGCGTGGGTCACGCTGTCCACCCGGCCGGTCAGCCGCTCCGGCTCGCCCATGATGGTGACGCGGACCGGATCGCCAATGCGGATGCGCGGCAGCTTGGTCTCTTCGAAATAGCCGACGACGTAGAAGGAATGGCGGTCGATCACCGCGACCACCGGCTGGCCCGCCGTCACGTAGTTGCCGGCCTTGAGCTGGAGGTTGGTGACGAAGCCGTCCACCGTCGCCCGCACCTCCGTCCGCTCCAGGTTGAAGCGGGCGAGGTCGAGCGCCGCCTCCATCTGCCGGGCGGCGGCGGCGGCCTTCGCCTGCGCGGCGGAGACCTCCTGCCGCTGGGCGGTGGAGACGACGTTGTTGCCGAGCTGCGCGTAGCGGTCGGCCTCGGCCTTGCGGAAGGACAGCTCGGCGCGCGCACTTTCCAGGTTGGCGTCGGCCTGATCGACGGCGAGGCGGTAGCGGCTGGGGTCCACGACGAACAGGACGTCGCCCTTGCGGACCGCCTGGTTGTCGATAACCCGGACCTCGGTCACCAGCCCGGCGACATCGGAGGACACCTGCACCACGTCGGCGCGCACCCGCCCGTCGCGGGTCCAGGGTTGGTTCATGTAGTAGTCCCACAGCCACCAGCCGCCGCCGACGGCGCCCAGGGTGACGGCCAGCGTGACCGTGATCCGAATGAGGAGGGAGAAGAGTTTCACCGTGGTTCGTCCTTGCGCTCGACCGGCGCGGCCGGGAGCGATCATTCCGTATCCCGCCGCTGCGGGACGCGCTGCTGTGTAGAACCGCCGTCAGCCCTTCATGGCTCGGGCGTTCGACTCGATCGCCGCCATGACGCGCACCGCGCCGGCGATCTCCGGGCCGGAGGCGCCTTGGAGCAGGCGGCGGCGCACGTCGTTCAGCGCGGCGTTCACGCGGGCCAGCAGGTCGCGGCCCTCTTCGGTCAGGTGCAGGGTCTTGGCCCGCCGATCGTCCGGGGCCTCCCGGCGCTCGACCAGCTTCGCGGCCTCCAGGCTGTCGAGAAGCCGGACCAGCGACGGCCCTTCCACCCCCATCTCCTCGGCCAGCTCGCGCTGGCGCATCCCGTCGCCGAGTTCGTTCAAAAGCATCAGCGGCGAGATGACGGAGGAGGAAAAGCCGCTCTCCGCCAGCACCTTGTTCGCCTCCCGCCGCCACAGATGGGCGGCGCGGAACAGGTGGATGCCGAAGTTGGACGGAAAGTCCGGGGCGGGCGTAGACGGGTCATTCGATTGCATGCCTATTTAATAGCTTTGCTATCTATTTTCGGCAAGACGTCCCACCCCGTCGCTCGGTCATTGCAGACATGCGCGCATCCGCGGCGTCATGTGATCGAGGAAGGCGCGGACCCGGTGGGGCACCCGTTCCCGTCCGGTGTAGACGGCGTGGATCTCCTCGCGGTCGACCAGCACGTCGTCGAGCACGCTGACCAGCCGCCCGGCGGCGAGGTCGGCGCGGATGTGGTATTCGGCCAGCCGCGCCAGCCCGAGGCCGAGCAGGGCCATGTGGCGCACCGTCTCGCCGTTGTTGGCGACGATGCGCGTGTCGATCTCGCGGTCGACCAGCCGCCCGCCGGACTTCAGCGGCCAGACCGCGGCGGCGCGGCGGAAATTGAAGCCCAGGCAGTCGTGGCGCTCCAGATCGGCGGCGCTCAGCGGCGTGCTCTTGCGCTCCAGATAGTCCGGCGACGCCACGATGCGCCGCCGCACGTCGCCCAGCCGCACCGCCAGCAGCGCCGAGTCGGACAGCCGCCCGGCGCGGAAGGCCACGTCGGTCCGCGCCGCGTAGAGGTCCACCACCTCGTCGGTCAGGGTCAGGTCCAGCCGGATGCCGGGATAGTCCCGCGTGAAGTCGGGCAGCAGCGGCAGCAGGCAATGCCGCCCGAAGGGCACCGACACGCTGACGCGGATCGTTCCGGTGGGCGAGCGGGCGCCGCCCGCCACTTCCGCCTCCATGGCGTCGAGGTCGCCCAACAGGCTTTCCGCCCGCTCGCGGTAGAGTTCGCCCTCCGCGGTCAGGCGCAGCCGGCGGGTGGAGCGCTCGACCAGCCGCACGCCGAGCCGCTCCTCCAGCCGGGTCACCAGCTTGGCGGTGGAGGACGGGGTCATGCCGACCTCGCGCCCGGCGGCACTGAAGCTGCCCAGCGCCGCGACGCGCAGGAAGACCCTCATGTCCCAGGCGCGGCTGTCGCTCATCGGAGGCGTCCTTCCGTCGATCTTGTCATTGAATGACACGATCATGCGAAAACGGACGGCATTCCGCATCCTGACTTTTTGGCTCATCTGATGCGTCCTGCACAGCTCGCATGGATGGAGCCTTCAGTCATGCCACTCGCACTGCTGGCGCTGGCGATCAGCGCCTACGCCATCGGAACGACGGAGTTCGTCGTCGTCGGCCTGCTGCCGACCGTCGCCACCGACCTGAATGTCAGCCTGCCGATGGCCGGAATGGTGGTCAGCGTCTACGCGCTGGGCGTCACCTTCGGCGCCCCGGTCCTGACCGCGCTGACCGGGCGGCTGCGGCGCAAGCCGCTGCTGCTCGGCCTGATGGGCGTCTTCGTCGCCGGCAACCTGCTGGCCGGGGTCAGCCCCAATTACGAAACGCTGCTGGCCGCCCGCGTGCTCAGCGCCTTCGCGCACGGCGTCTTCTTCTCGGTCGGCGCGACCATCGCCGCCGATCTGGTGCCGGAGGACAAGCGGGCCTCGGCCATCGCCATGATGTTCTCCGGCCTGACCATCGCCATCGTCACCGGCGTGCCGATGGGCACCTGGATCGGCCAGCATTTCGGCTGGCGCGCCACCTTCCTGGCGGTCTCCGCGCTGGGCGTGATCGGCGCGCTGGGCGTCGCGGCGCTGGTCCCGGCGAAGCTCAGCCAGCCGCCCGCCGCCGGCCTCGGCACGCAGGTCCGCGTGCTGGCCAAGCCGCGCCTGCTGCTGGCCTTCGCCATCACGGCGCTGGGCTATGGCGGGACCTTCGTCGCCTTCACCTATCTGGCGCCGATCCTGGAGACGATCACCGGCTTCTCCAGCGGCACGGTCAGCCTCGTCCTGGTGCTCTACGGGGCGGCCATCGCGGTCGGCAACATGGTGGGCGGCAAGCTCGCCAACCGCAACCCGGTTCGCGCGCTGGCCTGGCTGTTCGCCCTTCAGGCGGTCGTGCTGATCGTCTTCACCTTCACCGCCTCCAGCCCGGTTCCGGCGCTGGTGACGCTGGCCGGCATGGGCGCGCTGGCTTTCGCCAACGTGCCGGGGCTCCAGCTCTACGTCGTGCAGCTGGCGCAGCGCCACGCGCCCGGCGCGGTGGACGTGGCCTCGGCCCTGAACATCGCCGCCTTCAACCTAGGCATCGCCGCCGGCGCCTTCTTCGGCGGGCGGGTGGTGGACAGCGCGCTCGGCCTCGCGGCAACACCGTGGGTGGGTGGGCTGTTCGTCCTGGGTGGGCTGGCGCTGACCCTGCTCAGCGGCGCGCTCGACCGCAAGGACGGGCGCCGCGGCGAGGCCGTCGCCCAGCCGGCCTGATACACTGACAAAAACTCAGCATTCGAGAGGATCGAAACCAATGCACACCGTGAGCGCCAACGGCGCGGCCATCCCCGCCCTCGGCTTCGGCACCTTCCGCATGAGCGGCCCCGACGTGCTGCGCATGGTGCCGGAGGTCCTGAAGCTCGGCTTCCGCCACATCGACACCGCGCAGATCTACGGCAACGAGAGCGAGGTCGGCGAGGCCATCAAGGCGTCCGGCCTGCCGCGCGGCGAGGTCTTCCTGACCACCAAGGTGTGGGTCAGCAACTACAAGGCCGACGATTTCCGCCGCTCGGTGGACGAGAGCCTGGCGAAGTTGCGGACCGACTACGTCGACCTGCTGCTCCTCCACTGGCCGAACGAGGCCGTTCCGCTCGCCGAGCAGATCGAGGCGCTGAACGCCGTCCAGGCCGCCGGCAAGACCCGCCACATCGGCGTCAGCAACTTCAACCGGACGCTGCTGGACGAGTCCGTGCGCCTCAGCAAGGCGCCGATCGTGACCAACCAGATCGAATACCACCCCTATCTCGACCAGTCGGTGATGCTGGAGGCGGCGCGCCGCCACGGCCAGTCGGTCACCGCCTATTACGCGATGGCCGACGGCAAGGTCTTCAAGGACCCGGTGCTGACCGACATCGCCGCCCGGATGGGCAGGAGCCCCGCCCAGGTGGTCCTGCGCTGGCTGGTCCAGCAGGAGGGGGTGATCGCCCTGTCGAAGACGGTCGGCGAAAAGCGCGCCGCCGAGAATCTCGCCGTCTTCGACTTTGAGCTGTCGGAGGCGGACATGGCGGCCATCCACGGCCTCGCCCGTCCCGACGGACGGATCGTCAGCCCGGACGGTCTGGCGCCCGCCTGGGATTGACGTTTGGGGCTAATGCGGCATCAGGGGCCAGAACAGCGCGATCGCCGTCGTGCCCAGCACGATGACGATCAGCGACAGCGGCAAACCGAGCCGCGCGTAGTCGCTGAAGCGATAGCCGCCCGGCCCCATGACCAGCGTGTTGCACTGGTGCCCGATGGGGGTGAGGAAGTCGCAGCCCGCCCCCACGGCCACCGCCATCAGGAAGGCGTCGGGCCGCAGGCCCAAATGGTTGGCGAGGCTGGCCGCGATGGGGGCCATCACCAGCACGGTGGCGGCATTGTTCAGGAAGGGCGTCACCGCCATCGCCGCCACCAGCATCATCGCCAGCGCCCCGATCGGCGGCAATCCCTGAGCGGCGACGGACAGCCAGCCGGCGATCAACTCCGTCCCGCCGGTGGTGCGCAACGCCTCGCTGACCGGGATCAGGGCGCCCAGCAGCACCAGGATCGGCCACTCGATCGACTCGTAGGCCTCCTTCAGCGTCACCACCCGCAGCGCCGTCATGGCGACCGCCGCGCCGAAGAAGGCCAACGTCACCGGCACGAGGCTGGTCGCCACCAGCCCGATGGTCACCGCCATCACGGCCAGCGCGATCCGCCGCTTGCGCCGCCGCCCGATGGACAGGTTGCGCTCCGCCAGCGGCAGGCAGCCGAGTTCGTTCAGCGTGTCCGATAGCCCCGCCGCGCGCGCCTGGAGCACCACCAGATCGCCCGGCTGGAAGCGAACGCGGCGCAGCCTCTGGCGGATCGGCCGCCCGCGCCGGCTGAGGGCCAGCAGGTTGGCGCCGTAGCGCTCCCGCAGTTCCACATCCTCCACGTTGCTGCCGATCAGGGGGGAGCGCGGCTCCACCACCGCTTCGAGGACCGCCAGATCCTCGTCGCTCTGCACCCCTTCCAGTTCCTTCTCGTGCATCAGCTCCAGGCCGGCGTGCTTCACGAGGTCGCCCAGCGCCTGGGTGTCGGCCTCCAGCACCAGCACGTCGCCCGCCAGCAGCACCCAATGGCCGGACGGGATGAAGCGGCGATGCCGCTCGCGGATGATCGCCGCGACCGTCACGTCGCCCTCGCCGTAGGCCTCCAGGTCGGCGACCGTCTTGCCGACGAAGGGCGACTTCTCCGGCAGCAGCGCCTCCGCCGTGTAGTCGTCGATGGAGAAGCCCCCGGCGCTGCCCGACGCCGCCTGACGACCGGTGGGCAGCAGGCGGTAACCGACCGTCAGGAAGGCCACCCCCGCCACCGCGACGGTCAGCCCGACCGGCGTGAAGTCGAACATGCCGAAGGGCTCGCCGACCATCTCGTTGCGCAGGCGGCTGACGATGATGTTGGGGGAGGTGCCGACCAGCGTCATCAGCCCGCCCAGCAGCGAGCCGAAGGCCATGGGCATCAGCAGCAACGACACCTTCGTCCCGTTGCGCCGCGCCACCTGCATGGCGATGGGCATGAAGATGGCGAGCGCCCCGATGTTCTTGACCACCGCGGACAGCAGCGTCACCGCCCCGGTCAGCACGATGATTTGCGCCGGCACGGTCTTCATGCGGGCGCCGAGGGGGCGCATCACCTCCTCGACGATGCCGGAGCGGCCGACCGCGGCGCTGACCACCAGCGCGGAGCCGACGATGATGACGATGTCGTCGGAGAAGCCGCTGAAGGCGTCCTTTGGTTTGACGATCCCGACGGCCACCGCCGCCAGCAGCGCCAGCATGGCGACGAGATCGTAGCGCAGCTTGTCCCAGATCAGCAGCGCGATCACCGCGCCGATGATACCGAAGGCGAGTCCCTGGTCGAGCGTCATGCAGCCCTTTTTGGGGAATTGTTGGTGCGTCGTTACTGCGATTTGCCGGATTGGGAGCCCGAGGGGGCCGCGTCGCGCCCCTTGCCGGTCCCGCTGGAGCCGGTGTTGGCGTTCGACGGCGACCGGGCGTTCCGGACGAGTTCGCCGCAGTGTGGCTGCTCGTCACTGCCTGGGTCAAGAAAAGGCAGGACGCTGGCCAGCGGGGTCAGCAGAACGCCGAGCGCCACCGCCGCCGCGCCGCGCGCCGCCGATTCCGCCGCGTTCACCCCGATGTCCGGCGACCCCAGCGTGCCGCGCACATGGACCGGGACGTGGGTGGCGAAGATCTGGGGGCTCTTGGCGCGCCCCAGCACGGTTATGTCCATCGCCTCGCTGCGCAGGTTGATCGTGCCGTCCGCCGTCACCAGCGTTTCCGGCGTGTCGAGCACCAGCGCGCGGCTTTCCACCAGCCCGTCCTTCACCGTCACGTCGGCGACCAGACAGTTGAAGGGCAAGGGCCGGTCGCCCGAGAGGACGACGCCCAGCGTTTCCAGGATGTTGGTCTTCAGCCCCTTGACCGCATAGCTGGTGATCCGCCCGCCGTCCACCGCCACGCCCAGCTTGCCGTCGGAGGCGCCCAGAATGTTGGCGACCGTGGTCCCCTGCCCCTTCAGCTGGATGCGCCCGCTGGCCGTGCCGCCCATCTCCTGCGCGAAGGCCGTCTCGCGGAACAGGCGGGCCAGCTTGATCTGCCGGACGTCCAGATTCACGTCCAGCGCCGGTGTCTTGCGGCTTCCATCCAGCACCGCCGTCCCGGCAATCCGGCCGCCGCCGACGCCGAGCGACAGCGGGTCGAGCACCAGCCGCCCGTTCTCCAGCTTCGCCCGCGCGTCGAGGGCATCCAGCGTGGAGAAGGGAGCCTCCACATGCTCGCCGCGGAACTTCACGTCCATGTCGGCGGTGCGCAGCTTTTCCAGCGGAACCTCGGTGGCCGGGATGATCCGCTCCCGCCCCTTGGTCGGGTAGCCGCCGCGACCTTCCGGGGAGGCGCCGATAAAGCCCGCCAGATCGACCGCGGCCAGCTTGCGCGAGGTCAGGTCGCCGGTGATCCGCGGGCGCTCGCCGCCCAGGTCGACCGCCACTTGCCCGGACAGGTCGCTTTCGCCCACCTTGCCGTTCATCCCCCCGAACCGCCAGACGTCGCCCTCGCGGCCGAGATGGCCGGAGATGGCGTAGGGCCGCGTCGTCGGCACGGGAATGCCCAGGATCGGGAAGACGTCGGCCAGGTCGTCGCCGCGCAGTTCCACCGACAGGTCGACGCCCTGGAGCAGCACCGGTTCGGCGATGGAGCCCTCGATCTTGCCGCGGGTCTTGCCGATGGCCGTCTCGACCCGCAGGGGATAGGGTTTGGGATCGTCGCGCAGATATTCAAGCGAGCCGCCGGCCGCCATCAGGGTGAAGGGCTTGCCGGCGAAGTCACCCTTGCCCTCCAGCCGGACCTCCTGGTCGCCGTTGCCGCCAACCGCCGTGTTGACGCCGCTGTCGATATCGATCTTGCGGATGGGGTCGCGGAAGCGCAGCCGCCCCTCCTCGACCACGAGCGTTTCGATGATCGGCAGGTCGGTGCGGTCTTCCGGCTTTACCGTCTCCTTCGCCGCCTCCTTGCGCGGGTCCGGCCCGCCGAAGGCCCAGTTGGCGGCACCCTCCCGGTTCTTCTCCAGAAGCAGCTTGGGACCGGTAAGGCGGATCTCCGGAAACTCGAAGTCGCCGCGCAGCAGCGGCCAGGGGCGGAGTTGAAGGTCCAGCACCCGCAGCTCCGCCATCGTCTTGTCGTCGCTCCATTCCGCGTTGGCGACCCGGAGTCCCTCGACACGGATGCGCAGCGGGTCCCCCAACCGGAAGTTGAGGTTGCCGTCGATGGCGACCTCGCGGTTCAGCGCCTTGGACGCCTGCCGGGCGATGAAGCCGCGGGCGTCGTTCCAGTCGAAGACGGCCAGGGCTATGCCGACGCCCGCCGCCACGGTCACCACCAGCCCCAACAGGCCGTAGCCGATCCATTTCACCACGGCCATCCGCCGCGCCCCCCCTGCCTGTCTGCGCCGCACCCTCTGGCTGAATAACGGGCAAAGGACCGGTGGTGTGACGCCCTACCTCCAAAGGGCAGAGGAGAAGACGATCTTGTGCGGATTTAACGAAAAATTGAGCGAATCAGGCTACGGGTGGTACCGCGCGGATGTCCACTTCCCTCCCGACCCGAGAACTATGCGTTCACTTACGAATTTTGCTCCCTCCACCTTCGAGGAGCGCGGCGCCGCCGTGGCCTTCACCACCCCGGTTCTGGCGCAGACACGGGTGCGCAAGGATGACCGGGACAAGCTGGAGGTTCTGATCCCCAACCTGTCGGAAGGGCACGGCGTCTATGTGGTGCCGTGGAAGGGCCTGCCGCTCGCCTTCCCGATGACCGTCCACGACCGCATGTTGCAGGACCTGATCCGCAAGGCCGACGGCTGCTCGCCGGACGACATCCGCAAGGCGGTGCTCCAGGCCGCGCGCTGCGGCCTTGCCGGGCCGCTGGCCGTGGAGGCGGCGGAGGCCGCGCTCCGCGACGAGGACGAGCAGCGGCTGCTCATCAACTACCAGCTCATCGTCGAGGTGCTGAAGGCGGTCGGGCTGGAATCCACGGACATCCTGCGCGCCGGCCTCGGCTCCGAGAAGGGCGAGCAGCTGACCCGCAGCTACATGACCAAGGCGGCGCAGAGCCTCGCCTTGGAGCCGACCGAGCTGTACGCGCGCGTGGCCGAGCTGGCGACCTTCATGGAGCCGGTGGGCATCGCCACCTCGCCGAGGCCGGCCCGGCTGCGCCGTCTGGCGCGCGACCTGCTGCAGTTCCGCGACAGCATGACAGAATGGTCGACCGGCAACGTGTCGGAGGCCGCCCCCATCGGCACCTTCTGCGCGGAGGTGGCGGAGCACACGCTAAATCAGGTTCGCAACGTGGTGAACCAGCTCGACCAGTCCGTTGCCGCCTTCGAACTGCTGCTGCGCCAGTGGGACACCAAGCGCACGCTGGTGCGGAGGTCGACCACCCGGCTGTCCTGGCTGCTCGACGGCTGGGACTTCATCATCACGAGCTGGGCGGAGGCCCAGACCCGGAGCAAGCATGAGCAGGACATGGCCGTGCACGAGCTGTTCCGCGTCCTGCCCCTGCTGCCCAGGGACGAGGAGAAGTCCGACCACGCGCTTTTGGCCGATGGGCTGCTGGCCGCGAACCGCCGCACGGTGCGCGCCTATGTGGATTGGCGCAGCGGCCAGCTCGACACGGACCTCGTGATGCGGATCGAGGCGATCAAGGGGAAGGCCGCCTGACCATGACCACGGACCCCAAGGCCCTTCTCAGCCTCGGCACCAAGCTGCTGGACATCGACGAGGCCCGGTTCCGGCAGGTGGTCGATCTGTTGCAGCAGATCGGCGACCATCCGGAGGTCCGGCACACCTTCTCGCTGATCCGCCCCCGTCTGGCGGAGGTGCGGCCCCGGCGGCGCGCGACCTTTAAGCGGCTGTTCTGCGAACCGTTCGAGGACCTGTTCCAGCTTCCCACCGGCAACCAGCCGGCTCCGCTGAACAAGGTGGACCGCGACGCCGTCAACGCCCTGTGGCCGCTGGTGGAAGGACGGATCGGCAAGGAGCGGCTGCGCGGCGTCGCCGGCGCGCTGGGCGACGGCGCATCGCGGGCGGAGCCGGCCCGCGCCTTCTGGTCCATGGCCTCCGCCGCCGTGGCCGACATTCTGGAGCAGACGGAAACGGGGCGCTTCGCGGACGAACTGGGGCTGCGGCTGAATCCCGACCGCCTCCGCACCATCGAGGACATCGCCCGCATCCTGACCATCGCCCAGCCGGTGGCCGAACTGAAGGCCGTCCTGTCGCCCAAGCCGATCCAGAAGCTGCACAAGGACCACCTGGACGGCATCCAGGCCATCGGGCGGCTGGTCGCGCGCGGGCGGCCGGAAGCGCTGAAGCTGTTCATCCTGCTGGCCGCGGCCCGCCTGTCCGACCCGTCGATCCTGCTGGGCAACCTGTGGGACATGGATCTGGGCCAGAAGTCCAGCGACCGCGCCGCCCTGTTCCTGGATCTCAGCGGCACGGTGGTGGCGCAGATCGAGGAACGGTCGCGCGGCGCCTCCGCCGCGGCCGGCGGCACGGTGGACCGCATGGCCGCCGCCAACCTCGCGGTCGATCTGGTGGCCAGCCTGGAGGCCACGCGCAATGCCATGGAGCACAGCCGCAACAAGGACTTCGACCAGCGGCTGAAGATCATCCGGAACTCCGTGCACGAGCTGGTGCGCACCCAGGTGCTCGATGGGGCTGAAACCGAAATCCTCGCCGCGGTGGAGACCGTGGCTCCCGGCACCGACACGGCGCGGATGGCGCAGGCGGAGAACCAGGCCCGCGCCCTGCGCAAATGCTCGACCATCGCCGACACGCTGGGCCTGCGCGGCGAGCTGAAGAGCGTGACCCAGCAGGCCACCGCCTCGCTGACGGGCACGGCGCGGCAGTCGCTGGCCGACGGCGTCGGCGACATGCGGACCGGCTACACCGCCATCCGCATGATCGAGCTGATTGCCGGACCGGCGGAGGCCAACCAGATCATGGACGACATCCTGAGAGGTGGACGCCGCTGAGCGGCGCCGGGGAGAGCGCATGAAGCGTCGCGGAGGGTACGTCGGCTGGGCGCTGCCGGAAGCGGATCGCGCCCGCCTGCTGGCCCTGTTCCCGCCGCGCTACGCCCGCACCGTCGCCCATCACGTCACGCTGGCCCACGGCGTCGGGGCGGGCCATCCGCTGCCCACGGAGCGTGAGGGAATGGTCATGGGACTGGCAGACGATGGGGAGGGCGTGCAGGCGCTGGTCGTGTCCATCGCCGGGACGACCGACCGGCCCGGCGGCGGCGCCTACCACGTCACATGGTCGCTGGAACCGGGCCGCCGGGCGGTGGAAGCGAACGCGGTGATCGCCCGCCTCGGCTGGAGTCCGGTGGAGCCGGTTGCCGTCCGGCTGGAGCCGCGCTTCTTCCCGCTTTAAGCGCCGGGACCGCCGCTGGCGTTGGCCTCCGCCGCCGCGCCGCGATTCAGCGCCTGCTCGCGGTGGAAGACGAACAAGCCGCTGCCGATGATGAGCAGCGCGCCGACGATGATGCGCAGGGTCGGCGCCGTTCCCCAGACCAGCAGGTCCAGCACCACCGCCCAGATGATCGACACATACTGGAACGGCACCACGACCGCCGCCGGGCTGAGCTGGAGCGAGCGGTTCATCGCCGCGTGCCCGGCCAGAGCCGTGACGCCCAGCGCCCCCAGGAGCAGGAAATCCAGCCCCGGCGGCGGCACCCAGACCAGCGGCAGCGCCGCACTGCCGAGCAGGCCGGTGCCGAAGGTCTGGAAGCTGACCAGGGACAGGTTGCTCGAATCGCGCAGCAAGCGGGTGGAGATCAGGCCGGTGGAGAAGACCAGCGTGCCGAACAGGGCGACCAGCGACGGCACCGCGTCGAACTGGCCCGTTGGGTTCAGCACGATCACCACCCCGGCGAAACCGACCACCACCGCGGCCCAGCGGCGCCAGCCCACCTTTTCGCCGAGCAGCGGCACCGACAGCGCGGTGACGATCAGCGGGGCGGCCATGTAGATGGTCATGACGTTGGCGAGCGGCAGCGACCGCACCGCCCAGTAGAAGCAGGCGACCTCCCCCGCCACGCAGCCGACGCGCAGAAGATGCAACGGCAGCCGCTTCACCGCGAAGACGGACCGCACCCCCTCGCGCAGGATCAGCGGGGCCAGCAGCATCGCGCCGAACAGGCTGCGGATGGCCAGCAGCATCGCCACCGGATAGTCGGCGACCAGCCATTTGCCGAGCGCGTCGTTGACGGTGAACAGCGACATGCCCAGCAGCATCAGCAGGATGCCCAGGCGGGTGTCGGTGGCGGCGGAGGACGGGGTGCTGGAGGCGATCATCTCGGTTCACGCAAAAAATCCCTCCCCCCGCGCACGGCGGGGGAAGGGATGGGACAGGGGCGGCAAAATGACGGGTCTGCGCGGTTCAGACCACGCCCTTCTCCCGCAGGGCCGCGATGTCCGCCGCGCATAGGCCCAGCGCCTGCTCCAGCACGGCGTCGGTGTGCTGGCCGAGCGTCGGCGGGGCCACCGTGTGCTCGATGGGGGTCGCGGAGTAGCGGATCGGGCTCGCCACGGTCGGCACCGTCCCGGCGGTCGGGTGCGGCAGGTCCTGGTGGATGTGGCGGGCCCGGACGTGGGGGTCGGCGAAGACCTGCGACACGTCGTTGATCGGCCCGCAGGGCACGCCCACCGCCTCCAGCGCCGACAGCCAGTCGCGGCTGGTCCGCTGCTCCAGCAGAAGTTCCAGGATCGGCACCAGCTCCTTGCGGTTGGCGACGCGGGCCGGGTTGGTGGCGTAGCGCGGGTCCTGCGCCAGCTCCGGACGCCCGGCGACCTGACAGAACTTGGCGAACTGCCCGTCGTTGCCGACCGCCAGGATGATGTGGCCGTCCAGCGTGGCGAAGGCCTGATAGGGCACGATGTTCGGATGCGCGTTGCCCAGCCGCTGCGGCGCCTTGCCGCCGACCAGATAGTTCATGGCCTGGTTTGCCAGCACCGCCACCTGCACGTCGAGCAGGGCGAGGTTCACCCACTGTCCCTCCCCCGTTCGCTCGCGGTGGGCCAGCGCGCCGAGCACGCCGATGGTGGCGTAGAGGCCGGTGAAGACGTCGGTGACCGCGACGCCGACCTTGACCGGCCCGCCGCCCGCCTCGGCGTCCGGCTGGCCGGTGATGCTCATCAGCCCGCCCATGCCCTGGATCATGAAATCGTAGCCGGCGCGCTTGGCGTAGGGGCCGTCCTGACCGAACCCGGTGATCGAGCAGTAGACGAGGCCCGGATTGATCGCCTTCAGGCTGTCATAGTCCAGCCCGTACTTGACCAGCCCGCCGACCTTGAAGTTCTCGATCACGACATCGGCCTGGGCGGCCAGCTTGCGGACCAGCTCCTGCCCCTCCGGGCGCTCGAAGTCGATGGTGATCGACCGCTTGCCACGGTTGGTCGAGAGGAAATAGGCCGACTCCTCCCCGGCCCAGGGGGGACCCCAGGCGCGGGTGTCGTCCCCGGCGCCGGGCCGTTCGACCTTGATGACGTCGGCGCCGAGATCGGCCAGCGTCTGCGCCGCCCACGGCCCGGCGAGCACGCGGGAGAGTTCCAGGACACGGACATGGGAAAGCGGGCCGGGCATGGTGGGGGTCCTTCACGAAATCTGAAATCCCCTCTCCCCTCTGGGGAGAGGGTCAGGGTGAGGGGGCGCCCGCCAGGGCGTCCACGCAGCCTCATTGCAGCGCGTGTCCGGCCTTCGGCCGCCCCCTCATCCAACCTTCTCCCCAGAAGGGAGAAGGCTCTTTACTCACCTCACGCGAAGGCCTGGATGCCGGTGATGGCGCGGCCCAGGATCAGGGCATGGATGTCGTGCGTGCCCTCATAGGTGTTCACCGCCTCCAGGTTCATCACATGGCGGATGACGTGGAACTCGTCGGCGATGCCGTTGCCGCCGTGCATGTCACGGGCGACGCGGGCGATCTCCAGGGCCTTGCCGCAGTTGTTGCGCTTGATGAGCGAGATCATCTCCGGCGCCGCCTTGCCGGCGTCGAGCAGGCGGCCGACCTGCAGCGCGGCCTGGAGGCCGAGCGCGATCTCCGTCTGCATGTTGGCGAACTTGAGTTGCGGAATCTGGTTCGCGGCCAGCGGGCGGCCGAACTGCTTGCGGTCGATCTGGTACTGGCGGGCGGCGTGGAAGCAGAACTCGGCGGCGCCCATGGCGCCCCAGGCGATGCCGTAGCGGGCGCGGTTCAGGCAGCCGAACGGGCCGACGATGCCCTCGATGTTCGGCAGGCGGTTCTCCTCCGGCACGAAGACCTCGTCCATGACGATCTCGCCGGTGGCCGAGGCGCGCAGCGAGAACTTGCCCTCGATCTTCGGCGCCGACAGGCCCTTCATGCCCTTTTCGAGCACGAAACCGTTGATCTTGCCCTCGTCGTTCTTCGCCCAGACGACGAAGACGTCGGCGACCGGCGAGTTGGTGATCCACATCTTCGCGCCGCTGACGATGTAGCCGTCCGCGACCTTCTTCGCGCGGGTCTTCATGCCGGCGGGGTCGGAGCCGGCGTCCGGCTCGGTCAGGCCGAAGCAGCCGATCCACTCGCCGGTGGCGAGCTTGGGCAGGTACTTCTCGCGCTGGGCGTCGCTGCCGTAGGCGTAGATCGGGTGCATGACCAGCGAGGACTGCACCGACATGGCAGAGCGGTAGCCGCTGTCCACCCGCTCGACCTCGCGGGCGACCAGACCGTAGGAGACGTAATTGACCCCGGCGCAGCCGTAGCCGTCGATGGTGGAGCCGAGGAAGCCCAGCTCGCCCATCTCGTTCATGATCTCGCGGTGGAAGATCTCGTGCCGGTTGGCCTCGGTCACGCGCGGCAGCAGCTTGTCCTGGCAATAGCTGCGCGCGGCGTCGCGGATCATCCGCTCGTCCTCGGTCAGCTGCTCGTCGAGGAGCAGCGGGTCCTCCCAGGCGAAGGAAGCGAGCTTGGCGGAGGCGGCTCCGGTCTTGGCGGCCATATTCAGTGTCTCCCTAGGTCCGATGCGCCCCAACATGGCGCGGTCTCTTTCATGGTTCAAATACATTTATCAGGGGACTTTAATATGATCCTCATATAAGAAACTGGCATGGACCTGCGCCATCTCCGCCATTTCGTCGCCGTCGCCGAGGAGCTGCATTTCAGCCGTGCCGCCGCCCGGCTGGGCATCGGTCAGCCGCCGCTCAGCCAGTCGATCCAGGCGCTGGAGGCCGAACTCGGCGCCCGCCTGTTCGAGCGCACCAAGCGCCGGGTCGAGCTGACCGAGCCGGGGCAACTCCTTCTCGGCGAGGCGCGGGAGATCCTGGCGCGGGCGGAACGCGCCGCCGTGCTGACCCGCCGCGCCGCCAAGGGAGAGGTCGGCGAGCTGCGCGTCGGCTTTACCGCGGCGGCGCCCTTCCTGCCGATGGTGCCGCGGATCATCGACGCCTACCGCCGCGCCCATCCCGACGTGCATCTGACCCTGGTCGAGCTGCCGTCCAAGCAGCAGTTGACGGCGCTGGCCGACCGCCGGCTCGACGTCGGCTTCATCCGGGAGCCGCGCTTCATCCCCGAGCCCGAGTCCTTCCGCTTCCACGACGTGGTGCGGGAGCCGCTGCTGGCGGTGATGCGCGCCGACCATCCGCTGGCCGGGCGGGAGGTCGTGCCGCTGGCGGCGCTGCGCGACGAGCCCTTCGTCTTCTACCCCGCCGATTTCGGCACCAGCACGCACGAGCAGGTCTTCGCGCTGTGCGCCGCCGCCGGATTCCGCCCCAACGTGACCCAGGACGCGCGGGAAGCCTTCACCATCATCGGGCTGATCGCCGCCGGGCTGGGCGTGTCGATTCTGCCCGGCCAGCTTCGGCAGGTGGCCTTGGAAGGGGTGGTGTACCGGCCGCTCGACACGCCGGACGCCGTCACCACCCTGCAACTGGCCCAACGCAGCAACGAAAATTCGCCCCTGGTGAAAAAATTCACCGGCCTCGTGGAGCGGATCGTTCCTTTTGTACCGCCCATCTCCGGCGCGTGAGCGGCGACTCGGGAAAAATCGCCCCTCCGGACCCCAAACCTCCCAAAGTCTGGGTTTTCAAGCGGTCAAGGAAGGAGCAAACTCCCGTTCAAACCGCGTGCACAGTCTTCGCAGATGCACAAAATTTCGTCACGCCGATGCTGAACCGTTGAATTGATCACAATGCGAGCATCGGGCTTGTCGAATTTATTAAACGGGTATACCGTCTGGCCCATTGCATAGGTCCTGTGTCGGGAACGCAACCCTGACCCCGGACCGCGCTCGGGACACCTCGGACGGGGGGAGGATGATGGACGGCGGCATGGTCACGACCGCACAGGCACTGGTGCGCTTCGTCGGGGTCCAGAAGACCTATGACGGCGAACACCTCGTGGTGAAGAACCTCGACCTCGACATCAAGAAGGGCGAGTTCGTCACCCTGCTCGGCCCTTCGGGCTCGGGCAAGACGACCACGCTGATGATGCTGGCCGGCTTCGAGGTCCCCACCCACGGCGATATCTATCTCGCCGACCGGCCGATCAAGAACATGCCGCCGCACAAGCGCGACATCGGCATGGTCTTCCAGAACTACGCGCTGTTCCCCCACCTGACGATCGAGGAGAACGTCGCCTTCCCGCTGACCGTGCGCAAGATGTCGCGGTCAGAGGTGAAGGAGCGGGTGCGGTCGGCGCTGCGCATGATCAAGCTGGAGACTCTGGCGCACCGCCATCCCGGCCAGCTGTCGGGCGGACAGCAGCAGCGCGTGGCGCTTGCCCGCGCGCTGGTCTTCAACCCGCAGCTCGTCCTGATGGACGAGCCGCTGGGCGCGCTGGACAAGCGGCTGCGCGAGCACATGCAGCTCGAGATCAAGCAGCTGCACGAGACGATGGGCATCACCGTCGTCTACGTCACCCACGACCAGAGCGAGGCGCTGACCATGTCGGACCGCATCGCTGTGTTCAACGACGGCATCGTGCAGCAGATCGACAAGCCGGACGCGCTTTACGAACGCCCGGTCAACAGCTTCGTCGCCAACTTCATCGGCGAGAACAACGTACTGGCCGGCACCGTCGAGAATATCGAACAGGGCTTCTGCCGGGTGGCGCTGGCGTCGGGCGGTTCGGTCGTGGCCCAGGCGGTCAACGTGGCCGGCGCCGGGGCCGCCACCGCGCTGTCGGTCCGGCCGGAGCGCGTCAGCATCCTGACCGACGGGCAGGCGCCGGACGGCATGAACGCCCTGCCCGCCCATGTCCAGGACACCATCTATCTCGGCGACCACGCGCTGGCCGTGCTGAAGGTCGCCGGCAACGGGGAATTCATGGTCAAGCTGCCGCCGGGCGCCCATGCGGGACTCAGCCACGGCCAGAGCGTGTCCATCGGCTTCCGCCCCGAGGACTGCCGGGCGCTCGATCCCGTGTGATCGGCCGCACCCGTCCGTCCGGTCTCTCCGGGAGGGGGGACCGGGGGCGCGCAACACCTCCTGACGCAACCACACATAATGAAGGAACGGGGACGATGTCGAAGCTTAAGGTGGCAGTTGGGTTCCTTGCGACGTTCACCGCCGGTGTGGCGCTGGCCACCGCCGCGCAGGCCCGCGACCTGACGGTCGTGTCCTGGGGCGGCGCCTATCAGGAAGCCCAGAAGAAGGTGTTCTTCGAGCCGTTCAAGAAGGCCGGCACCCCGATGAACGACGAGTCCTGGGACGGCGGCATCGGCGTTCTGCGCGCCAAGGTCCAGGGCGGTGCGGCGACCTGGGACGTCGTGCAGGTGGAAAGCGAGGAACTGGCCGTCGGTTGTGAAGAGGGCCTGTTCGAGACGATGGAGTTCAACCGGATCGGCGGCGAGCAGGCCTACCTGCCGCAGACGGTCGATGCCTGCGGCGTCGGCGCGATCGTGTACGACTTCGTGCTCGGCTACGACAAGGACAAGCTGAAGGACGCGCCGAAGAGCTGGGCCGACTTCTTCGACACCACCAAGTATCCGGGCAAGCGCGGCCTGCGCCAGGGCGCCAAGACTACCCTTGAGATCGCCTTGATGGCCGACGGCGTCGCGCCGAAGGACGTCTACAAGGTTCTGGGCACCGAAGAGGGCCTGGAGCGCGCCTTCAAGAAGCTCGACACCATCAAGAACGACATCGTCTGGTGGAAGGCCGGCGCCCAGCCGCCGCAGCTGCTGGCGTCGGGCGAAGTGGCGATGACGTCCGTCTACAACGGCCGCATCGACGCCGCCAACAAGGCCGAGAAGAAGAACTTCGGCATGGTGTGGAACGGCGCGCTCTACACCATCGACAGCTGGGTGATCCTGAAGGGCAGCCCGAACAAGGAAGCCGCCTACAAGTTCCTGGAGTTCGCCGGCAAGGCGGAGAACCAGGCCAAGCTGTCCGAAAACATCGCCTACGGCACCTCCAACAAGGATGCCCCGTCCAAGCTGGCGCCCGCCGTCCTGAAGGACCTGCCGACCGCTCCGGACAACATGAAGAACGCGGTCGAGATCAGCGTTCCCTTCTGGCTGGAGAACATCGACCGCCTGACCGAGCGCTTCAACAAGTGGGCGGCGAAGTAAGCCGCTTCAGTCTCTGAGTGGTTGCAACGGGCCCCCTCCCTAACCCTCCCCCGCTTTGCAAGGGAGGGGACCAATCTCCCTCCCCTGCGTCAGCGGGGGAGGGCCGGGGTGGGGGCCCACCTCGACCACCCATACACAATCTCTACCGCATTTTTCGAAATAGGCCGCCCATGACAGCCGCGTTCGTCGCCGGCGCCGATGCGTCGTCCGAGGTGCCTCTCAAGCGCCGCCTGAAACGGGCGGAGCGGACGCGCCGGCTCAAGGCCCTGGCGCTGATCCTGCCGCTCCTCCTCTTCCTGCTGTTCACCTTCCTCGGTCCCATCGCCGGCATGCTCTGGCGGTCGGTCGACGACTGGGAGGTGCGTCAGGTCCTGCCCCACACCGTCGCGGCCCTGGCCGACTGGGACGGCAAGGACGTTCCGGGCGAACCCACCTTCGCCGCGCTGGCTGGCGACATCCGCACGGCGCGCGACGCCGGCACCATCGCCATCGCGTCCAAGCGGCTGAACTACGCGCTGAACGGCTTCCGCACCATCATGTCGGGCACGGCGCGCAATCTGAAGACCCTGCCGGAACCCGGCACCGCCAAGGACACCCTGATCGGCATCAACCCGGCCTGGGGCGAACGCGCCACCTGGGTGGCGATCAAGGGCGCCAGCGGGCCGCTCACCAGCTTCTACCTGCTGGGGGCGCTGGACCTGACGCGCAACCTGGACGGCGCCATCGTCGCCGCGCCCGAGGAGCAGGCGATCTACCGCGACGTCTTCGGGCGCACCTTTACCATCAGCTTGGGCGTGACGGTCCTCTGCCTGATCCTGGGCTTCCCGGTCGCCTACATGCTGGCGACGCTGCCCACGGGCCAGTCGAACGTGCTGATGATCTTCGTGCTGCTGCCCTTCTGGACCTCGCTTCTGGTGCGCACCTGCGCCTGGATCGTCGTGCTGCAGAGCGAGGGCATCGTCAACGACAGCCTGCGCTGGATCGGCCTGATCGACGAGCCGCTGCGGCTGATCTACAACCGCTTCGGCGTCTATGTGGCGATGACGCACGTGCTGCTGCCCTTCATGATCCTGCCGCTCTACAGCAGCATGCGGTCGATCTCCCCGGCCTACATGCGGGCCGCGGCGTCGCTCGGCGCCTCGCCGGTCACCGCCTTCCTGCGCATCTACCTGCCGCAGACCGTGCCCGGCATCGGGGCGGGCAGCCTGCTCGTCTTCATCCTGGCCATCGGCTACTACATCACGCCGGCCCTGGTGGGCGGTGCCGCCGACCAGATGATCAGCTACTTCATCGCCTTCTACACGACGGAAACCGTCAACTGGGGTCTGGCCTCGGCGCTGGGTGCGGTGCTTCTGCTCGCCACGCTGCTGCTGGCCGTCGTCTATGGAAAGCTGGTCCACGGCCAGCAGGTCACGGGAGGGATGAAGAATTGAGCCAGAACCACTCCCCCCGCACCACAAGCCAGCGCGTCGCCTGGATCACCACCGTGGTCGTCGCCTCGCTGGTGCTGGTCTTCCTGATGGCGCCGATCCTGGCGATCATGCCGCTGTCCTTCAGCTCCGGCTCCTACCTGACCTACCCGCTGCCGGGCCTGTCGCTGCGCTGGTACGAGGATTTCCTGAACTCGCCACGCTGGGTGTCGTCGCTGAAGAACAGCGTCATCATCGGGGTGGCCTCGACCATCCTGTCGATGGTGCTGGGCACGCTCGCCTCGCTCGGCCTCGCCCAGTGGAAGAGCAAGTTCAAGCCGCTGGTGCTGGCCATCGTGCTGTCGCCGGTCGTCGTGCCGGGCGTCATCACCGCGGTCGGCCTGTACTTCTTCTTCGCACCGCTGGGCCTGACGGGCAGCTACGCCGGGCTGATCCTGGCGCACACGGCGCTGTCCACGCCCTTCGTGGTCATCACGGTCAGCGCGACGCTGCAGAGCTTCGACATGAATCTGGCGCGGGCCGCCGCCTCGCTCGGCGCCTCGCCGATCTATGCCTTCCGCCGGGTGATCCTGCCGCTGATCCTGCCGGGTCTGGCCTCGGGCGCCCTGTTCGCCTTCGCCACCAGCTTCGACGAGGTGGTGGTGGTGCTGTTCATGGCCGGACCGGAGCAGCGCACCCTGCCCCGCGAAATGTTCAGCGGCATCCGCGAGAACATCAGCCCGACCATCACGGCGGCGGCGGTGATCCTGACGACCATCTCGGTCATCCTGCTCGCCACGCTGGAGGCGCTGCGCCGCCGCAACGAGCGGCTGAAGGGCAACCTGCGCTGACATGAAAAAGCCGGGCGGCCGATGGGCGGCCCGGCCTTTCCTCAAATCCGGTGGAGTGATGTCACAGGTACGGCGGGGTGCAGGCGCTGATGATTTCGCATTCCTCGTCGCCGAGGTTGCGGAAGCGGTGCGGGATGCGGCTGTCGAACAGATAGGCATCGCCGGGGCCGAGGATCTCCTTGCGGTCGCCGACCGTCAGCTCGATCCGGCCCTTGATGATGACGCCGCCCTCCTCCGATTCATGCTGGAGCATGGTGCGGCCGCCGGTGTCGGCGCCGGGGGCGTACTTCTCGTGCAGCACCTGGAGGTTGCGGCCGCGCAGGTCGCCCACCTGCCGGAAGGAGATCGAGCCGACCCGGCTCTTCACCAGCCCGGTCAGCTCGACCAGATCGCCGCCCTTGAAGAAGATCTGCTCGCGGGGCGGCAGGTCGTCGGAGGAGAAGAACTCCGCCAGGGTCATCGGAATGCCCTGGAGCACCTTGCGCAGCGAGGAGACGGACGGGCTGCACCGGTTCTGTTCGATCAGCGAGATGGTGCCGTTGGTCACGCCCGCCCGTTGCGCCAACTGGCGCTGGGACAGGGCGTTCGCTTCCCGAACCTGCTTCAGGCGCGCGCCCACGTTGAAATCGACAGCGTCCACATCCATGGATCGGTTCCTCGCTCCTGACCGGAAGGCATACCGGATTCGCGTGTGTGCGTCATTAAAAACTCAACACCCGATTAGGGTTGTTTAATTTATTAAACATGGGTACGCTCCCTTCACATCGCAAATCGAGGCTGATTCCCATGCTGTCGCTGAACGACCAGAGCCTTCTTCGGACGCAAGCCTATGTGAACGGCGCGTGGCGCGACGCCTTCTCCGGCAAGACCTTCGCGGTCACCAACCCGGCGACGGGCGAGGAGCTGGCCCGGGTCGCCGACGTCGGCGCGGAAGAGACGCGGCAGGCCATCAACGCCGCCGACGCCGCCCTGCCGGCCTGGCGCGCCAAGACCGCGAAGGAGCGCGCGGCCATCCTGCGCCGCTGGTTCGAGCTGATCATGGCGGCGCAGGAGGATCTGGCCGTTCTGATGACGCTGGAGCAGGGCAAGCCGCTGGCTGAGGCCCGCGGCGAGGTCGCCTATGGCGCCAGCTTCATCGAGTGGTTCGCCGAGGAGGGCAAGCGGGTCTACGGCGACGTGATCCCCAGCTTCGCCGGCAACAAGCGCATCGTCGTCCTGAAGGAACCGATCGGCGTCGTCGCGGCGATCACCCCGTGGAACTTCCCCAACGCGATGATCACCCGCAAGGTCGGCCCGGCGCTGGCCGCCGGCTGCACCATCGTGGTCAAGCCGGCGGAGGACACCCCGCTGTCCGCTCTGGCGCTGGCCGAGCTGGCCGAGCGCGCCGGCGTGCCGGCCGGGGTGTTTAACATCGTCACCGGGTCCGACCCGGTCGCCATCGGCGGCGAGCTGACCGCCAGCCCGATCGTGCGCAAGCTGTCCTTCACCGGCTCGACCGAGGTCGGCAAGATCCTGATGCGCCAGTCGGCGGACACGGTGAAGAAGGTGTCGCTGGAGCTGGGCGGCAACGCGCCCTTCATCGTGTTCGACGACGCCGACCTGGACGAGGCGGTCAAGGGTGCGCTCGCCTCCAAGTACCGCAACTCCGGCCAGACCTGTGTCTGCGCGAACCGCCTGCTGGTCCAGGCCGGCGTCTACGACGCCTTCGCCGCCAAGCTGGCCGAGGCGGTGAAGCAGATCCGCGTCGGCAACGGCATGGAGGCCGGGGTCACCCAGGGCCCGATGATCAACGGCCAGGCCGTCGAGAAGGTCGAGGAGCTGATGGGCGACGCGCTGGCCAAGGGCGCCACGGTCGCGCTCGGCGGCAAGCGCCATGGCCTGGGCGGCACCTTCTTCGAGCCGACGATCCTGACCGGCGTCACCACCGAGATGCGCGTGGCCCGCGAGGAGATCTTCGGCCCGGTGGCCCCGCTGTTCAAGTTCGAGACGGAGGCCGACGCCATCCGCATGGCGAACGATACCGAGTTCGGTCTGGCGGCCTATTTCTACAGCCGGGACATCGGCCGGGTGTGGCGCGTGGCCGAGCAGCTGGAATACGGCATGGTCGGGATCAACGAAGGCATCCTGTCGACCGAGGTCGCGCCGTTCGGCGGCATCAAGCAGTCGGGCATCGGGCGGGAAGGCTCCAAGTACGGTGTGGAGGACTTCCTGGAGATCAAGTACCTGTGCGTCGGCCTGGGCGCCTGACGCCATCCTTTCCAATCGGGGGTTTGAGATGAGCAACCAGTCCTTCCAGGATCGTCGCAACGCCGCCGTTCCGCGCGGCCTTGCCAACGCCATGCCGGTCTATGTCGACCGCGCCGAGAACGCCGAGCTGTGGGACGTCGAGGGCAACCGCTTCATCGACTTCGCGGGCGGCATCGCGGTGCTGAACACCGGCCACCGCCATCCGAAGATCATCGAGGCGGTGAAGGCCCAGCTCGACCGCTTCACCCACACCTGCGCGATGGTCACGCCCTACGAGTCCTTCGTGACCCTGGCGGAGCGGCTGAACGCGCTGGTTCCGGGCTCCACGCCGAAGAAGACCGCCTTCTTCACCACCGGTGCCGAAGCCGTCGAGAACGCCGTGAAGATCGCCCGCGCCCACACAGGCCGTCCGGGCGTGATCGCCTTCTCCGGCGCCTTCCACGGCCGCACGCTTCTGGCGATGGCGCTGACCGGCAAGGTCGTGCCCTACAAGGTCGGCTTCGGTCCCTTCCCGGCCGAGGTCTACCACGCGCCCTTCCCCAACGCCTATCGCGGGGTCAGCGTCAAGGACAGCCTGACGGCGCTGGAGCAGCTGTTCAAGTCGGACGTCGACGCCACCCGCGTCGCCGCGATCATCGTGGAGCCGGTGCAGGGTGAGGGCGGCTTCAACATCGCCCCGACGGAGTTCCTGCAGGCGCTGCGCAAGGTCTGCGACGACAACGGCATCCTGCTGATCATCGACGAGATCCAGACCGGCTTCGCCCGCACCGGCAAGATGTTCGCCATCGAGCATTCCGGCGTCGAGCCCGACCTGATGACCATGGCGAAGAGCTTGGCCGGCGGATTCCCGCTGTCGGCGGTCACCGGCAAGGCGGAGATCATGGACGCCCCGATCCCCGGCGGCATCGGCGGCACCTACGCCGGCAGCCCGCTGGCGACCACCGCGGCTCTGGCCGTGCTGGACGTCATCGAGGAGGAGAAGCTGATCCAGCGCTCCAACGACCTGGGCGAGCGCATCGCCGGCCGCTTCCGCAGCATGGCCCAGCGCAACACGCTGTCGGTGATCGGCGACGTGCGCAACCTGGGCGGCATGATCGCCATGGAGCTGGTGAAGGACCGCGGCACCAAGGAGCCGGCGCCGGAGCTGACCAAGGCGCTGGTCGCCAAGGCGGCGGAGAAGGGCCTCGTCCTGCTGTCCTGCGGCACCTACGGCAACGTGATCCGCATCCTGGTTCCGCTGACCGCGTCGGACGCGCTGGTGGACGAGGGCCTGGACATCATCGAGCGCTCCCTGGAGGAGCTGGTTTCGGCCTGATCTTTTCGCGAAGTCCCCTGACTGCACACCCTCCTTCCCGCAAGGGGAGGAGGGTTTCTTTTTGTGCGCCCGCCCGCCCGCGCTTTAGGATGAGGGCGCGGGGCGGAGGGGCAAGCGCATGGCCGGCGGGATCGACATCGTCATCATCAAGAAGAGCGGTCTGGGCGACGCCGGGGCCAGCGTCTTCGCGGAGGTCGCGGAAACCCTGCGTTTCGCGCTGCGCCGCCTGGGCATCGACGCGGAAATCGTGTGGAACCGCGTCGGCCGGCGACGCCGCGCCATCGTCCTGGGCGGGCACGACCTGACGGCGGAGGAAGGCGACCGGCTGCCCAGCGGCACCATCCTCTACAATCTGGAGCAGATCGCCACGCTCCACCCGCGCAACGCCCATTACCTGGACCTGCTGCGCCGCTGCCGGGTGTGGGACTACAGCACGCGAAACATCGCCGATCTGGCCCGCCAGGGCATCCGGGCGCGCCTCGTTCCCATCGGCCATGCCGACGCGATGACCCGCATCCCGAACAGCCCCGCCCCCGGCATCGACGTGCTGTTCTACGGCGCGGTGAACCCGCGCCGCCGCGCGATCCTCGACGCGCTGGGCGAGCGCGGCCTGACCGTGGTCAGCCTCCAGCATTATTACGGAGATCTGCGCGACCGCTTCGTCGCCGACGCCAAGCTGGTGCTGAACCTGCATTACTACGAGGCGGGCATCTTCGAGATCGTCCGCGTCTCGCACCTGCTGTCGAACCGCAAGGCGGTGCTGGCCGAGCGCCACCCCGACACCGAAATCGACCCCGACCTGCTGGACGCCATGGCCTTCGCCCCCTACGACGGGCTGGTCGAGGCCGCCTGCGCGCTGGTCGCCGACGGTGCGCGGCGGGAGGCGCTGGCCGAGGCCGGTTACCGGCGCATGAGGAACCGGGACGCGGTGGCGCTGATGCGCAGCGCCGCCGCGGACCTCGGTCTTTCAAACAGCGAGGCCGGCGCGCTCACCGGCTCCTGAAGCGCCCGTTCACAGCTCGACGACCGGCGCAAACCCGCCGAAGATCAGCCGCTTCCCATCGAAGGGCATCGGATTCGTCTCCGGACTGAACCGCTCGTCGATCTTCATCAACTCTTCCATCCGCCCCATGGCGGCGTCCCGCGTCGCCTTGTCCGGCCATTCGATCCAGGAGAAGACGACCGTCTCGTCCTCCGTCGCCTGCACGGCGCGGCGGAAATCGGTGAGCTTGCCGTTGGGCACATCGTCGCCCCAGCATTCGAGGATGCGCGTCGCGCCAAGCTCCTTGAACACGCTGTCGGCCTTGTTCGCGTGGTCGATGAAGGCCTGCCGGTTGGCCGTCGGAACCGCGATGACGAATCCGTCGATGTAAGCCATGCCCTTCCTCCCTTTTTGATTGAAGCTTCGGCCCCGCCCGTCAGGACGCGGTCGGGTCCGGGCACTTCGCACCGGTGTGGTTCAGCATCCAGGGCGTGCCGAAGCGGTCGGTGACCATGGCAAAGCGATCGGCCCAGAAGGTCTCGCCCGGCGGCATCTCGACGGACCGGGCGTCCTTCGCCAGCACCGCGAAGATACGCTCGAACTCGGCGAGCGACGGCGGGGCGATCTGCACCCGGAATCCCTGCGGCGTGCTGTACATGCTGTCCGGCGAGTCGGACGCCATCACCGTGGTCGCCCCCAGCTTCACCATCATGTTCATCACGAGGTCATCGCCGCCGGGCATGCGGCTGTCCGCATCCGGGGCGTCGCCGTTGCGGAACACGTAGACGATGTCGCCGCCGAGGGTCTCGGCGTAGTGGGTCATCGCCTCCAGGCAGGTCCCGTTGAAGAACAGGTAGATCGTCGGTTCCATGGATTCGTTTCCTCCGGTTAAGACTGTTTTTGGATCAGAGCGTTCTGGCGAGGGCTTCGAGCTGATCGGTCGCTTTGCCCCAGCCTTCGTGGAAGCCCATCTTTTCGTGCTCGTCGCGCGCCTCGGCGCTCCAGTGCATGGCGCGGGCGGTGTAGAGGGTCCGGCCGTCGCCCGCGTCCTCGAAGCGCACCTCGGCGGTCATGAAGGCCCGGCCCGACGGCCGCCAGCCGGGGCGGAAGGCGTCGGTGAAGACGAGACGCCGCCCCTCCTCCACGTCGAGGAAGACGCCGGGCTCGCCGAAGGATTCGCCGTTCGGGCCGTTCATCCGCGTGAAGAACTCGCCGCCCGGCCGCAGGTCCATCCGCGCCTCGGACACGAACCAGGGCTTGGGGCAGAACCACTGTTTCAGCAGCTCGGGTTCGGTCCAGCAGCGCCACAGCGCGCCGCGCGGCGCGTCGAGGCTGCGGGTCAGAACGAGGTCGCGCTCACCTTCCGTCATGGGTGTTCCCTTTCGAACGGGGCTGTGAAAAGAGCAGCGTGAGGTAGCGTTTCAGGTGATCGACGCTGTCCAGCGCATCCTCGCGCCCGCCCGTCGCCTTGGCGAGGATGAAGGCGCCCTGGAGCACGGCCTGGGTGTGCCGCGCGAGGCTCGCCGGGGTCCAGTCGGCCTCGATGCCGCGCGCCGCCATGGCCGCCGCGATGTCCGGTTCGAGCGTCGCCGCGTGGCCGAAGATGCTGGCGGCGCAGGCGTCGCGGATCGCCGGGTGCGACCCGTAGACCTCCTGCGTCATGGTCCCGACGAGGCAGGTGAATTCGGCGGGATCGCCGTCGATGATCGTCTTGCGGAACTCGACATAGCCGAACAGGCGGTCGAGCGGGTCGTCGAGCCGGTGGTACGGCGCGTTCGCGAAGAAGGCCGAGGTGGTTTCCGCCCAATAGGCGGCGGCGGCGACGCCGAGCGCTTCCTTGGTCTCGAAATGATGGAAGAACGCGCCCTTGCTGACCCCCGCCGCCTTGCAGAGATCATCGACGGACGTCGCCGCGAAGCCCTTGGCCCGGATGACGTCCCGCGCCGCTTCGAGGAGCCGGGTGCGGGCGTCGCCGCGTTCGGGGTGATGTTTGGCGGGTCTCGGCATGGGATGAAACATACCGGTCGGTTGGTATATCCGTCAAGTGTGGGGAGAGGGTGTCACGTCATCCGTTGCGGCATGCATGCCGCTTCGGGCGAGCGTGGCGTGACCGCCCCCCCTTGTTCTGAGCTAGGTTAATGGTTTGAAACCAAGGGGCCGAGGTTCTGCTCTCCGCACCTAGGATGCGGACACATTTGCCTCAGGTGCATGATGCTATGCACGCCTCAACACACCAGCGAAATTACCACAAGACGTTTATCAAACGGAACCCTACTGGCTTTATTCGCTCAAAAGCACACCACGATTCGGCTTGTTTGGAAACTTAATGGAGTGTATATCCGATCTATTAAATATGACCGTGTCAACAAATTGATATTCATAGATTTTATCTTTTGCTTTGTTCTTGGATAGTTTATCGCAAGATCTATAGTACCCATCAATACTTTGCTCAATCCCCTTTATATTTTTTGTTACAACAGAAGACGATGTAGAGAACATGATACATGTTTTATAAGCAATAATTTTATTTTTTCCATCCTCCTGAATTGACTTAATGTATAATTCAGCATGCACCCCACCACCAGCGCCGATCAACTTTAATATATACGCCGTCATATTGTTCGATCCCGGATATATAGCCAAAAACATCAGCAAATATAATAAGCACATAAAGAGAATATTCTTGAACCTTAGAGAGATTACTGATTGTATAAGATGAACAGATAATACAATAAAAAAAGCAATGTAATCAGGAGGAACTTTTTCATCGCCAAAATGATAAACCATACTTCCTATCTTGTTTAGATCATTATCATTTCGATACGTTTCATCATATAGAATAAAGGTTAATGTAAATAAGTACATCCACACTATAGACTTAGCGTTAACTTTAAAAAAGAATAAAAAAATTTCTTTGAAGCTAGCTTTTCTGTAATTCTTTCTATTTATTATACACGATAGCCCTGACGAGAAAGCCAACGACAGCATGAAGACTATTATATTTTCTATAGAAAACATATATGAGGATAGTTTACCAAATTTATAAGCTGAATAATGAAAAATAACCTCTATTATAAAAGAAAAATTTATTACCGCATATGGGATTATTTTTTTCTTATTATCGTCACTATTGGATATATAGATTGGGAATAGCTTCCTTATTACGCTATCATCCCTAACCTCCCATATAATAGGCAAAAAAAACACGATAAGAAACACTGTAAATATAACAAAAAAAACCACCATAAATATAGCTATCGTGAAACCAAAAGACGCATCTATTGGAGGTAATGGCGTATTTGTCATAATAATATAATTGGATAACAGTAATATTCCAAAAAAACTTGAGGAAGCAACAACAATTTTTGGTATACTCTTAATATCTATACTTGAAGTGTTGGCAATATTTTTTAAATTATCAATTATTATTCCAAATAAAGATGACTTTTTGGTCATCGCGGCTTCCTTTATTTTGATGCAGACAATATCTACTGGAGAAACTTAGAGTTTACTTACCCAATAAATACCCTTTGGGATTTTGCACGCAAATGAATCATCCAGGACCACAGGATTTCCGAATTATACCACTAGGAGGCATGACATGCTATCGGCAAACGACCTATCTAACGCAGGCATGCGAACTGAAAGATGGATATGAGAATAAATAGAGCTTATCTCATTCCCTAGTGGAAACATCAGCAGCCTGGAGCAGGGCAGACTTCAGCGGCAGCTGCAGGTCCTCGGCCCGGCTGCTTTACCCAGCCACTCTCTTTGCAGGACATCAGAGCAGAAATTTAACAAGATGAAGAAGTAACTGACTATCTGCGCTGAATGGCCTGTGTGGTCGGGTCTTATAGTGCAGATCAGAACCTTTGCCTGATCAAGAAAAATCAACGGCTTGAGCCTATGGAGGCGGAGTTTGATCCGCGCTCTTATGCACTGAGCAACGGCCCCGTCCGCCGCAGCGTCGTCCCCGCCACCTTGGCGATCCGCTTGCCCGCCAGGGTGAAGCGGGTCGCGCTGTGGGCGTAGAGCACGCCCGCCGACTCGCTGCGCACCGGGGTCATCTCGCCGGTCAGCGGGTCGAGGATGTCGGCGACCACGGCGCCGGCCTCCACGCGGTCGCCCGCCTTGTGGTGGAAGACCACCACGCCGCCCACCGGGGCGGTCAGCGGTTCGGAGGATTCCAGCGGGGTCGGGGCGCACAGCGGCGCCGGCAGGGCCGGCGGCTCGCCGGACAGGACGCCGGCATGGGTGAGGAAGCCGGCGATGGCCCGGGCGTCCGCTTCGCCTTGGGCGTGCTCCACGTCGGCCTGCCCGCGCAGTTCCACGGTCACGGAATGGCAGCCGAAGGGGATCGGGCGGTCGGGCCAGAGCTTGGCAAGCTCGTTCCAGGGGCGGCTGACCGCCTCGTCGAAGGGGTCGCCGCCGGATTCCTCGGCGAGGAAGACCGCCCGCGCGCCCAGCAGCCGCTGCAACGGGGCGAAGGCCTCCGCCGAGGGCGTCAGGGTGTAGAGGTGCATCACCGCTTCCAGGTCGCAATGCAGGTCCAGCACCCAATCGGCCTGGAGCGCCAGGGCCAGAAGACGGTGCTTCATGTGCTCCGTCTCGGTGCGCGGGGTGCGTTCGGCCAGCGCGTCGGCCAGGGCGGCGCGGATGGCGGCCTTGTTGGCCTCGCCGTCGTCGGTCAGCCGGTCGGCGACGCGCTCGGCCACCGCCTCGGTCAGGTGGGGGTAGTCGCGGTTGAAGTTCTTGCCGTCGTCCTGGTCGAAGCGGCCCAGGTGATGGTCCATCAGCGACTGGCCCAGACCCACCGGGTTGGCGACCGGGACGAGGATCACCTCGCCGGCGATCCGCCCCTCGGCCTCCAGCGCGATCAGGATGCGGCGCAGCTTGTCGGCCACCAGCATCGCCGGGATCTCGTCGGCGTGCAGCGACGCCTGGATGTAGGCGCAAGGCCGCGCGCCCGCCGTGCCGAAGCGCTGAACGGTCAGGGTCCGCCGGGTGCCGGGGGTGGCGGACGGGAGGTCGATGATGGCGCTGTGCATGGCGGATCGCTGCTGGATGGATGGGAAGCCCACCCCACCGTGGCGAAGGCCGGGGCGGGCCGCAAGCGCCTTTTGCGCTGGGCTGTCGCGTTTAAGTCCCCTCTCCCCCCTGGGGAGAGGGTTAGGGTGAGGGGGGTGCGCTTGTGCCGGACGTACCGCCATGCGCACCCCCCTCACCGGCCCTCCGGGCCACCCTCTCCCCAGGGGGGAGAGGGTTAAAAAGGGGCGAACGCCATGCCTCTGCCCTTTACGGAACCGTGGTTCCCGTCAGGACGGCGTCGAACTGCTCCAGCGCCCAATCGACCTGCTCGCGGGTGATGACCAGCGGCGGGGCGATGCGGATGGTGTGGTCGTGGGTGTCCTTCGCCAGGACGCCGCGCGCCCGCAGCGCCTCGCAATAGCGGCGCGCCCCGCCCGCCTCCGGGTGAAGCTCCACCGCCAGCATCAGGCCGCGCCCGCGCGCCTCGCGGATCACGTTGCTGCGGATGGCGCCGAGCTGTTCCAGGAAATAGGCGCCCTGGGCGGCGGCGTTGTCGATCATGCCCTCCTCCACCAGCACCCGCATGGCGGCGCGGGCCACGGCGCAGGCCAGCGGGTTGCCGCCGAAGGTGCTGCCATGCTGGCCGGGCTTCAGCACGCCCAGCACCTCGGAGTTCGACAGCACCGCCGACACCGGGTAGAAGCCGCCGGACAGCGCCTTGCCGATCAGGGTGACGTCGGCCTCCACCCCCTCATGCTCCTCGGCCAGCAGCTTGCCGGTGCGGCCCAGCCCGGTCTGGATCTCGTCCAGGATCATCACGACGTTGCGCTCCGTGCACAGGTCGCGCACCCGGCGCAGATAGCCGGCGGGCGGGATGACCACCCCGGCCTCGCCCTGGATCGGCTCCAGCAGGACGGCCACCGTGTTGGCGGTCATCGCCGCCTCCAGCGCCGCTGCGTCGCCGAAGGGCACGGTGCGGAAGCCCGGCGTGAAGGGGCCGAAGCCGCCGCGGGCGTCCGGGTCGGTGCTGAAGCTGACGATGGTGATGGTGCGCCCGTGGAAATTGTCGGAGCAGACGATGATCTCCGCCTGGTTCTCCGGCACGCCGCGCACCTCGTAGCCCCACTTGCGCACCGTCTTGATCGCCGATTCCACCGCCTCCGCCCCGCTGTTCATCGGCAGGATTTTGTGGGAGCCGGTCAGCGCCGCCAGCTCCTCGTAGAACGGCGCGAGCTGGTCGTTGCGGAAGGCGCGCGAGGTCAGCGTCAGCTTGGAGGCCTGTTGCACCATCGCCTCCAGGATCTTCGGGTGGCAATGGCCCTGATTGACGGCGGAGTAGGCCGAGAGGCAGTCGAGATAGCGGTTGCCCTCGGTGTCCCAGACATAGACGCCCTCGCCGCGCGCCAGCACGACGTCCAGCGGCTTGTAATTGTGGGCGCCCAGGCGGTGTTCGGTCCCGATCAGGTCGGCGGCGTGCGGAAGCATGGCGTTCTCTCCGGGGTTTGTTTCTTCTTCAAACGGCTTGGCCGCCGATCTGCGACTGGGTGACGGCGGGGTCGATGATGCGGCGCCCGAACAGGCTCGCCACCAGATCGACCAGCAGGAGGGCGCTCTTGCCCCGCTCGTCCAGGAAGGGATTCAGTTCCACCACGTCCAGCGAGCCGACGACGCCCGCGTCGTGCAGCATCTCCATGATCAGGTGCGCCTCGCGGTAGGTCGCCCCGCCCAGCACCGCCGTGCCCACCGCGGGGGCGATGGCGGGGTCGAGGAAATCCACGTCCAGGCTGACATGCAGATGGCCATCGGCCTGCCGCACCCGCTCGATGATGCGGCGCATGTGGACGCCGACGCCGTGCTCGTCGATCAGCCGCATGTCCACCACGTCCACCCCGCGGGCGCGCAGCAGGCGCCGCTCGCCGGGGTCGAGGGAGCGGATGCCGAACAGATGCACATGCGCCGGGTTCACCGTGGCCCGCTGCTCCGGCGGGAAGACCTCGTCGAAGCCGTCCTCCCCGCACAGCAAGGCGACCGGCATGCCGTGCATGTTGCCGGACGGCGAGGTGTGGGGGGTGTTGAAGTCGCCGTGCGCGTCCAGCCACAGAACGAACAGCGGCTTGCCGGCCTCCCGGCAATGGCGGGCCACCCCGGTGACCGAGCCCATGGACAGGCTGTGGTCGCCGCCCAGGAAGACCGGCACCCCGCCCGCCTGCATCATGGCGTAGGAGCGGTCGGCCAGCGCCCGCGACCAGGCGGTGATCTCCGCCAGACGGGCCGTGGCGGCGTCGCCCTCGCTCCAGGGGTCGGGGGTCAGATCACCGAGATCGCGGACCTCGTGCCCAAGCTCGCGCAGGGCGCGGACCAGCCCCGCCGTGCGCAGCGCCGCCGGCCCCATCAGGGCGCCGGGATGGCCGGCCCCCGCCTCGATGGGAACGCCGATGATCTCCACGAAGCGCTGATCGTCCCGATCCTCCGACGCCATGCCGTCCCTCTCCCTGTGCGATCGTGCCTCCCATGACTATCGTGGGCGGAGCAGGCGGCAGAAAGACGGAAAAGTGCCAACGAACGGCGGCGTTTTTGACAGTCTGACAAGCCCGACTTATCATTCCGGCATGGACGACCTGGACCACCGCCTGCTGGGCCTGCTGCGCGCCGACGCGCGCCAGCCCGTCGCCGGCCTCGCCGCCGCGTTGAAGGTGTCGCGCGCCACCGTGCGCGCTCGCATCGACCGTCTGGTCGCGAGCGGGGTCATCGCCGGCTTCACGGTGCTGCTTCGCAAGGATCTGCGGCCCGCCATGGTCCGGGCCATCACGATGATCGAGGTGGAGGGCCGCGCCGCCGAGACGGTCATCGCCCGCCTGCACGGCTTTCCGGAGGTGCGGACGGTCTACACCACCAACGGGCGCTGGGACGTCGTCGCTGAAATCGAAACGGAGTCGCTGGAGGCCTTCGACGACACGCTGCGCCGCGTCCGGCAGATCGCCGGCATCGCCTCCACCGAGACCAGCATCCTGCTCTCCGCCCGCAAGGCGGTGCTGTAGCCTACCCGCCGAGAGATCAGCCGCCGAGACCGGCCAGGACCCCGCCCAGAAGCGGCTGGCCGAACAGCGCGCCCAGCGCGAAGCCGACGATCAGCCCGACCGCCGCCGCGACCAGCGCCCGGCCGCCGCCCTTCGGCGCCTCAGCCCCCGCGCCACGCCCGTTGTTGCCGCCCGTGGAGTCGTCGCCCTCGTCCGGCGCCGCCGCGCGGCGGGCGCTGTAGGAGGAGTCGGTGTCGGCGTGCCAGGCGCGGATGCGGTCCTGCGCCGGCTTCAGCTGCTCGTCGGTCGGGGAGGAGCCGCGGCCGTGGACGATTTCCCAGCCCAGCGCCAGGAAGCGCGTGGTCGTCCGCCCCTCCGGGCTGAAGATCGCGGCGGGCATCCGGCGGTAGGTCGCCTTCACCACGTCCACGTCGTAGGGGATCGCCGTGCGGAACATCAGTTCCGGGAACTCGGAGCGCAGCAGGGTCAGCGATTCGCGCCCGACCTCGTCGTTGGTGATCGACAGCATCAGGATGCCGGCCACCGACAGGTTGGGGTTCATGCCCTTCTGGATGTGCTCGACCACCGACAGGGTGCGCTTCAGCCCGTCCAGCGCGTAGCGCCCCGGAAAGACCGGAAGCACCAGCCGGTCCGACGCCGCCAGCGCGCCCGCCGCCAGATGGCCGAGCGCCGGCGGGCAGTCGATCACCACGTAATCCGGCGGGTTGCGCGAGAAGTGCAGCGCCTTGCGCAGGCCGCGCTGCGAGCCGCCGCGGGCGTCCAGAGCGTGCTCCAGCGAATAGAGCTTCCGCGCGCCGACGATCATCGACAGCCCGTCGAAGCTGGTCGGGGTGATGGCGTCCTCGACGAAGGTGTCCTGGCTCAGCAGGTCGTTGATGCCGACCCGCGCCTTCTCCCGCAGCAGGAAGTTGCTGGTGGCGCTGCTCTGCGGGTCGAAGTCGATCAGGACAACGCTCTTGCCCAACGCGGCCAGCGCCAGGGCGAGATTCACGGAGGTGGTCGTCTTGCCGACGCCGCCCTTCTGATTGTACACCGCCAGGATGGTCGGCTGCCGCGTCTCCGGCGCGTCGAAGACGTCTTCGTGGCTGGTCATGTCCGTTCCGCTTCGTCGTTCTGCGGGAATTCGATCTGCGGGCCAAACGCCGCCGCGAGCGCCGCACTATACGCATTCGAACGCGCCGGTGTCTTCCCGCAGATGCGCCGGAGTCCCGAAAGGTAACAGCTTCAGCGCGCCTTGAAGGCCGCCAGCTGGCCGGGCAGCGGCGCCATGGTCAGGCGGACGCGCACGATCTCCCATCGTCCCTCGGCGCCGGGATGGGTGCCATCGCAGGGGCGGCGGTCGAGAATCTCGAAGGACAGGCTGGACAGACCGTCCTCCTCCGGGATCGTCCCGCCGGACCAGTTCGCCTGGAACACCCGCTTGTTGACCCGCGAGATGGGCGAGGCCGAGGCGTCGGGGTTGAAGCCCTCGTTGTCGTGGTCCAGCGGTTCGAACCGGCCGGGCCGCCGCGCGGTCGGGATGCGGCGGGAGCGGATGCGCAGCGACAGGTCGAAATCCTCGTAGCCCCAGCCCCAATAGGCGTTGGAATAGCCGTCGATCCGCCGGAACACGTCGTTCGGCATCAGCAGGACGCCGCCCATCGTGCTCTCCAGGTCGGTGGTCACCGTCTGGTCCGAGCGGCCCGGCGCCACCGGCCGCTGCTCCGCCCCGAAGGACAGGATGGGGGTCGGCCGGTCCACCCGGGAGTAATCGGCGTCGATGGGCAGATAGTCGATGTCGTGCAGGCAGGTGTAGCCGCTGTCGGCCTCGCCCAGCAGGAAGCCGACATTCTTGATGGCGCCCCGGTTGAAGGGCAGCCCGGCCTCCTGCTCAACGATGGTGACGCGGTAGTCGATGGGCTCAGCCAGCGTTGCAAAGTAAGCGCCGACCCGCGGCACGAATTCCCGCAGATGCGCCTCGCGGTCGCGGTAGGGCACGACGATGTGAAGCCGCCGGTCGGTGGTCGTCATCGCGTGTCTCCTGCCGGTGCGAATCGTTGCCGGATGGCGCGATAGGCGTCCTCCAGATCGCGGGCGAAGCGGTCGCCGTCGAACAGCGGGCTGGCCGTCCGCGCGGTTGCCAGACGCGCCTTCAGCCCGGCCAGCCGCCCCGGATCGCGGGCGAGGTCCAGGGCCAGCGCCTCGTAGGCCGCTGGCGAGTCCGTCACCAGTTCCGGCAGCCCCACCGTGTCGAGCAGGCTGGCCGCCACCCGCCCGGCGAAGGTGGCGCCACGGCAGGTCAGCACCGGAAGCCCGGTCCACAGCGCGTCGCTGGCCGTGGTGTGGGCGTTGTAGGGCAGCGTGTCGAGGAACAGGTCGGCCAGCCGGTGCCGCGCCAGATGCTCCGCCAGGGGCCGCGGCGGCGCGAAGACGAGGCGTTCCGGCGCCACCCCGCGGGCCGCCGCCTCGCGCCGCAGGTTGCCGACCACCAGCGGGTTGCCGGCGTAGAGCCACAGCACGCTCCCCGGCACGGCGCGCAGCAGCCGCGCCCAGACGTCGAACAGAGCGGGCGTCAGCTTGTAGGGGCTGTTGAAGCAGCAGAAGACGAAGCCATCCTCCGGCAACCCGCAATCGGCGCGCGTCGGCATGCGCTCCGCGATGGCACGGTGGCGGTCGTTGGGCTGGTAGCAGTGGGGAAGCCGCACCACCGCCTCGCTGTAGAACTCCTCCTCGCCCGGCGGGATGGTCACCGCGTCGGCCAGGATCACGTCGATGAAGTCCGCCCCCATGGTGCCGGGATAGCCCAGCCAGTTCACCTGCACCGGGGCGGGGCGCGCCGCCAGGATCGCCGTGCGGGCGAAGGCCGTGTAGCCCTTCAGGTCCACCAGGATGTCGATGCCGTCGGCGGCGATGGCTTGCGCGGCGTCGCGGTCGGAACGGTCGCGCAGATCCACGAAGCGCTCCACCGCCGTGGTCAGACGCCGCCGCATCGGGCTGCCGTCGTCGATGCCGGTGGAATAGGCGGTGACGGCGAAGCGCGTCCGGTCGTGCCGCTCCAGAAGCTCCGCCATCAGATAGGCGGTGGCGTGCTCGTGGAAGTCGGCGGAGAGGTAACCGACGCGCAGGCGCCCGTCTCCGGGTATGGCGGGCCGTGCCACCGTCGGAACCCCGCGCGCCTTCTGCCGTGCCCAACGCTCCGCCGCCGCCCGCTGGTCCGCCGGCGTCGTGTCCACCGCCAGGAGGCCGAAGGGCGGCACGCCCAGGGCACCGTCGCGCAGCCGCCCGATCAGGTCGCTTTCCAGCGCCGGCAGGTCGCGCCAGTCGCAGGCGTGCCTCTGCTGCTGGACCAGCTGCGCCAGCGCCGGGTTGTAGGCGGGGGAAAGCCGGCGGACACGGCGGAGGGCCTCGATGGACGGTGCGATCCGGTCCGCCAGCGTCGCGGCGGCGGCCAGATCCTCCCACCCCCCCTGGTCGCCGGGATCGAGGGCCACGGCCCGGCGCAGCGCGTCGAGCCCGGCGTCCGGCCGCAAGGCGCCGGTCAGCGTCTGGCCGAGAATCCGCCACGCCATGGCATGCTCCGGATGCCGTCCGATCGCGCCGCGCAACAGCGCCAAGGCGCCCACCGTGTCGTGCAGGCCGCACAGTTCCACCGCCAGATCGACCGCCGCCGCCGGGGAGACGGGCTGGAGCCTGAGAACCTTGCGGTACTCCGCCACCGCCTCATCCCGCCGCCCGGCGGCGGCCAGCGCGTTGGCAAGGTTGTGGCGCACACCGGCATCATCCGGCGCCAGCCGTGCTGCCACCATGTTCGCCGCTACCGCCTCGCCCCAGCGACCTGCCGCGTGGGCGGCGTTGCCGAGCAGCATCCAGCCGTGCCGGTCCGCCGGGTTCAGCGCCGCCATGCGACAGCCGATCCGCCACGCCTCGTCCCGGCGCCCGGCGGCCAGGGCGAGAACGCCGAGATTGTTAAGGGACACCGCATGCTCCGGACTGCGCGACAGCGCCGCACGGTAGGCGGTTTCGGCTTCACCGGTCCGGCCCAGACTTTCCAGCGCAACCGCCAGATTCTTCCAGATGCCGGCGTCCTCCGGCCGGTGGCGCAGGGCCTCGCGGTAGGCCGCCTCCGCCGCGCCGGGTTGGCCCTGCTCCTGAAGCGCCACGCCCAGATTGTTCCACACCTCGCCCAGACCAGGGCAGGCGGCCAGGACGGCACGGTAATGCGGTTCGGCCTCCGCCGGGCGTCCCTGGGCGTGGAGGGACAGCGCCACCCCGTAATGGGCGTCGGGGGAGTCGGGCGCCAGCTTCAACGCCGCGGCGTAGACCGCCCCCGCCGGCCCCCATTGCGACAGCCCCGCCAGCAGGCCGCCGAAATCCAGATAGATGTCGACGTCCTTGCGCAGCGCCAGCGCCTGCTGGAACAGCGCCACGGCCTCGCGGACGCGGCCCTCGCGCTGGGCGGCGACGGCCTGCCGGTGCAGCACAGCGGCCCGTTCGGCGGTTTCGGGGAGGTCCATGCGCGCCCTCTCAATCCCGCTGGCGGGTGTGCAGCAGGATGCGCGGGATCTCCGGCGGGCGGCGGTCGTCGCCCCATTGCGAGATGTCGGCAATCGTGCTCACCCCGCGGCGGCGGGCCAGCAGGCTGAGGATGCTCTGGTCGTGCCGGTGGTCGCGGAACTCCGGGTAGTTGGGCTTGCCGCACTCGTTCGGCGCGTCGGTGAGAATGCGCTCGTCCTGGGCGAAGCGCAGCCATTCGGAGACGAAGGCGATGGTTTCCGGCGTCCGTTCGCAGACGATGAAACTCGCCAGGATCTGGGTGGCGTCGGTGTACTCGGGCCGGTCCAACCGCATGAAATGGAAGCAGTCGCGCTTGGTCCAACCGCGATTCTTGAACTCGTCCTGCAGCGTGAACAGCAGGATGGGCAGGTCGCGCCGCTCCCGGCAGAGGTCGATCACCGGGTCGGCGCGGTGCACGAAATGGGCGCCGCTGTCGCAGTAGAACAGCACGTCGCCGTCCTTCAGATGATCGCGCAGCAGGGTCCACACCGCCCAGGGCTTCCACAGCCAGTAGCCCGCCCCGCGCGGCTGGTCGAGGATAAAGCGGTTGCGCTCGACGAAGGCCGGGTCGATGTGGCTTCGGCCCAGCATCGCCACGGAATCGAAGCCGCCGATTTCCATCCCGCTCCGCGCGTTGCGCTTCTGCGCCGCCAGAAAGTCCCCGTCCGCGTAATTCAGCAACACCCGCGCCATCGGCTCCCCCTCCCCCCGGCCCTTACAGCCGGCTCTCGATCCAGTCGGCGAGGCGGTAGGCGTCGAAATGGAACTCCTCCGTCCCCAGGAAGGGCGCCACGGCGCGGTAGGCGCAGTAGGCGTCGTAATCACCGTCCAGCGCCAGGATGTGCTCCGCCGCCTCCTCGTCCGTGGCGAAGCGCGACACGTCGATGAAGCTGCCCGCCGCCACCTCCCGCTCCACATCGGGATCACCCCAATAGAGCGGCACCGCCCCGGCCTGGAAGACGTCGAGGATCTTTTCCGTCAGATAGCCGGGATGGCTGGCGTTCTCGAAGGCGAAGGCGAAGCGGTAGCGTTCGAAGACGCGGATCTTCGCCAGCCAGCCCATCTTGACGACGCTGCCGGTGTTGTTGAGGTGCCAGCCCACCGAATCGACGCGCCGCCGCGCGTCGAGCGCCGGGAAGAAGCGGTTGCGGCGCTCCCCGTTCGGGTTCTTGTAGAGGAAGGCGCAGAAGTTGCGCTCCGCGAAGGCCGCCCGCGAGGGCGGCACCGGCGGCAGGACGGGCGAGCAGAAATGCGGCACCGCCCCCTCCCGCATGTGCTCGTAGGCGTGCATGACGTAGAGCGGCAGGCGGTAATGGCGCGGGTCGCCAACGCGGTCGAAGGACACCGCCATGTCGAAGCCGTCCAGCGGCGGGCGCACATTCTCCCCGGTGAAGAACAGGGTGCGCCGGCTGCGCGCCGCGCGGTGCCGCCCGCCGAAGACCGACACGATGGCGAGATCGCTGTCGTCCTCGACCACCGACAGATCAAAGCGACTGGACAGGATCTCGATGAAGAAGTTCGTGCCCGTGTCGAACTCCGGCCAGAAGTCGTGGAAGGCCAGCTTCAGCCGGGGTCGGCCGCCGCGCCGCCCGCGGTAGGGGCCGTGCAGCAGGAAGCGGTCGAGCCGCTCCGGGTCGCCGCCGGGCTTCGCCAGGAATTCCTCAAGAAACGCGCTTGTCCGCTGATCGAGCATCCCGCCATCCGCGCCGGATCGTTGCGCGACGCACGATACGGTCGCCGCGGCGCGAACGCCACCTCTTCCGCGCGCTCGTCGGGTCGGGTGGAGCGATGCGGACAACAAAAAACGCCCCGCGGATGACGGAGCGTTCAAAACACCACGGCCCCATAAGGGGATGAAGTGGTGCCCAGGGACGGAGTCGAACCGCCGACACGGGGATTTTCAGTCCCCTGCTCTACCAACTGAGCTACCTGGGCACCGAGGCCGCGGTGGAGACCGCGGCGCGTCGAGGCGCGCTTTGTAGGCAAATTCGCCGGGCCTGTCCAGCCCTAAAATGCAGAAATCCGCCGCCCCGTCACTCCCGCTCGTCGGCCTCCTCGGCGTCCGGACGGTCAGGGCTTTCGATGCGGTAGACGCCCCCCAGCCAGCGCGACAAATCCACGTCGGCGCAGCGCTTGGAGCAGAAGGGCTTGGTCTCCTCCACCGCCGGGCGGCCGCAGATCGGGCAGGCTTTCTCAGAAGGCTTTTCGTTGTCGTTCATCGCTCAATCCTCCACCGCGGCCGTACGGACGGTTCCCAGCAATTCGGCCAGGGCCGTGCCGCGCCGGGCGCGGGTCATCTCCACCAGACCCAGCTTGGACAGGCCATAGACCTGGGTCTGCGCCGGGTCGTCCTCCACCGCGCGGGACAGGGCGTTCAGAAGCCGTTCGGCGTCGCCCCGGTTGCGCATGTTGACGAAATCGACGACGACGATCCCCCCGGCGTTGCGCAGGCGCAGTTGCCGGGCGATCTCCGCCGCCGCCTCCAGATTGACATCCAGCGGGTTGCCGCGCTCCCCCGCATTGACGTCGACGACGGTCATCGCCTCGGTCCGCTCGATCACCAGCGACCCGCCGCCGGACAGCGGCACCCTCGTGCCGAGCAGTGTGTCAATCTCAGCGTCGAGATCCCGCAGGTCAAAGAGGCGCTGCCGGCAATCGGACGGCGCGGCCAGGAGCCGGGCGTCGAACGGCTCCACCCGCTCCTCCAGGTCCGGCGCGCGGTCGGCGCACCAGCCGGCGAGGTCGCGGGCCAGCGTCGAGTCGTCCACGAGTATTCGCGACGGGATGACCGCCCCATGCTCGATCAGGGCACGGCGCGGCGCGTCGGGACCGGTCAGCAGCAATGAGGGTCCGCCGCCGCGCTCCGCCGCGTCGCGAATCTGCCGCCACGCCAGATGCAGCGCGTCCGATTCCGCGGCCAGCAGCCCGTCCGACGCGGCGGCGGCGCCCGCCCGGACGATCCAGCCGGTGCCGGTGGCGATGTCCTGGATGCGCCGGGCCAGCTCGGTGCGCTCCGGCCCGCTGCCCAGCCGCTTCGACACCGCCACGTCGCGTCCCAGCGGCGCGTGCACCAGGAAACGGCCCGGCAGGGTGATGTCCATGGTAAGGGACGGCCCCTTGGCCCCGGTGGCGTCGGCCTTCACCTGCACCAGCACGGTCTGGCCGGTGCGCAGCAGGTTGCCGATACGCTCGCCCTTGGCCTTCGGGCGCCCCTGCGGCCCGCGGGCGTCCAGCGCCGAGAGCAGGCCGGACTTGCCGGTGCCGAGATCGACGAAGGCGCCGTCCAGCCCTGTCGCGATGCGCTCCACCCGGCCGAGGAAGACATGGCCCAGCAGGGACGGACGCTCGGCATGGTCGATGTAGAGGTCGGTCAGCCGCCCGCCGGTCAGCACGGCGGCCCGCGTCAGCGGACCGTCGCGGTCGATGAGGATTTCCGTTCCGCTCCCGCCCGCTGGGCCGCTCACGGCAGCGGGAACCCCGCGCCGCGCAGCAGCGCCGCCACTTCGAACAGGGGCAGCCCGACCACGTTGCTGTAGGAACCGCCGATCCAGCGGATATGGGACGCCGCCCGGCCCTGGATCGCGTAGCCGCCCGCCTTGCCCTGCCATTCGCCGGAAGCGATGTAGGACTCAGTCTCCTCGTGGGACAGCGACTTGAAGGTCACGTCGGTGCGCACCAGCCGATCCGACCGGCGCAGCGCCTCCCCGTCGCCGGTGGGCGACAGCAGCACGACCCCGCCGAGCACCCGGTGCCGACGCCCGGACAGCAGGCCGAGGCAGGCGCGGGCCTGCTTCTCCTCCTCCGCCTTGGGCAGGATGCGGCGGCCGCAGGCGACCACCGTATCGGCGGCCAGCACGAAGGCGCCGGGATGGCGCGCGGCCACGGCGGCGGCCTTCTCGCCGGCCAGACGCAGCGCGTGCTGGGGCGGAAGCTCCCGCGGCAGGGGCGACTCGTCGATGTCTGCGGGGTCGACCGCGTCGGGCACCACGCCGATCTGGCGCAACAGGTCGAGCCGGCGGGGCGAGGCGGACGCCAGCACGAGCCGGTGGGTGGTTTCGGTGCTCATAACGCGGGAAGGATGGCCGACGGTGGAAACCGGTTCAACGCGGGAAACCGGTTCAATCACTTGAACCGGAACGTGATCCGGCCCTTGGTCAGGTCGTAGGGCGTCATCTCGACGTTGACGCGGTCACCGGCCAGCACGCGGATGCGGTTCTTGCGCATCTTGCCGGAGGTGTGCGCCAGCACTTCATGCTCGTTGTCGAGCTTCACACGGAACATCGCGTTCGGCAGCAGCTCGACGACGGTCCCGGAGAACTCGATCAGATCTTCCTTAGCCATAGCCCCTTAAGTCCGTAACAGTTTCGAGGCAATAACTGACCTCCCGAAGCCGCCCGGTCAAGGGGGATTCCACCGGGGGCGGTTGAGCCTCCGGCGTGGGGGTTGGCCAAAGCCTTCCAGATGGGACGGAAACAGCCGGCGGTTCAGCCGAGCGGGTTTCCGTCGCCGTTTTCATACTCCGCCGCGCCGCCCGCGTCCATGCCCGCGGTGCCGCCAAGCGCCGCCGACTGGAAAGAACTGAGCGGCGAGGGGCCGCCATCGAGCCGGACGCGGGGTTCCGCGGCCTGTGCGATGCGCTCGAACATCTCTTTCTGGTCGGTGTCCATGCGGCGCGTCAGCCGCGCGACGGTTTCCGACGCGCTGAGTTCCCGGCCCGAGGCGCGGTCGTAGAACAGACCCCGGTTGCTCCGCGCCGCGGCGGGCAGAAGCTCCGCGGCGGCGGCTCTGGGCGACGACTCGGAGGCGCGGATCAGCTTGGCGGCCCCGCCCACCCCCAGCACATAGGCGATGCGGCTCTCGGTTTCTGACACCGGGCGCTTCAGCCGATCCTCCAGCCGGTCGCGCCCCTCGGACAGGTAGCGCGCGGCCATCCCGGCGGAGAGGTCGACATCGTGGCGCAGCGCCAGGATCTGGCGGCGCAGCGCCGGGTCCTTGACCGAGGGGATGCCGTTGCGGCTCTGGATCGCGCCCGCCAGCTCCCCCTGGCCATAGGCGGCGCCATGGCGGCGGAACAGATCCAGCCACGTCCGCTCCAGGAACTGGAACGGACCGGCGGCGGAGCTGGAGCGGTTGCGGGCCGCCGGGTCCAGGCCGCTTTCCTGGGTCGCCTGGGCGAGGATGGCGGTGAAGCTGTGGCCCGACAGGCCGGCGACCTGCTGGGCCGCCAGAACCACCCGCCCGGCGGCGGGGTTGTTCGCCAGGGCGGCGCCGATCACCGTCGATTGGGTGCCTGACCCAGCAGCAGCCATCGCAGCGGCCTCGGGCTTGCGGGCGGGAAACGGCACGCGGGTCCCGTCGGCGAGCTGGATCGGCGCCTCCGGCTTTGCCGCCGGCAGGGGTGGCACCTTCTGCCCGTTGTTCAATCGCCCGCGGGGGACTGGCTGGGCATCCGCCAGCGCGCTCTGGAACGACCCGCCCGACGCAGCGCCCGTGGAGGACGACGGCGCGGGAACATCCGGCTTGCGCTCGGGAATCGGGGCGAGTGGTGGCAGCGCGACCTTCATGGAACACCGGAACCGTCAGACCGGAACCGCTATCGCGGAACCCTTCGTCGCAGCTTTAGCGCAAAAGCCTTAATTTTTCTTAATCATTGAGCCGGGTCGGCACGAGGGGCTCAATCGCCCGGCGTGTCGGCCATCCGGATGGGGCCGGCGTCGACGGCCGTCCGCCGTCCTTCGCCGTTCCAATGGTCGATGGCGGCCAGAAGGCGTCTCTTTTCCAAGGGCTTGGCCAAGTGATCGTCCATCCCGGCCTGCCGGCAGCGCTCCACCTCCACGGCCAGCACGCCCGCCGACAGGGCCAGGATCGGGATGCGGCCCAGCGGGCCGGGAAGCGCCCGGATGCGCCGCGTCGCCTCCAGCCCGTCCATCACCGGCATCTGCACGTCCATCAGGACGAGGTCGTAGGCGCGCTCCTGCACCGCGGTCACGGCGGCTGAGCCGTCCGGCACCGCGTCCACATGATGCCCGGCCCTGGTCAGCATGGCGATGACCAGATCTCGGTTCATCGCCAGATCCTCGGCGAGCAGAATTCGCGCACCGTGGCTGAACGGCTGATGGTGCAGGGCGCCGCCGTCGTGGTCGTCCCGTTCCGGCGCGCTGGCGGGCTTCAGCGGCAGGCTGAACCAGAAGGTGCTGCCGACGCCGGGACGGCTTTCCACGCCGATCTCGCCGCCCATCAGCTCGATCAGACGGTGGCAGATGGCCAGCCCCAGCCCGGTGCCGCCGCGCCCGCGGTCCAGCTGGCTGAAGCGCTGGAACAGCTCGCGCTGGCGGTCTTCGGGCACGCCGATGCCGGTGTCGCTGACGGTGAAGGTGTAGCGGCGCGCGCCGGCCTCGTCCCCCATGGCCTTGACGGTCAGGCGGACGCTGCCGGTGTCGGTGAACTTCACCGCGTTGCCCAGCAGGTTCAGCAGAATCTGGCGCACCCGGTCGGGGTCGCCCAGCACATAGCCGCGCGCCGCCGCGGAGACGGAGGTGTGCATCTCCAGCCCCTTCTGCTCGGCGGCCAGCCGCACGATGGCCTGGCAGCGGTCGGCCAGATCGTCCAGCCGGAACGGCACGCGGACCAGATCGAGCTTGCCCGCCTCCAGCTTCGAGAGGTCCAGCACGTCGTTGATGACGGTCAGCAGGGAGCGCCCGGCCTCCCGCACCTGGGAGGCGTAGCGCCGCTGTTCCGCGGTCAGCGGCGTTTCCAGGAGCATGTCGGCGAAGCCGATCACGCCGTTCATCGGCGTGCGGATCTCGTGGCTCATGGTCGCCAGGAAATCCTCCTTGGCGCGGCTGCCGGCGCGGGCCTCCTCCATGGCGGCGCGCAACTCATGCTCGCGCCGCTTCAGCCGGCCCGACATGTCGTTGAAGGCGCTGGCCACCAGCCGGATCTCGTCGGGGGCGCCGCGGGCCTCCACCACGATCCCGACGTCGCCGGCCCCGATCCGGGTCGCCGCCTGGCTGAGAACGCGCATCCAGCGCAGGACCGAGGCGTGGAGCAGCGACCACAGCGCCGCCACGCTGAGCAGCCCGGCGATGCCGAGCAGGACCAGCCCACGCACCAGGTCGCGTTGGGCGTCCGCCACGATCGGCCCGGTCGGCATGCCCACGGCGAAGACGGTGTCGGTCTCCGGGGAATGGCGGAAGGCCCAGATGCGGTTCAGCCCATCGGCGCTTTCGCCCTCGAACGCGCCGCTGCCCTCGGCCAGCATGCGCCGGATGTGCGGAAAATCCCCCATGCTGCGCCCGACCCAGCCTTCCGGATCGGGCTGGCGCGCGATCAGCACGCCGTGGCGGTCCAGCACCAGGATGCGCGCGTCGTCCTGCCGCGTCACCTTCACGAGATCGGTCAGCCACGCCAGATCGATGGCGACGCCCAGCACCCGCTCGATCTCGCCCTTCACCAGCACCGGCTGCACCGCCAGGATCAGCGGCTTCCCCGACCGCTTGCCGATCACCACCTCGCTCAGCACGAAGGACTTGGTGTCCAGCGCCCGCTGGAAGTATTCGCGCTCGCGCAGGCTCATTCCGGAGCCGGGGCCGGTGGTGTCGCAGATGAGGAGGCCGTTCGGATCGGTCACCCACACGCCGGTCGTCCAGCGGTGCTGCCGCGGCATCGGCGCCAGCGTGGCGACGCAGGCATCGGTGCTGCTGTGGTCGGCATCGCGGACCGCCGGCACCAGGGCAAGAACGCTCAGCAGGTTCCGCGCCTCCCCGATCAGGTCGCGCTGGCGCTCCACCCCGTCCTCGGTCAGGTGCCGGGCCAGTTCCCGGGCGCTGCTCAGCCGCTGGTCGAGCTGCTGGTCGAAGAAATACAGCGCCCCGGTCAGCGGCAGGGCCAGGGACGCCAGAACGACGCCCATCAGACGCAGACGGAGACTCCGCAGGCCGGTGGCACGAAGCAGGCGGGACGGCAAACCGGCGAGCATCAGGCGGAGAACCTTCTCAAGGGCCTCTAGAGGCTAAGGGGAGGAGCGCACGTCATTCGATGATCCACCTCAATAGCACCTCAACCCATCCTTGAAAAAGGACTTCACATAATCCCGCCGCCAAACCTGCGGATGGTCACACCGTCGGGCCGCGGGTCAGCGGAAACCGTTCCTTGATCCTGCCCAGCAGCCCGTCGCGCACCTTGCGGTAGGCCTCCAGCATGGCCTCGCGGTTGCCGTCCACCAGGGTGGGGTCGAAGGTGTTCCAGAACTCGACGTCGCAGGCCATGGTGCGGGTCATCTCGATGGCGCGGTGCTGCGCCTCCGGCGACAGCGACACGATCAGGTCGAAATTCGTGTCCTCCAGATCCTCGAAGCTGCGGCAGCGGTGGCGGGACAGGTCGATGCCCATTTCCTCCATCACCGCCACGGCGAAGGGATCGACCTCGTCCCCCTCGCGCACGCCGACCGAATCGACATAGACGCGCGTGCCATGGAAATGGCGCATGATCGCGGCCGCCATCGGCGAGCGGATCATGTTGTAGGTGCAGGCGAACAACACGCTCGTCACGGGGAGCGGTTGCAGCACCGGGGCCATGCGCCGCCCGACCCCGTCAGCCGCGGATGTGGAGGACGCAGATCAGCGTGAACAGCCGACGCGCCGTCTGGAGATCCATTTCGACCTTGCCGGCCAGCCGTTCGCGCAGCATCTCCGATCCTTCGTTGTGCAGGCCGCGGCGCCCCATGTCGATCGCCTCGATCTGCGAGGGCGAAGAGCGCTTGATCGCCTGGTAGTAGCTTTCGCAGATCAGGAAATAGTCCCGGACGATCGACCGGAAGCCGGTCACCGGCAGGGTGATCTTGTCCAGCGCGCTGTCGTCGTCGCGCCGCACGTCGAAGACCAGCCGGTTGTCCTCGATCGACAGATGCAGGTGGTAGGGGCCGCAATCGGCGTGGTCGCAGGGGAAGAACTCGTTGTCTTCGAGCAGGTCGAAGATGGCAACCGCGCGCTCGTGCTCGACCTCCGGCTTGCGCCGGATCACGGTCTTCTCATCGAGCGTCACGTGGACGATGCGGCGGTTGCCCTTCGTGCTCACCCCTGACCTCCCCCCGGCAGGCGCAGCGCCACCGACAGCGCGTGCGCGTCCAGACCTTCCGAGCGGGCCAGCGTCACCGCCGCCGGACCGATCGCCGCCACGCTGTCCGCGTCGCAGGCGACGAAGGTCGTCCGCTTCATGAAATCCAGCACGTTCAGGCCGGACGAGAAACGCGCGGAGCGCGCCGTCGGCAGGACGTGGTTCGGCCCGGCGACGTAATCGCCGATGGCCTCCGGCGTGTAGCGGCCGAGGAAGATGGCCCCGGCGTTGCGCACCTTTGCCGCCAGCGCGTCGGGGTCCTCCACCGCCAGTTCCAGATGCTCCGGCGCCAGCCGGTCGATCAGGGCCGGCGACTCGGCCAGCAGGTCGCGCACCACGATGATCGCGCCGTGCTCCCGCCAGCTTTCCCCGGCGATGGCGGCGCGCGGCAGCGTCTCCAGATGCTTGTCCACCGCCGCCGCCACCGCGTCGGCAAAGGCCGGGTCGTCGGTGATCAGGATCGACTGGGCAGACGTGTCGTGCTCCGCCTGGGACAGCAGGTCCATGGCGATCCAGGCCGGGTCGTTCCGGTTGTCGGCGACCACCAGGATCTCCGACGGGCCGGCGATGCTGTCGATGCCCACCGTGCCGTAGACCAGCCGCTTGGCGGCGGCGACGAAGGCGTTGCCGGGGCCGACGATCTTGTCCACCGGGGCGATGGTCTCCGTGCCGTAGGCCAGCGCGGCCACGGCCTGGGCGCCGCCGATGCGGTAGATCTCGGTGATGCCGCAGCGCTTGGCGGCGGCCAGCACCAGCGGGTTGATCGCCCCGTCCGGAGTCGGCACCACCATGACGATGCGCTCCACCCCGGCGACCCTGGCCGGCAGCGCGTTCATCAGGACGGAGCTGGGGTAGGACGCCGTGCCGCCCGGCACATAGAGGCCGGCGGCCCCGACCGCCGTCCAGCGGGCGCCCAGCCGCACGCCCTGGGCGTCGCGGTAGTCGGTCGTCTCCGGCACCTGGAGCCGGTGGAAGCTCTCGATGCGCTCCGCCGCGGTGTCGAGCGCGCGCAGCAGGTCGTCGCCGCACTGCCCGACCGCCGCGTCCACCTCCTCCTGGGAGATGCGCAGGGTCGCGGGGGTCAACGTCTGGCGGTCCCAACGGGCGGTGTAGTCGATCAGCGCCGCGTCGCCGCGCTTGCGCACCGCGTCGATGACGCCGGCGACCAGGGACTGCACATCCTCGCTGGTCTCGCGCTTGGCGTGCAGAAGCCCCTCAAACCCTTCGGCGAAGCGGGGGTCCTGGGCATCAAGCCTGACGGGCATTCACAGCCTCCCGGAAGCGTTCGATCCAGCCGGAGATTTCCTCGGGCCGCGTCTTGAAGGCGGCGCGGTTGACGATCAGGCGGGAGGTGACGTCGGCGATGTGCTCGATCTCCACGAGCCCGTTCGCCTTCAGCGTCGAGCCGGTGGACACCAGATCGACGATCCGGCGGCAGAGACCGAGGGTGGGGGCAAGCTCCATCGCGCCGTTCAGCTTCACGCACTCCGCCTGCACCCCGCGCGCCGCGAAGTGCTTCCTGGTGACCTCCGGGTATTTGGTCGCGACGCGCACGTGGCTCCAACGCGACGGATCGTCGCTCTCCCCCAGTTCGACCGGTTCGGCGACCGACAGGCGGCACTTTCCGATGCCGAGGTCGAGCGGCGCGTAGATCTCCGGATAGTCGAATTCCATCAGCACGTCGTTGCCGGCCACGCCCAGATGGGCGGCGCCGAAGGCGACGAAGGTCGCCACGTCGAAGGACCGGACACGGATGATGCTGAGATTCGGGATGTTGGTCGCAAAGCGCAGGAGCCGGCTGTCCGCGTCGTCGAACGCCGCTTCCGGCTCGATGCCGGCGTGGGCGAGCAATGGGCGCAGCTCCTTCAGGATGCGTCCCTTGGGCAGGGCCAGAACCAGCGGCTGAATGGCCGACACGTTCGACGACGCATCGGCCGGCGTGCTGGGCGCCGGCGCGCCAAGAGCACGGGTATCGGCGGGCAAAGAACTCTCCTCGGGCTGAACCGCTGCCCGGATATACCACATTCCGCGCCGCCGTCACGGTCTTAGGAGGCTTAGTGCGGTGCAGGGCGGCCTTGTTGGCGATGATCGCCGTCCGCGCTTCGTCTGCGGGCATATTTAACAGTATAAAATTGCTCTATTTGCATTTTCACACTTTTCTTCTCATTTTCCACCTTGACCGAATGCCCATCGACATTGTAGATAAATCCCCGGACGCCCAAGGGGGGCGCCCCGCGGCAATTTGATCGCCAGCTTGCGCCGCGTCACCAAACGCTAAAGCGCCACGATACCGGTCGTGGAACTCTGACAGGAGTGACCGGAATGACCATGATGACCCTCCTCTCCCCCGCCGATCGGACCGGCACCGCGATGGGCATGCGTTGCCGAATGCGCAACGCCTCGTGTCGCCGCTGACCCCAGCGCGCCAAGCCAACCAGTCCAGCATCCGATCCGCATGAGTCCCGCGCGCCGCAGCGCCGCGGGCCGAGGGAGAACGCCGTCATGAGCACCTCCAACGCCTACGCCATCGAAGTCCAGGGCCGGTCCGCCGGCATCGTCGTCGCCGGTCAGGGCGGCTTCACCTTCTTCGTGTCCGACTGGTCCTTCAAGGACCTGGACCGCAAGACCTTCCGCAACGTCGGACAGGCCGAGCGCGCCGCCAAGCAGTTGGCAGCCCGGCGCTCCGGCGTGCGGCGGCGCTGACCGCGCGCGCGCATTTCACACACCGCCATCGCCCGACCAAGCCATTCCACACCGCGCACAAAGGACCCGTTCCGTGAAAGCCTTTCTGACGTCCCTTGTCACCGCCGCCCTTCTCACCGTCTCCACCGGCGCCGGCGCCGCGGCCCTGAAGCTCGGCGTGTCCGCCGGCCCCTACGGCGAGATCCTGGAATACACGGCGAAGATCGCCGCCAAGGAGGGCCTGAAGGCGGAGGTGATCGAGTTCACCGACTGGAACATGCCCAACGCCGCCCTCCAGTCCGGCGACATCGACGCCAACAACTTCCAGCACCAGCCCTTCCTGGACAACCAGATCAAGCAGCGCGGCTACGACATCGTGCCGGTCGCCAAGAGCATCGTCGTGCCCATGGGCATCTACGCGAAGAAGGTGTCGTCGCTGGCCGACCTGAAGGAAGGGGCCAGCGTCTCCATCCCCAACGACCCGACCAACGGGGCCCGCGCGCTGTTCCTGCTGGCCAAGGCCGGGGTGATCGGGCTGAAGGACGGGGCGGGCCTGAACACCTCCATCGCCGACATCGCGTCCAACCCGAAAAAGATCAAGCTGGTGGAGTTGGACGCGGCCCAGCTTCCGCGCTCGCTGGACGACGTTGACGCCTCGGTCATCACGCTGAACTACGCGGTCCTGGCCGGGTTGAGCCCGAAGACCGCCCTGGTTCTGGAGGACGACCAGTCGAAATGGCACCTCGTCTGGGCCGTCCGCAAGGATCGCGCCGAGGACCCGGCGATCAAGCGCTTCATCGAGTTGTATCGCTCCGCCGAGGTGCGGGACTTCATCAACACGCGCTTCAACGGCACCATCATCCCGACCTGGTGATTGCCTCCGGTTGTCATAGCCCTCTCCCCTCAGGGGAAAGGGTGCCCGCGAAGCGGGCGGTGAGGGGGTTGCGCTTTTGCCGGACGTACCAAAACGCGCAACCCCCTCACCCTAACCCTCTCCCCTAAGGGGAGAGGGGATCTCGAAAGCGATTCTTTCCAGGAAGTTAGTCATGACCGGCCCGTTCAGCCGCACCGCCTCGATCTTCGACCGCGACCTCGCCCCCGACCCCGCGAACCACGTCCCGCTCAGCCCGCTCAGCTTCCTGAAGCGCGCGGCGAAGGTCTATCCGGACAAGCCGGCCATCCGCCACGGCCGCCGGACCATCACCTACGCCCAGTTCCTGGACCGGGTGCGACGCTTCGCCGGGGCGCTGCTGCGGGCCGGGGTGAGGCGCGGCGACACGGTGTCGGTGCTGGCGCCCAACGTCCCGGCGCTGCTGGAGGCGCATTACGCGGTGCCGCTGGCCGGCGCGGTCCTGAACGCGCTGAACACCCGGCTGGACGCCGCCGCCGTCGCCTTCATCCTGGATCACAGCGAGACGAAACTGCTAATCGTCGACCGCGAGCTGTCTCCGGTCGCCAAGGCGGCGCTCGCCCGGACGGAGCGCCCCATCACGGTGGTGGAGGTCGCCGACGATCTGGCGCCCGACGCGCCGTCGCTGGGTGCCGTGGAGTATGAGGATTTCCTCGCCGCCGCCGACCCCGCCCCCTGGCGCGGGCCGGACGACGAGTGGCAGGCCATCGCGCTGAACTACACCAGCGGCACCACAGGCAACCCCAAGGGCGTCGTCTACCACCACCGCGGCGCCTATCTGAACGCGCTGGGCAACGCCTTCACCCTGAACGTCCGGCCCGACAGCGTCTTCCTGTGGACGCTGCCGATGTTCCACTGCAACGGCTGGACCTACAGCTGGGCGGTCACCGCCGCGGGCGGCACCCATGTCTGCCTGCGCCGGGTGGAGCCGGCGGCGATCTTCGACGCCATCGCGGAGCTGGGCGTCACCCATCTGTGCGGCGCGCCGATCGTACTGAACATGCTGATCCACGCCCCGGCGACGGTGCGGCGGCTCGCCCCCCGCCCGGTGATCGTGGGGACCGGCGGAGCCGCTCCGCCCTCCGCGGTTCTGGCCGGCATGGCGGCGCTGGGCTTCGAAATGGTGCACATGTACGGGCTGACCGAATGCTACGGCCCGGCCACCGTCTGCGCCCCGCAGGACGGCTGGGAGGATCTCGACGCCGACGGGCTGGCCCTGCAGTTCGCGCGGCAGGGGGTGAACCACGTCGCGGTGGAGGACGCCACCGTGCTCGACCGCGAGACAGGCCAGCCGGTCCCCGCCGACGCCCAGACCATCGGCGAGATCGCGCTGCGCGGCAACACGGTGATGAAGGGCTATCTGAAGAACCCCGCGGCGACGAAGGAGGCGTTGAAGGACGGCTGGTTCCGCACCGGGGATCTGGGCGTGCTGCACCCCGACGGCTATATCGAGGTGAAGGACCGCAGCAAGGACATCATCATATCCGGCGGCGAGAACATCTCGTCCCTGGAGGTGGAGGAAGCGTTGTACCGGCACCCCGCCGTTCTGGAGGCCGCCGTGGTCGCCCGCCCCGACGACCGTTGGGGCGAGAGCCCCTGCGCCTTCGTCACGGTGAAGCCCGGCGCGGCGCGCCCCTCTGAGTCCGACATAATTCAATGGTGCCGCGACCGCATTGCGCACTACAAGGTGCCCCGCACCGTCGTGTTCAGCGATCTGCCGAAGACATCGACCGGTAAAATCCAGAAGACCGTCCTGCGCGACGCCGCCCGCGATCTGGGCGCGCGTCGGGAGGCCAAGAGCGTATGATAACCTTCGAACAGCTTCAGAAAACCTATCCGTCCCGCGGCACCGGGCAGCCGGTCCAGGCGCTCGCCGACATCGACCTGACCATCGGCCGCGGCGAGATCTACGGCATCATCGGGCGCTCGGGCGCCGGCAAATCCACGCTGCTGCGCACCGTGAACCTGCTGGAGAAGCCGACGTCGGGCCGGGTGCTGGTGGACGGGGTGGACGTCACCGCCCTGTCGGCCCGCGCGCTGCGCGAGGCGCGGCACAGCATCGGCATGATCTTCCAGCACTTCAACCTGCTGTCCTCGCGCACGGTGTTCGACAACGTCGCCCTGCCGCTGGAACTGGCCGGGGTGGCGAAGGCGCAGATCCGCGCGACGGTGGAGCCGCTGCTCGACCTCGTCGGCCTCACCGACAAGCGCGACCGCTACCCGGCGGAGCTGTCGGGCGGGCAGAAGCAGCGTGTCGGCATCGCCCGCGCGCTGGCCAGCAAGCCCAAGGTGCTGCTGTCGGACGAGGCGACCTCCGCCCTCGATCCGGAAACGACGACCCAGATTCTCCATCTGCTGGCCGACATCAACAAGCGGCTGGGGCTGACCATCGTCCTGATCACCCACGAGATCGCCGTCATCAAGGAGATCTGCCACAAGGTGGCGGTGATGGAGAACGGGCGGATCATCGAGCAGGGGCCGGTCTTCGACATCTTCGCGCACCCCAAGCACGAGACGACGAAGACCTTCGTCGATCCGGTGATCAACCGCGGCATCCCGGACAGTCTGCGCGCCCGCCTGTCGGCCACACCGGTGCCGGGGTCGAACATGGTGCTGCGCATCACCTTCACCGGCGAGCGCGCGACCTCTCCGGTGATCAGCGCGATCAGCCGCAAGCTGAACCTGGACCTGAACATCTGGCACGGCCAGATCGACGAGATCCAGGGCGCGCCCTTCGGAACGCTGGTGGTGGAGGCCATCGGCAACCCGCAGTCCATCGAGGCGGCCATCAGCCTCCTGAACGTCAACAAGCTCGGTGTCGAGGTGCTCGGTCATGCTGTCCCCGGAAATCTACGCGCTGCTGTTTAAGGCGCTTCTCGACACGCTCTACATGGTGGCGGTGTCGGGCCTTCTGGGCACGGCGCTGGGCCTTCCGCTGGGCGTGCTCCTGGCCGTTACCGGCCGGGGGGAGCTGCTGCAGAACCTTGCCTTCAACCGGGTCGCCGGCGTGCTGGTGAACATGACGCGCTCCACCCCCTTCATCATCCTGGTGGTGGCGATCATCCCCTTCACCCGGCTGATCGCCGGCACCTCCATCGGCACCGCCGCGGCCATCGTGCCGCTGACGGTCGCCGCCGTGCCCTTCATCGCCCGCATCGTCGAGGGTGCGGTGCGCGAGGTCGACCGCGGCCTGATCGAGGCGGCGCAGTCCATGGGCGCCACGCCCTTCCAGATCATCCGCAAGGTCCTGCTGCCGGAGGCGATGCCCGCCATCGCGCTGGGCCTGACGCTGTCGGTGGTCAGCCTGATCGGCTATTCGGCCATGGTCGGCGCCGTCGGCGGCGGCGGCCTGGGCGACCTCGGCATCCGCTACGGCTACCAGCGCTTCCTGCCGGAGGTGATGCTGGCGGTGGTCATCGTACTGATCGTGCTGGTGCAGATCGTTCAATCGACGGGCGACTGGATCGCCCGCCGCGTCAACAAACGCAACCTGAAGTCCTGAGGAGTTGGAGATGTTCCGTACCCGTGTGCTCGGCGCGGCCTTTGGTCTGGTGGCCGGCATCGCGACCCTGGCGACCGCCGTCGGCGCGTCGGCCGAAGCCCTGAAGATCGGCGTCACCCCCGGCCCGCACGGCCAGATCCTGGAGAAGGTCAAGCCGCTGGCCGCCAAGGAGGGCCTCGACCTGACGGTGCTGGAGTTCTCCGACTACGTCATCCCGAACCAGGCGCTGTCGCAGGGCGACCTGAACGCCAACTCCTTCCAGCACCAGCCCTACCTGGACAACCAGGTGAAGGACCGCGGCTATGAGCTGGTCAGCGTCGCCAAGACGGTAATCTTCCCAATGGGCGTCTACTCGAAGAAGGTGAAGAGCCTGGACGAGTTGCCCGACGGCGCCAAGGTCTCCATCCCGAACGACCCGACCAACGGCGGCCGCGCCCTGCTGCTGCTCCAGGCCAAGGGGCTGCTGAAGGTGAAGGAGAGCGCCGGCCTGAAGGCGTCGCCGCTCGACATCTCCGAAAACCCGAAGAAGCTGCAGATACTGGAACTGGACGCCGCCCAGCTTCCGCGTTCGCTGGACGACGTGACCGTGGCGGTCATCAACACCAACTTCGCCATGGAATCCGGCCTGGACCCGAACAAGGACGCCATCGCCCGCGAGGCCAGTGAGAGCCCCTACGCCAACGTCATCGCCGTCCGCAAGGTCGACCAGGACAAGCCGTGGGTCGCCACGCTGGTGAAGGTCTACCAGAGCGACGAGGTGAAGCAGTTCATCCTCGACCGCTTCAAGGGTGCCGTGGTTCCGGCTTGGTGAATGCCAAGGGGTCTCTCACGTATTGGTGAGAGACCCCTCTTCTTTGTATGCAAATAAATGTGACAGCTTTTTCTGAAAGTACAGGCGATTAGCGCATTCACAGAATTTTAATTCAAAAATGGGCTTGACCGCTCAACTGGCTTCCTATGGATTGGTGAATGTTTGATTCAAAGTTAAGGAGCTTTCAATGGCAACCCCAGAAAGTGTCAATCAAGAATTACGCGGCGGAGTTGATAAACTCTTTAATCAGAGAGATTCTTTTATAGTTATCGGACTAACCGGAAGAACAGGAAGCGGTTGCAGCACAGCAGCCAAAATATTAGCAAGTGAATTTTCTTCCATTTCACTGCCCCCCATCACCTGCCCCATGAAGGACAATGAGGGTAGGAAATACGGCATTATACGCGAATGGGCAACCAAGCACTGGCAGCCATTCACTGTTATTAATGTTAGCAGTATAATATTTGCTCATCTTTGTATGGTTTCCGAGGGCGAATTTAGGGGAATTGTCGAGAAAAAATGTGATTCCAGTGATTTTGCTAAACTGCTTGGCATTGTTGGCAGTGTTAAAGAAAAATTAGAGAAACATAAAATTGAAAGATACAAATCAAGAGACAACGAGGATATTGACGAGATAAGGCGCGCCTATAATTTCTATTATATTGAGCTTCCGAAGCTCACTCAAGATTTCAAGGAAGAAATCAGCTTAAGCGGTGCTTCTGTTTACACAGATGTAATGCAATCGATCGGAGACGATATCAGGACGTCAGGTGTCGCAGGGGTTCAACGCGCTGACCACAACCAAATTTATACACTTCCAGAGTTCTTAAATAACCTAATTAAGTTAGGAAGACGGTATTCTGAAATAGAGAAGAGGCCGGGCTACTTTGTCATAGATGCCATCAGGAATCCATTCGAGGTAGAGTTCTTTCGAGGAAGGTACTCAGCATTTTATCTTTTTGCGATAACAACAGACGAGGCATGCCGCAAAAGGCGATTGCATGCAATGAACTATACAGATGAAAATATCAAGAAAATTTCGGAGAAGGAGTATCCGGAAAAAGACAACCTTAAAGGATACAATATACTTGTATCTCAACATATCGGGAAATGCCTAGAGCAAGCGGACATTATTGCCGAGAACCCTGATTCAGGGGTGGATGGGACATGCGAGCCTTTATCCATCTCAATTGTTAAATATGTATCACTTATACAACATCCGGGGTTAATTTCTCCAAACCGGGTTGAGCGTTGCATGCAAGTTGCAATCACAGCAAAGTTAAGTTCTGGCTGCATTTCGCGCCAAGTCGGCGCTGTTGTCACTGACGAGAATTTTTCAATTAGAGCTATCGGCTGGAATAGCACTGCAGAGGGGCAAGTGCCATGTAACTTACGAAATGTAATGCGCTTAAAGGATAGAAGTGATGCTAATGCTTTTAGTGATTTTGAAAGAAACTCTTCTAACGAAGAGTTCAAGACTGAATTCAATAAGTTAACAGGATTTATTGGCCACGGGCACTCAATTGAAGGGCGCCCCCTATCCTATTGCTTTAAATCTCTCTACAACAAGGCAACAGGAGAGAAAAACCAAGTGTTTACTCGCGCCCTCCACGCTGAGGAAAACGCATTTATGCAGATAGCAAAATATGGTGGACAGAACATAAAAGGCGGAGTTCTATTTTCCACGGCCAGCCCTTGCGAGCTCTGCTCAAAGAAAGCTTACCAGCTTGGAATATCCAATATCTATTATATCGACCCCTATCCAGGGATTGCAAAAGAATTAATACTATCTTGTGGCGACAACCGCCCCAAGCTGCATCTATTTACTGGAGCGATCGGACGTGCATATGTTCAGCTGTACCAGCCATTAGTTCCTTTCAAAGACGAACTGGAGGCCATAATGGCAGTCAATAATTCAAGTAACAGCCAATAGAGTAATTGTGCCGAATACCCGTCAGGGTCCGTCTGGCTGAGGGCAGGCGGTGTCGTGGCTCGGCTGCGACACGCTCCCACAGGAACTTTGCCGCAGATTGGAACTACAGCTTGAGCCCCGCCACACCGTCGAGAATCGCCCCGTCGGACAGCGAGCGCAGGTCCACCTTCGCCCCGAACATGCGGGCGTTGGTCAGGTCCGTGTTCGTCAGGTCGCAGCCGGACAGGTTGGCGAAGGACAGATCGGCGCCCGCGAAATTCACCTCGCGCAGGCAGGCGCCGCGCAGGTCGGCGTAGCGCAGCCGCGCACCCGACAGGTCGGAAGCCATCGACCGCCTCTCGTCGAAATAGAGCGGGCGCAGGTTGGCCTTGCGCAGGTCGGCGTTGTTCAGCTTGGCAAGGCGCAGATTCACGCCGCGCAGGTCGCCGTTGATCAGTTTGGCGAGGCGCAGGTCGCCCTTCTCCAGCACCGCGGCCTGAAGCTGCACGCTGGTCAGGTCCAGCCCGTACAGGGTCGCCCCGACCGCCCGCAGCATGGTCAGGCAGGTGTGGGCCAGCGACGGGGCGTGCCGCAGGTCGAAGCCCGAGAGGTCGAGCGCCGTTCCCTCCGCCCCGCTGGACCCGACCCAGCGGATGTGCTCGTGCAGCAGCTCGTCCAGCGGGCGCCCGAGTTCGGCGACGACGCGGCCCACCGGATCGTCGGTCAGGGCGTCCTCCATGTCGGCGTCGGCCAGTTCCGTCATGACCATGGTGGCGCCGGTCAGCACCGCGCCGCGCAGGCAGGCGCCGCGCAGATCCGCCCCCGACAGGTCCGCCCCTTCCAGGTTCGAGCCGGTGAAGTTGGCTCCGCGCATGGTCGCACGCACCAGCTTGCACCCGCGCATCAGCGCGTCGGTGAAGTCGGTGTGGATCGCCATGGCCCCGGACAGCCGGGCGTTGGTCAGGTTGGCGCCGGACAGGTCGGCCCCCGACGCTTCCGTCGGCTGGCCCTCCACCCGGATGACGCGCAGGCTGCCGTCGCGGTCCTTTTCCGCCAGCGAGCCGTCGCGCAGGTCGGCCTCGAACAGGTTGGCCCCGATCAGGATGGCCCCGCGCAGGCAGGCGCCGCGCAGGTCCGCCTTGATGAGGCTCGCGTTCTCCAGGTTGGCCAACCGCAGGTCGGTAGCGAACATCGACGCGCAGTCCAGCCGCGCCCCGGCCAGATTGGCGCCGCGCAGGCTGGCCCCGACGAAGTCGGCGTGTGCAAGGTCACGCCCGGTCAGGTCCAGCCCGTTCAGGTCGAAAAAGGACAGCGTCGCCCGCGCCCCGCCGATGCGGGCGTTCCGGAACATCTCGTGCCGGCGCACCACCGCGTCGAGTTGGACCTGATCCAGACGGGTGAGAGGACGCTGCTGCATGGCCGTGTTCGCCTCCGATCACGGTTTCAGAGTATCCTTCGCGGCCTTCACGAATGATTAATGCAGCCCACAATGGGATGTTTTTCCTGGCAGGAAAAGCGCCGTCCGGCCTTCACGCCGCAGACGGTTGGCTTTGCCGCACCGGCACGCGCTCCGCCCCCAGCGCGTTCAGCGCGTCGCGCAGCACATCGGGGGTGACGGGTTTGTGCAGCAGGCGACAGCCGGCGGCCACCGCCTCGCGGATGCGTTCGGGGCCGGTGTCGCCGGTCAGGATGATGCCGGGAATGGGCCGTCCTTCCTGCTCCGCCGCGCGGGTGACCGTCTCGGCCCCGGTCAGCGGACCCGGCAGGCGGAAGTCCGACAGAATCACGTCCGGACAGCGCGGGGCCGCGCGCAAGGTCGCCAACGCCGCCGGCCCGTCCGCCGCCACCAGCACGTCGTGCCCCCAGCTTTCCAGCAGGAGCTGCATTCCGGCGCTCTGCACCGGGTCGTCCTCGACGATCAGGATCAGGCGGGCCGCAAAGTCCTCCGCCCGGCCGGCGGGGGCCGGGGCGGCCGCGTCCATCCGCGATTCGCTGGCCGCCAGCGGGACCATGACGGAGAAGACCGATCCCTGGCCCGGACGCGAGCGGACCTCCACCGCGTGGCCCAGCAGAGCGGCCTTGCGGCGCACCTTGGGCAATCCCAGCCCCAGGCCGCGGCGGCGGTCGCGCTCCGGGTTGCCCAACTGGACGAAGTCTTCGAAGATTGCGTCCAGATGCTCCGCCGCGATGCCGGGGCCGGTGTCCCACACCTCGATGCGCAGCCATTGGCCACGCCGTCGGCAGCCGACCACCACCCCGCCCGCCGGCGTGTAGGCGATGGCGTTGCGCAGCAGGTCGCCCAGCATCCGGGTCAGCAGCGTGGCGTCGGTGCGCACCATGGCGTCGCACGCCCGAACCCGCAAATCCAGCCGCTTGTCCGCCGCCAGCCCCCGGAACTCCGCCGCTACGCCGTCCAGGACGGTGGCGATGGAGACCTCGGCGATGTTCGGGCGGACCACCCCGGCGTCGAGCGTGGCGACCTCCAGCAGCGCGTGCAGCAGCTTTTCACCGCTGTCCAGCGCCTCGCCCATCTTCTCGGCGATGGACCGCTCGCGCGATTCCTTCAGCCGCTCCATCAGCAGATGGTGGAACAGGCGCAGCGCCTGGAAGGGTTGGCGCAGGTCGTGGTTGGCCGCCGACAGGAAACGGGCCTTGGCCTGATTGGCGCGCTCCTTCTCGGCCAGGGCGCGGACCAGCCTCTGGTTCAGAGAGCGCAGGTCGGCGGTGCGTTCCTCCACCCGCTGCTCCAGCCGGGCGTTGGCGTCGCGCAGGGCGTCGCGGGCCGCCGCCTCGCGCCGCAGGCTGGCCCAGCCGAGCGCGGCCAGCCCGAACAGAGCGACGACGCTGACACCGACCATCGTGAAGCCGTGCTGCAGGCGGCTGCTCCACGGCTCCAGAACGACGGCGCGCGGAAGGGCAACCGCCGCCACCGCCGGAAAGTCGCGCATCCGCTTCAGGCCGATGACCACGCCGTCTCCGCCGCCCTTCCCGCCAATGGTCCAATCCCTCTCGCCGCTCTCCGCCCCCGGTTCCAGCGCGGGGAGCCGGCCGATCCCGGCGCCCCCCATGCCGGCCAGCCGCGTGCCGTCCAGGCGGAACAGGCCGGCGACGCTGTACCGCCCGTCGTTGAAGACGTCGGGGACCGTGTGCAGGCTGGAGGAGGGAAGCGCCAGCAGGACCGCACCCTCCAGGGCGCCCCCACGGCCCAGGATGCGGCGGACCATCAGGATGGAATCCAGCCCGTCCACCTGCCCGTGCAACAGCTCCAGCCCGCCGCCCGCTCCCTGGAACAGGCTGGCGATGCCGCCGTCGGGATGGATGGAGGGGCCGAACACCGTCCGGCCTTCGGCGTCCAGGATGGACAGTGCGCCGAACCGCGACGCCGCCAGCGCCTCGCCCAGGGCGCTGTCGGGAAGCGCCGCGAGCCCACCTTCCTCCAGGCGTTCGGAAACCCGCGCCAGGACGGCGGCGCCGCCATCCAGCACGGCGTCGGCGTGCCCCTCCAGAAAGGCCGCGGCCTGCCGGGTGCCGCGTTCCGCCCGGTCGAGCGTGCTGACATAATCGACCAGCGACAGCGCCCCCCAGGCCGCACCGCCGAGCAGCGTCATCACCAGGACGATGGCCGCCAGGATGGCCTTCGGGTGGAAGTTGAGCAGGGCGTTGACCGAAAGCCGGATCATGGGCGGGGGCGTCTTGGTGAGGCGGATCGGGAGCGGTGCCGCCGATCCGCCGGATGCACGATGCCGCCGGGCACCGGCGAAGCCGGCACCTGGGGCGATGACCGATTTGGGTGGTTCAGACCCGAATGCTTGCGGATTTCCGGGTGGAAAATCGTCACTGGACCGAAAAAACTGCAGAAAAACGACGGTTCGCTCTGCCCTTCATTGATCTTTCCGCGCCTTCGGCGCTGAAAAAACTGCGGTGACACGGAAAGGCAAAAATTGACATCTGCGTTTCACCCGATTCCTTGGTCTTTTGCCGAAAAGCTCCCGGACACCCCCCAGAAGTTTACTTGCCTTTATTGTCTGGAACCGATGATAGCATGCGATAGTTATCGGCGCGACCCGCCATGACGACTATGACAATGCTCATACCGGACCCACTCTTTGGGTGAGGTGGCACGAAATGGTTCGGCCAAGAGTTGAAGCTTCGCCGAACATCGGAAATTGCGCCGATGACGGGATCACCGGGGCGGTCTGCGCGTTGCTGTGCTGCTTCATGCCGCAACGCGCCCACACGAGGTTCAACCGTGAAGAAGCCGCCGTTCGCTCCTAAGGTTTTCCGCCAGTCCCGCATCCGGGAAGGTCTTCCCTACCCCCTCGGTGCCACATGGGACGGGCTGGGCGTCAACTTCGCGCTGTTTTCCGCCAACGCCACCAAGGTGGAGCTGTGCCTGTTCGACCAGGAGGGACGCCGCGAGCTGGAACGGATCGAGTTGCCCGAATACACCGACGAGGTGTGGCACGGCTATCTGCCGGACGCCCGGCCCGGCACGGTCTACGGCTACCGCGTGCATGGACCGTACGAGCCCAAGGCGGGCCACCGCTTCAATCCGAACAAGCTGCTGCTCGACCCCTACGCCAAGCACATGGTCGGGCCGCTGCGCTGGTCGGACGCGCATTTCGGCTACCGCGTCGGCTCGCCGCGCGGCGACCTGTCCTTCGACCGGCGCGACAGCGCGCCCGGCATGCCGAAATGCGTGGTGATCGACCCGGCCTTCACCTGGGGCCACGACCGGCACCCGGCGATCCCCTGGGAAAAGTCGATCTTCTACGAGACTCACGTGCGCGGCTACACCATGCGGCACCCGGCGGTTCCCCCGCAGTACCGCGGCACCTTCGCCGGCCTCGCCCAGCAGGAGGTCGTGGAGTACATCCGCTCGCTGGGCGTCACGGCGGTGGAGCTTCTGCCGGTCCACGCCTTCCTGGACGACCGCCATCTGCTGGAAAAGGGGCTGCGCAACTACTGGGGCTACAACAGCATCTCCTTCTTCGCGCCCGACCCGCGCTATCTGGCGACCGGCGCGATCCACGAGTTCAAGGAGATGGTCGCCCGCCTGCACGACGCCGGGATCGAGGTGATCCTCGACGTCGTCTACAACCACACCGCCGAAGGCAACGAGATGGGGCCGACGCTGTCCTTCAAGGGCATCGACAACGCCTCCTACTACCGGCTGGCCCCGGACCCGCGCTACTACATCAACGACACCGGCACCGGGAACACGCTGAACCTCGTGCATTCGCGCGTCCTCCAGATGGTCACCGATTCCTTGCGCTACTGGGTGACCGAGATGCATGTGGACGGCTTCCGCTTCGACCTCGCCACCATCCTGGCGCGGGAAACCTACGGCTTCGACCACAGCGGCGGCTTCCTCGACGCCTGCCGGCAGGACCCGGTGCTGTCGCGCGTCAAACTGATTGCGGAGCCGTGGGACTGCGGCCCCGGCGGCTATCAGGTCGGCGGCTTCCCGCCGGGCTGGGCGGAGTGGAACGACAAGTTCCGCGACACCGTGCGCTCCTATTGGAAGGGCGACGAGGGCAAGCTGCCCGAGTTGGCGACCCGCATGGCCGCCTCGGCGGACGTGTTCAACCGGCGTGGGCGCAAGCCCTGGGCCAGCGTCAACTTCGTCACCGCCCATGACGGCTTCACGCTGCACGACCTCGTCTCCTACAACGACAAGCACAACGACGCGAACGGCGAGGACAACCGCGACGGCCATTCGCACAACATCTCCTGGAACCACGGGGCGGAGGGTCCGACCGACGATCCGGAGATCAACGCCCTGCGCTTCCGCCAGATGCGCAACCTGCTGGCCACGCTGCTGCTGTCCCAGGGCACGCCGATGATCCTGGCCGGCGACGAGTTCGCGCGCAGCCAGAACGGCAACAACAACGCCTATTGCCAGGACAACGAGATCAGCTGGATCGACTGGGAGGGCGTCAGCGACGAGGGCTGGGCGCTGACCGACTTCGTCCGCCACCTGATCGGGCTGCGGCAGAGCCATCCGTTGCTGCGCCGCGGACGCTTCCTCACCGGCGCCTACAACCCCGACCTTGAGGTGAAGGACCTCACCTGGATCACCCCCGCCGGCGAGGAGAAGACGACCGAGCAGTGGCAGGACCCCATGGCCCGCTGCCTGGGCATGCTGCTCGACGGGCGGGCGCAGGCCACCGGCATCAAGAAGGTGGCGTCGGACGCCACGCTTCTTCTCATCATCAACGCCTACCACGACGTGGTGCCCTTCAAGCTGCCGGAGGTCGCCGGTGGCAGCCGCTGGCTGACACTGGTGGACACCACGGAGCCCGACCGGTTGGAGGTCGCCACCGCCCAGACCGGCGACGAGATTCCGGTCAACGGGCGCTCCCTGCTGCTGTTCGAGCTGATGCCCGACCGCCGCCCCGACATCGGGCTGAAGGCCGCCGCGCGGGCTCTGCGCGCCGCCTCCGGGCCGGGTGAGCCGGTGGCGGCCATCACGCCGGACAGCATCGCTTCAGGGGCCAGCCCCGCCGAGACGGTGCAGCAGCCGGGCGAGTGATCGCCAAGTCCGAGCAGACCATGAAGAACGGTGCGGCAGGACGCCGCACCGTTCTTCACCATTTTGTCTACAATTTTAGGCAAATAGGCGATATCAAGACTTCGGACTGTCTGCTTCGGACCATTGCTTGTGCGCGCAACGCCGCATTGGCCGCGCTCCCCTTCCCCAAGGCCAGGGACAGCCGCACCGATTCCGGGAGGTCTGGGCATGTGTCATGGCGACTACATCCGATTCCTGGTCGCGACCGAGGCCGACCCGGCCCTGCGCGCGGCGCTGCGGCGGGCGTCGCGCGGTCTGCTGACCCTGGGTGACTTGGTGGATTTCGCCGCCGGTCACGGGTTTCGCTTCACCGAGGCGGACATTCCCCTGGCCGTGGCCCGACCCACCGCCTGCGGAAACGACTGACCGCCGTCGACGAGGTTACGGCGGCGGCGCCGTCGTGCTGCAACTGCCGCGGATCGTCAGCATGATTCCGTCGTCGGACGGAAAGATGTCCTTGTCGGCGTCGCGCGGAATCGGGATTTTCTGACGGCGGCAGAAAAGCAGGAGGATGCCGAGCGTCTTGCTGGGCATGAAGGCGACGTCCCGCACCTTCGCAGCCCCCTGCTGCACCATGACCACCACGCCCCCGTCCGATTTCGGGACGACGGTGGTGATCATGCCCAACGGAAGATCGGTCTGATTCGGCACCTTCTGGTACCAGCCGAAGGCTTTCTTGAGGGCCGAATTCGTGAAGACAAGGTGACGCGTTTCAAAAATCATTCCGGACCAGTTTCAGGCCCGGCCGCCCTCCAGTTCCGGGTTCAACCGGAACGTGATCGCACGCCCCAGTTTGGAATCCCGCAGAAGGATCTGCTTGGTTTCCAGCAGCTTGATGGCCCGGTTGACGTTGGGCCGCTGCATGCCGAGCGCATCAGCCAGTTCGGACTGGAGCACCGGCACGGGACGGTCGAAATGGAGCCGCCGGCTCAGGTAGGTGAACACACGAAGCGCCTCCAGGGTTATGTCCCGATCGGTCGAAACGGTCCTGGAGAGGAGGTCATGATGCTGCATGGCGGCCTCTGAACGCAAGTTGGCTCGGCGTCGCAGTGCGGCTGCGCACGCGCCGGGCGGATAATTTCGCCTGCCCCGCAAGTTACCCCGCTTTTGTTGTCCGAATGTGTCTCGTGTGTTTCCAAATTGACATAAGGCCGCGCCATTTGTGACGCCGTGCCCGGAACCCTTCCCCCCGCCCTCCCGTTCCCCGAGGGAGACACCGTCACGTCAGGAGGAGGGACCATGCATCGGCTCGTGCTGCTGCGGCACGGACAGAGCGTCTGGAACCGCTCGGATCTGTTCACCGGCTGGACCGACGTCGATCTGACCGAACAGGGGGTGGCCGAAACCCGCCACGCCGCCGGTCTGCTGAGGCAGGCCGGATTCGATTTCGACGTGGCCTTCACCTCCGTCCTGAAGCGGGCGATCAAGACGCTCGACATCGTGCTGGAGGAGATGGACCGGATGTGGCTGCCGGTGCACAAGCACTGGCGCCTGAACGAGCGCCATTACGGCGCGCTCCAGGGATTGAACAAGACGGAGACGGCGGCCCGCCACGGCGCCGATCAGGTCTTCCTCTGGCGGCGCAGCTGGGACGTCCCGCCCCCGCCCGTCGAGCCCGAGGACCCGTGCTCCGCGGTGTCGGACCGGCGCTACGCCGGCATCGGCCGCGCGAACCTGCCCCGCGGCGAAAGCCTGAAGGACACCACGGACCGGGTGATCCCCTTCTGGGAGGAGGGCATCTGCCCCGCCCTGCGGCTGGGCGCGCGGGTGCTGGTGTCGGCCCACGGCAACAGCCTGCGCGGCCTCGTCAAGCATCTGGATAAGGTGCCCGACCGGGACATCCCGCTGTTCGAGATCCCGACCAGCCGCCCGCTGGTCTATGAGCTGGGCGCCGATCTGGTGCCGCTGCGCCGCTATTTCCTGACCGAAGGCGGCGGGACCGAGGAGATCACCTGGACCCGCCGGGATGACTCCGGTCCGAGCGGCGTCGTGGCAGCGTGACGACGACAATTCCCTCTCCCCTTTGGGGAGAGGGTCAGGGTGAGGGGGTTGCGCTTGTGCCGAACCTGCCGCCACGCGCATCCCCCTCACCCGACCCTTCGGGCCACCCTCTCCCCAGTGGGGCGAGGGACTAACCTCACCCCCCGGCCGGGCGGCGCCCGCGATGCCCCGCCCCGCCCTTGCCGCCCTTGCGGCCCGGCAGCGGGTGGTGGAACTGCGGGTGACCGCCCTCCGCTCCGCTCTTCGCCGGCGGCTGCGGGCCGCGCGCTCCGTCCGGACGGCGCCCGCGCCGCTCGCCCTGCCGCTCCTCCACCCGCCCGGCGTAGCAGCTGTCGCAGACACGGAAGCGGTGGTTCGCCTTCAGCCGCGTGCCGCAGACCGGGCAGGCGCGGGCCAGCGAGCGTTCGGCCAGGGTCCGCTCGATGAAGGCGTTCAGCATGGCCCGGCGCTCCTGGCACAGGTCCATGTCGGGATAGGCGTCGGGAAAGCGGTAGGCCAGCCAGGCGTAGGCGGTCAGCTCCTTCACCGCGCGTTCGGCCTTCTCCAGCTCCACGTCGGTGCCAACGCGGTGGTGGAAGCGTTCGGCGGCGTCGGGGGCGGAATTGGGAACGCCCTTGCCTTGGTTCGTCGCCCACAGCGCCAGCAAGCGCAGGTTGTTCTGGTCGCGCACGTCGATGGGGCAGCGCGCCAGCATGTCGCGCTCCGCCAGCGGCAGCTTCGCCCGGTCCACCGCCGTGGCGGCCTGGATGCGCTGCTCCAGGTCGGTCATGCGGAAGGTCTGGTTGGCGCGCAGCAGTTCCTGCCCCGCCGTGCGCAGCACCTTGGCGAGGCTGTCGGTGTCCAGCTCCCGCGCGATGGCCTCGACATGGGTCAGGTTGGGGCTGATCCAGGCCCGCGGGTCCTCGGGCGGGACCGGCGGAGTGGTCAGCGCCCGGCGCACCGGGTTGATGTTCTCCCCCTCCAGCACCGCGACGCGACCTTCCTCGTGCATGCCGAAGCGCCCCGCCCGCCCGCCGATCTGGCGGATTTCGGAGGAATTCAGGTCACGCTCCTCCCGCCCGTCGTACTTGCGGGTGGTGGACAGGACGACGCGGGCGACCGGCAGGTTCAGCCCCATGCCGATGGCGTCGGTCGCCACCAGTACGTCCGCCGAGCCGTCGCGGAAACGACGCGCCTCGGCCCGCCGCACCTCCGGCGACAGGGCACCGTAGATCACCGCCACCGTGTGGTCGCGGGCCAGCAGCTCGCGCCGCAGCCCCATCACGTCCTTGCGCGAGAAGGCGATCACCGCGTCGCCGCGGCGAACATTCTCCAGCGGCACCCGCTCCTCCTGCACGCGCAGCGGCGACTTGCGGGTGAACTCCACGACCTCCAGCTCCTCCCCCAGCGCGGTGGCGAGGCGCTGCACGTAGGGGATGGCGTCGGCGGAGCCGGTCATCAGGATTTCCGGGGCGGCCACGCCGGCCACCGCCTGGGTCCAGGCCCAGCCGCGGTCGGGGTCGCCGATCATCTGGATCTCGTCGATGACGCAAGCGCCCCAGACCTTGGACGTGTTGACCATCTCGATGGTCGATGAGGTGAAGGAGGCGCCGGGCCGCACGTCGCGCTCCTCGCCGGTGACGAGGCTGCACGGGCGCCCGCGCGTCTCCAGCGCCTCCTGCCCCTCCAGCGCCAACAGGCGCAGCGGGGCGAGGTAGCAACCGCTCTGCGCCTCGGCCAGCCGATCCATGGCGGCGTGGGTCTTGCCGGAGTTGGTCGGGCCGACGAACAGCCGCAGCTTGCGCACCATGGCACGGGCCGTGGCGAAGCTGTCGAGATAGACGCCGAGGCCGGAGGCGTTCTCCAGGCGCTCCCGCCGGACCTTCAGGCCGGCCCGCGCGGCGGCGGTGGAGAAGGCCTCCTCCAGCGCGTCCAGCAGGGTCTGCAGACGCGGGATGCGCCCGCCGAAGCCGATCACCCGGCCCAGCTCGTCGGCGAAGCCCTTGGGCCGCCACGCCTCGCCGAAGCCGTTGGCGCGCTGCGCCATGGAGGCGAACCAGCCATCCACCCGCCCGCGCGCCTTCTCGATAGCGGCGGAGGACAGGCAGGCCGCCTTGACCCGCTTGCCCAGCGCCTTCGCCTGAGGACGGCCGAAGCCCTCCTCCGAGGTCATCAGGCCCCAGAGGTCCGCCTCGATGTCGGGCAGCGGGCCGAGCGCCACGCGGAACCGCAGCTTCAGCTTCCGGTCGGTGCCGGGAACGACCACCTCGTGGACGACGGCGACCGACCAGCGGGCCGGGGTGCTGTCGGCGTCCACCTCGATCCCGTCGCCGCGCACCACCGCGGCGATCGCGCGCAGCGCGTCGCGGCGGTCGAATTCGTCAGCCGTGCCTGGGGCCGTACCGGGTTGGCGGGGGGTGGTTTCGTCGTTGCTCATGAACTGGTCTTCTTCCGTCGCCGGCCCCGGAGAGATCGGCCTGTGGATTCAAAGGGCTGGTTGGAGGCTGGCGGTATTGGGGGGCTTCGCCGGATCTGGAACAGTGCCGTGCCGCGGGGCGGACGCCCACCCCCTATTCTGCACACCGGCACCCCACGGGCGTACCTATATGGTCGGAGCCATAGGATAGGGCAAGCCGATTCAGGGGTTCCACCGGCGTGGCCGGGCTAATTCGCCTGAACTTTCCCCTCTCCCATCCCACCGCTGCGAAAAAGGGGCGGTGCCAGCCACATCATTCCCTGTTGTCCGGCGGTCGTGTCGAAAGGGGTACCCGGTAACGGTTTCACCGGCTGCCACCAATCGAAAGTGTTAGCAAGCAATATCGTCTTACTGCACCGCAAACCGTCGGGCATCATCGTTGCACTGACAACGTAACCGTCGTCGCTTCGCTGATTTGGTTAGGAGATGTGCATGCCGACCCCTCGTGACGTCCTGGCACTGATCGAGAGAATACGGTGTATTTCTTGCGAGGACGAGCGCCATGCATTGATAAAGACATTGTCAGCCGTCGAGCGACCGACCATCCTGTCGTTCCTCAACGCTCACGGCGTCAACCTCTGCGCGGGGTCCTCCGCCGCGTGGTCGGCCTTCCGCGCCTCCGACGTCCTTTTGCGGGACGGGGTGGCGCTGGAGACGGCTCTGCCGTGGCTCGACCAGCCGGTCGGGCTGAACATGAACGGCACCGACTTCATCCCGCTTCTCCTCCGCCACCTGTCGCCCCGTCGGGTCGCCGTCTACGGCACCGCGGCGCCCTGGCTGGATGAGGGGATCGAGCGGCTGAAGGAGCGGACCCCGCACGACTATGTCGATGCCCAGCACGGGTTCCATTCCGTGGAGCATTACATCGCCCGTGCGCGGGAGCTTCGGCCCGACATCATCATCCTGGCCATGGGCATGCCCCGCCAGGAGGAGGTCGCGGTGCAGCTCAAGCGCGCGCTGGACCATAAGGTGCTGATCGTCAACGGCGGCGCCATCATCGATTTCCTCGCCGGGCGCTTCACCCGGGCCCCCGCCGCCGTCCAGCGCATCGGGCTGGAATGGGCGTTCCGGCTGGTCCAGGAGCCCCGCCGTCTGTTTCGCCGCTATTGCGTCGGCGCTTTCGGCTTCGCCCACACCGTCATGCTTATGCGCCGTGCCGCCATGCGTTCGTCCAGCGCCCCTGCACCCGCGCCCATGCATAAGGAGCTTTGAGACGTGGAAAATCTGCCCCAAGTCAATCACGGCGGCCACCACGGCGGTCCGCCGGCTCCGGTTCCGGCATGGCCCGCCTCCCCCGGCCCGTCCCGGCGCAGCGAGTTCGAATCCCAGACCCCGTCCATGGGTCCCGACTTCCGCTTCATCCTGCGCGTGCTGGGCAGCCACAAGTGGCTGATCGCGGCCATCGTGGTGGTGCTGACCGGGTTGTCGGCCCTGGGCGTCTCCACGCTCAAGGACCAGTACACCTCCGAAGCGCTTCTTCTGGTCGACAACCGGCAGGTCCGCGTCGTCCGCGAGGTCGAGCAAGTGGTGGGCGCCATCCCCACCGAGGACGCGGCGATCCTGAGCGAGATCGAGATCCTGAAGTCGCCGCAGGTGCTGAACCAGGTGGTGAACGATCTCCAGCTCGCCCAGCATCCGGAATTCAACCCGCCGGCGCAGGAGGACGAGACGCTCCCGCTGGTCGAGCGCGCGGTGGCCTATGGCCGCGGCCTCGCCAACCGCTTCTGGGACGGCGCCCCGCCGGCCCCGGTCGCCTGGCTGCTGAGCCACGGCGACGAGGTGGCGCAGGACATCCGGGCGCGCGAGGCGCACGCGGCTCTGGGCAACGACCAGATCATCGCGCGCATCCACCGCAAGCTGGACGTCGCCATCGTCGGCCGGTCGCGCGTGATCCAGGTGCGCTTCACCTCCAAGGAGCCCCAGCTGAGCCGCGACGTGGTGGACGGCATCGTCCGCCGCTACATGGAAACCCGCCAGCAGATGGACCGCGACCTGTCGACCAGCGCGATCTCCTGGCTGCAGGACCGCATCGTCCTGCTGCGCCGCGAGGTTGCCGAGGCCGACTCCAAGGTCGAGGAGGCCCGCGTCAAGGGCGGCCTGCTGAAGGGCGGCACCGGCCTGATGGCCCAGAACGAGCTTGAGCAGACCCGCCTGCGCCTGAGCGAGGCGTCGGCCATCCGCGCCCGCTCGGTCGCCCAGGCCGACACGCTGGAGCGCAACCTGAAGGCCGGCAACTGGAACGCCATCGGCGGCAGCATCGCCTCGCCGGTCGTCGCCCAGCTCCGCGCCACGGTCGCCGCCATCTCCACGGAAATGGCCCAGCTGTCCCGCCAGTACGGGCCGAAGCACCCGCGCATCCTCGAACTTCAGGGCCGCCTGAACGAGGCCAACTCCTCGCTCCAGCAGGAAATCCGCCGCGAGATCAACGGTGTCCGCGAAGCCGCCCAGGTCGCGGTGGAGCAGGAGACCGCGCTCCGCTCGATGATCACCCGCATGGAGGGCAGCTACGCCACCATGCAGGAGCAGGCCATCCCGCTGCGCACCCTGGAATCCGAGGCGACCGCCAAGCGCCAGCTTCTCGACAGCCTGCTGGGCCGTCTGGAAGAGGTCGAGGCCCAGAAGGACAGCCGCGCCTTCCCGGCCGCCGTCAAGCTGGTCTCCGCGCCGCAGGTGCCGCACGAGCCGTCGGGCCCCCTCCGCGTCCTCCTGCTGCTGGCCGGCTTCGTCGCCTCTCTCGCGCTCGCCATCTTCAGCGTCTTCGGTCTGGAGCTTCTCCAGCGCCGCATCCACACCCCGGACGCCGTGCGCCGCATCCTGGGCGTCGGCACCGTCCACATCGTGCCGCACCACAGCGACCGCGGGGCCAAGGGCCGGCTCTACAAGATCTTCCAGCGCCATCCCTTCTCGCTGTTCAGCGAATCCCTGCGCGCCCTGTTCCGCAACCATCTGTCGGATCTCGGTCCGGTCGGCGCGCTGGCGGTGACCTCGGCCCGCCCGCAGGACGGCAAGACCTCGCTGACGCTCGCCGTCGCCCAGGTCGCCAGCCAGGCCGGCCGCCGGGTGGTGGTGGTGGACACCGACTTCCGCCGCTCCCGCATGGAGGGTCTGTTCGACCTGTCCACCAAGAAGGGCCTGTCGGACTGGATCTCCGGTGACGCCACGCTGGACGAGATCGTCCACACCTCCGACGACGTGCCCTTCGCCATGGTTCCGGCGGGCAAGCTGAACCCGATGACGCTGGACCGCTTCAACGTCGATAGCCTGGTGCAGCTGATGGCCGGCCTGTCGCCCAGCTTCGATCTGGTGGTGTTCGACACCGCCCCGGCGCTGGCCGTGTCGGATGCCCGCATCGTCTGCGGCGCCGCCTCCAAGGTGCTCTTCGTCACCCGCTGGGGCCACACCACGGCGAGCGACCTGAACGCGGTGGCCGACCTCGGTCCGATCGACCACAGCAAGTTCGTCTGCGTGATGACCGACGTGAACCTGAAGAAGGCCGCCAGCAAGGGCTACCAGGGCCCGTACAACAGCTACGTCGCCACGCGGAAATACTACGGCGACCAGACCCTGCGCGCCGCGCCGTAAGCGAGGCGTCCTTCACCTCTGTCCGCATAGCCCTCTCCCCTCCGGGGAGAGGGTGGCCCGGAGGGCCGGTGAGGGGGTTGTGCTTTGCGGAACGTTCGGCAAAAGCGCACCCCCCTCACCCTAACCCTCTCCCTAGAGGGGAGAGGGAATTCTCATTTCATTTCAAGCCATACGAGGCCCGACGCCCATGGCCCAGACCTCGCCAAAGACAACCTCACTCTCCCGCCGGGACGCGCTGCGCGCCGCCGCCGCGGCCGCGGTGCTGGCAAGCTGCAAGGCCGCCGCCGGCCCCGCCGTCGCCGAGGCGGCTTCCGCCGCGGTGCCGAACCCCACCCTGCGCGACGCCTGCCGGGCCGCTGGCATCCTCCACGGCGCCGCCCGCGACCATCTGATCGAGCCGGAAGACCCGATGCTCGACACGCTGATGGCGCGGGAATGCGACGTGGTAACGCCCGAGAACGGCGGCAAATGGGCCGTTTTCCAGCCGCAGGAGGGCAATTTCGACTGGGGCCGCTTCGACGCCGGGGTGGAGCTGGCCCGCCGCATCGGCGCCAAGCCCAACTGGCACTGCGCCCTGTGGCAGCACATGGGCATGCCCGACTACATGACGCTGCCAGCCAGCCGCCAGCGCGCGCTGGGCATCGGGGAGAGCGCCTATTTCTCGGCGGACGGCACGCTGTCCGAAGACAATTACTGGCCGCGCTTCACCGCCATGGTCGCGGCGGTCAAGAAGCGCTACGGCGACAATTTCTACCGCATCGACGTGATGAACGAGGCCTTCTTCTGGGAGACCGAGCGCAGCCACCCCCAGGAGCAGGACCGCTACGGCTTCCGCAAGGGCATGTGGTGGGTGGTGGCCGGCGGCGCCAAGGGGCCGGAGTGGCTGGACCCCTTCTTCCACCACATCCGCAAGGAGTTCCCCTCCGCCAAGCTGGTCATCAACGAGTTCGGCATCGAGATCGACGAGGGTTGGCAGCAGCGCAAGCGCTCCTATTTCCAGACCTGGCTGACCGACGCGGTCAAACGCGGCGTGCCGATCGACGGGGTGGGGCTGCAAAGCCACCTGATGGCCGGCAAGCCCTACGACCGCGAGGGCATGAAGGGCTTCCTGCGGGCCATGGACCGGCTGGGCCTGCCCATCCACGTCACCGAATTCGACGTGAACGAGAAGCACCTGCCGCGCTCCTGGTCGCGGGCGGAGAAGGACCGCGCCATGGCCTTCCTGGCCGGGCAGTATCTGGGCGACATCGCCGGCAACGCGCGGCTGGCCGAGCTGTGCTGGTGGCACCTGCGCTCCGACCTGAACTACATCGCGCGGGAGACGCCGGAGCTGAGGCCCCACCCCTCGCCCTACGACGCGGCCTCCCGCCCGCTGCCGCTGTACGAGGCGTCGGTGCAGGCGCTGCGCGGGCGCAACCGGTCAGGGTGACTCCGGTCGGGAAGCTGTGCGGTACCCCTTCCGGTCCCGCTACCCCGCCCGATCGCGCGGCCCGATCCGCCGTCCGCGCCTGTAAGGATTTCCGACAGCGCTCTTAGATTATCGGAACAGCGGCGTTTCTCCCAACGAGGTGATCTGTGGACACGTTGACGTCGGATGAGCTGGTCGCCCGCTACAAGCGGAAGTTCGGTCTGGCCCCGAACTACCCCCTCAGCGAAACCATGGTCCGCCAGCACTGGGACTTGGAACGCCAGCTCGCCCGCGAGCTGCTGGACTCCCGCCGCGAAGAGCGCTGGACGGTGTTCGAGCGGAACTACACCACCCTCTACAGCGAATGCCCCTGGCTGAACGACGCGGTGGACACGGCGGCGCAGAACGACGAGCTTGACTTCCGCCACTTCCTGACGCTGCTCAAGGGCGCGCGGGACGTCTACGAGGTCGGGTCGGGCAAGGGCCGGCTGCTCAGCTATCTGGCCCGCCACGGCCACCGCTGCGTCGCCACCGAGATCACCCGCGAGCGTGGAGAGCGCTGGACCGACGAGCGCTCAAACGTGACGTGGCGCTGCTGCGACGGCGTCAACCTTGCCGAGTTCGAGCCGCGCGGCCATTACGACGCCGTCGTCTCCACCCACGTCATCGAGCATCTCCACCCCGAGGACGTGTCCGTGCATCTGTCCAACGTGCACGCCATCCTCAAGCCGGGCGGCCGCTACGTGCTCAGCATGCCGCACAAGCACGCCGGGCCGATGGACCTGTCGGAGGTCTTCGGGCTGGACGAGCCGATCTGCATGCATCTGCGCGAATACACCTGGAGCGAGACCGAGCGCGCGCTGCGCGAGGCCGGCTTCACCCGGATGGAGGCCGTCTACATCGCTCCGATGGCGGTCCGCCGGCGGATGCACATCCATGGTTCCGGGCGCGGTTACCTCGCCTATGTAAAGGCCGTGGAATCCGTCATGGGGGCGATGCCGTTAACCCTGCGGCGCAAGCTCGGCAAGCTCGGCCAGCTCTACCTGTTCCGGCCGGAGGTCTTCATGGTGGCTCACAAAAGTCACGAGGGCTGAGGCGCCCGATTCCGGAAACCTTTCTGTAACAAGACTTTACACTTTCCCCTCCCCGTGGCCGCAAGGCCCCACTGTGGCGCGGAAACCGCAGTGAAGGCGGTTTTTCGCGCCTCATTCTTTTCACAGCCTGTCGTGGCTTTTGAGTCGCATTTCCCTAAAATCCGAAATACCTCGTTAACCAATTGGGCGCCACCTTTGCTCCACCGAAAATGGAGAGAGGTTACTTCCAATGGCAACGACCACCACGGGTCTCGTCGACACGACCTTCGTCGTCAACGCCTCGGGGCAGGCTGCCGGCGGGATCTGGCCGCAGTTCCGGCTGCTCCTGGATGGTGTCAATCTCGGTCAGGCGACGGTCGGCTCGACCAGCGACGGCCGCTACACCTTCAAGGCCCAGGTCGCACCGGATCAGGCGCACAAGCTTCAGATCGTCTACTTCAACGACGGCTATGTGAACGGGCAGGACCGCAACCTGCTCGTCAAGTCGCTGGAAGTGAACGGCAAGCCCGTCGCCTCCACCAGCTCGCTGGTCAGCTACGACCGCGGCGCCTCCGACGGCAAGGACGTGATTCCCGGCCAGGAAGGCATGTGGTGGGACGGTTCGCTCGATTTCGCGCTGACCAAGGACTATTTCCCGGTCCCGACGCCGCCGGCCCCGGCCGGCAACACCCAGGTCATCCTGAACCTGCAGGGCAACGCCGCGGGCGGTGTCAACGCGCATTTCAACCTGCTGATCGACGGCAAGAAGGTCGGCGAGGGCATGGCCGGCGCGTCGGCCAAGGACTACGCCTTCTCGATCAACGCCACGGCGGATCAGGCGCACAAGGTCCAGATCCAGTACGACAACGACGCCACGGTGAACGGCCAGGACCGCAACCTGCTGGTCAACAAGATCACCATCAACGGCAAGTCGGTCATGCCCACCGACAGCAACGTCACCTATGACAAGGGTGCCTTGGACGGCAAGGACGTGGTCAAGGGCCAGTCCGGCATGTGGTGGAACGGCACGCTGGTGGTGGACGCCGACAAGAGCTTCTTCCCCGGCTCCTCCAACCCGACCAACCCCACCACGCCGCCGGCCCCCACCCCGACGAAGCCGACCCTGTCGGTCAGCGACGTGTCGGTGACCGAGCCGACCGGCAAGACCGCCGGCATCGCGCCGGGCTTCCTGCACACCGAGGGCGGCCAGATCATGGACAGCAGCGGCAAGGCCGTGAAGCTGACCGGCGTGAACTGGTTCGGGTCCGAAGGCTACGCCTTCGCGCCGCAGGGGCTGTGGATGGACAGCTACCAGAGCCACATGAAGCAGATGCAGGATCTGGGCTTCAACACCATCCGCCTGCCCTACTCCGACGCGATGCTCGACAACGGCCGCATGCCGACCGGCATCGACTATTCGAAGAACCCCGACCTGCGCGGCAAGACCTCGCTGGAGGTGTTCGACAAGATCATCGAGCACGCCGATAAGATCGGCATGAAGATCATCCTCGACCACCATCGCTCCGGCGACGGCGCGTCGGCCAACGAGAACGGGCTCTGGTACACCAGCCAGTATCCGGAATCGAAGATGATCGAGAACTGGAAGATGCTGGCGACCCGTTACAAGGGCAACGACGCCGTCATCGGCGCCGACCTGCACAACGAGCCGCACAACCCGGCGACCTGGGGCGACGGCGGCCCGAACGACTGGGCCCGCGCCGCGGAGCGCATCGGCAACGCCATCCAGTCGGTCAACAAGGACTGGCTGCTGATCGTCGAGGGCATCGAGACCTACCAGAACCAGTGGTACTGGTGGGGCGGCAACCTGCTGGGCGAGAAGAACTACGAGGTCAAGTTCAACGAGCCGGGCAAGCTGGTCTACTCGGTCCACGATTACGGCCCGTCGCTGTATATGATGGACTGGTTCAAGGCCGGCAACTTCCCGAACAACATGCCGGCGAAGTGGGACCAGATGTGGGGCCACTTCATCCAGAACGACGAGACCCCGATCCTGGTCGGCGAGTTCGGCAGCCGCATGGAAACCGCCATCGACAAGGCGTGGATGCCCAAGCTGATCCAGTACATGAACGGCGACTGGAACGGCGACGGCAAGATCGACCTCGCCGCGGGCGACCAGGGGGCGAGCTGGACCTATTGGGCCTGGAGCCCCGGTTCGGGCGACACCGGCGGCATCATGAACGATAGCTGGAAGGTGGACTACAACAAGTACAACGCCATCAAGTCCGGCCTGTACAGCAGCACCGCCGCCAGCCCGGTCACCACCGACGCGGTGTTCACGGTGAAGCTGTCCCAGGCCTACAGCCAGACGGTGACGGTGGACTACGCCACGGCGGACGGCACCGCCAAGGCCGGTTCGGACTACCTGGCGACCAACGGCAAGCTGACCTTCGCCGCCGGCGAGACCACCAAGACGGTCGCCGTCAAGGTGCTGAGCGACGATGTCGTCGAGGGCGTCGAGACCTTCAACCTGAAGCTCTCCAACCCGACGCAGGCGACCATCGCCGACGGGACCGGCATCGGCACCATCAACGCGCCGGGCAGCGCCCAGGCCCTGTCGGCGGACCTGCTGGCCCACAGCCTGGCCCAGGACACGGCGACGGTGCAGTCGGTGGGCGTGCAGTCCGCGCTCGACCTGTCGTCGGTCGACTTCTCGCACATGATGACGGTGGACGCCGCGAACCTGATGCTCGAACATCAGGCCGCGTAACGACCGCCGAGGCGGACCATGAGGAAGGGCCGGCGGAGCGATCCGCCGGCCCTTTCCGTTTTCAGGGCATGCGCCTTCAGGACGCCGATTGCAGGCGGCGGACGCGGCCCAGCAGCAGCTTGCCCAGCATGGCCCGGCCCGCCGTCCCCATGCCAGGACCGAACACCGCCGCCGTCAGGAACACCAGCACCAGCAGCACCTTCTCCGCGGTGAAGGCCGGGTCGATCTCGGTGCCGAACAGGTACCAGCCCGCCGCGTAGGCGAAGGCGGCCGGCACCAGGATCCAGCCGATCCGCACGGCGTTCAGAGGCGCCTCGTCGCGGCAGATGCGGCGGCGGACCGTCTCGGTCAGGACGATCTGGAAGACCTCGCGCCCGAGGTTGGCCAGCGCGGCGCCGAGCAGGCCCCACTGCCAGACCAGCGCCAGGGCCAGCGCCGACCCCACGGCGAGGCTGGCCGCGGAGATCCAGGGCAGCACGCCAACGCGCTTGGCCTTCAGGATCGCCACCTCCGGGTTCATGCGCACCCCGTGCAGCACATAGGCCAGCACCAGGAAGGGCATGCTGGTCAGCACCGGCGTGTAGTCGGCCGACGCGATCAGCCAGAGGATCTCCGGCGCGGTCAGCGCCAGCCCCAGCCCGGCCCCGGTCAGCAGCACGACGAAGAGGTGGAAGACGAAATCCGCCTGGGCGTTGTCCGCCGCGCCATGCTGCGCCTCCAACCGGCTGACCGACCAGATCTGCAGGAAGGAGGCGGTCAGGAACATGAAGAGGATCTGCGACAGCCGCATTCCGAAGGCGAACAGACCCACCGCCGCCGTGGACAGCAGGATGTTCAGCAGCCAGCGCGAGACGAAGTTGTTGGCGATGTCCAGCAGCGACTGCGGCGCGTAGGGCAGCCCCAGCGCCGCCACCCGCTTCAGGATCGGGAAGGAGAAGGAGAAGCCCGTGTCCTTCAGGATCGCCACCACCAGCAGAAGGCCGAGCGCCAGGAAGGACGCGCCGTTCGCCAGGAAGATGCCCTCCACGCCGAGGCCGAGCGCCCACAGGAACAGCAGGTTGAAGGCGAGCAGGGCCACCACCTTGGCCAGCGACACCAGCAGGCACAGGCCCGACCGCTTGCGCGCCCGGTAATAGGCCAGCGCCAGCTCGAACAGGGTGGTCAGGGCGACGCCGGCCAGCGCGATCGCCATCACCGCCGCGTGGCCGGTGTCGCCGAACATCGCCCAGCTTCCCGCCATGCCCAGCGGCCAGGCCAGCCCGACCATCGCCACCGAGGTGCCGACCACCGCCAGCAGGCAGGTGCTGGCGACGCGCCGTCGGTCGCCCTCCTCGGCATGTTCGAAATAGACGGCGGTGAAGGCGTTGTTCATGCCGATCATCAGCATGACCGCCAGCAGGTCGGCGACCACCACCACCAGCGCGTAGACGCCGAATTCGGAAGGGCTGAGAAGCCGGGTGTAGAGCGGCAGGAGCAGAAGCCCGGCAGCCCGGTTCACCACGTTGGCCAGCATGAACAGCCAACCGTGTTTCAAGATCGTCGCTGCTTCGGACGCCATCAGGAACTCCGCCTAGAACTCCGGTGGGGCGGCGCTGCCGCACCCGCGAACGCAATTCCGATGATTGGAACCGGACCGGGACGTTTCAATTTCGCGTTGGTGCCGTCGCACTGTTCTTCAGGCTTATCCCCATGAAGGCGCGTCGGCGACGTCCCCGCCCCCACCCTAACCCTCCCCCGCTGGCGCAGGGGAGGGGACTGCCGCCGCTTCGCAGAAGGCACCCTCCCCTGCGCCAGCGGGGGAGGGCCGGGGTGGGGGCAATCGGCCGAACCACCCGGCAGACAAGCCACCCAGCCTGCGAGGGCACTCCACCGCGATCAACGGGGCGTTGGAGACGCCGCCTCATCCGGAATCGCCCGGCGGCTTCTTATGGGATACGTCCGCGCCGTCGCCTCGGCGGGACGGACAGACCAACCCGGCGAAGCCCGCCGCCCCCCGGCGTCGCACCCCACCATAGGGGACGCGGAACATCCCCCGAATACCCCCAATTTGCGGGGAGGAAAGGAGTAGCCGGGGAACGGCGGTGGCAGCGTCGCCACCGATCCGGATGACCCGGACGAAGTCACCCACTTTCCTTAATCTCTTCAAACTCACCCAAGGGAATCCACTCAGGATGTAAGGGGTATCGCCGCTGGCGGGGGAGGCCTCTTGTGATTTGTTGATTGACGGCAGCCTTTATCCTAATTCGTGGAGAACAGCGCAACCTTCTGATCTGTCTGCACAGAGGCAGGGCAAGCGCTGATATTTGTGTGTCTTTCTGAACACAGAAGGACTCAAAGAAAAAGCTGATGAGACGCCGTCTTTCGCTGCGCCGCGTTAGGTCAGGCGCGAGACGGATGACATTCCGTTTCACACATAAATGGGACCTGCGATGAGCAAACTCGACCCAGAAGCGGTCATCAACCTGGCCCCGGTGAAGAAGACGGCCATGCCGACGGTGGGACCCGGGCTGCTGTTGGCGCTGTCCGACGGCTTCATGCTCGCCCTGCTCGGCTGGACACTCATCCAACTGTTCGGAAGCGACACCCTGACCGCGGAAGCGGACCTGTCGCAGCGTGCCCTGGTCACCGGCCTGATGCTGGTGCCGCTGGTGAAATCGGTTTTCGGAATTTATTCGCTGGGTCGCTTCGACTATCTGGAGCGGACCCGCCGCACCTTCCAGGCGGCCCTGCTGTCGGTCGCCGTGCTGGCCGTGCCCTTCATCGTCATGGACGGCTTCCGCTCCTTCTTCGTGGAGGCGCTGTCGGTCGCCCTGATCGGCTTCGCGATCACCTACGCCGCCGATCTGCTGCTGGTGCATGGGCTGATGGCCAGCGCGCTGAACTGGCGCACCCCGGTGGTGATCGTCGGGGCCGGCCCGCAGGGTGCCGCCATCGCCGAGAAGCTGCAGCGCCTGCCCTGGCTGGGGATGCGCCCGGTCTGCTTCTTCGACGACGACGACACGCTGTGGCAGACCCGCGTCGCCAACCTGCCGGTGGTCGGCTCGACCGACCTGCTCGCCAAGTCCCCGGCCTACGCCCAACAGGCCCAGGCCGCCATCGTCGCCGACATCGGGCGCCACAAGAAGGAGTTGACCGCCCTGGTCGAGCGGCTGCCCTTCAAGCAGGTCTATTGCCTGCTGGGCGAGGGCAACGTCAGCGCGGTGGACGCCACCTACCACAACCTGCACGGCTCGCTGGCGCTGCGCGTCTCGGTCCGGCCGCCGACCAGCTACCTGCGCATCCGCCGCGCGCTGGACATCCTGCTGTCGGGCATCCTGCTGGTGGCGGTGGCGCCGCTGATGCTGGGCATCGCCGCGGCGATCCGTCTGGACAGTCCCGGCCCGGTCATGTTCCGCCAGAAGCGCTGGGCCGGCGGCGACAAGACCTTCGACGTGCTGAAGTTCCGCTCGATGCACATCAACGCGGAGGAGCATCTCCAGCGCCTGCTGGAGAACGATCCGAAGATGCGCGAAGAGTACATGACATACCACAAGCTGACCTACGACCCGCGCATCACCCCGGTCGGCCGTTTCCTGCGCAAGACCTCGCTCGACGAGCTGCCGCAGTTGGTGAACATCCTGATGGGCGACATGAGCCTGATCGGCCCGCGCGCCTACATGCCGAAGGAACTGCCGGAGGTCGGTGCGTCGGCGGAGGTCATCGGCTCCGTCCGTCCGGGCCTGACCGGCTACTGGCAGGTGTCGGGACGCCACCGCACCACCTTCCAGGAGCGCGTCGCCATGGACGTCTTCTACGTCCGCAACTGCGGCCTGCTGTTCGACTTCTACATCCTGTGCAAGACCGCGGTGATCGTCCTCAAGGGCGACGGGTCATGACCCTGCGGCGCCCCATCCAGGCCCCTCTTCCCACGCGGGAGAGGGGCTTTCCCTTTTCTGGGCTCATTTCCGGACCTGGACGGCCTATGCCCTGCGGGAGCCGCAAGATCGGGGTGGATGGCCCACCCGGAGGTAGCCCCGACGGGGACGGCCTCCTTCGGCCTAATGCCTCCGCCCGGCTACAGGTCCGGGCATCGGGTAGGCATCTTCAGAAGACGATGCGGTGCGCCCGTCATGGGCGTTCACTGCCATAGCAGCCCTTTTCACCGGAACAGCGGCCCCATGAAAGTCCTCGAAGTTCTGGAAAAGAGCATCACCGTCTTCTGCATCGTCTCGTTCGGCGGGTCGGTGCTCCCGGCGCTGCTGACCGGCGGCGGCACGACCGATCCGGACGCGCCGGGCGCTGTGATCTACTTCATGGCCGTCTACGTCATGATCCTGGGCCTGATCGCGCTGCGGCCGAGCCTGGCCTTCCGCATCCCGACGGGAAGCCCGGCGGTGTCGCTGATCGTGGCGCTGGCCTTCCTGTCGGCCCTGTGGTCGATCTACCCGGACGTGACGCTGCGCCGCGCGGTGGCCTTCCTGTTCACCACCGCCTTCGCCGTCTATCTGGCCCTGCGCTACACCTTTCCGGAGATCGTCCGGATGCTGGCGACGGGCCTGTCGATCCTGATGGTGCTGTCCTACGTCTCGGTCTTCGCCATGCCGGCGGTCGGGCTCGACCACGAGCAGCATGTCGGCGCCTGGAAGGGCATCTTCTGGCAGAAGAACGTGACGGGCCGCATGATGGTCTGGCTGGTGCTCTGCCTGCTCTGGCTCGACTGGACGCGCGAGGGCAAGCGCTGGGTGGTGCGCCCGCTGCTGCTGATGGCCCTGCTGCTGATCGTGATGAGCCGGTCGGGCACCGGCCTGGTGACCTCGATCCTGGTCGCCGGCCTGCTGCTGGCCAGCGGCTTCGTGCGCGGCGGCATCCGCAGCTTCGCGCCGGCCATGGCCTTCATCCTGCTGGTCGCGGTGATCGGCATCACCAGCGGCACGACCTTCTGGCACGACATCCTCTACATGCTGGGCCGCGACCCGACGCTGACCGGACGCACGGTGCTGTGGGAACACACGCTGATGTCGATCCAGGACCGCTTCCTGCTCGGCTGGGGCTACGGCGCCTACTGGTACGGGGCGTATGGTCCGGGCAGCACCTTCACCCAGGGCTGGGGCATCAACTCCGCCCACAACGGTTGGATGGAGGCGTGGCTCGACCTCGGCCTGGCCGGCGTGATCCTGACGGCGATGCTGATGGGCCGCCTGCTGATCCAGGGCTTCGCCGCCATCCGCTACAGCGAGAACCGCTCCGAGCCCGCCTGGATCTTCACGGTCGGCTGCGCCCTGCTGCTGATCTCGGTGTCGGAGAGCGTGTTCCTGGAACGCCATTCCCTGAACTGGATCGTGCTGGTGATCGCGGTGACCCGCCTCGTGCAGCGCCGCCGCTGGGCGAAGATGCAGACCCGGATTCAGGACCAGCATCAGGCGTCCCACGCCGCCTTCGCCAGTTCCTCCCCCTACGGAACCTCCTACGGCGGGCCGCCGGCCGCCGGCTGGAGCGGTCCGGTCCGGCCCGGCTGACGGAAAGGAGCCCCCGCATGTTCCGCTCTCCGAAATCTCCGTCGCGACAGAAGGTAATGTCATGACGCCCCCGCAAGAGATGAGCCCGCAAGAAATGGGCCTGCAAGAGATGGTCACCGTCGTCATTCCCACCCGCAACCGGCCGGATATGGTCGCGCGTGCCGTGGAAAGCGCCCTGGCCCAGACCTACGCCCCGCTCGAGGTCGTCGTCATCATCGACGGACCCGACCCCGCCACCGAGGAGCGCCTGAGGGCGTTCGGCGATCCGCGGCTGACCGTGATCGCGCTGGAACAGAACCGCGGCGCCGCCGGCGCCCGCAATCTGGGCGTGGAACGCGCGAAGGGCGCCTGGATCGCCTTCCTCGACGATGACGACGAATGGATGCCGGGCAAGATCGCCCTGCAGATGGCCGCCCGCCCGCCCGGCGTGCGCTACCCGATCATGAGCTGCCGCTGCAAGGTGGTGACGGCCCGCGGCGACTTCGAATGGCCGCGGCGCCTATGCACCCCGCGGGACCGGATCGGCGACTACCTGTTCGTCCGCCATGGGCTGTTCAAGGGCGAGACCTTCGCCCCCACCACCACCCTTCTGGCCCCAAAGGCGCTGCTCCAGCGTCAGCCGATCCCGAAATCGGCCTTCGACGACTGGGAGTGGCTGATCTCCTGCGGGCAGATCGAAGGCTGCGCCCTGGTCACCGTGCCGGAGGTACTGGCGATCCACTACACGGAATCGGACCGCATCACCCTGTCGACCTGCCACAACATCGACATGGCCCTGAACTGGGCGGAGTCGGTGCGGCCCAGGCTGTCGCCCCGCGCCTACGCCAGCCTGCTGCTCCAGGCCACCGGCGGGGAGCAGGCGGCGCGCACCCCGGCGGTGCGCAAGCGCATCCTGAAATCGGCGCTGCGGGACGGCGCGCCGACCCCGATGGCGCTGACCACCTTCCTGATGCATTCGCTGATGCCGGTCGGGCTGCGGCGCCGGCTGCGTCAGGCCATCTTCTCGGCTCCCGGCGCGGCGTGAGGTCAGAATGGGTTTGCTCGACAGGGGTTTCCGGCGCAAGAAGGCGTCCCGCGCCTGCATTGTCTTCGCCACCCCCGGCGCGCTCGACGGCGGCGGGGGGATCGGGCGGATGACGGGCTACATCGTCGACGCCTTCCAGAACAGCCCCGCCGCTCCGGAAACCGTGGTGCTCGACACCCGCGGCACCGGCAGCGCCCTGCTGTCGCCGGTCTATCTGGCCGGCACGCTGGCGCGGCTGGGCGCCATGATGCTGCGGCACCGCCCGTCGGTCGTGCACATCAACGTGTCGGAAAACGCCAGCGTCTGGCGCAAGGCGGTGGTCCAGCTCTTCGCCGGTCTGTTCTCCTGCCCCACGGTGGTGCATCTGCACGGCGCGTCCTTCATGGAGTATTTCGACAAGGGGCCGGTGTCCCGCGCGATCAGCCGCTGGCTGTTCGACCGCTGCGGCATCGCGCTGGTGCTGGGCGAGAGCTGGCGGAACTTCCTGGTGCAGTCGGTCGGGACGGACCCGCACAAGGTACGCGTGCTTTACAACGCGGTGCCGGACATCGGCGCCGACCTGCCGGTCCGCGCGGCGCCGCCGGAGGGGGCGATCGTGTCGCTCCTGGTGCTCGCCAACCTGTCGGAGCGCAAGGGCATCGGCACGCTGCTGCGCTCCTGCCGGCTGATGAAGGACCAGGGTTTCCGCTTCCGCGTGACCATCGGCGGCGGCGGCGACGTCGAGGGCTACCGCCGCATGGCGGCGGAACTGGGCGTGGACGGCGACTGCCGGTTCGAGGGCTGGATCTCCCGCGAGCAGGCGCACGCCCATCTGCGCGATCACGACATGCTGCTTCTGCCCTCGACCCACGAGGGGTTGCCCATGGTGATCCTGGAGGCGCTGTCCACCGGCATGCCGGTCGTCACCACCCCGGTCGGCTCGATCCCGGAGGTTCTGACCGACGGGGAGACGGCGCGCATCGTCCCGGTCAACGACCCGGAGGCACTGGCCCATGCGGTCCGCGACCTCGCCGCCCGGCCGGCGCTCTACGCGCGCCTGTCGGCGGAGGGGCGACGGCTGTTCCTGGAGAAATTCGTCATCGAGTCCTATGGCCGCAGCCTTCAGGACATCTATGCGGAGCTGAACCGCCCCGACGCCGTTCGGCGCCCCTCGCTGGGGACGCTGCCCGACGCTGCGGCGGCAAAGCCATCGCTGACCCGCGCGGGCCGACAGTAAGAACCCATTTTTCCGCGGGGTCCCTAATTCCTTCCTCCCTGAAGCTTCGCGAGGGGAGCGCGACAGTCAGGAGCGGATATGATCTACATCGTTTCACCCGGCGGCACGCTCGAAAAGGGCGGCATGGGGCGAATCGTCGACAACTTCACGACGGACTTACGGGAGAATCGCCCCGACGTGAAGTTCGAGGTGATCGACAGCTACGGTCCGGACGCGAAATTCCATTTGATGCCCTTCTACTTCGCCGCCGCGATGCTGCGCCTGTTCGGCTGCTTCGTGACCGGCAAGGCCCAGCTCGTGCACATCCACATGGCCGAATACGGCAGCGTGCTGCGCAAGGGGCTGATCGTCGCCATGGCCTCGCTGTTCCGGGTGCCGGTCGTCCTGCATCTGCACGGCGGCCGTTTTCCGAAGCATTACGAGGACGCGAAGCCGCTGTCCCGCTGGGCCATCCGCCACATGATGGAGATGACCAGCGAGGTGGTGGTGCTGGGCGAATACTGGCGCAACTGGGTGGTCACCACCTTCCCCGCCGTGCGCCGCGCGACCCTGCTGCACAACGCCGTGCCGGGGCCGGAGACGATCCCGGAGCGTGCGGAGGACGGTCCGGTGCGCCTGCTGTTCCTCGGCCGCCTGATCAAGCTGAAGGGCATCGACGTCCTGCTGGACGCCCTGGCGTCGGAGGCCTGCCGCAACCGCTCCTGGCAGCTGACCATCGCCGGCGACGGCGATCTGGAGACCTACCGCGCGCAGGCCAAGGCGCTGGGGTTGGAGGAGCGCGTGCGCTTCACCGGCTGGCTCGACCAGGCCGGCTGCCGCAAGGAGCTGACGCAGGCCCATGTGCTGGTCCAGCCGTCGATGTTCGAGGGGCTGCCGATGTCGGTGCTGGAGGCCATGGCCAACGGCCTGACCATCGTCGCCACCCCGGTCGGCAGCGTGGGCGACGCCATCGCCGACGAGGAGACCGGCCTGCTGGTGCCGCCGGGCGACCGGACGGCTCTGGCCGAAGCGCTGGCCCGCGTGATCGACGACGTCGGGCTGCGCCGCCGCTTGGGCCAGGGCGCCCGCCGCCGCTTCGAACGCCAGTTCGACATCGCCGTCTACCGGGAGCGCATCGTCGAGATCTACCGCCGCAACGCCCGCGGCTGGATGTCCGAAGCCTCCCCGGCCGCGTCGCTCGGCCCGCGCCGGGCGCGCTCCGGCTGACGATCCCGCCGATCCGGGCCCGGTTCCGAACCGGGCCCGTCCTGCCTTTCAACCGGTCCGCAACCGCCTCGCCAGCCGTGAACAAAAGACCGGACACACAGCAGAGGTCCAATCCCCATGAAGCAAGCCATCGCGGCCGGAATCGTGCGCTGGACGGGAGTCGGTGCCCTGTTCCGAAACCTGTTCGCGCGCCGGAACGTGACCATCGTCGTGTATCACGACCCGGACCCGGAGGTGATGCGCGCCCATCTCTCCTGGTACGCCGAACGCTACAGATTCACCACGCTGGACGCGGTGGCCGATGCGCTGGAGAGCGGGCGGTGGGGCGACCTGCCGCCCTATCCTCTTGTCGTCACATTCGACGACGGCCACCGCAACAACGCCCGCCTGGAACCACTGTTCCGGGAATTCGGGGTGCGCCCGACCATCTACCTGTGCAGCCGCGTGGTCGGAACCGCCCGCCCCTATTGGTGGAAGACCGCCGCCGCCGGCCGAATCGGTGCCGAGACGCTGAAACGCCTCCCCGACCCGGAGCGTCGCCGCCGGCTCGCCGAAGCCGGTGACGATCCCGACCTGGACGGCGCCGACCGCCAATCGCTGACCTGGGACGAGGTCCGGCATCTGGCCGCCGTCAGCGATTACGGCGCCCACACCCGCACCCATCCGATCCTCCTGCAATGCGACGACCGGCGCTGCGCCGAGGAGATCGCGCTGTGCAAGACCGAGCTGGAGGAGGCCACCGGCCTGCCCTGCCGCCATTTCGCCTTTCCCAACGGCGATTTCAGCGACCGCGAGGTGGCGATCATCCGGCAGGCCGGCTACCGCACCGCGCGCACCATCGATCCGGGCTGGAACGGCCCGAAGACCGACCCGCTGCGGCTGCACGCCGTACCCATCTCCGACGACGCCTCGGTGGACTGGCTGTCGGTGCAGGTGACCGGCATTCCGGCCTGGCTGCGCAAGCGCAAGAACGGCGGCGGTGCACCCGCCCCGGCCCCGACGCACGGCGATCCGCTGCCGGCGGCGTGATCCGAAAAGCGTGCATTCATCCGAGCCCCCACCCTAAACCCTCCCCCGCTCACGCAGGGGAGGGGACTTGATTCTCCCACCCCCGCCCAGCTCTCGCACAAACCAAAGGTTTGTGCTGACGCGGCAGGCGGACCTTCGGTTCGCCGAGAGCGATAGGCCGGCCTACGCCGCAAGTCAGAGAGGGTTCCCCAAGAGTACGAGAAGGTATTCCCTGCTCAATTGCAATGACCCTGAGTGGTTAGCCACTGTCTTCACCGTCCGATCATCCTTTGCACTCTCGAAAACACCGCATTTGAATGCAATAAAGAATGACGTATTCGGCGGCGTTGCCGAAACCTCTCTGCAAAGAACGGGAAATGCCTTTCCCAATCCCACGCAACGAGGCGGTAACACCGAAAGGAGCGGATCGGCCCCCTTGGATTAACACCCCGTTGGGGCCGCCCTCTCCGTACCGATCTGCCGGCCAAGGATCGACGACCAAACCCACAGGAGTTGCCAGCGACATGCGGACCGCCATCACCACCGACACGACGACCCTGAGCGCACCCGCCACCCAGGAGATCCGCGCCTTCATCGTGGAGAACTTCCTGCTGGGCAGCGACTCCGGCTTCGACAACGCCGAATCCCTGCTGGAGACCGGCATCATCGACTCCACCGGCATCATGCACGTCGTGGCCTTCCTGGAGGAGCACTTCGGCATCATCGTCGAGGACGACGACATGGTGGCCGACAACCTCGAATCAGTCAGCCGCATCGCCGCCTACGTCGAGCGCAAGCGGGCCCTGAAGGACGCGGCCTGATCCTTCCGCCAGGACGGAACGGGCCATCGGGACAGTCACCGAAGCCAGGCAAGGGAACAGCGTCATGGCGCACCTGCTTCATCAGCTCCTCAGCGAAACCGCCGCAAGGCGGGCCAACCACACCGCTCTGATCGCGGGTGAGAACGCCGTCACTTTCGCCGAGCTGGACCGCCAGAGCGACGCCGTCGCCTGCGCGCTCCAGTCCGCCGGGGTGGTGCGCGGCGACCGCGTGGCGGTCATGCTGGAGAACTCGATCGAGTATGTCGCCGGGCTGTTCGGCGCGCTGAAGGCCGGGGCCGTCTATGTCCCCGTCAACCCGTCCACCAAGGCGGACAAGCTGGCCTACATCCTGACCGACGCCGGCGTCCGGGCGCTGATCGCTCCCGCCGCGCTTGCCCGTCAGGTTGTGCCGGCGGCTGGTGAGGCATCCCACCTCGCCACCACGCTGTGGGTCGGGCCCGCCGTGCCGGCCGGGGCCGGCGGGCTCTCCTTCACGGACATCGTGGCCGCCCACCCGGACCCCCGGTCCGGAGGCACCAAGCCGCAGAACCGCGGCCTGATCGATCAGGATCTGGCCGCCATCCTCTACACCTCGGGAACCACCGGCCGGCCCAAGGGCGTGATGCTCAGCCACGCCGCGCTGGTGAACACCACCTGGTCGATCTCCACCTATCTGGAGAACACGCCCGACGACGTCGTGATGTGCGTCCTGCCGCTGACCTTCGGGTACGGCCTGTCGCAGATCCTGACCGGGGCGCGGGTCGGCTTCACGGTGGTCCTGGAACGCTCCTTCGCCTTCCCGGCGGAAACGCTGGCGCGCATGGTGAAGCACCGCATCACCGGCCTGCCCGGCGTGCCGACCTTCTTCTCCACGCTGCTGGGGATGGAGGCGCTGAAGACCGCCGACCTGTCCTCCCTGCGCTATCTGAGCAACGCGGCGGCTCCCCTGCCGACCGCCCACATCGACCGGCTGCGCGAGCGCTTCCCGGATGCCGCCTTCTTCTCGATGTACGGCATGACGGAATGCTGCACCCGCATCTGCTACCTCGACCCGCGCGACCTCGGCACCAAGACCGCCTCGGTGGGCCGGGCCATCCCCAACTGCGAAGCCTATGTGGTGGACGAGCTGGGCAACCGCGCCGCCCCCGGCGAGGTCGGCGAGCTGGTGGTCCGCGGCGCCAACGTGATGCGCGGCTACTGGAACCGCCCGGAGGAGACCGCCAAGCGCCTGCGCAGCGGGCCGCAGGGCGAGACGCTGCTTTACACCGGCGATCTCTTCACCATGGACGCCGACGGCTGCCTCTACTTCGTCAGCCGCAAGGACGACGTGTTCAAGTGCCGCGGCGAGAAGGTCAGCCCCAAGGAGGTCGAGAACGCCCTCTACGAGCTGGAAGCCGTGGTCGAGGCCGCCGTCCTCGGCGTGCCCGACCCCGCCGACGGCATGGCGGTGAAGGCCTATCTGGTCGTCCGCCCCGGCGCCACCCTGACCGAGATGGCGATCCGCCAGCATTGCCGGGGCCGCCTGGAAAGCCATCTGGTGCCCAAATTCATCGAGATCCGCGACGAGCTGCCGAAGACCGAGTCCGGCAAGATCAAGCGCGCGATGCTCGCCGAAACCGCCTGACCCTTTTCCGCCTGATCCTTTTCCGCCTGTTCCTTTTCCGCTGGCCTTCAACACACAGGAGAGCGTGCGATGTGTGGTGTCGCCGGAGTTCTCGCCGGGCCGCGTGCCGAACCCGCCGGGCTCGACGAACTGAAGCGCATGATCGCCATGATCGGTCACCGCGGCCCGGACGGCTACGGCTTCTACCGCGACGGGCGGATCGGGCTCGCCCACGCGCGCCTCAGCATCGTCGGTCTGGCCGGCGGCTTCCAGCCGATCCACAACGAGGAGCGGACTCTCTGGATCACCTTCAACGGCGAGATCTTCAACCACGTCGAGCTGCGGCGTGACCTGGAGGCGCGCGGGCACCGCTTCTACACCCGCACCGACACCGAGGTGATCGTCCACGCCTTCGAGGAGTACGGCCCCGCCGCCTGGGCCAAGCTGAACGGCCAGTTCGCCATCGGCCTGTGGGACGCGGTGAAGCGCGAGCTGTGGCTGGTCCGCGACCGGCTGGGCATCCTGCCGCTGTTCTACGCCCGCAGCGGCGACCATCTCGCCTTCGCGTCGGAGGCCAAGGCCCTGTTCGGCGGCGGCCGGATCGAGCCGCGCTTCGACGCCGCCCGCCTCGCCCAAGTCTTCACCCACTGGAGCGTCGCCCCCCAGGGCAGCGTCTTCGCCGGAGTGCAGAGCGTGCCGCCGGCCACCGCCATCCGCATCGACGCCGACCTGCGCCTGCACGAGGCCCGCTATTGGGAGCCGGACATGGCCGGCGATCCCGCCCTGTCCCGCATCACGCTGGACGAGGCGGCGGACCGGCTGGAGGAGAAGCTGCTCGACGCCATCCGCCTGCGGCTGCGCGCCGACGTGCCGGTGGGCGTCTACATCAGCGGCGGGTTGGACAGCTCGGTGATCGCGGCGCTGGCGCGCAAGCTCGACACCACGCAGATGCACAGCTTCGGCGTGCGCTTCGCCGACAACGCCTTCGACGAGACGCCGCAGCAGCGGCTGGTCGCCAACCATGTCGGGACGGAGCATCACGACATCCTCTGCACGGCGGAGGACATCCAAGCGGCCCTGCCCGACGTGATCTGGCACGGCGAGTCGCCGCTGGTCCGCACCGCCCCGGCGCCGCTCTTCCTGCTTTCCCGCCTCGTCCGCGACAGCGGCATCCGCGTCGTGCTGTCGGGCGAGGGCGCCGACGAATGGCTGGCCGGCTACGACATCTTCAAGGAGGACAAGGTCCGCCGCTTCTGGGCGCGGCAGCCGCAATCCACGGCGCGACCGAAGCTGCTCAGCCGCATCCATCCCTACGCCGCCACCAGCGGCCAGAAGGACAGCCCGCTCTGGCAGGCCTTCTGGAAGCGCGGCATGACGGAGACGGACGATCCCTTCTACGCTCACCGCATCCGCTGGCAGAACACCGCCTGGACCCAGCGCCTGCTGGCCCCGGACGTGCGCTCCGCCGCCAACGCGCAGGCCTTCGAGGACGTCGTCTCCGCCCATCTGCCCGCCGGCTGGTCGCGCTGGAGCCCGCTCGCCCGCACCCAGTGGACGGAGATCGCCGCCTTCATGTCGCCCTACCTGCTGACCAGCCAGGGCGACCGGGTGGCGATGGCCAACAGCATCGAGGTCCGCTACCCCTTCCTCGATCCGGAGGTGGACGACCTCTGCGCCGCCCTGCCCGACCGGGTCAAGATGCTGGGACTGCGCGACAAGCTGGCGCTGCGCCGCGTCGCCTCGCGCCTGCTGCCGGCGGAGATCTTCCACCGCCCGAAGCGCCCCTACCGCGCCCCGATGACCACCGCCCTCTTCGGCGCCCAGGCTCCGGCCTATGTCCGGGACCTGCTGTCCGAGGAATCGCTGAACCGCTACGGGCTGGTCGACGCCGCCGGCGTCGCCGCTCTGGCCGCAAAGGCCCACCGCACCGACGGCCGCATGGCCGGCGAGCGCGAGGAGATGGCCCTGGTCGGCGTGCTCACCCTCCAGATGCTCGCCCGGAACGTGCTGGACGAGCTGCCGGGCCGGGCCTCGTCGCTCCGCGCCCGCTTGGACGCCGCGCCCATCCACATTCTCGAAGAGCATTTGGACAGCGCCGCCGCCGCCTGATCGGACGGACCGGCGAGGTCCCTAAGGCACAGTCCTATCCAACAGTCGATGCAACAACGCCAACCGGGAAAACCGACACCATGCTGAACGCCCTGCATCCCTTCGACGCCAACGCCCTCTCGCTCGACTGCGCGGCGGCTGCCCGGGAGATCGAACAGTTCATCCAGCGCACCGTCGCCCACGACCTGAAGCGCCAGGGCGTCGTGCTCGGCGTGTCCGGCGGCATCGACAGCTCGGTCTGCGCGGCGCTGGCCGTGCGCGCGCTGGGGCCGGAGCGCGTCCTGGCCATCCTGATGCCGGAGAAGGAATCCTCGCCGGACAGCACCCGCCGCGGCCGGCTGCTCTGCGAGAGCCTGGGCGTCGAGCCGATCATGGAGAACATCACGGCGCCGCTGACCGCGCTCGGCTGCTACGACCGCCGCGACAGCGCCATCCGCCGCCTCTTCCCGGAATACGGGCCGGGCTGGAAGCAGAAGATCGGCCTGGCCGCCGGCCTGCTCGACGCCGATCGGGTCAACTACTTCACCATGACGGTGGAATCGCCGGAGGGCGACCGGCAGACCAGCCGCATGCCGGTGGACGTTTATCTGTCGGTGGTCGCCGCCACCAACCTGAAGCAGCGCGTCCGCAAGACCATGGAATACACCCACGCCGACCGGCTGAACTACTCGGTCCTCGGCACGCCGAACCGGCTGGAGTATGAGTTGGGCTTCTTCGTGCGCGGCGGCGACGGTCTGGCCGACCTGAAGCCGATCGCCCATCTGTTCAAGACCCAGGTCTACCAGATGGCCGCGTACCTCGGCCTGCCCGACGACATCCAGAGCCAGTCGCCGAGCACCGATACCTACACCCTGCCGCAGTCGCAGGAGGAGTTCTACTACGCCATCCCCTACGACAAGCTGGACCTGGCGCTCTGCGCCTACGGCCGCGGCGTGCCGGAGGACGAGGCGGCCCGCGCCCTCAACCTGTCGGTCGAGCAGGTCCGCCGCGTCTACAAGGATATCGTCCTGAAGCGCCGCACGTCGGGCCGCATCCTGCGGAACGCCGCCCTGGTGCAGCCGGTCGAGGTGGATGGGAGCGACGCATGACCGCAATGCCCTGGCTTCAGCGGGGTGTGGAACGGTTCATGTCCGAGGATCGCGTCGCGCTGGAGTCCTTCCAGCGCGACCACTTCGGCGCGGACTCCCCGCTGCTGGACGACACCCATTTCAATTGGCTGTTCGAGGAGCCGCCGACGCCCGATCCGGAGGGGATGCAGCTCTGGATCTGCAAGCGGAACGGGGGGATCGTCGGCCAGCAGGCGGGCATTCCCTTCGCGTTGAAGGTGGGGCAGCGGGTGCGCCGCGCCTCCTGGGCGATCGACCTGATGGTCGCCCCGGAATGGCGGCTGCGCGGCGTCGGACCGGGCCTGTCGGAGACCCACGCCGCCGCCAGCGAGGTGAGCGTGTCCCTGTCGATGACCGACGCCGCCTACAAATCCTACAAGCGGGCGGGCTGGCTCGATCTCGGGAACATCCCGACCTATCTGCGCGTGATCGACCCGCAGCGCTGCCTGCGCGTCAGCCCCTACGACGGCGGACTGGCCCGCCTGATGGCGCGGCTGGGCAAGCCGGCGATGAGCGCCGCCTCGCTGGTCGGCCACGCGGCGGCCCGGACCTTCGGCGCCCGGCTGGACGAGATCGACCGCTTCGACGAGCGGATGGACGGGCTGTGGGAGGCCGCGGCGCCCCAGCATCTCTGCGCCGCCCGACGCGACCACGCCTATCTCCAGTGGCGCTTCGACAAGATCCCGAACGCGGCGCGGCACCGCCGTTTCCTCGTCATGCGCCGCGACACGGTGATGGCCTATGTGGTTTTGCGCGTGGACCGCTGGCGCGGCGAGAGCGTCGGGGTGGTCTGCGATTATCTGGCCCGTCCGGGCTGGCTGATGCCCGCCTTCGCCCTGCTGGTCGAGCGCGCCCGGCGGGACCGGCTGGCCGCCTTGGTCTGCCGCACGCTGAACGCGCAGGCCGCCCGTCCCTTGTCGATGATGGGTTTTTTGTGCCTGAAGAACGGACTGCGCCAACCGACCCGGATGATGGCCCGCCCTGCGGCCGACCGTCCGGAATTGACGCCGCTGATCGGCGATCCGAAGAACTGGTTCGTCACCGCCGCCGACAGCGACATGGGCTTCAAGGATCTCGGCGAGTAAGCTGTTTCGCGCAAAACGAAAAGGGCGCCCGCATTGTCGCGGGTGCCCTTTTCGTATGGGTCGTGCACAAAGTCGAGAATGTGAGGATGCATTTTCCGAGCGCATGAGCGGTTTGCCGCTGCACGCGACGTTCATGAAGGATCAAGCCGATCGAGCGATTAGTAAGGCTCAGCTTCAGGCGTTGCCGCCCGTCCACATG
>NZ_JAEPIV010000018.1:0-123130 GCF_016632405.1 Azospirillum aestuarii
CCGCCTTGACGCGGATCTTGACGTTGTAATCGACCACCCGCTTGACCGGGACGAGGACCTTCATATCCCACCCTTTTCTTGAATTATGCAGGCGCACCTTCGCCGCTGGCGCCGAATCGGGCAGCTTGTGACAGCGCTGCGACCATAGGAGTTGACGTTTTGGCTGTCAACGCCGCCTACGCCGCAAGCGCGAAGGAGGCGGAATTGCATCAACGGTTTGCGCCCGGAACCCACAGCACGTCGGCCGCTCCGTTCGCGTTCAGTTTCCGGCTCAGCACGAACAGGTGGTCGGACAGGCGGTTGGCGTATTTCACCGCCGCCGGGTTGACCGGTTCCGTGTCCGCCAGCTCGGTCATCAGCCGCTCGGCCCGGCGCACGACCGTACGGGCCAGATGCAGATGGGCCGCCGCCGGCGAGCCGCCGGGCAGGATGAAGGAGTTGAGCGGGGCGAGGTCGGCGTTCATCGCGTCGATCTCCGCCTCCAGCCGCTCCACCTGCGACTCCAGGATGCGCAGCGGCGGGTAGGCCGGGTCCTCCGCCTCCGGCGTGCAGAGGTCGGCGCCCAGGTCGAACAGGTCGTTCTGGATTCGCGACAACATGGCGTCGGTCTCCGGCAGGTCCGCGGTGTGGAGGCGAACCAGCCCGATGACGGCGTTCGCCTCGTCCACCGTGCCGTAGGCGACGACGCGCGGGTCATGCTTGGGCACGCGGCGCCCGTCGCCGAGCGAGGTCTGGCCGCGGTCCCCGCCGCGGGTGTAGATGCGGGTCAGCTTGACCATGATTCCTGTGGGTGTCCTCAATCAGCCGTGAGTCAGGATGGCGAGCAGGAACAGCACGAGCGCCACCCCCTGGAGCGCCACGCGCATCCGCATCGCCCGGTTCGATTTGCGCGAATCGCCCTGCCCACCGCGCGCCATGAAAAACAGCCCGGAGAACAGCGACGCCACGACGAGACCGAGCGCCACGATCAGCAGAAACATGAAGAGTCCGTTCATGGCGCCATCATACCTCACGGTCCAGGTTACGCCTACACCGGCCAAACCGGTCGCACGGGCATTCCGATGCGAGGCGCCTGTTGCGCTGACGCCCGGTCTTCTTACATTGTCGCGGACGACCCGGACGGCGAGAGGAATTCGGTATGCGGCGGCGGAGTTTCCTGAAGGCGGCGGCGGCCACCGGTCTGGCGGCCTCGGCCGGGGCCTTTCTGACCACGCGCCGCGCCGCGGTGGCCCAGCCGTCGGAAGTGCTGGCCGCATTCCCCGACAAGTTCGTCTGGGGCGCCTCGACCTCCTCCTACCAGATCGAGGGGGCGGTGACCGCGGGCGGGCGCGGCCCCAGCGTCTGGGACACCTTCAGCCATTCCTTCGGCAAGGTGGCGAACGGCGACACCGGCGACGTGGCCTGCGACCATTACAACCGCTACGCCGAGGACGTCGATCTGATGGCGAAGGCGGGGATGAACGCCTACCGCTTCTCCGTCGCCTGGCCGCGCGTCCAGCCGACCGGCACCGGCCCGGCCAACGCCGAGGGGCTGGACTTCTACGACCGGCTGACCGACGCGCTGCTGACCAAGGGCATCGCGCCCTGGCCCTGCCTGTACCATTGGGACCTGCCCCAGGCGCTTCAGGACCGCGGCGGCTGGACCAACCGGGACATCGCCGGCTGGTTCACCGACTACGCCCAGATCGTCGCCGCGCGGATCGGCGACCGGGCCAAGCACTGGACCATGCTGAACGAGCCGTCCGTCCACGCCATCTTCGGCCACGGGCTGGGTGGGCACGCGCCGGGACTGATCGGCAAGGGGAATTACTTCAAGGCGATCCACCACCAGAATCTCGCCCAGGGGATGGCGCTGAAGGCGCTGCGGGCGGCGGGCGGCGGCAAGGACTGGCAGCTCGGCACCGTGCTGTCGCTCCAGCCGGTGTGGCCGGTCGGCGGGCTGGACGCCAATTACGCGGCCTCGCTGATGTGGGACGCGGTGTGGAACCGCGCCTGCCTCGACCCGCTGCTGCGCGGCGAGTATCCGGAGCTGCTGCGCGACGGCTTCGCCCCGCTGGTCAAGGCCGGCGACCTGGAGGCGATCCGCCAGCCCATCGACTTCCTGGGCATCAACTACTACAGCCGTATGCACCAGCAGCCGGACCCGGCGGGCCTGTTCGGCACCGGCTATGGCTCCCCGCCGGAGGGCACGCCGACGACCGGGATGGGCTGGCCGGTGGAGCCCGACGGAATCGCCGAGTTCCTCATCGAGCTGAAGCAGGAATACGGCAACCCGCCGGTCTATGTGATGGAGAACGGCGCTGCCTACCCCGATCAGACCGGGCCGAAGGGCTTCGTCCAGGACAACGACCGCATCAGCTACCTGCGCCGCCACATGCTGGCCGGTCATCAGGCGCTGGAGGAGGGAGTCGACCTGCGGGGCTGGTTCGTGTGGAGCCTGCTGGACAATTTCGAGTGGGCCGAGGGCTATCAGCGCCGCTTTGGCCTGATCGAGGTGGACCGCCAGACCCTGGAGCGCCGTCCCAAGGCCAGTTACCATTGGTACGCCGACGTGATCCGGAGGAAGGGCGTTCCGACCTCGGTGTGAGGGGCGCGGTTTAAGGGGATGGTGCTGCGATCATGGCGCCTGTTGCCGCCGCCCAGCCGACGCGCTTCGCCATCCAGAAGGCGCGCGGCAAGGGCTGGAAGACGCTGGAGGTCGGAGAGGACCTCGACCACGCGCGTGCCCGCTTCAACCTGATGGTGCGGGTGAATCCGCGCGCCTATTTCCGCCTGATCCAACTCGACCACAACGCCGGGGCCGGCGGCGACGGGATGGAGTTCAACTGGAAGCTCATCGAACTGCACGACCCCAACCAGAGGGGAGCGGCCGGGATGGGCCGCCCGTCCGCTCCGGCCAGGGCTGCGCCCCGCGCCACCGTGAGCAAGGGGCTGCGACGGCGGGAGAAGGTCCCGCTGCCCCTGAAATTCTATGCCGCGGTGGTGCTGGCCGGGCTGCTGATCGGCGGGGTGCTGTATCTGCGCTACGGCCTGCCGGGATCGTGAAGACGGCTCAGTCGTCCGCCGTGTAGCCCTTGCGCCGCATGCACAGGGCGAAGATTTCCTTGCGGTAGCGGAATTGCGGCGTTTCCGGCAGCGGGCGGTAGGGATAGCCGCGCAGACGCATGGTGTTGTCCACCTGCTCGATGCACTCGTCGTAGGCGGCGGTCGCCGTGGTCTCCGTGGCCGTCCACTCCCGGTAGGCCGGGGTGCTGCCGCAGGCCGCCAGCAACAGCGTTCCGCCCGCCAGGATCGCGTGTCTCAGAGTCGCCATGCCACGGCCTCCCACAAAACGCCTCATGCGATCTATACCACGTTTTTGCGCGCGCATTGGTTAACGGATGGAGAATTGGCCGGTCCTTCCGAGGGCGCCAAGGGGGATGTGGACCTGATGCCGCCGCAACGCAGGCGCACAAAAATCGCGCCCGGAAATCCGCCGCAATCTGGTAACACGGTCGCGCATCCACGATAGTGGACAGGCGATGGTCGGTTGGTGTCTCGGACGGAGGATGGTCATGACGGGTGGTTCGCACCGCGCGCGCCGCGCGGTCGCGTTGGCTGTGGTGGTGCCGGTTCTGGCTGCGGGTCTGCTGGCGGGCGCTCCGGTTCGGGCGCAATCGACGGCGGACATCCAATGGGCCCAGACCATCCTGAAGGACAAGGGCTACAACATCGGCGGGCGGGCCAACGGCCAGATGCACGCCGAGACGAAGGCTGCGCTCGGCAAGTATCAGGCCGCCCACGGACTGCCGGTGACCAACCAGCTCGACAAGGCGACCATCGCCAAGATGATGGGCGAGCGGGAGGGCAAGGCCCCGGCGACGGTCGGGAACCTCGCCCAGCAGAAGGTCGGCGGCGGCGGTCCCGGCCAGGCGCCGCGCGAACCGCAGCGGGAGGTGGTGCCCCGCGCCGCCCCCACCCAGCGGATCGACAGCGGGACGGGCAGCGTCGGCGGCGGCGCGCAGTTCAGCGCCGGCCCGCCCGTGACCAGCGGCAGCCCTTCGTCGGGCGGCCCGTCCGGCGCCCCCGCCTCGTCGGCCCCCGTGGCCTCCGTGATGGGGTCCTCTCAGGGGCAGGGGCAGGGGCCGGTGCCGCAGGCGGCGCCGCGGGCCAGCGTCACCGCGACTACCCCGTCGGGGCAGCCGGTCCCGGTGGTCGAGCCGGCGGCGGACAGCGGGTCGATGCTGCCGGGCTGGGCCGCCAACGGAGCCCGCTACGGCGTAATGGGGGTGATCGGGGCGACGGTGCTCGGCATCGGCTTCGCGTGGTGGCGCAGCGGGCGGGCCAACGCCCCGCGGCCGGCGCCGCGCAACGACGGCCCGCGCGACCAGCGCCGCGAGCCGAGCTTCGGCAGCGGCCGCCGTCGGGAGGAGTTGACCACCGGTGCCCTGCCGCCGCTCAGCAGCGGTGGGCGCGGGCGGCGGTAAGACTCCGTCTTCTCAGGCCATCTGCGACATCGGGCACATGGTGTTGCCGCATCCGGACGGGTTGCAGGCGGGCATCGGCGCCGGTGCCGGCTTGGACGCGCCGACGCGCGGCGCCATGATCGCCTTCGACACCTCGGTTCCGCCGCAGGACGGGCAGGACAGGCCATCGGCCTTGCGGGTGTCGTAATCGGCCATGTTCTTGAACCATTGTTCGAATTCATGGCCGCAGGCGCAGCGCAGGGCGTAGAGGATCATCGCGGGGTCCCTGGGTGGAATGGACAACGGAGGGGTGGCGACCATGGCCGAGCTTCGCCGCTCCCCGCGATGACGTGAATCAAACCGCCGCGCTCCGGCCTGGGGAACGGGTCTATTGCGGGCGTTCGGACAGGGCGACGCCCTCCGCGCTGGGATAGACCGACAGCAGCCGCACCGGCTTGTCGCTCAGGTTGCGGCCGCTGTGCCACGCCGCCTGCTCGATGTAGGAATCGCCAGCCTTGTAGACCTGCGTCGGCATGCTGTCGCTGGCGATGGTCAACTCGCCCTCCAGGATGTAGATGAACGGCGAAACGGCGTGCCGGTGGCGGATGATCTCACCGCCGGGCGGCAGTTCGACCAGCCGCGCCGTCACCAGAGGTTTCCCGTCCGGGTAGGCGAAGGCCTTGCCGTCCGCGGTGGTCGTGGCCTGAAGCAGGGTCTTGACGATCGGCCCCGGCGCCGCTGGCTTGTCCTGCGCGGAGGCCCCGCCGACCAGGGCGAGGAGCGCGGCGGCGGCCAGGGCGGTGCGAAGGATGGCCACCGTCGGCAAACAGTTTCTCACGATCATCGCGTGCGCTCCATGCCGTGGTCTTGAAAAGACTTTGGCTGCATATCTGTGGCAGTATGCCGAAAATGGAGAAAAATAGCGATGAACCGCAACCTTTTGTTGCGACCTGCGGCGAAGTGTGGCAGCTGGGGGCTGCGCCGCCTCAGCGATGGGTCGTCACCCCCACCTGCCGGCACATGGACAGCATGGCGCAGGTCGAGCAGCGCGGGCGGTCGCCGGTGCAGATCCACTTGCCGAAGGGCACCAGCCGCTCGTTGATCTCCACCCAGTAATGGCGGGGCAACAGCTCCATCAGCGCGACCATGGTGCGCTCCGGCGTCGGGGCGGCGACGAAGCCCCAGCGGTTGACGATCCGGTGCACATGCACGTCCACCGCCACCGCCGGAATACCGAATCCGACCGCCAGCGTCAGCGCGGCAATCTTCGGACCGACTCCGTGGAAGGCCATCAGGGCGTCCGGCGTGTCGGGCACCACCCCGCCATGCTCCGCGATGATCTGGCGGGACAGAGCCCGGATGTCGCGGGCCTTTGGCTCCGGAAAGGTCGCGCCGTCGAGCAAGCGTGTCAGCTCCTCCGGCGTCAAGGCGACCATCCGTTGCGGCGTACGCGCCACCGCGAACAGCCGCTCGCAGACCACCATCGTCGTCTCGTCGCGCGTGCGGGCGGAGATCAGGCTGCCGACCAACTGCTCGAAGGGGCTGCCGTAGCCGCGGTCGCGCAGCGCGAACATCGCGGCCTTCGGGCGTCCGGCCACGGCCTGGCGCAGGCGCCGGAACGCCTCGTCGATGTCGAAGGGTTCCTTGTCGGCGAGAGGGGGCGCGGAGCGCAGAGGCATGGTCGGTCGCTGGCATGGTGAAGGGAGCCACACCGAAACAGCGGGCAGGGCAGGGTTGCTCCCCATTCCCCTTTGCAACACAACGCGATTTCTATATATTAGTAAATACTAAATTAGAAGAGGGTCGAAGCCATGGTGAAGGACTGGCCGCAGATGGCGAAGGACATGTCCGGCGCGGTGCGGGAACTGCGCGGGGGCGCTCCGGAGGTGATGAAGGGCTTCTCGGCCATCGCCAGGGCGGCGCTGGAGGCCAAGGCGCTGGACACCAAGACGAAGGAGCTGATCGCGCTGGCCATCGGGGTGGCGACGCGCTGCGACGCCTGCGTCGCCTTCCACGCCCAGGCCGCCGTTCAGCAGGGCGCCAGCCGGGAGGAGGTGATGGAGACGCTGGGCATGGCGATCTACATGGGCGCCGGCCCGTCTGTGATGTACGCCGCCATGGCGACGGAGGCGTTCGACCAGTTCGCCGGGAATCGATTGGACGAGGACAAGGCCGGCTGACCCCGGCGTCCCGCTGGCCGCCCCTATCCGGCGCTGGAGAACAGCGGGCGGCGTAGGCGGCCGGCGGCGATCTCGGTGCGCAGCGCGTCGGCGTCCATGGCCTGGATGCGCTCCAACTCCGCCTTGTTGGCGTCGATGAAGGGGTTGCGATCGGTGGAGTTCTCGGGCCGCGCGTGCTCCAGATGGTACAGCGGCCCGGAAACCCGCTCGACCCGCAGGCCCAGCCGGCGCAGCCGCTCGACGATCTCGTCGTCCTCGTAGCCCCAGGAGACGAAGCGCTCGTTGTAGCCGCCGGCCGCCAGCAGCGCCGTCCGGTCGAAGAAGGCGCCGCCGCCCGGCGAGTCGCGGTGCATCAGCGGGAAGCGCGGGCAGACCGCGTTCAGCGGAGCCGCCGACAGGGTGTGGCCGAACCGGTGCGCCTCCCGCCCCAGAATCCAGAAGAACAGCCCGTTGTAGGGAAAGGCCATGGCCGCCCCGCCGCGCACCGCGTCGCGGGCCAGCGCGTACTGCACGGGATCGACCACGACGTCGGTGTCGTGCAGGGCGACGATGGGGGTCTCCGCCGCCTCGACCATGCGGTTGAGGAGGTGGGCCTTGTGGGTGAAGGGCGTGTCGTTGCCGGTCAGATGCAGATGACGGCAGCGGGCGGCCAGCTCCGGCCCCAGCGCGTCGGCGACGTCGCTCGGCCCGGCCTTGTCCTCGCCGATCAGGACGGTGGTGTCGGCGTGCTTGAGGAGGAAGGAGACGATCCAGCGCAGGTTGCGCTTGCGGTCGGCGCTGTCGGCGCGGAAGGGGACCAGGACGGTGACGTCGCGCAGGTCCAGCCGCCCGTCCGGCCCGGCCCCGTCGAGGACCGCCCGGCGGGCGCGGAAGGCCGCGGCCTGCGCCGCCAGCCGCTCCCGCGCCCCTTCGTCATGCGGGTCGATGGCGAGCGCCATTTCGTAGAAGGACACGGCGGCGCCGGGGCGGCCGAGATCGGCCTCGATGTCGCCCTTCTGCCGCCAGCCGGGGACGAAATGCGGGTGGCGGGCCAGAAGCGCGTCCAGCACCTCCAGCGCCTCGCCAATGCGGCCGATGGCCTGCAGGGCCTCGCTCAGGTGATACTCGGCGTCGGGAAAGTCGGGGCGCAGCGCCAGCGCACGGCGGTAGGCGGCGATCGCCTCCTCCGTCCGCAGGGCGACGTGGAGCAGGGCGCCCAGGTTGAAGTGCGCGTCGGCGTCGCCGCCGTCCCGATCCACCGAACGCGCGATCATCGCCATGCCGCGCTCCCGGTCGCCGCCGAGCGCGGCGAGCAGGCCCAGCCGGTGCAGAGCCTCCGGGTTGTCGGGATCGGCGTCCAGGATTCGCCGGTACAGGTCCCCCGCCTCCGCCGCACGCCCGGCCTTCAGATGGTCGAGCGCGATGCCCAGCGCCTCCTCGATGGTCGCCATTCGGTGGGGTCCGTCTCGTCCGTGTGTCGCCTTCCGGTGGATTCCACTTTGACACAAAGGCAATTGCGGGGAAATCATCCGCTCCGGGACCATGCCTCAGGGAAACACCCGATAATGAACGATCATCGCATCAGCAAGAATGGGTCCATGGGAGGACTCACCCGCCGTCAGTTCGGCACCGCCGCGGCCTCGGTCGCCCTCTCGGCCGGCGCGCTCGCCGCCTTCGGCCGGGCGCCGGCCTTCGCGCAGGGCACCGCGCTGAAGGTGGGCGTGCTGCTGCCCCGCTCCGGCCTGCTCGCCCAGGCGGGCCAGGCCTGCCAGCGCGGCGCCGAGATCGCGCCGGCCATCCTCGGCGAACTCGGCTACAAGGTCGAGATCCTGTCCGCCGACACCGAATCGAACGTCGACGTCGCCCGCTCGCGCGCCGAGAAGCTGATCAACGACGGCGCGAACGTCATCGTCGGCGCCTTCGACAGCGGCCAGACCGCCGCCGCCGCCCAGGTCTGCGAACAGCGCGGCGTCCCGCTGGTGATGAACATCGCCGCCGCCGACCGCCTGACCGAGCAGGGCTACAAGACCGTTTTCCGCAACTTTCCGACCTCCACCATGCTCGTCACCAACGGGCTGGCGCTGATGAAGGACCTGTTCGCGGTCAGCGGCGTCACCCCGAAGACGGCGGTGTTCCTGCACGCCAACGACACCTTCGGCATGGCGAACAAGCAGGCGATGGACGCCCTGTTCCCGAAGCTGGACATGCCCTTCGGCATCGTCGACAGCATCTCCTACGACCCCAAGGCCCAGGACCTCGCGGTCGAGGTGGCCAAGGCCAAGGCGACGGGCGCCGAACTCGCCATCGTCACCACCCGCGCCAACGACGCCATCATGCTGGTGCGCGAGATGGTCAAGCAGCGCTGGGAGCCCAAGGGCATCGTCTCCCCCGGCTCGCCCGGCCTGTATGACGAGCAGTTCTACAAGGTGCTGGGCAAGTACGCCGACTACGCCATCACCAATCTGCCCTGGTACGACCCAAAGGCGGAGTTGACCAAGCGCGTCGAGGCGGCCTTCAAGAAGCAGTATCCGAACGACCGGTTCGAGGGCTACGCCTTCAACGTCGCCTTCACGCTGGAGGCGATCCTGGTCGCCGCCGACGCCTTCAAGCGCGCCGGGACCGCGGAGCCGGCCACCCTGCTGGAGGCGCTGCGCCAGACCAACCTGAAGGACAAGATGATGGTTGGCCCGGCCATCACCTTCGACGAGAAGGGGCAGAACACCCAGCTCGTCTCCGCCTGCCTGCAGAATCGCAACCTGCGCCCGACCGTGGTCCTGCCCAAGGGCTCCGCGGAGATGGACCCGGTGTTCCCGATGCCGGGCTGGGGCAAGCGCGCCTGATCGCGAGAGTGTGAGACGGGAGGGGACGCGGTCACAAGGGGCCGCGTCCCTTCCCTTTGCCCTTCCCTTTGCCCTGCCCGATGCCGCTATGCCGTCTGGGCTTCCAGCCCGTAGGCCAGCAGCCGTTCCACCGACGCGCTGCGGTCGCCGGCCGCGGCGAACCGGGCGCGGGCCTCGGCGGACTGCCGGTCGCGGAAGGCCGCGTCGCTCGCCAACGCGGCGGCGCGCTCCAGATAGGCCGCGTCGTCGGCCACGGTGAAGGCCGGCCCGGCCACGGTCGCCACGTCGCCCGCCGCGACGGTCACCACCGGAACCCCGTCGGCCAGCGCGAAGGCCGCGCTGCCGCCGCCGCCCTGGCGGCGTGGGTTCAGGTAGGCGGTGGCAAGCCGGTGCAGCGCCCGGACGTCCTCCACGTCGCCCAGCGTGTGGACCCGGTCCGCGTTGCGCAGGGCGGCGATCCGCTGCGGCAGCGACTCCACGCCGCCGGCGACGGCGATGCGGGCCTCCGGCAGGCGGTCGAGCAACGAGTCGACCAGCGCCAGGAAGTCCGGCCCGGCCTCCTGGTCCAGGCGGTTGCCGACCACGAGGAAGAGCGGTCCCCCATCCGGCCCGGCGTCAGGCCCGGCTTCGGGAATGCCGAAATCGGCGCGGCCGCGCTCCGGCCCCGTGGGCGGCAGGGTCCAGCCAAAGGAGAAGGGGCGGAAACGCTCCGCCATGTCCGCCGGCCAGCCGTGGGTGGTGTCGGCCTCGCCATAGCCCAGCACCAGCCGGGCCATCGACAGCGGCAGGCCGGAGGAGGTCGGCAGGCAGATGACCGGGCGGGCGCCGGAGAACAGGTCGGCCACCACGTTGGACCCGCCGAAGGCGACGATGACGTCGGGGTCGAAGCCGTCCACGTAGTCGATGATGGCGTTCACCTTCTCCTCGTCGAAGCGCTTCTGCGGGAAGGACATCATGCGGACCCGCGCGCCGAAGGCGGCGATGACCTGCTCCCCGTCATACTCCTCGGTGATGTTGTAGGAATATTCGGGGACGAAGCCGTTCTCGCCGGTGATCGCCATGGCGTTCGGGTTGATGATGACCACCTCGCGCCCGAATTCGTCCTGAAGGCGGCGGGCGAAGTCGAAGGCGTCCGCCGTCGGCTGGTGACCGGCGCCCAGCATCTGGTTGGTGATCAGGGCGATCCGCTTCACCTCGCCGCGCGGCGTGGCGCGCTTCATGCGGCGGCGCAGGTGGTAGCGCAGCGCCGTCTCGTCCACCATCAGGCGGTAGTAATCGGTGAAACTCGCGGTGTGGAAGGCGCCGGCATCGCCGCGCCGCGCCGCGCCCTGGAAGAGCTGCATCGCCATGCCCCAGAAGGCGTAATGGATCGACGGCACGGAGAAGCGCATCGGGTCTTCCAGGACGGCGTCCGTCAGCGCCTCGTAATGGGCGATGTCGCCGTCGAGCAGGAACAGCAGCGAATGGCGGCGCATCACGTCGCCCATGGCATAGGCCGCGTCGACCTCGGCGGCCGCGGCGTGGCGGGTCTCGTCGTCGTAGCGGCGGATCAGCCCGGCCAACGCGCTCACGTTGCCCCAGCCTTCGCCGTCGTTGGTCAGCAGGGTCAGGGCGCGGGCGAAGCTCAACGCCGCGTCGCGGGTCTGGCCGGTGGCGTGCAGGGCGTGGCCCAGGTTGGCGTGCAGCAGCGGCGAGGTCGGGTCGGCGGCCACCGCCTGTCCGATCAGGTCCACCGCCTCCGCCGGCCGGCCGCCCTGCAGCCCGATGACACCAAGCAGATGCAGCGCGTCCGGATGGCCGGGCGACGCCGCCAGCACCTCCCGGTACAGGCGTTCCGCCTCCGTGGTGCGGCCGGCGCGGTGGTGTTCGGTCGCAACGGCCAGCGTCTGTTCGATGGTGTCCATGGTCGGCGTTCCTGCTGCTTGGTCCCTGACGGCATGTTTACGCGCTTTTAGGGCGGATGCGCTGAACTTTTCCCATGCAGCGCACCGCGACATTCTTGTGGCATCTCGTCCCGACGGCAACCCTGGCGATTGCGCTCGCGCTCGTTTCGCCCGGCGGCGTCCGCGCGCAGGATCGGGTGGTGGCGTCGGCCTCGGACGCCGCAACCGCGCCGCGACCGCGAATCGTCATCAGCCTGACGGAACGCCGGCTTCACCTGCTGGAGGACGGGCGTCCGCCGCGCTCCTTCCCCGTCGCCATCGGACGGCCCGGCGTGGCGATCCCGCTGGGGGACAGCCAGGTCCTGCGCAAGCGGCGCAACCCGACCTGGCACCCCACCGCCAACCAGCGCCGGGAAAACCCGGCGTTGCCGGCGTCGGTGCCGCCGGGACCGTCCAACCCGTTGGGCAAATTCGCGCTCGACCTCGGCTGGACGGCCATCGCCATCCATGGCACCAACGAGCCGGATTCGGTGGGGCGCCGGGCCAGTGGCGGCTGCTTCCGCATGCTGCCCGCCGACATCGCCACTCTCTTCGAAGCGGTGCCGGTGGGGGCGCCCGTCCGAGTCGTCTCCGGGCCGGCAATCCTCCCGCCACCGCAACCCGCCGTCGCGATTGCCGTCGCGGCGCCGCTCCCAGCGCCAGCCCCGCCGCCCCTTGCGAAGGTTGCACCGCCGCCGCTTCCCATCCTGGCCGATCCGCGCTGCGCGACGGCCGGCGCGCCCTTGCGCCGGATGATCTGCACGGTGCCGGAACTGGCCGCGCTGGACGGGCGGGCGCGCGGGCTGCACCAACGCCACCTCGCCGCCCTGCCGGCGGAGCGCCGCGACGCCGCGGCCTATGCGCTGCTCCAGGACGAGCGCCGCTTCGACGACCGCATCACCGCCCGCTGCTGGGTGCGCCGCGGCATGGAGGATGACCCGGCGGTCGCCGCCGCGGCGCGGGCCTGCCTGAGCGACGCCCTGACCGTCCGGCTGGAGGAGGCAAAGCGCCGCTGAGCGCCGCCTGATCCGCACAGGAAACTTGTCACGACTACGAAGGACTGCTACGCCGCTCAGGCTTGGCCATCCGGGGCTCTCCCAAGGGCGAATGATGCATGCCGTTTGACTATTACCTGAACATCGCCGCGTCGGGCCTGCTGACCGGGCTGGTCTACGGGCTGGCGGCGCTCGGCCTGTCGGTCATCTTCGGCGTCGTGCGCGTCGTCAACTTCGCGCATGGCGAGATGATGGTCGCCGGCATGTACGGCGCCGTGCTGCTGGCCAGCCTGCTCGGGCTCGACCCGATCCTGGCGGCGCCCGTCGTGGCGGCGGTGCTGTTCGCCTTCGGCTGGGTGCTGCAGCGCGGGCTGGTCAACCGCTTCGTGGAGCGGCCGGAGCACATGCAGTTCATCCTGCTGCTGGGCATCGCGACGATCATCCTGAACGCCATGCTGATGCTGTTCGGACCGGATTCGCGCAACGTCATGGTGCCCTACAGCTTCGACACGGTGGAGGTCGGGCCGCTGCTGCTCGACGCGGTGCGGCTGCGCGCCGGGGCCGGGGCGATCGTGGTGGCGGCGGTTCTGTTCGCCTTCTTCCGTTTCAGCCGCACCGGCAAGGCCATCCGCGCCTGCGCCGACAACCCGCTGGGCGCCCGCGTCGTCGGGCTGAACATCGACGGGCTCTACGCGCTGACCTTCGGCATCGGCGCCGGGGTTGTCGGCATCGCCGGCGCGCTGATGACGCTGCTGGTCGATTCCCGCCCGCAACTGGCGCCGGAATACACGCTGCTGAGCTTCATCATCGTCATTGTCGGCGGGCTTGGCAGCCTGCCGGGCGCCCTGCTGGGCGGCATGCTGATCGGCTTTTCGGAGGCGATGGCCGGCTTCCTGCTGGACCCCTCGCTCAAATCCCTCTTCAGCTATGGTGTGCTGATCGTGGTGTTGCTTCTGCGCCCGCAGGGCCTGCTGGGGAAACGGTCGTGACGGGGCGCGGGATCGTTCTTTTGGCGCTGTGCGGCGTGCTGCTGCTGGCCGCGCCGATGATCGCCGACCGTTACGTCCTGTCGGTGCTGACCACGGTGCTGTGGTTCGCCTATGTCGGGCAGGCATGGAACGTGATGATGGGCTTCTCCGGCCTGCTGTCGCTGGGCCACGCGCTCTATGTCGGGCTGGGGGCCTACGCCAGCGCGGCGCTGTTCGTGCATTTCGGGATCGGCCCCTGGGCGGGGATGTGGGTGGCCATGCTGGCGGCGACGGCGGCGGGTTGCTTCATCGGCTTCCTGGGCTTCCGCTTCGGCGTGCGCGGCGTGCATTTCGCGCTGCTGACCATCGCCTTCGCCGAGGTCGCGCGCATCGGCTTCGACCATCTCCAATGGTTCGGCGGCTCGGGCGGCTTCTTCATCCCGGTGGCGGGCGACGCGGGCAACGATCTGCTGAACCTGCGCGGCTCGCCGGAGCTGTTCTACTACGTGATCCTGGCGCTGGTGCTGGTGGCGCTGGCCCTCTCGCGGGTGCTGCTGCACAGCCGCCTCGGCTACCAGTGGCTGGCCGTGCGCGAGGAGCCGGAGGCGGCGGAGGCGGTCGGCGTCGACCTGTTCCGCGCCCGCATCGCCGCGGTGGCCGTGTCCTCCGCCCTGACGGCGCTGGGCGGGGTGTTCCAGGCCTTCTACTTCAACAACCTGTTCCCGGAGCAGGTCTTCTCCATGGGCCGCTCCATCGAGATCATCCTGCCGGCCATCGTCGGCGGCATCGGCACGCTGATCGGGCCGATCCTGGGGGCCTTCATCCTGACCCCGCTGGGCGAGCTGCTGACCTTCCTGATCGAGGCGACCGGCTTCGACCTGCCGGGCCTGAAGCAGCTGTTCTACGGGGTGGCGCTGGTGGTGATCGTCGTCTACCGCCCGGACGGGGTGTGGCCGTGGCTGGCCGACCGGCTGGGCCTCGTCCGCCGCCCCGGGGAGGACGCGTGATGGCGGAGCTTCTGGAGGTCGAGGGCCTGTCCAAGCGGTTCCGCGGGCTGAAGGCCGTCTCCAACGTCGGCTTCTCCGTGCCGGAGGGCCGGATCGTCGCGCTGATCGGGCCGAACGGCGCCGGCAAGACGACCACCTTCAACCTGATCGCCGGGGTCTTCCCGCCCGACGAGGGGCGGGTGCATCTGAAGGGCGCGCCGATCACCGGGCTGAAACCCAACCGCATCTGCACGGCGGGAATCGGCCGGACCTTCCAGATCGTCAAGCCGTTCGGGCAGCTGTCGGTCGAGGAGAACGTGGTGGTCGGCGCGCTGGCCCGCGAGCGGTCGGTGGCGGCGGCGCGTGATCACGCCCGGCGGCTGCTGGACCGGCTGGGCCTGGCCGATCAGGCCGCCCGTCCGGCGCGCAGCCTGACCCTGCCGGACCGCAAGCGGCTGGAGGTCGCCCGCGCGCTCGCCACCCGTCCGATCCTGCTGCTGCTGGACGAGGTGCTGGCCGGCCTGCGCCCGACCGAGGTCGACCGCATGGTCGAGGTGCTGCGCGACCTGAACCGGCAGGAGGGCATGACGATCCTGATGATCGAGCATGTGATGCGCGCCGTCATGGCCCTGTCCGACCGGGTGGTCGTGCTGGACCATGGGGAGAAGATCGCCGACGGCCTGCCTGCTGAGGTTGTGGCGAATCCCAAGGTGATCGAATCGTACCTGGGCGCCGAGGATCTCTGACCGGCCGTTCGCATCGGACGACCTCGGCGCTGGAAACACTCCATTAATGTTTGTTGGGCCATCATTCGTTCCACGCTAAGGGCAGCGGCCGGCGCAGCAACGTCCGGTCGAAAAAGAGGCGTCCGAAAAGGGTGCTGCACGGGAGGAACGAATGAAGGCACTCGGCAATCTGCGGATTGGCCAACGGCTGTCCATCGGCTTCGCGGCGGTGATCGCGGTGCTGGTGGTGACGGTCGGCACCGGCCTGCTCCTGACCGACAACGGGAAGACGCTCAGCCGTCTGGTGGCCGATGTCCGCATGCCGACGGCGCTGGCCGGGCAGGGCATCGTCGCGTCGGTCACCGCCACCAACGCGGCCATGCAGGGCTACCTGCTGACCAACCGCGAGGATCTGAAGCAGGAACGCAACGTCGCGTGGGACCGCATCGACGCCCTGCGCCAGGAGATGGACGGCCTGTCGTCGCGCTGGACCGACCCGCAGGTGCGGGCCACCTGGGACGCGGTGAAGCCGCTGCTCGACCATCTGCGCCGCGATCAGGACATGGCCGAATCGCTGGGCACCATCGGCGACCAGATGGGGGCGCTGAACTCCCTGAACGACGACGCGATCCCCCGCGCCAATCAGGTGATGAGCCTCCTGGTCGGCGACGCCCGGTCGAGCGACGCCAGCGGCCTGATCCCGCGCCAGCGCGCCCTGCTGCAGGCCGACACGGCGGGGATGATCCAGGGCGCCGACCGTCTGGTGATGGTGCAGGCGGTTCTGCTGACCCTGGGGCTGCTGGTTGCGGCGGCGGCGGTTCTGCTGACCTCGCGCTCCATCGTGCGGCCGCTCGGCGCCATGACGGAGGCGATGCGCCGGCTGGCCGACGGCGACTCCGCGACCCCTGTGCCGGCCACCGGGCGGGGCGACGAGATCGGGCAGATGGCCAAGGCCGTGCTGGTCTTCAAGGACAACATGATCGCGGCGCGGCAGGCGGCGGAGCGCGAGCACGCCGAGCAGGACCTCCGCGCCCGCCGCGCCCGCGCCATCGAGGAGCTGACCGGCCGCTTCGACCGCGAGGCGGCGGCCGTGCTCGGCTCGGTCTCCGCCGCCGCGGTGCAGATGAAGGCGACGGCCAGCCAGCTCGCCGCCACCGCGGAGCAGACCTCCCGCCAGTCGGTGACGGTGGCCGGCGCGTCGGAGCAGGCCAGCGCCAACGTGCAGACCGTCGCCACCGCGACCGAGGAGCTGGCCGCCTCGGTGCAGGAAATCGGGCGGCAGGTCGCCAGCAGCACCGCCATCGCCGACGAGGCGGTGCACAAGGCCGAGCGCGCCGACCACGCCATGCGCAGCCTGGCCAGCGCCTCGGCGGAGATCGTCGCAGTGATCGACCTCATCACCCAGGTGGCGTCCCAGACCCGGTTGCTGGCGTTGAACGCCACCATCGAGGCGGCGCGGGCCGGCGAGATGGGCAAGGGTTTCGCCGTCGTGGCGGCGGAGGTGAAGGCGCTGGCGGACCAGACCACCCGCGCCACCGACGAGATCGCCGCGAAGATCGTCTCCGTCCGCAGCGAGACCGAGGGGGCGGTGGCCTCCATCGGCGACGTGATGGGCACCATCGGGCGAATCAGCGAGGTCGCCTCGACCATCGCCGCGGCGGTGGAGCAGCAGCAGGCGGCGACGCGGGAGATCGCCCGCAACATCCAGCAGGCGGCGGTCGGCACGCAGGACGTGACGGCCAACATCGCCGACGTGAACCGGGCGGCCAGCGAGACCGGCAGCGCCGCCCGAAATGTGCTGGAGGCCGCGGGATCGCTGTCCGATCAGGCGGACGGGCTGCGCAGCAAGGTGGAGGTGTTCCTGTCGGCGGTGCGCACGGCCTGATGCGGTGGGCCGGGTGCGCAGAGGGGCGCCGCAGAAGGGCGGCGCAAAAGTTCGGTGCGCCGGGTCTGTTTCCAGATCAGCACTTGACCCGGACGCCCGAGCCCGTCAGCTTCTCGCCGGGCTTCCCCGTGACGCATGCACATGAACCGACTGCAACGCTATCTCTTCCGCAATCTTCTGATCGCCCTTCTCTATTCCACGGCCGGCCTGACCTTGACGATCTGGCTGAGCCAGTCTCTGCGGCTGATCGAGATGGTGGTGGAGGCCGGGGCGCCGATGCGGGTGTTCCTGTGGCTTCTCATCCTGACGGTGCCGACCTTCCTCGGCATCGTGCTGCCGCTGGCGCTGGTCGGGGCGGTGCTGTTCACCTACAACCGGCTGGCGGCTGACAGCGAGCTGGTGGTGATGCGCGCCGCCGGCGTCGGCCCCTTCGCGCTGGCCGCGCCCGCGATGCTGCTGGCCTTCGGCGTGACGGTGGTGGTCTATGTGCTGAACCTCTGGCTGACCCCCGCCGCCCATCAGGAACTGGTGCGCATGGAATACGCCGTGCGCAGCGACTATTCACAGCTGTTCCTGCGCGAAGGCGTGTTCAACGAGGTCGGCGACCGCTTCAGCGTCTTCGTGCGCGAGCGCGACAGCGACGCCAACCTGCACAACGTGATCATCCATGACGGGCGCGTCCCGGAAAAGCCGGTGACGATCATGGGTGAGCGGGCGGTGATGCTGACCGGGGCGGAGGGCGCGCGCTTCGTGGTCTACAACGGCAACCGGCAGGAGCTGGACCGCAAGACCAACCGTCTGTCCCAACTCTTCTTCGAACGCTACGCGGTGGACCTGAAGGTGCTGAGCAGCGCCAGCGGCGAACGCTATCCGGACGCCCGCGAGCGCTCCACCGACGAACTGCTGCACCCGTCGCCCCAGTTGGCCAGCGATCCGAAGATGATGCGCGATCTGCTGGCGGAACTGCACCACCGCCTGTCCTCGCCGCTGCTGGCCCTGGCCTACACCATGGTGGCGCTGGCCTGCCTGCTGTCGGGCGAGTTCAACCGCCGTGGCCAGTCGGTGCGCGTGACCACCGCGGTGCTGGTCGTGATGGCGATCCAGGCGGCCGTTCTCGGCTTGTCCAGCCTCGCCGCCAAGGTGACCGTGCTGGTGCCGCTGATGTATGTGCTGCCGGTGGCCGCTCTGGCGCCGGCGGCCTGGGTCCTGTCGCGCAACCTGCGGCGGCGTGTGCCGCCCGGCGGCGAAGCGGCGGCGGGCTGAGGGGGCGGACCGGCTTTTGCGCATCCTGTTCATCACCTCCAACCGTCTGGGCGACGGGGTCCTGTCCACCGGCCTGCTGGCCCACCTGACGGCGCTTCACCCGGACGCCGCGCTGACCATCGCCTGCGGCCCGCTGCCCGCACCGCTGTTCCGCTCCGTGCCGGGGCTGGAGCGGCTGATTCCCATGCCGAAGCGGGCCTGGGCGCGGCATTGGGTCGACCTGTGGCGGGCCTGCGTCGGCACGCGCTGGGATCTGGTGGTCGATCTGCGCAACTCCGCGGTCGGCCGTCTCGTCCTGGCGAAGCAGCGTTTCTTCCACGCCCGCGCCCCGCATCTCCACAAGGTGGAGGAGATCGGGCGGGTGCTGGGCCTGTCCCCGCCGCCGTCCCCCTGCCTGTGGATCGACGCGGCGGCCGAGGCGGAGGCCGACCGGCTGCTGCCCGGTGGCGCGGAACCGTTCCTGGCCATCGGCCCGACCGCGAACTGGACCGGCAAGGAATGGCCGGCGGACCGCTTCGCCACGCTTGCCGCGCGGCTGACCGGTCCCGGCGGCCGGCTGTCCGGCCGGCGCGTCGCCGTCCTGGCCGCCGGGCCGGAGCGGGAGCGTGCCCGGCCGGTTCTGGACGCGCTGGGCGAACGGGCCATCGACCTGACCGGGCGCACCGACCCGATGGCCGCGGCGGCCTGCGTTCGTCGGGCGGCGCTCTATGTCGGCAATGATTCCGGACTCATGCACATCGCCGCCGCCGCCGGCACGCCGACCGTCGGGCTGTTCGGTCCCGGCTTCCCGGAAACCTACGGCCCCTGGGGCGTGGCGGCGCGCACCGTGATCAGCCGGGTTCCGCGGTCCGAGCTTCTGGCCCGTCAGAAGGCCGATCCGCAGGCCACCGGTCTGATGGACGGCATTTCCGTGGAAGCGGTCGAACAGGCGGCGGGAGAACTGTTGGGGCCTGCAACGCAGGGCCCTCTAATGCCGGAACTCCGCGAAGTCGTGACAAATCCTTGCAAATCACCGGAGACAGGTCCCTAAAGTTGACAAGGATTGAAGGATCGCTGACAATCCATTTGGTCCGGACCTGATTCAGCATTGCTCTGTCCGGCGGTCTGTCCCGAGGGTTTGGAATGAAGCCGACACCGACATACGCGAACAAGCCGACTTCCGACAATCCCCGTGATGTCGAGGCCTGGGCTTTGGCGGAGGCGTCGCGACGCCTGATCGATGCCGGGCGCAGCCCCGTGAACGAGGAGGCGCTCTGCGCCGCCCTGCAATTGAACCAGCGCCTGTGGACGATCTTCCAGGCCGCGATGACCGAGGACGATTGCGGCCATCCGGCCGAGGTGCGCACCAACATCGCCGCCCTGTCGCTGCTGGTTGATCGCGAGACGATGGCCCGGCTGATCGACCTGGACGTGTCGAAACTGGACACGCTCATCAGCATCAACCGTTCGGTGGCCAGCGGCCTGACCGCCCGTCCCGACGCGCTCGCCCAGGGCCAGCCGGCGCCGGCTCCGCAGATGGCGGCGCGCGGCCCCACGGCTCCGCCGGTATCCGCTCCGGACGGCCAGCCGCCGCGCCAGTCGCTGCGGATCTCGATCTGAGATCCAAGTGCTTCAAATAAAAAACCGGCGCCCTTCGGGGAGCCGGTTTTTTTATGTGGCGGCCGTTCCCTCCCCTCGTCGCAGGGGAGGGAGCCATTGCCGCTTCAGGCGATGTAGTTCAGCAGCGACAGCTTCTGGCGCTGACCGGCGACCGTGTAGGCGGCCTCCAGGGCGTTCATCGAGGTGCGCAGGCGGGCCGCCACCTCGGTCTCGTCGATGCCCTCGATGCCGGCGATGCGCTCGACCACCGTGGCCGACGCGGTGGTGTGGGCGGTCTTCTTCTCCTCCAGCGTCGCGAGGTCGGACGCCACCTTGGAGTGGACTGACCGCACCTCGTCCTTGGCCTGGGCCATCAGCTCCCGCGACTTGGTGATGTACTCCTCGTACTTGCCGGGATTTGACGCGGCGACGTGGGCCATGCGGAAGGCGGAGATCAGCTTCTGGAAGGCGCGGTCGTCGCTGGTGACGCCGTAGGTCAGCGTCTGTCCATCGTCGATGGTGACCGCGGCCTTGTCCCACGCCTTGCTGTTCTTCCGGTTCGACATGTATTCCGAATCGTAGAAGGGCAGGTCCGGAGGGTCCACATAGGGCACATCGGTCAGGGCGTCGGCCTGCGAGGGCAGGGTCGCGACGGAGATCGTGTTGTCGATCTGGCCGTTGACCGCCCGCACCGAGGTGGTGAACTGCTGCACGCGTGACGGGTGGTTCGGGTCCATCGTGCTGTTGCTGGTCAACTGGACGGTCGATCCGTTGCCGGCGGCGTCGATGGTCACCGGCGGCACCGGGCTGGTCTTCCCAAACTCGGCGCGCAGCATGTCGGCCACCTTCGACACGTCGGTGACGCCGTTGTTGTAGTCCTTCTCCGTGACCGTGTAGCGGACCGTGTATTGCTGATAGGGCGGCAGGTCCTCGGGCTCGTCCGGATGTTCCGAGTAGTATTTCCGGTTGAACGGGTCCTCCGGGTCGCCGACGGTGACGTTGATCTCGTAGGTGTCGCCGATGTCCACGCCGTCGCCGGTCAGCGCGAAGCTGTCGATCTGCTTCAGCCCGGTGCCGGCGGGCGCCGGCAGGGTGGCCGCCTGGGTGGTAGTCGGCGCCGTCATCGAATTGTCGATGCTCATCGAGTTCTGGACGCGCGCCTTCACGTCGAACTTCTGGCTCGGGTCCTCGCTGATCAGCGAGATGACGCCGTTGGCCGCGGCCGCGATGATCGGCAGCTTCGGGTTGGCCGATTGGATCAGGCTGTTCAGCGTGCTGGCGACGAAGGTGACGGTCTTCGGATCGCTCGGCTGGACCTGATAGCCGAAGGGCTTGCCGTCGATCGACACCTCGAAGTAATCGTCGGCGTTGACCATTGACCCGTTCAGTGTGACGCGGGTGGACTGCGGCTGGGCCAGCAGGTCGCCGACCGGCTCCGTGCCGTAGCGCGAGCCGGCGAACAGGTAGCGGTCGCCGAACTGCTCGTTCAGAAGCTGCTGGATGTCGCGCAGCGCGCCCTCGACCCGGTCGCGCATGTCGTTGGCCTGCGGCCAACTCACGTTGAAGGTGCTGCTCGACGCCGCGGTGAGCTGGTCGAAGCTGAGGTTCAGGACCGCGCCTTCGCCGGGGCCGCCATCGATCTTGAAGTTGTAGCCGCCGCCGTCGCTGGGGGGCACGGTCTTCAGATTGATGGTGCGGGTGGTCTTGCCGCCCAGCCCGTCGGTCACCGTCACGTCGAACGATCCGTTGACCCCGTCCTTGGAGGGGATGGAGGTCACGGTGTAGCGGGCGTTCTGGGTGAAGGTGGACTTGTCGGCGTTGACCGACAGCTTCAGCGCGTCGGGATTGCTGTTGAAGGCGGAGGTGACGCTGGCCGGACCCGGCTGGAACGGCATCAGGTTGCTGCTCTGCCAGTCCGTGGCCAGCTTTTCCAGGCTGTTCAGCACCGTGTCGGTCGCCTTGACGCGCGGTGACGCGGTGTTGATGTTCTGGACGTAGGCCTCGCGCTGGGTCAGCTCGGCGCGCAGGGCGAGCAGCTTCTGCGTCTCGGCGCCGTAGGCGTTGAGGTCGGTGGACTTCTTGCCGGTGGTCAGCTGCTCCGAGAGCGTGTCCACCCGGTTCTGGCCGTTCGTCAGATTGCGGACCAAGCCGAGATACTTGGCATAGCTGCTGACTTGAGTGATGGAGCTCATCGGACGATCGCCTCCAGCGCGTCAAACATTGTGTTGGCCACTTGCATGACCCGTGCCGACGCGGCGTAGGAGGTCTGGAGCTGCTGCAGATTCGCGATTTCCTCGTCGATGTTGACGCCGGTCGTCGCGTGGTAGCGCTCCTCCAGGATTTGGCGGGAGTCCTTGTCCAGCGAGGTCTTGTCCAGCGCGGTCTTGGCCGCGGACATCCAGCCGCCGGTGATGTTGCTGGTGATCGAGCTGAAGGAAGCGCCTTCCAGCTTCAGCCCGTCGGCCTGGAAGGTGCGGCCGGTGGCGCTGAGCGCGGTGACCACGTCCTTGACGGCCGCGCTTTTCAGTTTCTTCGTGTTGTTCAGCAGGTTCTCGTTCACGTGGATGGTGAAGCGGTCGTTGCCCATGAAGAACTGCGTGCCTTCCTCGCCCGGCACCGTCTTCGCCTGATCGTAGGCGTCGCGGAAGCTGGTGGGTTCGCCGGGCTTGGTCGAGCCGGTGAACATCTGGGCGTAGGCGTCGAGCTGAGAGCGCAGCTTGCGGATCACCTCGTTGGTCGGGTCGGCGCTGGCGGGCTGCGGCGGGGTCGCGGCGGACCCGTCGGCGCGCATGTTCATCAGCGCGGCGACCTTGCCTTCCTTCAGGTGCTGGTTGACGTTGGTGACTTGATTGCCCACCGTCAGGTTGATATTGCCGCCCTCGTAGGAAAGATTTGCCGCCTGGCTGTCGACCAGCGCCAGCCCCGTGGGGGTGAAGACGGCGACGCGGCCGTCAGGGCGGGTCATCGTGCGCACGCCGACGTAGGTGCTCAGTTCGCGGATCAGCCCGTCACGCTTGTCGGCCACCTCGTTGCCGGCGGAGCCGTAGCCCTGCAGCGAGACGATGTTGTTGTTGATGCTCTCGATTTCCTTCAGCAGCCGGTTCACCTCGCCGACCGACTTGCCCAGGTCCCCCTGGATCTCCCGGTCCATGTCCTCCACGCCCTGGGACACCCGCACGATCTCGCGCGAGAAGGTGTCGGCGGCCTGGATGAGCTGGTACTGCGCGACTTCGCTTTCCGGCGAGGTCTCCACCGCCTTCCAGGCGGTCTGGAAGGCTTCGGCGTATTCGTTGAGCTGCGGCTTGCCGCTGGTCGTGCGCAGCAGGTCGCCCAACTGCTGCATGTAGGAGGATTTGGTGGCCGATGAGCCCTCGCGCGCGGTCAGGTCCTGCACTTGGCTGAGCAGGGCGGAATCGACCTCGCGGCGGTATTGAGAGGTGAGGACGAACCCGTTGGAATCCAGCACGTTCGACACGGTGTGCCGGGTGCGGGTGGGGTCGTCGGCGCGGGCGACGTTGTCCGAGACCAGCTTCACCTGGGCCTGGACCGCACGGAGGCCGGCCGTCGCGCTGCCGAGGGCGCCGAAGAGGGACATGGTCGTTGGACCTTTCGTCTGCGGGGAGGGCGGTCTGTTGTTGGCCGGGCGGGCCGCGGATCACGCGGCCGCCCGCCGGATCGGAACCGCGCTTAGCGCTTCAGCCCGAGGACTTCCTGAAGCATCTCGTCGGAGGTCGTGACGATCTTGGTGTTTGCGGAGTAGGTGCGCTGGGTGACGATCAGCTTGGTGAACTCGTCCGCGATGTCCACGTTGGAGGATTCCACGCTGTTCGCGACCACCGCGCCGGCGCCGTTGGTGTCGGGGTCGTTGAAGTTCGGCCGGCCGCCTTCGTCCGTCTCGATGTAGACGCCGCCCGCCTCGCGCTGCAGCGCGTTGGGGCTGTTGAAGGTGACCACCGGAATGCGCCCGATGGTGCGGCTGCGGCCGTTGTCGTAGTTCACGATCACGTCGCCGTTGTCGCCGTAGACCACCTCCTTGTACTGGCCGCGCGAGGCGCCGTCCTGCACCAGCTCGCGCACGTTGATCTCACTGCCGGCGAACTGGGTGACGCCGCCGGACTTGCCGATCTGGCCGAGGTTCAGCGTGATCTGCTGCGGGCCGAAGCCGTAGTCCACCGTGAAGGTCACGTTGGCGTCCGCTCCCAGTCCCTGGTTGGCGGAGGTCACCGCCGTGCCGGTGCCGACCTTCGCCGTGCTGACGCTGGTGATGGTGCCGACGTTGCCGGGATCGGTGCCGAAGTTCAGCAGGACGTGCGCGGGGGTGGTGCCGGCCTGGGCGGCGGTTTCCAGCGTGAACTGGTCGGCCACGGTGCCGCTCGCCGATTTAGCGACGAGCTTAAGCACGCTGCCCTCGGCGCTGGCGGTCACCGGCAGGGAGGTGTTCTTGTTCACCAGATTGGCGAGGCTGGCCGCGATGGTCTCCATCGAGGTCTCCTCGCCCGTCGTCCGGTAGGTGATGGGCGAGCCGTTGACGATGACCGTGTATTCGGCGTCCTTGTCGCCCGGCGTGCCGGTCAGCGTCACCGATTCCGACTGCCGCACCCCCGCCACGTTGGAGGTGGTGGTCGAGGCGGTCAGTGTGCCGGAGCTGCCGGTGGCGTTCTGGATGCTGGCCTTCGCCTCGAACTTGCCGGTGGTCGAGGTGTTGTGGGTAAGGGTCAGCCGGCCGCCGGTCGCAGTGGCGACGACGTTCAGGTTGGTGGCGTTGACGCGGTTGGCCAGCTCTTGCAGGACGCCGTTGATGTCCTGGAAGTTGCCGTAGTTGGACTTGTCCACCTTCACCGAGATCGGCGTGCCGTCGATCGACACCGAATAGACATCGCCGATGTCGATCTGCGTCTGCGGGTAGGAGAATTCCTGGCGCTGGCCGCGCGAGTCCGTCGGCGCGCTGATCGTCGGGCCGTTCACTTGATTGTTGGAGGCCGCGCCCGATGTGTATTCCTGGTCGATCTTGAAGGGCGTGCCGGGGTTGCGGGCGGTGACCTGCAACTGCGAATTCACCACCGACGCGATGACCGGCGCCTGTGGCCGGGCGGAGTTGATCTGGGCGGCCAGCGCGTTGGCGATGCCGCCGTAGGTCCCCATGGTCAGGATGTTGTCGGCGGTCACCGAGACCGCGTAGGGCACGCCGTCCACCCGCACGGTGTAGCTGTCGCCGACCCGCACGTTGTCGGTGGCGGTGATGTCCAGCTTGCTGCCGCTGACGCCCAGGGCAGCGCCGGGGGTACCCGTCAGGACCAGCGCGCCCGAGGCGGGGTTGCGCATGGCGGTCACCGCCAACCCCTGGCTGTTGATCTGCGTCACCAGATCATCCACCACGCCGTTCATGTCCTTCAGCGTGTTGATGTTCGAGTAGGTGACCGTGGTCTTGAACTCCACGCCGAGCACGTTGACGACGTATTGGTCCGGCACCTTCAGGGCCGCCGTAGAGGGGAAGGCGACATGGGTGATCTCGGGCAGGGCGGCGGTGGCGGCCTGCGTGATGGTCGCCGTCGCCGTCTGATAGTCCACGGGGGTGGAGGCGCTGATGTTGTTGTCGCGGCTGTCGGCGTTGGTCACGCCGTAGGTGGCCGTGAAGGTCGGCGTCGCGACGGTGCCGTCCAGCACGAGCTGGTTGGCCGTGCCCGCCGGAACCGTGGCCGTGCCGATCAGGGCGTTGACGTTCAGCGACGGCACGGCAGTGTTGATCTGGTTGGCCAGATTGGCGACCACGCCGTTGACGTCCACCAGCGTGCCGATGTTGGCCGAGGTGACCCGCGTCTTGAACTCCTTGCCCGCCACGGTGATGCGGAACTCGTCGCCCACGTCGATGGCAGCGGTGGAGAAGGTGAAGGTGCTGCGCTGGTCGCCGCTGACCGAGCCGGTCAGGTTGGTGGAGGGACCGCTGACCGTGCTGAGCTGCGGCTTGGTGTTGGAGAAGGAGCCGCTGACCTCAACCGGCGTGCCGTCCAGCTTCTTCACCAGGACCTTGCGCGGGTCGCTGCTGTCGATCTCGGCGGTGTAGGGGGCCGGCACCATCGCGTTGACCCCGCTGGCCAGCGCGTTCGCCACGTCGGTGAAGTTCGAGAAGCTCGCGATGTTCGCGGCGGTCACCGTGACCGTGACGGGCGGGCTGCCGTTGATATTCAGGGTGTAGGTGTCGCCGACCCGGATGTTGTCCTGCGACGTGCCGTCCGGATAATAGTTGGTGCGGCCGCTGACCGTGACCGACGAGGACGGGAAGGAGGTCGTGCCGTTGACCAGCACTTGGCTGACCTGGGCCACCGGGGTCACGCCGGACACCTGGCTGCCCGCCGCCATGGAGGCGGCGCCGCCGGTGAAGGAGCCGGCGACCGGCTGCGACGAGCTGCCCGGCGCGTCGATGCCCAGGCGCCACGCGTTGGCGGCGTCCTGGCGCCAGTTGAACTGGATGGTCCGGGCGTTGCCCTGGGTGTCGTAGACCTGGATGCTGGAGGACGGGATCGGCACGCCCGGCGTCGGGGTGGCCGGCAGGTTGGCGCCCAGCGTGATGCTGTTGGTGGACTGCGGCTTGTCGGTCAGGGTGTTGACCTGGAGCGGCTGCACCACGTCCTTCTTCAACTGGCCGGTCACGTCGTCGACGATCCAGCCGTTCAGCGCGAAGCCGGCGCTGTTCACCAGATAGCGGTTCTTGTCCAGCTCGAAGTCGCCGACGCGGGTGTAATAGACGTTGTCGGCGTTCAGCGTGCCGGTCTGGGTCTGCACCGTCTCGCCCTGCTGGCCGGGGCCGGTCAGGCCGCGGCTGAGCTTGGACACGCTGAAGAAGCCCTGGCCCTGGATGGCGGCGTTGGTCGGGCTCTGCACCTGGGTCAGGTTACCCTGGATGTTGTTCATGAAGACGGGCGCTGCCGTCACGCCGCCCGGCGCGTGCAACCGCTCGTTGGATTGGAGCACCAGCGTCTCGAAGGCGGTGTTGACCCGCTTGTAGCCGACCGTCGAGGCGTTGGCGATGTTGTCAGAGATGTGACCGAGGGCCTTCGACTGCGCGCTCAGGCCGAGGACGGCGGTGGTCATCGAACCGAAGATGCTCATGGCCAGGGATCTCCAAACGGAAGGGCAAAAATCGTTGCCATTCGGGTAAGCAAGGACGATGCCAACTTCCGGTCTTTCTATAACGAATTGATTTTTATGAATAAACTTCTGGAGCGACCGTGCCGCCCCCCTTTTTGCCGCGCGCTGGGAAAAATTGGCCTAGCAGCCCGTGCGGGGGAGGGAAGAAAGCTCCCGTCCGATTGGGCGGTCCAACCGATATGACCTAAGGACAGGGCGTGGCCGGGCGGAGGCTGCGGTAGAAGGGGGAAAGGAAACGGGACACACGCCGGCGGTGGGGCCGCCGGGGGAGGGCGGCTTGGACCGTGTGGAGCAACTTCTGATACCGTTGCTGGGGCTGCCCTTCTGGGGCACGCGCTGAGCAGCGCGCCGCTCCGCTTCGATCCGCCGGACCCGCGTCCCTTCGACGTCGCCGCCTTCAACGCCACCCTGTTGACGGTGGAGATGCCGGCGCTGCCGGTCGCAAACTCTCGCCCGGCCTGGAGCGGTGACGATCCCTACGACTGCTTCTGCGGCGCCAACTGATCGGCGGCGAAGCGCTCCAGTTCCGTGGCGACGGCGCGCAGGACGCTGTCCCAGTCGCCGGGGTGGGGCTGGCGGAACAGGCGCAGCGACGGGTACCAGGGGCTGTCCGTACGGTCGAGCAGCCAGCGCCAGTCCGGCGCGTAAGGCAGCAGCAGCCACGCCGGGACGCCGAGCGCGCCCGCCAGATGGATGGTTGCCGTGTCCACCGCGATGACGAGGTCGAGATTTTCCAGGATCGCCGCGCTGTCAGCGAAGTCGCGGATGCCCGCGGTCAGGTCGGGCAACGCGGCGGGCCGGTCCGCTCGCGGGTCGCCGGTCTGGAGGCTGAACAGGCGCAGGCCCGGCGTGTCGAGCAGCGGGGCCAGCCGCTCGACGGGGATGGAGCGATTGCGGTCGTTGCGATGGTTCGGGTTGCCCGCCCAGACGAGGCCGACACGCGGTCCGGACCTTGTTCCCGTATCAACCTCGGCGATCCGGCGGCCCCAGCGCGCCACCTCGTCCGCCTCGGCGGCGAGGTAGGCGGGTGGAGCCGGGATGCTCGTCAGATCGGTGCCGAAGGCGCGCGGCAGGCTCATCAGCGGGCAGTGGAGGTCGTGCGGCGCCGGGGCGGGGCCGCGCACCAGCACTTGGATCTCCGGTCCCAGAGAGCGCAGCAGACGGAACTGCAACGGATGCACGTCCAGGATCACCCGGCCCCCGGCACGCGCGACCAGCGGGGCGTAGCGGGCGAACTGGATGGTGTCGCCGAATCCCTGTTCAGCGTGCAGCAGGATGCGCCGGCCCTCCAGCGGCTCACCGGCCCAGGGCGGGGCGGGCAGGCGGCGCGGGCGCCACTCGAATTCGTCCCATCCGGCGCGCAGGTCGCCCCGCACCAGCCGGCTGACGGCGCGCGCCAGATGCGCGTCGGCGTGGTCTGGTCGGGAGGCCAGCAGGGCGTCCAGGCAGGCGTCGGATTCCGCGAAGCGGCGGGCGTCGCGCAGCACGACGCCGCGGTTGAGCGCGGTGTCCGGATGGCCGGGGCGCAGCCGCTCGGCGCGCTCCAGCCACGCCAGCGCGGCCGGATGGTCGGCCAGGGCGTGGCGCACCGAACCCAGGTTCGTCAGGGCATCGGCCAAAGCCGGATCGAGGGCCAGGGCGCGGGTCAGCACGGCGTCGGCCCGCTCCGCCGCGCCCAGCACGCGCAGGGCGCCGCCGAGGTTGCCCCAGGGCGCCGCCGCGTCGGGGCGGAGCCGCAGCGAGCGGGCGATCAGCGCCGCCGCCGCCGCGTGGGCGCCGCTCTGCGCCTCGGCCACGCCCAGCAGATGCAGGGCGTCGGGCTGCGCCGGTTCCACCGCCAGCACGACGCGGTAATCCTGCGCCGCCTCGGCGAGGCGCCCGGCCATGTGGTGGTTGACGGCGGCGTCGAGAACGTCCAGGAGTGTCGCCATGCCCGTTGTCTACACCGGGGCCTTGCCGAAGGCGAGCCCCCGGACCTTCCCGGAGCGAGGATTTCCATGGACGACCGTCTGCCGACGCACCTCTGGGTGATGGCGCACATCCGCGCCGCCGATGCCGAGGGCGTCACGATGATGGTTCTTCGCAAGGGGGACCCCAGCCGCGGCACGGTCATCCTGAAACTGAACCGGCTGGACCGGACCTTCAGCGTGCTGGTCCAGGTGCGCGACGAAGAGCGGCTGCGCTGGTCGCGCGGCACCGGCGCCGATCCGGTGGACGAGGCGACGGCGGACGCCTACATCGCCCGCCAGACCCGCTACGACCCCGATGTCTGGGTGATCGAGGTCGAGGACCGCAAGGGCCGCCACTGGTTCGAGGGCGAGGTGCGCTGACGGCCCTCTCCGGAGCGACGCCGGATCACACCAGCTCCGCCTTTCCCACATTTGCCCCCGCCGTCGGCGTGACGCGCGGGAAGCGCAGGGTGAAGCGGGTGCCTTCGCCGGGGATGCTCTGCACCGTGATGGTGCCGCGCAGCGTGCCGGTGACGAGGTTGTAGACGATGTGCAGCCCCAGCCCGCTGCCCCCGCTGCCGCGGCGGGTGGTGAAGAAGGGGTCGAAGATCTTCGGCAGGATGTCCGAGGGAATGCCCAGCCCGTCGTCGGCCACCGTCAGTTCCACCTGATCCTGCGGCAGCAGGCGGGCGGCGATGGTCAGCCGGCCCGGATGGTGCGGCGTGAAGGCGTGGGTCAGCGCGTTGAGGACGAGGTTGGTCAGGATCTGCGACAGCGCGCCGGGATAGCCGTCCAGTTCCAGCTCGTCGGGGCTGTCCACGCCGATGTCCAGGCCGGCCACGTCCTTGTAGGCCGGGCGCAGGCTGCGCAGCAGCTCGCCGATGTAGGCCTTCAGCTCGAACCGGCGGCGCTCGTCGCTCGACTGGTCCACCGCGACCATCTTGAAGCTCTGCACCAGATCGGCGGCGCGCATGCTGTTGGACAGGATCAGCCGGGCCATTTCCCCGCCGTCTGCCATGAAGCGCTGGAACTCCGACTTCTTGATCGCCCCGGCGGCGAGCTGGCGGGTCAGCTCCTCGAACTGCACGGCAAGCTGCGAGGCACCGGTGATGGTGATGCCGATGGGCGTGTTGACCTCGTGCGCCACCCCGGCGACGAGCTGGCCGAGCGAGGCCATCTTCTCCGCCTGGATCAGGCTGGCCTGGGTCTCCTTCAACTCGCGCAGCGCCTGTTCCGCCGCGTCGCGGGACCGGCGCAGCGCCGCCTCCGCCTCGACCTCGCGGGTCACGTCCACGACGATGGACTGGACGGCGGTCTCCCCCTTCCAGTCAATGCGGCGGCTGGTCAGCTCGATCCAGCGCTCCGAGCCGTCGAGCCGGCGGGCGCGCAGCCGCCGCCGCTCGCTGGGCAGGCCGGTGGCTACGATGTGCCGGTAGTTGTCCTCGACCAGCGGCCGGCTGTCCTCCGCGATGAAGTCGAGCACCGACCGCACCCGCAGCGCCCGGTCCAGGCTGCTGCCCAGCATCTGCAGGAAGGCCTCGTTGGCGTAGAGCGGACGGAAATCGCGGTGGATGATGATGCCCTGGATGGAGCCTTCGACGAGGTCGCGGAACCGCCGCTCGTTGTCGGCCAGATCGATCTGGCGCCGGTCGATCTCATCGATGAAGTAGCGGATGGATGCGGCGATGTCGGTGATCTCGTCGTTGCCCTCCACCGGCACCGTCGCGTCGCTGCCGGACAGTCGGGCCAGCACCGCGCCGTTCAGCGCGACCAGCCGCGAGGTCAGGAAGCGCCGGAAGAAGAAATGGACGAGGATGACGAGCAGGATGGAGGCGCCGCCCAGCACCATCACCGTGCGCGAGCGCTCCTGGATCAGCGCCGCCAGATCGCCGGTGCGGTCGGTGGATTGGTCGTGGATGGCGTCGAACAGGGCCAGCGTGAAGCGGTCCACCGTCTCCACCAGGACGCGCGACTGCCCGGACAGCGCCTGGGCACGGTTGCGCGCCTGCAGCCGCTCGGCGGAGCTGTCGAACAGCCCCTCCGGCGCCACCAGGATCGCGGCGAGGTCGGCCCGGATGCGCTCCATGGCGGAGCCCTCCGGTTCCGACGTGGCGGCGGCCAGTCGACCCAGCTCGGTCAGCGTGTGCTCCGCGTTGCGGCGCTCGACCCGCAGCCGATTCAGATGGTCCGTCTGAATCGCCCCGGCGGCCCGCGCCATTAGCGCGCCCGCCCGCACCGCCCAGGCGCCCAGCATCCCACCACCGCCGGGCGCCGCCGTGGCCGGGCCGGTTCCGGGCTCCGCTCCCGGCAGCCGTTCCAGCGCGTCGGCGAGCTGGGCCAGCGCGCGGATCGCCTCGGCCTGGCGGGCGCCGGCCTCGATCTGCCGCCCGACCTCCGCGTTCAGGTCGGCCACCGTCGCCGCCAGGATCAGCAGGGTGGACTGGGCCTGCTCCAGAAGCCGCAACTCGTCGCTTTCGCCGTCGCCGCCCGGCTCGCCTTGCTGATGGAGGTCCCGCATGCGCTCGACCAGCTTCCGCAGGAACTCCAGTTCGCTGATCAGCTCGTCATAGATGGCCCGGCGCTGCGGGGTGGTGGCCGCGCCGGCCAGGACGGGCAGGCGGGCGACCAGCTTCTGGAGCGAGCCGCGCAGCTCCGCGCTGGTGATGACCTTGGGCAGGGTGGTGGAGGAGAGGACGGAGACCTCCCCCCGGAACAGCTGGAAGGAGGACAGCGACACGACGCCGATCAGCAGGACCAGCATCGTCATGATGGTCAGGCCAAAGGAGATGCGCAGCACGATGCCGGCGCGCGCGCGACGCCGCCGGGGTGCGGCGGCGGCGTCATCGGCGCGGTCGGCGGTGGGCGGCGTGGGCGTCTTGGTGGCGGTCGCGTCCATTCCGCGGCTACCGCTGGACCGTCAGGCGGCCGTCGAGCCGCGGCGCGAAGCTGCCGGTGCGGGCGATCCGGCCGGCCAGGATGGTCGAGACGAAATCGGCGTCGCGGTCGTCCACCAGCCGCGGAGCGGTGGACAGCATCGCATAGCCGTCCCCGCCGTTGGCGAGGTAGCTGCCGGTGGCCAGCCGGAAGCGGGCCACCGGCTCCACCGGCTTGCCGCCCACCGTCAGCGCCACCACCCGCTGGCCGGGCGGGCGCGACGCGTCGACGGTGACGCGGGCGTTGGACAGGTGCGGGAAACGGCCCTGCAATTGCTCGATTCCGGAGAAGCCGAACTCCAGCGCGTCGCGCAGCTGCTGCCCGGTGACCTCGATCAGCACGGCGGTGTCGTGGAAAGGGAACTCGGTCTGGATGTCCCGGCGCGTCCACACCGTGCCCGCCGCATAGGCGCGGTCGCCGCGGAAGGAGCCGCCGTTGATCAGCGCCACGTCGGCCTCCATCGCCTCGCGCAGCGAATCGGCGACGGTGTTGGCGAAGGCGTTCTCGCTGGCGCGCACCGCCTCGCGCCGCGTGTCGATTGCGGCGTCCAGCCGGCCCACCTGCATGCCCAGCATGCTGTCCAGCCGTGCGCGATAGGCCTTGGCCTGCGCGTCCAGCGCCGGGTCCGGCGCCACGGTGGCGGTGTCGATGGCGCGCACGCCGCTGCTCCACACCGTGCGCGTGGCGTCGCCCTTGGTCACCTTCTCGGCGGTGATGTCCAGGGCCAGCACCCAGGCGGCCTGCGGCTCCACCGTCGCGTTCAGGGTCTTGCCGTCATATTCCACGGCGACCACCCGCCCGCGGTCCTGGTAGAGAACGATGTCGGCGGCGCCGGAGGCGATCACGTCGCGGTGGGTGCCGCCGGAATCGCCGGTCAGCGCCACCACCAGATCGGCCCCGGCGTTGCGCAGCTCCTTTGCCGTCCGCTCCAGGACCGGGCCCGGCGGCAGGAAGTCGGTGCGCGGCGAGCGGGTGATCTCCCCCGTCCGCGCCGGCGTCGCGGCCAGCACGCCGACGCGCAGCGGGCCGGCGTTGAGCATCGCCCGGTCCTCCAGCCCGTCCAGCGGCTTGCCGGTCTGGCGGTCCACCGCGTTGGAGACGACGATGGGGAAATTTGCTTCGAAGGCGCGGGTCATCAGCACGTCGTCGCCGTGGTGGAATTCCCGGTTCAGCGCCGCCATGGCGTCGATGCCGACACCGTTCAGCAGGTCGATGACATGCGCCCCCTGGTCGTAGAAGGACAGGACCGAGGGGGCGAGGGCCTGCCCGCCATGCAGGACCAGCACGGTGGCGCCCGCCGCCCGCTCCTGCCGGACCAGCGTGGCGAGCCGGGCGATGCCGCCGCGTCCCTGCGCGTCCTCCAGCTCGGTCGTGCTGTGGGCGTAAAGGATGGTGAAGCGGGTGGAGTCCGCCCACGCGGGTCCGCAAGCCCAAATTCCTAGAACCAGCGCGAACACCGGGCGCAGCCAGACACCCCTGCCGAATCCCATACCGTCGTTCCCCATCCAGCGCCCGCGCGGTCATCACAGCCGTGGGCCGCACCCCCGGTTCCGCGCCGGATTATGCGCGTTCGCGCGGCGGTGGTGAAGCTGTACCGAGGATGACAAATCGCCCCGTTCCGCGCCGGACCGGCACCTGGACGCCATAAGGGAAAACGGAAACACCCAAAACCACACTATTCACATGGAATTATCGGCCTATGCGGATGCTGCACCGCACCCATTCCACATTGGTAATACCAGTTCGAAAGGGGTGCCCCTATTCTCCGCCAGCCCATTCTCGGGGCGTTTCCTCCCAAGACTCAAGGCCGGAGCGGTTGCTCCGGCCTTTTTTTCGTCCACGGCGCGCCGGACGCCGGGGCCAACCGGCGAGAAATCGGGAAAGCGTGTGGTGGATTGCGGACGGGCAAGCTTGCGCTATCCTTCGGCCCATGCCCGCCCTGCCACCGCCGGAAACTCTGGACATCGCCCTCAGCCGGACCGCGAAGGTTCCGCTGTCCGCACAGATCCACGCCGCCTTGCGCGATGCCATCCGCGATGGCCGGCTGGCCGGAGGGGCGCGATTGCCGTCCTGGCGGGATCTGGCCGCGCAGCTCGGGGTGTCCCGTGGGACGGTGCGCGACGCCTATGAGCGGCTGATCGACGAGCAGCTTGCGGTCGGCCTGGGCGCCGCGGGGACGCGGGTGGCCGAGGGGGGTATGGCGGGGCCGTCCCCCGGCGGGCCGGTCCAGCCTCCGTCCTTCCTGGAATTGTTTGCCAATTACGAGCGGACGCCGCTGCCCTTCCAGATGGGCGTGCCGGCGCAGGACGCCTTTCCCTTCACGCTGTGGTCCCGGATCGTCGGGCGGGCGGCGCGGGCCGCGGCGGCGGCTCCGGTCGGCTATCCCGATCCTCGCGGCCATCCGGAATTGCGGCGCGAGATCGCCGCCGTGTTGGCCATCGCCCGCGGCATCCGCTGCACGCCGGAGCAGATTTTCATCACGGCGGGCTATTCCGGCGCGCTCGGCCTGGTGATTCGGGCCTTGCGGCTGGACGGCGCCACCGCCTGGATGGAGGAGCCCGGCTTTCCCCTGACCCGCCGCGCCCTTCACCTCGCCGGCATGACCGTGGTGCCCGTGCCGACGGACGGCGGTGGGATCGATGTGGATGCGGGAATCGCACGGGCGCCCGCGGCGGGTTTGGCCGTGGTGACGCCCGGCCAGCAGGCGCCGCTCGGCGTGACGATGACGTTGCAGCGCCGCCTCGCCCTGCTGGAATGGGCGTCGCGGACCGGGGCATGGATCGTCGAGGACGACTATCTCAGTGAACTGCAATTGAAGGGCCGGGCCGCGCCGGCGCTGGCCTCCTTGGACCGGCATGGACGGGTGCTGCACGCCGGCACCTTCAGCAAGACGATCAGCCCGGCGCTGCGGCTCGGCTTCCTGATGGTGCCGCCGGGGCTGGCCGGCCTCTTCGGCGAGGCTGCCGCCTGCCTGTCTCCGGCTCCGGCCGCGGGAATGCAGCGGGCGGTGGCGGACTTCTTGGCGGGCGGGCATTATTTCCGGCACCTGCGCCGGATGAAGCGGCTCTACGCCGTCCGTCAGCAGGCGCTTCTGGCGGGAATGCGCGACGCTGCGGGAGCGGAGTCGCCGATGGCGGTGGAAACGTCGGGGAGCCTGTCGGTCCTCCTGGTCCTGCCACCGGGCAGTCGCGACATCGACATCGCCGCGGCGGCGCAGGCGGACGGCCTCGCTCCGGTGCCATTGTCGCCCTGGTACGCCGATGGCCCGGAGGCCGCTCGTCCCCGTGGTCTGCTTCTCGGCATCACCAACCTGCAGGAACGGCGCCTGTCCGACGACTGCCGCCGGTTGGCCGAGCTGGTGAATCAGCATGGCTGATCCGGCATGGCTGACGCGGGGGACCACGCTCAGCGGGCCGCGGCGGGAACCGTGCGGAAGCTGATGGCGAGGCGGTTGTATAGGTTCATCAGCCCGATGGCGATCGTCAGGTCGGCCACTTCCTTCTCGGAGAACTGGGCCGACACCGCCTGGAACTCCGAATCCGGGACGGCGGTTTCGGCCACCCGCGTCACCGTCTCCGCCCAGCGAAGGGCGGCGCGCTCGCGGTCGGTGAACAGCGTTTCGGCCTCGTGCCAGACCGGAACCAGCACCAGCTTGTCGATGGTGACGCCGTTCTTCAGCAGGTCGCGGCTGTGCAGGTCGATGCAATAGGCGCAACCGTTGATCTGCGAAACACGCAAATACACGAGATCGATCAGCGTGACCGGAAGGCCGCACTGGCCGATGTAGCCATGCGCGCCGGCGAGGGCCTTCATGCCGGCAGGGGCGGTTGCGTGGTAGTCGAGGCGCTGGGGCATGGCGGTCGGTCCTCAATGGAGATGCGGGAAGTTCCCGGCTGCCGCTGATCCTGCGCCTCCCGCCGGTCAGTCGTAAGGACCAAGACCTGACGGAAATCCTGTACCATCCCGCGCAGGGTCGCCCGTATCAGGCGCCCGACAGCTCCCGGCGGAAGGCGCGGTCCATCATGGCGGCCACCCGCTCCAGCCTTTCCCGGTCCGCGCCGTCGCGGGCGGCGGCCGACATCCCCATCATCGCGACCACCACCAGATCGGCCAGCGCGTCGGCGCGGTCCGGCGCTTCGGTGGCGATGAAGTCGCGGACCGCGGCGCGGCCCTCCCGCTTGGCCGCATCCGCCAGAGCCTGCGCCTCCGGGTCGGCGCTGTTGCGCGCCCCGTCGAGCACGAGGCACCCCGCCGTTCCGCCCAGACCGGGATAAAGCTCCGCGGCGAGCGCCAATGTCCGCCCGATCACCGCCGCCACGTCGCCGCCCTCCGCCCGCGCCCGCGCGAAGACGTTGGCCTCGCCCGCCGCGTAGCGCCGCAGGGTCCGTTCGAACAGCCCGGCCTTGCTGCCAAAGGCGGCGTAGAAGCTCGGCGGCTTGATGCCCAGTTCGGCGCCCAGCTCGGCCACGCCGACCGCGTCGTATCCCCGGGCGTGGAACAGCCGCATCGCCGTCTCCACCGCCTCGTCCACATCGAAGGAACGCCGCCGTCCGCGCGGCTCCGATTTTTTTGTAGCGACCACTATAAAAAATCCTTGCGCGATGCCGTCCGCTGATTTTATATAGCGACCACTACATTAATTCAAGGAACCGATCATGGGCGACTTCGCGGGAAAGAACATTCTGGTGCTGGGCGGCAGCCGGGGCATCGGCAAGGCCATCGTTGAGCGCTTCGCGGCGGGCGGCGGGCGCGTCGCCTTCACCTACGCCGGTTCGGCGGAGGCCGCGGCGGCGCTGGCAACAGAGTCCGGGGCGGAGGCGATCCGCACCGACAGCGCCGACCGCGACGCGCTGGTCGCCACGGTGGCCGGGCGGGGCGCGCTGGACGTGCTGGTCGTCAACGCCGGGGTCGCGGTCATCGGCGATCCGCTGACCTTCGACCCCGACGCGGTGGACCGCATGATCGACATCAACGTGCGCGGGCCTTACCACGCCGCGGTCGAGGCGGCGCGCCACATGACCGGGCCGGGGCGGATCATCGTCATCGGGTCGGTCAACGGCGACCGCATGCCCTTCGCGGGCGGGGCGGCCTACGCGCTCACAAAATCGGCGGTGCAGGGCATGGTGCGCGGCCTGGCGCGCGATTTCGGGGACCGTGGGATCACCGTCAACGCCATCCAGCCGGGGCCGACCGACAGCGACATGAATCCGGCCGACGGTCCGATGGCCGAGGCCATGCGTGGCTTCATGGCGATCAAGCGTTACGCTCACGCCAGCGAGGTTGCCGAACTGACCGCCTTCGTCGCCGGTCCGCACGGCGCGATGATCACCGGCACGTTCCAGACCATCGACGGCGGCTTCGGAGCCTGACGGCGGCGTCTACGTCGTCTCGCCCCAGCGGTCGCGGAAGACGAGGTCCTCAAGGGGGAGCCGGCTGCGCCAGCCGGCTTTCTCGAGTTCCGGCGTCTCGTGGAAGTGGGAGACGTAGCCGAGGCAGAGATAGGCCACAGGGACGATCCGCTCCGGGATGCCCAGCGCCTCGCGCAGCTTGTCCTCGTGCAGGATGCTGACCCAGCCGACGCCCAGCCCCTCCGCCCGCGCGGCCAGCCAGAGGTTCTGCACCGCGCAGACGCAGGAGTAGAGGTCCATGGTCGGGATGTGCGTGCGCCCCAGCACTACCGGGCCGGAGCGCTCACGGTCGCAGGTGATGCACAGGTTGACCGGCGCCTCGCGGATGCCTTCCAGCTTCAGGCGGCTGTAGAGCGCCTTGCGCTCCCCGGTGAAGAGGGCGGCGGCCTCCTCATTGGCCTGGGAGAAATCGGCGTGGATTTGCGCCTTCACCGCCGGGTCCTGGACGACGATGAAGTTCCAAGGCTGCATGAAGCCCACGGACGGCGCGTGGTGCGCGGCGGTCAGCACGCGGGTCAGCACCGCGTCGGGCACCGGGTCGGGGGCGAACTGCCCGCGCACGTCGCGGCGCGAGAAGATCGCCTTGTAGAGCGCGTCCCGCTCCTCTGGTGCGAAGGCGTGGTCGTTCATGACCCTTTCCGATCCTGATCCGCCGCGATGACGTGGAAGAAGCTGGCGAAGACGCTGCCGCGCCGACCGCCGAGCGGCCCGAGGTCCGACCCGTCCGCCGCCGTGGCGGTGACCAGCGGCTCGTCACTTCCGCGGTCGAGGATCGAGGCGTAATGGAACTCGTGCCCGCGCAGCGCCGTGCCCGCCCGGCCCAGCGGCGTGTCGCCCAGCAGGACGGCGCGGCGGTATCCCAGATGCAGCTTGCGCTTGGCGAACGAGGTCCGCACCCCGAGCAGCCCGAGCATCGGGTGGGTGGTGCCCGCCGCGTCCTCCAGCGACTCGCCCAGCGCCATGTAGCCGCCGCACTCGCCGTAGATCGGGCGCCCGAGCGCGGCGACGCGGTGCATTCCGTCGCGGAAGCGTCCGGCGGCGGCGAGCCGTCCGGCGTGCAGTTCCGGATAGCCGCCGGGCAGATAGACGGCGTCCGCGTCGTCGGGGGGCGCCTCGTCGGCCAGGGGGGAGAAGTGCGTCACCTCGGCGCCCGCCGCGCGCCAGCCCTCCAGCAGATGCGGGTAGACGAAGGTGAAGGCGGCGTCCCGCGCGATGGCGATGCGCTGGCCCAGCGGTGGCAGGGCGGGCGCATAACGTCCTTCCGGCGCGCGGGAAGGGGCCGCCAGTGCGGCCACCCGGTCGAGATCGACATGCTGCGCGATGAAGCGGCCCAGCGCCGCCAGACGCTCCTGAAGGTCCGCCGTCTCCTCCGCCTGGATCAGACCGAGATGGCGTTCGGGCAGAATCACGTCGGGGGTGCGGGGCAGCGAACCGAGGACGGGGATGCCCAGCGCCTCGATGGCGCCGCCGGCCAAGGCGAGGTGGCGCGGGCTGGCGATGTTGTTCAGGATCACCCCGCCGATCCGCACATCGTCGCGATAGCTGGCGAAGCCCTTGACCAGGGCGGCGGCGGATTGCGACTGGCCCTTGGCGTTGACCACCAGGATCACCGGCCAGCCGGTGCGCGCCGCCAGTTCGGAGGTGGCGCCGGTGCCGGTCGCCCCGACGCCCGCCACCCCGTCGAACAGGCCCATCAGGGCCTCGCAGACCAGCAGGTCGGTTCCGTCCCCGGCGCGGCGGGCCAACGAGTCCAGCAGGTCCGGCCCCATCGCCCAGTTGTCGAGGTTGACGCTGGGCCGTCCGGTCGCCGCCTGATGGAAGGCCGGGTCGATGTAGTCCGGCCCCGCCTTCACCGCGCCGACGCGCAGGCCGCGCGCCTTCAGGGCCACCAGCAGCCCCAGCGTGACGGTGGTCTTGCCGGTGCCCGACGCCGGCGCCCCGACGATCAGCCCGCGCGGTGCAGCCTCAGGCATGGGGGCCTCAGCCATGGGGAGCCTCCTTGGGCAGCCAGTCGAGCACGGGGCGCAGCCGCACCACCTCGCCGATCACGATGATGGCCGGGGGCTCCAGTCCGCTCTCCTCCAGATCGGCGACGCAGGTGCCGAGCGAGGTCACCAGCACGCGCTGCCGCTCGGTCGTCGCGTCGGTCACCACGCCGACCGGCGTGTCGGCGGACCGCCCGCCCTCCATCAGGGCGGCGGCGATGCCGGGCAGGCCCTTCCAGGCCATGTAGAGGATCAGCGGCGCGCCCGTCGCGGCCAACGCCTTCCAGTCCGGCCCGCCCGCGCAGGAGTGGCCGGTCGCCAGGATCACCGCCTGGTTCGCCGTGCGGTGGGTGGCCGGGATGCCGGCGTAGGCCGGGCCGGCGAGGCCCGCCGTGATGCCGGGGATGATGCGGAAGGGGATGCCCTGCTCGGCCAGCGCCTGCGCCTCCTCCCCGCCGCGCCCGAACACGAAGGGGTCGCCGCCCTTCAGCCGCAGCACGCGGTGCCCCTCGCGCGCCAGCTCGATCAGGCGGTTGGTGATGTCGTCCTGATGGGCGGAGGGCTTGCCGCCGCGTTTCCCGGCGAACTCCAGCCTTGCCGAGGGCGCCGCCAGCGCCATGATCCGTTCGCCGACCAGCGCGTCATGGACGATCACGTCGGCTTGCCTTAGACCTTGCAGGGCCAACAGGGTCAGCAGGCCGGGATCGCCGGGGCCAGCCCCCGCCAGCCACACGCTGCCGGGCCGGAAGTCGGCCAGTTCCAAAGGAAGAGAAAGGGAGTCGGGCGACGGCTCTGCGGTCATGGACGAGCACTCAGCGACGGAAAACGGTGTGGACGGCGAGGGAAACGGTAACGGCGACGGCAAGGCGCTGCGGCGGGGCTGGACGACGGGCACCTGCGCCACCGCCGCCGCGCGGGCGGCCTGCGGGGCGCTGTTCTCCGGCGACTTTCCCGATCCGGTGACGGTAACCCTGCCCGGCGGCCAGACGCCAGCCTTCGCGCTCGCCTGGACGGACCGCGGCGACGGCTGGGCGGCGGCGGGCGTGGTCAAGGACGCCGGCGACGACCCGGACGTCACCCACGGCGCGCTGATCCGCGCTCGCGTCAGCCGCGCCGCGCCCGGCCAGGGCGTCGTCTTCCGCGCGGGGGAGGGGGTGGGCACGGTGACCCGCCCCGGCCTGCCGGTCCCGGTCGGCGAACCCGCCATCAACCCGGTGCCCCGCGCGATGATCCGCCAAGCGGTCGCGGAGGCCGCGGCGCTGGCCGCCGAGGCCCCCGACATCGTGGTCGAAGTCTCGGTCGAGAATGGGGAGGCGCTGGCCCGCCGCACCATGAACCCGCGTCTGGGCATCCTCGGCGGCCTGTCGATCCTGGGGACGACGGGGATCGTCGTGCCCTATTCCTGCGCGGCCTGGATCGCCTCGATCCAGCGCGGCGTCGACGTGGCGCGGGCGGCGGGGCTGAGCCACGTCGCGGCCTGCACCGGGGATACCTCGGAAAAGGCGGTCGTCGCGCGCTACGGCCTGCCGGAGCACGCGCTGCTCGACATGGGGGATTTCGCGGGGGGCACGCTGAAGTACCTGCGCCGCCACCCGATCCCGCGCCTGACCTTGTGCGGCGGCTTCGCCAAGTTCGGCAAGCTGGCGCGCGGCCTGCTCGACCTGCATTCCAAGCGCGGCAGCGTCGATCTCGACTGGCTGGCCGACCGCATGGCCGAACTGGGCGCCGCTCCGGACACCGTGGCCGAGGCCCGCGCCGCCAACACCGCCGCGCAGGTCCTGGCCATCGCCAAAGAGGCCGGCCTGCCGCTGGCCGACCGTGTGGCGGCGCTGGCCCAGCGCACGGCGCTGGACACGCTCGACGGCGCCCCCGTTGCGGTCGAGGTGCTGGTCACCGACCGCCAGGGCAACATCGTCGGAACGTCCGGGTGGAGCGCCCTTTAGTCCCCTCTCCCCTCTGGGGAGAGGGTTAGGGTGAGGGGGTTCAGGGGGGACCGGAACGTTCGGCAACCGCCGGACCCCCTCACCCCGCCCCTCTCCCCGCTTTCGGCGGACCAAAGGTCCGCCTGTCGCGTCAGCGCAAACGTTGTTTGCGCGTAAGCGGAGGGGAGAGGGAGAAAAGAGCCTTCTCACTCCCCCAGCCCTCGATAGCGGCGCACATGCGACCCGTCGTAGAGCGCGCTGCACCGGAAATCCTCCACCCCCAGCGCCGGGCCGACCAGGATCAGGGCGGTGCGCTCCATCGGCGACTCCGCCACCTGGGCGGCGATGTCCGCCAGCGTGCCGCGCAGCACCCGCTCCTCCGGCCAACTCGCCCGGTAGACCACCGCCGCCGGGCATTCCGCGCCGTAGAGCGGGGTCAGCCGCTCCACCACCCGGTCGATGACGTGGATCGACAGGTGGATGGCCAGCGTGGCGCCCGAGCGTCCCAGCACCTCAAGCGTCTCGTTCGCCGGCATGGCCGAGGCGCGGCCCTCCGTCCGTGTCAAAATCAGCGTCTGGCTGACCTCCGGCAGGGTCAGTTCCCGCCCCAACGCGGCCGAGGCCGCGGCGAAGGCCGGCACGCCCGGCGTGATGTCGTAGGGGATGCCCAGTTCGCGCAGCGCCCGCGTCTGCTCGCCGAGCGCGCTGTAGACCGAAAGGTCGCCGGAATGCAGCCGGGCCACGTCCTGCCCGGCTTCATGCGCCGTTTTGAACTCGGCGACGATCTGGTCGAGCGTCATCGGGGCGGTGTCGACGATCCGGGCGCCCGGCGGAGCGTGGGCGATGATCTCCTTGGGCACCAGCGACCCGGCGTAGAGGCAGACCGGGCAGGACGCGATCAGGTCGCGCCCGCGCAGGGTCAGCAGGTCGGGCGCGCCCGGTCCGGCGCCTATGAAATGCACGGTCATGCGAAACAATCCCTGGAAATCGCCAGCGCGCAGGTGGCGCGCGGGGTGGAACGGCGCGGCAGCAGAATGGTGGACCCCGGTCCGGCGGCGGTCAGCGCCGCGGCCTCGGCGACCGAGGCGACGCCCACAGCGGCCTCGACGCGGGTCGAGCGGGTTTGCACCCGGTCCTGAACCGCGGCCAACGCTGAATCGTCAACGAACCGGAGCGGCAGGGCGAGCAGACGCGCCGCCTCCGCCACCCCGGCTTCGTTGCGCTTGCGCATCGGTGCCGCCAGTTGCACGGCGCGGCGTGCGTCGTCGTCCAGAGCGGCCTCATCGAAGGCGGCGCGGAGCAGCCCGGCGATCTCATCACCGGGGCAGCCCGCCCGGCAACCGATGCCCGCCGCGATGATTGGAGCCGCCGTCACAGTGGCTTCTCCGCCAGCCACAGCGTCACGGGCATCAGTGGGCGCCAGCCGGTGAAGCCGCCGATCGGGGCGGCGCGGCTGACGGCGATCTGCGACAACTGCCCGCCCAGCCGCTTGTGCGTGGCGATCAGCATCGCCTCGCTCTCCAGAGTGACGGCGTTGGCGACGATCCGCCCGCCGGGCTTCAGCGCCGACCAGCAGGCGTCCAGCACGCCGTCGTTGGTCAGCCCGCCGCCAATGAACACGGCGTCCGGCTGCGGCAGCCCGCCCAGCGCTTCCGGCGCCTTGCCGCGCACCAGCTCCAGCCCCGGCACGCCGAAGGCGGCGGCGTTGGCCGGGATGCGGGCGGCGCGGTCGGCCTTGTGCTCCACGGCGATGGCGCGGTTGGCCGGGTCGCTCAGCATCCATTCGACGCCGATGGAGCCGGAGCCGGCGCCGATGTCCCACAGCAGCTCGCCGCGGCGCGGGGCCAGCCAGGACAGGGTGACGGCGCGGATTTCCCGCTTGGTGATCTGGCCGTCATGCTCGAACCAGTCGTCGGGCAGGCCCGGCGTGCGGGGCAGGGGGCGGGCGCCCGGGGCGGTGACGCACTCCAGCGCCAGCGTGTTCAGGTCGGCCACCCGCTCCGCCGACCACTCTTCCGCCGTCGCAACGATGCGGCGCTCGCGCGGGCCGCCCATGGATTCCAGAGCCGTCAGGCGCGACGGTCCGAAGCCGCGCGCCATCAGCAGCGCCGCCAGCTTGGCCGGGGTCGTTCCGTCCCAGCACAGGACCAGCAGCCGCGCGCCCGGTTGGAGATGCGGAATGACCAGTTCCAATGGGCGGCCGTGCACGGTCAGCGTGCCGCAGTCCTGCAACGGCCAGCCCAGGCGGGCGGCGGCGAGGCTGAAGGATGACGGAGCCGGAACGATCGACAGTTCCTCAACCGGAACGAGTTTCGACAGGGTGGCGCCGATGCCGTACCAGGACGGATCGCCGCTCGCCAGCACGCAGACCCGTTGGCCGCGCCGCTCCAGCAGGGTGGGGTAGGCGTCCGAAAGGGGGGAGGGCCAGCGCAGCCGCTCCTGTCCGGCGGTTTCGGGCACCAGCGCCAGATGGCGGGCGCCGCCGACCAGCAGGTCCGCCCCGTCCACCAGCGCGCGGGCGGCGGGCGACAGACCGTCCCACCCGTCCTCGCCGATGCCGACGACGCTCAGCCAGCGCCCCGGTCCTGTGCTATTCATGGCGCTCTCCAGGGAGGACATGCATGAAGGCGCTGATTCTGGGCGGCACCACCGAGGCCACGGCGCTGGCCCGCTTGCTCAGCGGCCATCCGCGCATCGACGCGGCGGTGTCGCTGGCCGGGCGCACCAAGCAGCCGGTCCTGCCGCCCTTGCCGACCCGCATCGGCGGCTTCGGCGGCGTGGACGGGCTGGCCGCGCATCTCGTGGAGAACGGCATCGGCGCGGTGGTGGACGCCACGCATCCCTTCGCCGACCAGATCTCCGCCAACGCCGCGGCGGCCTGCGCGCGGGCAGGCGTGCCGCTGCTGGTGCTGACCCGCAAGCCGTGGGAGCCGGGGGAGGGCGATTGCTGGATCGTCGTGCCGGACATGGAGGCCGCCGCCGAGGCGCTGCGCCCGCTCGGTGAAAACGTCTTCCTGACCATCGGCCGGCAGGAGGTCGCGGTGTTCGAGGCGGTGCCGGACAAGCGCTATGTGATCCGCGCCGTCGATCCGCCGGAACCGGCGCCGAACCTGTCGGATTATCGCCTGATTCTCGACCGTGGCCCCTTCACCCTGGAAGGGGAGTGCGCCCTGCTGGAAAAGCACCGGGTGGATGTCGTCGTCAGCAAGAACAGCGGCGGAAGTGCCACGGAAGCGAAGCTGGAGGCGGCGCGTCGCCGGGGCATTCCCGTGGTGATGGTGGAGCGACCGCCCGGCAATGGTGTGGCCGAGGTGCATGGTGCTGGGGCGGCTTTGGACTGGTTGGAGGGGCAGTCGAGTCGGGCCCCCCTCCCGACCTCCCCCCGCTGCGCAGGGGGAGGAGCAGATTCCCTCCCCTGCGGAGCGGGGGAGGGTTAGGGTGGGGGCCCGTTTCGACACCGCCCTCACCCCCGCACCGCATAGCTGCGCGGCGTGTAGACCCACGGCTGCGCACCGTCGCGCGGCACCAGCCGGGTGTGCGAGGCGCCGATGATGACGCAGGTCCGCATGTCGGCCTGCGCCGCGTCGACCGAACCCAGCGTCGTGATCGTCAGCGCCTCGTCGGGGCGGCCGACCGCTTGGGCCAGGATCACCGGCGTTTCGGCTGAGCGGAGGTCGCGCAACGCGTCGAAGGCGGCGCCGAGTTGCCAGGGGCGGGCGCGGCTGATCGGGTTGTAGAGCGCGATCACGAAATCCGCCTCCGCCGCCAGACGCAGGCGCTTCAGCACCACCTCCCACGGCTTCAGATTGTCGGACAGCGAGATGGCGCAGAAATCATGGCCGAGCGGCGCGCCGGCCCGCGCCGCCGCCCCCTGCATCGCGGAAATGCCGGGATCGACCGACAGAGCCACGCGGTGCCATTCCGGGGGCGCGGCCGGATCGTCCAGCGCCTCGAACACGGCGGCGGCCATGGCGAAGATTCCGGGGTCGCCGCCCGACACCACCGCCACCCGGCGGCCCTCCGCCGCCAGTTGCAGCGCGTAGCGGGCGCGGTCCAACTCCACCCGGTTGTCGGAGGCATGGCGCACCTGCGCCCCCGGCGGCACGCGGTCCACATAGGGGAAATAGCCGACGAGGTCGGTCGCCTCCGCCAAATCGCGCCGGGCCTCCGGGGTCAGCCAGTCCTCGGTGCCGGGGCCGAGACCCACCACCTTCAACCATCCGGCGTGCGGATCGGCGGTCATCGCCGCAGCCCCTCGCCGGGGATGACGATCTGCGAAAAATAGGGGGCCGTCTCCGGCGCCTCGCGGAAGGGCATCACGCGCTGGTCGGCCATGCTCGCCCGCTCGATGTACCAGGCGCGGTCGGCCAGCCCGGCGGCCTCCACGGCGCGGCGGACCTTCGGCAGGTTCTGGCCCAGCTTCATGATGACGGCGGCGTCGGCATTGCGCAGGGCGTGCAGCAGCGCCTCCTCCCCCAGCGTGCCGGGGATGACGGCCAGCACGTCGTCGCGCAGGGTCAGCGGGCGCGGCAGCAGCGAGGCGCTGCACATCATCGAGGTCACGCCCGGCACCACCTCTGTCGGGAAGCGCGAGGCCAGCCGCAGGAACAGGTGCATGAAGCTGCCGTAGAAGAAGGCGTCGCCCTCGTTCAGCGCGGCGATGGAGCGCCCGGCGGCGAGATGCTCGGCCAGCCGCTCGGCGGACTCGTCGAAGAAGGCTTCGATCTGGCGGCCGTAGTCGGGGTGGCTGGGCGGCAACTCAACCGTCACCGGATAGACCATCGGCAGCTCGATGTGCTCCGCCGTGATGCAGCCGTCGGCGATGCGCCGGGCCTGACCGGAGGTGCCGCGCTTGCAGAAATAGGCGACCACCGGGCAGGCGCCGATGGTGCGCATGGCGCGCACGGTCATCAGGTCCGGATCGCCGGGGCCGACGCTGACGCCGTAGAGGGTGCCGGTGGAGATGCCGGTGGGGGGAGTGTTGTTGCTCATTCCACGTCGCTCGCCATGGCGTTGACCGCCGCCGCCGCCATGGCGCTGCCGCCGCGCCGGCCCTTGATCGCCAGGAAGGGCAGGCCGAAGGGCGCCTCGGCCAGCGCGTCCTTGCTTTCCGCCGCACCGACGAAGCCCACCGGGAAGCCGAGCACCGCCGCCGGCTTCGGCGCACCGTCGCGGATCATCTCCAGCAGCTTGAACAGGGCGGTCGGCGCGTTGCCGATGGCGACGACGGAACCGGCCAGCCGAGGCACCCACAGCTCCAGCGCGGCGGCAGAACGGGTGTTCTCGACCTGTTTGGCAAGCTCCGGCACCGCCGGGTCGCGCAGGGTGCAGACGACGGGGTTGTCGGCCGGCAGGCGCGCCCGCGTGATGCCGTGGGCGACCATCTCGCTGTCGCAGAGGATCGCCGCCCCGCCGCGCAGAGCCGCCCGCGCCGCCGTCCCCACGTCGGGTGAGAACATCAGGTCCTGCGCCGCGTCCACCATGCCGCAGGCGTGGATGACGCGCACCGCCACCGGCTTCAGGTCGTCGGGGATGGCCGACAGGTCGGCCTCCGCCCGGATGGTGGCGAAGGACTGGCGGTAGATGGCCGCTCCATCGCGGATGTAGTCGTAAAGCGGCTCAGCGGACACAGGACAACTCCTCAACAGACAGATCGGCCTCAGACAAAGAGGCAACGGCGGTGACAGCCTCGGACGGCGTCAGGCCGGACCGCCAGGGCGCGCCGCCGGGGGCGGCGTTCAGCGCGACGTCGTAGACGCCCTCCCGCGCGGTCAGCGTGACATCCGCCGCGCCGGGATGGGCGCAGCCCTTCGCGCAACCGGAGACATGCACCATCCGCACCGCCTCCAGCAAGCCCGCCGCGCGCGCCGCGATGGCGAGGCCGTCCGCGTGGGTGTCGGTGGTGCCGACGTCGCAGCCGGTGACGCCGCTGCAGGCGGTGAGTTTCAGCCGGATGTCATGGTGGTCGAGGATGCCGCCGAGGGCGGTGGCTTTCTCCGCGGCGCCGTCCTGCGGGGCGGCCAGCAGCAGGGCGCGCCAGGGGGTGATGCGGATCTCGTGGGTGAGGGCGGCCAGCGCTTCCAGTCGGTCGACGTCGAGGCGGCCGAAGGGGAAGGCGACGCCCAGCCATGAAACAGGGGGCCAGGAGGGTTGGCGGCCGAGGAAGTGTCGCGTGGGTGGCGTTTGCCCCCACCCTGACCCTCCCCCGCTCTCGGCGGACCGAAGGTCCGCCTGCCGCGTCAGCGCAAACCTTTGGTTTGCGCGAGAGCTTCGCAGGGGAGGGGATGAGGTTTGCGGGGGGGGAATCTCCCTCCCCTGCCCAGCGGGGGAGGGAAGGGGCCCATGCGCAGCATGGGAAGGGTAGGGGCAAGACAGCAGCCCGGACACCCGCTCCCGCAGCACCTCCACCCCCAGCGCCTTGACCAGCCCGGCCATACGCCGCGGTGGCTCGGCCAGCGTCTGGCGAAGCTCCAGAAAGGCCAGCGCCAGCGCCGCCGCAAGCTCCACCAGATCGTCGGGGCGGCAGTGGCCCAGCACCGCGGCTCCCTCGAACGTCCCGCCCAGCCCGACGCGGAACAGCGGCCCGTCCACCGCGTCGAAGCGCACGTCGGTGCTGCTGTCGAACAGGGGGGCCTGCCCGCCGCCGTCGATCAGCCAGCCGAACTTCGGCGGCAGCCGGTGGAGGTCCCGGTCGGCCGCCAGCCGGGCGTCGAGCGCCAGGGCGTTGGGGCGCACGTCCAGCACCGCCGTCCCGTCCAGCCCGGCGGTGGGGGAGGTCAGCACGTTGCGCACCGCCTCGCTCTCGGCGTCCTCCGAGACGTAGCCGAGCGCGCGAAGCTCCGCGATCAGCGCCGCCATGTCCGCAGCGGCGACGCCGCGCAGTTGCAGGTTGCCGCGGTGGCTGAGATCGACCAGACCGTTGCCGTAACGACGCCCCAGTTCCGCGATCCGCTTCGCCGAAGCGGCGGGAAGCACCCCGGCGGGGACGCGCACGCGGACCAGCAGCCCGTCGCCGACCTCCATGGGGGCCAGGACGCCGGGGCACATGCCGCGCCGGCGGGGAGGGTTGCGCGGCAGGGCATTGCAGGGCTGGTTGATCGCGCTCATGCGGACATCTCCTTGCGGCGGCGCAGATCGTCGCCCGTCGAATTGCGGCGTGGGTGCCAGAGACCGCGGTCCAGGGCCTCGGTCAACCGGTCCAGGATATGCCGGGCGGCGGCCGGATTGGACTGCGCCAGGAAGTCCCACACCCGCTGGTCGTCCACATAGGCATCGTACAACTGGTCGAAATGGTGGGGCCGCACCGCCGTGGTGGTCGCGGCGAAGGCGAACAGCGTGTCCACGCTGGCCGCCAGTTCCCCGGCGCCGCGGTAGCCGTGGCGCATCATGCCGTCGATCCAGCGCGGGTTGGCCGCCCGGCCGCGCAGCACGCGGGCGATCTCCTCGCCCAGCGTGCGGACGGTCAGGCTTTCCGGCTCGGAGCTGTCGAGGTGGTAGAGTGCCGGGTCGTTGTCGACCAAGGCGGCGGCGGCGGAGAAGCCGCCCTCATACTGCATGAATCCGTCGGTGGAGAGGACATCATGCTCCCGCTGGTCCTGGTGGTGGACGAGCGCGTCGGCCCCGCCGATGCGGCGACGGAACAGGCTGGGCAGCGGAACGCCCTCCAACCCCTTGCCGTAGGCGTGGCAGCTTCCCTCCAGATAGGCGGCGCCGAAGTCGGCCCGCGCGGCCCAGTCGCCCCGCGCGATCATGCCGGGCAGCGCCGTGCCGTAAGCGCCGGGAGCGGCGCCGAACACCCGCGCACTGGCCCAGCGCTCCGCATCCGCCGCCGGGGTGCCGGTGATTTCCAGCTCGGCGCGGTCGGCGCGGAGGGCCGCGGCGACGGGATTCACGTTGTCGGGTTCGTCCTCCGCCATCACGGCGCGGACGGCCTGATCGAACAGGGCGATCTGCTGCGGGAAGACGTCGCGGAACAGGCCGGAGATGCGCAGCGTCACGTCCACCCGCGGGCGGCCCAGCACGCTGGCGGGCATCACCTCGAAGCCGGTGACCCGGCCGGAGCCGTTCTCCCACAGCGGACGCACGCCGAGCAGCGCCATGGCCTGGGCCAGCTCGTCGCCGCCGGTGCGCATGGCGGGGGTGCCCCAGCAATCCACCACCAGCCGCTTCGGCCAGTCGCCGTGGTCCTGGAGATAGCGGGTGATCAGCGCGTCCGCCGCCTGCCAGCCCAGCGTCCAGGCGGTCGGCGTCGGCACGCCGCGCGGGTCGAGCGCGTAGAGATTCCGTCCGGTGGGCAGCGTGTCGGCCCGCCCCCGCGCCGGGGAACCGCCGGGGCCGGGCTTCACGAACCGCCCGTCCAGCCCGTCGAGCAGGGCGGCCATCTCCGCCTCGCCGCAGGCGTCCAGTGCCGGGGCGACGTCCTCCGCCGTGCCGAAGCGGGCGACGGCGGCGAGCAGGCGGGCGCGGCGCTCCGGCTCCGGCGTGGTGCCGAAGACGTGCAGCCCGTCGCGGATCTGCATCTCCTTGATGTCGCAGAGATGGGCGTCGAGGCGGCTGAGGATGGCGTCGGGGTCGTCGTCGGGCCGCAGGTTGCAGTCGGCGGCGACGCCGGAACTCCAGGCGAGGTCCAGGATGGTCTGCCGCAGCGTGCCCAGCCGCCGCGGGTCCAGCCCGGTCGCCATTGAATATTCGTCGATGGCCGTTTCAAGCTCGGCGAGGTCGCCGTGCAGCCCGGCCTCGACCGGCGGCGGGGTCAGGTGGCCGATCAGCACGGCGCCCAGCCGGCGGCGCGCCTGCACGCCCTCGCCGGGGTTGTTGACGATGAAGGGGTAGAGGCAGGGCAGGGGACCGGCGACGATCTCCGGCCAGCACTCGGCGGACAGGGCCACGGCCTTGCCCGGCAGCCATTCCAGCGTCCCGTGCGCCCCCACCTGCACCAGCGCGTGGACGCCCAGGGCATGGCGGAGCCAGAGGTGGAAGGCGACATAGCCGTGGCTGGGCGGTGTCTCCGGGTCGTGGTGCTGGGTGGTGGTCAGCGGGCCGTGGCCGCGGCTCGGCTGCACGGCGACGGTGGCGTTGCCGCAGGCCAGCACCGTGAAACGGAAGGCCGCGCCGTCGGAACGCGGGTCGGCCTCCTCGTCGCCCCAACATGCTGCGATGCTGGCGCGGGCCTCGGCGGGGGCGAGGCGGCGGTAGTCCTCCAGGCTCAGCGCGGCGGTCGTGCCGCCGGTCAGCGCCTCCATCAGGGCTGCGGAACCGGCGGGAAGCCTGTCCAGCGTGTAGCCCTCGGCGCGCAGCCGCGCCAAGATGCCGACGACGCTCGCCGGGGTGTCGAGGCCGACCGCGTGGCCGATGCCGCCGCCCGGCCCCGGATAGTCGGACAGCACCAGCGCGACTTTCCGTTCGGCGCGCGGGGTGGCGCCCAGGCGCACCCAGGCGGCGGCCAGATCGGCGGCGAAGGCCACGCGGTCGGGCACCGGGCGGATCAACGTCGGGGCGAACTCCAGATCGGGGTCCAGCGCCCCTTCGGCCTTGAAGGCGATAGCGCGGGTCAGGATGCGCCCGTCCATCTCCGGCAGCACGACGTTCATGGCGAGGTCGGACGGCCCCATGCCGCGGGCGGAACCGCGCCAGCCCTCCTCGGGCGTGGTGGACAGCACGGCCTGCAACACTGGCGTGCCGTTGGCCTCCAGCGGCGACCCGTCCTCGCGCGCCGCCGAGAAGCCGGTCAGGTTCAGCATGACGGCGGCGTCGCGGGCGGTCAGGGTGGCGCGCATCCAGGCGGCGCAGTCCGGCTCCTTCAGGCTCGCCACGAACAGCGGCAGCGGGGCGAGGCCGCGCGCGGCCAGCGCGTCGCACAGCGCGTGCACCGGCTCCAGATCGCCGGCCAGCAGGTGGGAGCGGTAGAAGACGACCGGCGCGCAGGGGCCGGTGACGTGGCCGGACCACCCTTCATAGACGCCGAAGCGCGGCACGGGCGCCGGCTCGCGCCAGGGGCGCTCCTGCCCGGCCAGCGTTGCGGCGTAGGCCAGCAGGTTGGCCATGTTGTCCGGTCCGCCCTCGGTGAATCCGCGCCACAGCCGTTGCGTGGCCTCGGCCGGAACGGTGCCGTAGCCTTCCAGGGCGGGGTTCGGCTGGGCGCAGCCGGGCAGCACGGCCAGCGCCACCCCGGATTCCCGGCAGGCGGCGGCGACATGGTCCAGCCCATAGCGCCAGTAGCCCGCCCCGCCGAGCAGCCGCAGCACGACCAGCTTCGCCTTGCGGATCACGGAGTCGACGTAGAGGTCCACCGACAGCGGGTGCCCCAGCCGCGCGAGATTCGCCAGCCGCAGCGTCGGCAGCGTGTCGCGGTGGCGCTTCCAACAGGCGGCGAGCGCCGTCAGGTCGCTGTCGGAGAAGGACAGAACGACAAGGTCCGCCGGGCTCTGCCCCAGGTCCACGGCCTGGGGGCCGGCGTCGAGGTCTTCCTGGCGGGCGGCGAGTAGGTGCATGGACTACAGCTTTAAAAGAAGTCCCCTCTCCCCTCTGGGGAGAGGGTTAGGGTGAGGGGGGTGTGCTTGTGCCGGACGTAGCGCCACGGACAACCCCCTCATCAGCCCTGCGGGCCACCCTCTCCCCAGAGGGGAGAGGGTTATGAATGCCAAAGATCACCCCAGCGCCGCAGTCACGGCGTCGCGGTCCAGTCCCGTCTCGCCGATCACCACCAGACGGCTGCGGCGCGGCTCGTCGGGCTTCCAGAAGCGGTCGAAATGGGTCTGGATGCGCGTCCCCACGCCCTGCACCAGAAGGCGCATCGGCTTGCCCGGCACGTCGATGAAGCCCTTCAGCCGCAGCACGCCATGGGCGGCGGCGACGCGCTCCAGCGTCTTCGCCAGCGCCGCCGGGTCGGGCTGCGGGCCGAGATCCACGACGAAGCTGGTGAAGTCGTCATGATCGTGGCCCTCCTCCTCGTCATGATGGCTGGGGCGGTTGGCGAGATCGTCCTCGGCCCCGGCGCTTACGCCGAGAAGAACCACCGGATCGACCTTGCCGTTGCTGGCGCGCAGGATCTTGGCCTCGCGCCCGGTGCCGCCCTCCGCCATGGCGGCGCGGATCAGGTCCTCGACCTTCGCCAGATCGGCGGCATCGACCAGATCGGTCTTGTTCACCACGATCAGGTCGGCGCAGAGAAGCTGGTCCTCGAACACCTCCTCGACCGGGGTCTCGTGGTCGAGCTGCCCGGCCTCGGCGGCCTGGGCGGCCAGCGCCGCCGGATCGGGGGCGAAGCGGCCCTCCGCGGCAGCGGCGGCGTCGACCACCGCGACCACCCCGTCCACCGTCACCCGTGTCTTGATCGCCGGCCAGTGGAAGGCCTGGACGAGCGGCTTCGGCAGGGCGAGGCCGCTCGTCTCGATGATGATGTGCTCCGGCGGCTGGGGACGGGCCAGCAGCTTCTCGATGGCCGGGACGAAGTCGTCGGCGACGGTGCAGCACAGGCAGCCGTTGGCCAGCTCGATCACGTCGTCCTCGGTGCAGGTCGGGTCGCCGCAGGCGCGCAGGATCTCGCCGTCGATGCCGACATCGCCGAACTCGTTGATGATCAGCGCCAGACGGCGGCCGCCGGCCTGCTCCAGCAGGCTGCGGATCAGCGTCGTCTTGCCGGCGCCGAGAAAGCCGGTGATGACGGTGGCCGGGGTCTTCCCGGCGGTCAGCGGGCCGGTGGTCATCGGCCGTCTCCTAAAATTGGATATAGGGGATGGGGTGGGTCGGTCCGCCGGTCAGCGGAGCGGGCGCCCGGCGGCCAGCGACACGGCCAGCGACAGGGAGGCGGCCTGGAGCGGCAATGCGGACGGACTGAGGACGGCGCGATGCGTCATGATCTGGTTTCCCTGTCTCCGCCACACCCGGCGGATTGGATGAGTGTCGGTCCGGCGGCAGGTTTCCTGGCTCGCGGGTCATCGCCGCGCCTCCCGCCTTCCCGGCCTTTCGGCCCGTGGCATTTCCGGAGGCGGACTCGCCGCATACAGTTGCGGGGGCAGCCGCGGCCTTGGACCCATCGGGGTCCGCACCGCATTCCCTATTATCCCCGCACCTTCACGGCGGACGGGGCACCGTCGGAGGCGCAGAATTGCAGGCGGACCCCCGATTTGCAAGCGGCCATTTGGCGCCCGAAAACCGTGCCGTCGAACCCGGAACGCTCCGCCCATCCCGCCGTTGGTGTGTCGGAAGATCGGTACAGTCTGTCTGGAAAGCTGACACTCCGGACCGCGTGCGACGCCCATCGCCTCCTTTCATGAATTCAATAACTTCAATGAATTAACGAATTTTCCCGCAATTGGCATGCCCTGTGCTTATATCAGCCTAACCAAAAACGCGGACCGGCAGACGACGCGGACGAACAGGGAGGGAAAAGCGGCACCCATGGCCGACGACATCATTCTGGAAGCGCGCGGACTCTCGAAGGAGTTCAAGGGCTTCATCGCGGTGAAGGAGGTGAACCTCCAGGTTCGCCGCGGCACCATCCACGCGCTGATCGGCCCCAACGGCGCCGGCAAGAGCACGGTCTTCAACCTGCTGACCAAGTTCCTGACGCCGACGCGCGGCCAGATCCTCTACAAGGGGCGTGACATCACCGCCATGAAGCCCGCCGACGTGGCGCTGCTCGGCATGGTGCGCTCCTTCCAGATTTCCGCCGTCTTCCCGCACCTCAGCGTGCTGGAGAATGTCCGCGTCGCGTTGCAGCGCCCGCGCGGCACCAGCTTCCATTTCTGGAAGCCGGAGGCCAGCCTGCACGACCTGCACGACCGCGCCGAGGAGCTGATCGAGGCGGTGAACCTCACCCCCTGGGCCGGCCACACCGCCGCCGAGCTGCCCTACGGCCGCAAGCGCGCGCTGGAGATCGCCACCACGCTGGCGCTCGACCCGGAGGTGATGCTGCTCGACGAGCCGCTGGCCGGCATGGGCCACGAGGACATCGAAGGCACCGCCGCCCTGATCAAGCGCGTCTCCGCCGACCGCACCATCCTGATGGTCGAGCACAATCTGTCGGTCGTCGCCCATCTGTCGGACACCATCACCGTGCTCCGCCGCGGCGAGATCCTGGCGGAGGGCGCATACGACGTCGTCTCGCGCAACCCGCAGGTCATGGAAGCCTATATGGGTACGGGTGAGGTGGGCCATGCCTGACGGCGCGACCGTGAAGACCACCATGCTGGAGATCCGCGACCTCCAGGCTTTCTACGGCGAAAGCCACGTGCTGCACGGCGTCAACATCGACGTGCGCCAGGGCGAGGTGGTGACCCTGCTCGGCCGCAACGGCGCCGGCAAGACGACCACCATGCGCTCGATCATGGGCATCGTCGGCAAGCGCAACGGCTCGATCCGCTTCCAGGGCCGGGAGCTGATCGGCATGGCGCAGCACAAGATCCCCCGCCTCGGCATCGGCTACGTGCCGGAGGAGCGCGGCATCTTCGCCTCGCTCAGCGTGGACGAGAACCTGATGCTGCCGCCGGTGGTGAAGGCGGGCGGCATGACCGTCCCGCAGATTTACGAGCTGTTTCCCAACCTGCAAGGCCGCGGCACCACCCAGGGCACGCGCCTGTCGGGGGGCGAGCAGCAGATGCTGGCCATCGCGCGCATCCTGCGCACCGGCGCCGACCTGATCCTGCTCGACGAGCCGACCGAGGGGCTGGCCCCCGTCATCATCGAACAGATCGGGGTGGCGGTCCGCAAGCTGAAGCAGCGCGGCTTCACGATCGTCCTGGTGGAGCAGAATTTCCGCTTCGCCGCGACCATCGCCGACCGCCACTACGTGATGGAGGAAGGCCATGTCGTGGACATGATCCCGAACGACCAGCTCGCCCAGAACATGGACAAGCTGCACACCTATCTGGGTGTCTGACGAGTTCAACACCCCCTCTGCTGAACACACTCAAAACAAAGCCAATCGAAGGGAGTTCGAAATGCTCAAGACGTTGCTTTGCGGGACCGCATTGCTGGCGCTGACCGCCGGGGCCGCGCACGCCCAGGTCTCCAACAACGTGATCAAGATCGGCGTGATGAACGACCGGTCCGGCATCTACGCCGACCTCGCCGGCGAAGGCTCGGCCATCGCCGCCCGTCTGGCGGCCGAGGAGTTCGGCGGCAAGATCGCCGGCGCGCCGATCGAGATCGTCGTCGCCGATCACCAGAACAAGGCCGACATCGCCGCCAACACGGCGCGCGAGTGGATCGACGCCGGCAACGTGGACGTCATCGCCGATGTGCCGAACTCCGCCGCCGCGCTGGCCGTCCAGGGCATCACCAAGGACAAGAAGCGCATCTTCCTGATGTCCGGTCCGGGTTCGACCGACCTCAGCGGCAAGTCCTGCAGCCCCTACGGCTTCCATTGGACCTACGACAACTACGCCATGGCCGCCGGCACCGCCCGCGCGCTGGTCGAGCAGGGCAAGAAGAACTGGTTCTTCATCACCGCGGATTACGCCTTCGGCCATTCGCTGGAGGATGAGACCACGAAGATGGTCAAGCAGCTCGACGGCAAGGTCGCGGGCAACGTCCGCCATCCGCTGGGCACCGCCGACTTCTCGTCCTACCTGCTCCAGGCGCAGGGCTCGAAGGCGGACGTGATCGGCCTCGCCAACGCGGGCGGCGACGCCACCAACGCCGTCAAGCAGGCGTCGGAGTTCGGCATCACCCAATCGGGCCAGAGCCTCGCCGGCCTGCTGCTGTTCATCAGCGACGTGAACGCGCTGGGCCTCCAGGCCGCCCAGGGCCTGCTGCTGACCACCGGCTTCTATTGGGACACCGACGAGCAGACCCGCGAGTGGACCAAGAAGTTCGAGGCCAAGGCCGGCCGCAAGCCGACCATGGTCCAGGCCGGCGTCTACTCCGCCGTCCGCCACTATCTGAAGGCGGTCGAGGCCGTCGGTTCCGACGATGCGGACAAGGTTTCCGCCAAGATGCGCGAGACCACGGTCAGCGACATGTTCACCAAGAACGGCAAGATCGCCGCGAACGGCCGCATGTTCCACGACATGTATCTGGCCCAGGTGAAGACCCCGGCCGAGTCCAAGGGCCCCTGGGACTATTACAAGATCGTGAAGACGATCCCGGCCGAGCAGGCGTTCCTCGACCCGGCCAAGAGCGGTTGTCCGCTGGTGAAGTAAGGTTGTCGCGTCGGACCCCCACCCAACCCTCCCCCACCTTCGGTGAGGGAGGGCTAAGCCCCCTCCCCTGCGAAGCGGGGGAGGGTTAGGGTGGGGGCCCACCCCAAGCACCCAATCAAAAAATCAAAAACTCGATACAGGGAGGGACGGTCATGTTCGACTTGCTGGGGGTGCCGCCCCAGGTCCTGTTCGGCCAGCTTCTGCTCGGCCTCATCAACGGGTCCTTCTACGCGCTGCTCAGCCTTGGGCTGGCGGTCATCTTCGGCATGCTGAACGTCATCAACTTCGCCCACGGCGCGCTCTACATGATCGGCGCCTTCGTGGCGTGGCTGCTGCTGACGAAGCTCGGCCTCGGCTACTGGTGGGCGCTGGGCCTGTCGCCGCTGATCGTCGGGCTGCTGGGCGTGGTTCTTGAAAAGACCATGCTGTCGCGCCTCTACAAGCTCGACCATCTCTACGGCCTGCTGCTGACCTTCGGCCTCGCCCTGATCATGGAAGGCGCCTTCCGCCATTTCTACGGCGTGTCGGGTCAACCCTATCCGATCCCGGATGCGCTCAAGGGCGGTCAGAACCTGGGCTTCATGTTCCTGCCCAACTACCGCGGCTGGGTCGTCGTCGCCTCCCTGATCGTCTGCTTCGGGACGTGGTTCGCCATCGAGCGGACGCGGCTCGGCGCCTACCTGCGCGCCGCCACGGAAAACCCGGTGCTCGTCCAGGCCTTCGGCATCAACGTGCCGGTGATGATCACCGCCACCTACGGCTTCGGCGTGGCGCTGGCCGGGCTGGCCGGCGTGCTGGCGGCACCCATTTATCAGGTGTCGCCCCTGATGGGCACCAACCTGATCATCGTCGTCTTCGCGGTGGTGGTGATCGGCGGCATGGGCTCCATCCTCGGCGCCATTGTCACCGGCCTGGGGCTGGGGCTGCTGGAGGGCCTGACCAAGGTCTTCTACCCCGAAGCCTCCAACATCGTGGTGTTCGTCGTGATGGCGATCGTCCTTCTCATCAAGCCTGCGGGCCTCTTCGGACGGGAGCGCTGAGCCATGGCCACCCAAAGCAAAACGAGCAACCTCAAGGCGGCCGAAACCCAGACGACCACCATCGCGCTGCGCCGTCCGGGGCAGGACACCTCGCGGAACGCCATCATCCTCGGCATCGGCCTGCTGATCGCGCTGGCGGCGCCCTTCGTGCTGTACCCCGTCTTCGTGATGAAGGTGCTGTGCTTCGCGCTGTTCGCCTGCGCCTTCAACCTGCTGATCGGCTTCGCCGGTCTCCTCAGCTTCGGCCACGCCGCTTTCTTCGGCGGGGCCGCCTACATCACCGCCCATTCCGCCAAGGTCTGGGGGCTGGGGCCGGAGGTCAGCATCCTGCTCGGCATGGGCTTCTCCGCCCTGCTGGGCCTCGCCTTCGGCGCGCTGGCGATCCGCCGTCAGGGCATCTACTTCGCCATGATCACGCTGGCCCTGTCGCAGATGGTTTTCTTCATGGCCCTGCAGCTCAAGTTCACCGGCGGCGAGGACGGTATCCAGGCGGTGCCGCGCGGGCATCTGTTCGGGGTGATCGACCTGAACAACTCGCTGTCCATGTACTACTTCGTGCTGGCGGTGTTCCTGGTCGGCTTCGCGGTGGTCTGGCGCGCGGTCCATTCGCCCTTCGGGCAGGTGCTGAAGGCGATCCGCGAGAACGAGCCGCGCGCCGTGTCGCTCGGCTACCGGACGGAGCGTTACAAGCTGCTGGCCTTCGTGCTGTCGGCGAGCCTCGCCGGGCTGGCCGGCGGGACCAAGGCGCTGGTCTTCCAGCTCGCCTCGCTGACCGACGTGACGTGGCAGATGTCGGGCGAGGTGGTGCTGATGACGCTGCTCGGCGGCATGGGCACGCTGCTCGGCCCGGTGGTGGGTGCCGCCATCGTCGTCACGCTGGAAAGCTATCTGGCGGCCACCAGCATGCCGGTTCCGGTGGTGATCGGCGCGATCTTCGTGGTCTGCGTGCTGGTCTTCCGCCGTGGTATCGTGGGTGAGCTCCAGGCCCGCTTCGGCAGTCGCTGAACGTCAAGAACCGAACGGCATAAAAAGCCAAAATCAGGAACCGCAAGATGGATCAACCGCCCCCTGGTCAATCGCTTTCTGATCAGCCGCTGTGGACCCCGTCGGAGGCGCGCGTGGCCGCCTCCAACCTGACGGCCTTCCGGCAGGCCGCGAGCGCCCGCTTCGGGCTGCGGCTGGACGATTACGACGCGCTCTACGACTGGTCGGTCGCCGGCAAGGAGGATTTCTGGCGCTTCCTGTGGGAGTGGGCCGGACTCAAGGGCGACCTCGGCGGCGTGGCGCTGGCCGATGGCGACAAGATGCCCGGCGCCCGCTGGTTCCCCGAGGCCAGCCTGAACTACGCCGAGAACATGCTCGCCAACGCGCCGGAAGGCGAGGCCGTCGTCTTCTGGGCCGAGGACAAGGTCAAGCGCCGCTGGTCCGGCGCCGAGCTGAAGGCCGAGGTGTCCCGTCTCCAGCAGGCGCTCAAGGCTGCCGGCGTCGGCAAGGGCGACCGCGTCGCCGCCGTCGTCCCCAACATGCCCGAGACGCTGGCCGCCATGCTCGCCACGGCCAGCCTGGGGGCCATCTGGTCCTCCTGCTCCCCCGACTTCGGCGCCCAGGGCATCACCGACCGCTTCGGCCAGATCGAGCCGACCGTCCTCTTCGCCCCCGACGCCTACTGGTACAACGGCAAGAGCCACGACGTCCGCGCCAAGATCGCCCAGGTGCTGACCGAACTGCCCACCGTCAAGGCCGCCGTCATCATTCCCTACGTCAACGAGACGCCGGACGTCTCGGCCATCCGCGGCGGCGTCACCTGGGGCGACTTCATCGCCCCCTTCGTGGCGGCGGAACCGAGCTTCGAGCGGGTGGCCTTCAATCACCCGCTGTTCATCCTCTATTCGTCGGGCACCACCGGCAAGCCCAAGTGCATCGTCCACGGCACCGGCGGCACGCTGCTCCAGCACGTCAAGGAGCACCGGCTGCACAGCGACGTGAAGCCGGGCGACCGGGTGTTCTACTACACCACCTGCGGCTGGATGATGTGGAACTGGCTGGTCTCCGGGCTGGCCGCCGGGGCGACGCTGCTGCTCTACGACGGCTCGCCCTTCGCGCCGGACGGCAACATCCTGTTCGACTACGCCGATGCCGAGGGCATGACGCTGCTCGGCACCTCGGCCAAGTTCATCCAGCAGGCCGAGAAGTCGGGGCTGGAGCCGATGCGCACGCACCGGCTCGACACGCTGCGGGCGCTTGCCTCGACCGGCTCGCCGCTGATGCCGGAGAACTTCGAATACGTCTACCGGGCGATCAAGGCGGACATTCATCTGGCCTCGATCAGCGGCGGCACGGACATCGTGTCCTGCTTCGTGCTGGGCAACCCGACGGCGCCGGTGTGGGCGGGCGAGTTGCAGACGGCGGGACTCGGCATGGCGGTGGCGGCCTTCGACGACGCCGGCCACGCGGTCAGCGGCGAGAAGGGCGAGTTGGTCTGCACGCGGCCCTTCCCGTGCATGCCGGTGGGCTTCTGGGCCGACCCGGACGGGGCGAAGTACCGGGCGGCCTATTTCGAGCGCTTCCCCAACGTGTGGACGCACGGCGACTTCATCGAGCGCACCGTGCATGGCGGCTGGGTGATCTATGGGCGCTCGGACGCGGTGCTGAACCCCGGCGGGGTGCGCATCGGGACGGCGGAGATCTACCGGCAGGTGGAGCAGCTTCCGGAGATCCTGGAGGCTGTGTGCATCGGCCAGGAATGGGACGGCGACGTGCGCGTCATCCTGTTCGTGGTGCTGCGCGAGGGGCTGGTGCTCGACAAGGCGCTGGAGGACACGATCCGCAAGCGCATCAAGGAGAACTGCTCGCCGCGGCACGTCCCGGCGCGCATCGTGGCGGTCAAGGACATCCCGCGCACACGCTCGGGCAAGATCACCGAACTGGCGGTGCGCGACGCGGTGCACGGCCGCCCGATCAAGAACACCGAGGCGCTGGCCAATCCCATGGCGCTCGACGAGTTCCGCGAGCGCCCGGAACTGGAAGGCTGACCGGCGTCCAGCCCTCTCCCCGGCGGGGGGAGGGCACCCAAACCAACAAGACAACAGAGGATAAGCCATGGCCTTGACTCAGAAGGTCGCGGTGGTCACCGGCTCGACCAGCGGGATCGGCTTGGGCATCGCGCGGGCGCTGGCCGGAGCCGGGGCGGACGTGGTGCTGAACGGTTTCGGCGACGCGGCCGCCATCGAGGAACTGCGCGCCGGTCTGGCGGCGGAGTTCGGCGTGCGCGTCGGCTATCACGGCGCCGACCTGTCCAAGCCGGCGGAGATCGCCGCGCTGATCGGCCACGCGACGGAGACGTTCGGTTCCGTCGACGTGCTGGTGAACAACGCCGGCATCCAGCACGTCGCCCCGGTGGAGGACTTCCCGGCCGACCGCTGGGACGCGGTGATCGCGCTCAACCTGTCCGCCGTCTTTCATGGCACCCATCATGCGTTGCCGGGCATGAAGCGGCGCGGCTGGGGACGGATTCTCAACATCGCCTCGGTGCACGGCCATGTCGCGTCGGTCAACAAGGCGGCCTACGTCGCGGCCAAGCACGGCGTGGTCGGCCTGACCAAGACGGTGGCTCTGGAGACGGCGGGCACCGGCGTCACCTGCAACGCCATCTGTCCGGGCTGGGTGCTGACCCCGCTGGTGCAGAAGCAGATCGACGCGATCGCCGCGACCAAGAACATCCCGGAGCCGCAGGCGAAGGCGGAGCTGCTCGGCGCCAAGCAGCCCTCCGGCGCCTTCGTGACGCCGGACGAGCTGGGCGGGCTGGCGGTCTTCCTGTGCTCCGACTCGGCGGCGCAGATGACCGGCGCCAGCCTGCTGATGGACGGCGGCTGGACCGCGCAGTAAGGACTTTGTCGCCCTCTCCCGCCTCGGGGCGGGAGAGGGGTCTCATCATCACTTCTGGATGTTGGCGGCGGTCTGGCCGAAGAGGATCTTCTTGCCCTCGTCGGTGACCGACGGGCGCTTGGCCAGTTCCGCACCCTTCTCATAGGCGCGGACGGTCGCCGGACGGGACTGGATCGCTTCGAACCAGCGCTTCAGCTCCGGGAAATCAGCGAGGTTCTGGCGCTGCCGCTCGTGCGGGACGATCCACGGGTAACAGGCCATGTCGGCGATGGTCAGCTCGTCCCCGGCGATGAAGGCGCGGCCGGCCAGACGCTTGTTCAGGACGCCGTAGAGGCGGTTGGTCTCCTTCACATAGCGGTCGATGGCGTAGGGGATCTGTTCGGGCGCGTACTGCACGAAATGGTGGTTCTGCCCGGCCATCGGGCCGAGGCCCCCCACCTGCCAGAACAGCCACTCCAGGACCGTCTTGCGGCCCCGCGTGTCGGCGGGCAGGAACTTGCCGGTCTTCTCCGCCAGATAGGTCAGGATCGCGCCCGATTCGAAGACGGACACCGGCTCCCCGCCGTCGGCCGGGTCCTGGTCCACGATGGCCGGCATGCGGTTGTTCGGGGACATCGCCAGGAAGTCCGGCTTGAACTGGTCCCCGGCCGAGATGTCCACGGGATGGATGGTGTAGTCCAGCCCGGCCTCCTCCAGGAACAGGGTGATCTTGTGCCCGTTGGGGGTCGGCCAATAGTGAAGGTCGATCATGGCGGTCCTTACGGTTTGTCTCCGCCCCGAAAAGTGATGGAGCAAGCGGTTTCCGGCAACCCGCGCCGTGCGCGGATCAGCCCTCCGGAAGGGGCAGGCGCGGGGCGCAACGTCGCGGCCCCCGAAATGTTGAATGGGGTGAACCGACAATCAGCATGAGGACCGTCATGAGCGACGACCGGACTCCCGCCACCCAGCCCCAACGCAAGGACGACCGGGTCGACGAGGCCCAGGAGGGCACCGTCAAGCCCGACCAGGGCGACGAAGCCGAACTGACCGAGAAGGAGGAGCAGAAGCGCGGCGGCGCCAACAAGTCCACACCGGGTCCCATCTACGACGTATGACGGCAGTCCGTCATGAGACGAGCGCCAGGGTGGGGTCGGGTGGTATCGGCGTGGCGTCTTCCAGCGTCTGGGCCACCTCGTCCAACGGGGCGGCGACCACCAGCGGTTCGGAGCGCCCGGCAAAGGTGATCTCGGTCCGCTCCCCTTCGGTGCCGCGCAGGTACAGGACCCCCGCGGCGTTGATCAGAACCGGCGCCCCGGCGCGGTCGGTGAATTCGATGAACTTCATGCAGGACTCCCACGGAGGTTGCATCAGGCTTGGACTGGCTCAAACACGCAAACAGGGCGGTGGGTTCGCTTCTCCGGATGGCACTGCCCGTTCGGTACCCCGCCGGCTCGCTCCATTGCGCGCAATCAGCCCCTTGATTGATGCACCGCATCGACAAACATGGGCGCTGCGGGCCACGTCGTTCCGCAGCCGTCCGCCAACAAGGAACAGATGCCGTGAAGTTGCTCGTTGTCGAAGACGACCCGTTGATCGGGCCCGCCATCAAGGCTGTGATGGAGAATGCCGGATACACGGTCGTCGGCCCTCTGCGCGACGCCGCCAAGGCGACGCGGCTGGGGGTCCGGGAACGGCCGGATCTCGCGCTGGTGGACGTCTATCTGGCCGGCGGAGAGAACGGGCTGACCCTGGCCCGCAAATTGTGGGAGGAGCACAACATCCCCTCCCTTCTGATCACCGGCTTCGACCATCGCGGCGAGGAGGCGCGCGATTTCGCGGTCGGCCTGCTGCGCAAGCCGGTGATGCCCGACGCGCTGGTCGATGCGGTCGGTGCCGTGGGCGAGATCCTGGCGGGGCTGCGCCCGTCCTCCATCCCCCCGGCGCTGGAACTGTTCGGGCGGCCCGAGCGCGTGTCCGCCGCCGCGCCGCAGACGGCGCCCCAACCCGCACAACAGCCAATGCGGCGGCAGGGCTGAGGCCCTGAGGCCCCGCCCTGCCATTTTCGCATGCTTTAAACAGTACCCTTAGACAATGACCGTTGGTCAGCGGTCCGGAGTCTCTTCCGGACCGCCCGGCGCGGGGGCTTCCGCCGGCTGTGCGGAGTTCTGCGCGGGGGCCGCGGCGGCCGGACCGTCCTGCGGCTCGGTGTTTTCGGAGCCGTTGCTGGGGTCCAGTTCGACCCACTGGCGATGATCGCTCATGACTTGTCTCCCGTCCGTCTGTGGTCGCGTCCCGTGGTGCAGGAATGAGTCCGAAGGTGCGCCTCTTGTCGCTCGGTTCGGGCGCCTGTCCTTTTGAATAACGCGTGACGAAGGGATTCGATCAATCCCGACCGAAGAAATCGGATATTTTGTGAGGCAGCCTTATTCAGAAGCCCTCGCGGGCAAGGGCCGGCGCGCCCCGCCGCAACAGCCGCCGGGCCAGCGACAGCGGGGCGCGCAGCATCCGTCCCACGGCGGCGCGGGGACCGAGCGCCTTCTCGATCGCGTAGTATTTGCGGATCGTTTCCCGCACCTCCCAGACGCCGGTGAAGCCCCTGGGAATGACGAAGGCGTCGCCCTGCGTGTGCTCCTGCGGCGCGCCATCGCGGGGGGTGATGACCACCCTCCCGGCCAGCAGCACGCAGAACTCCTCGTAGGGCCAGTCGGTCATGGCGATGATGCCTGGAGTGCATTGCCAGACCCCGCAGGCGAACCGCCCCCCGCCGCCGTCGTAGAGGTTCAGGAAACTTTCCCGAGGGTCGCCGGACAGCACGGTCCCGAAGACGGCGGGCTTGCCGGGATCGCTCCCGATCAGGCGCTGGTCGATGGGAACGAGCGCGCGGCGCGGCGGCGGGTTGCGGTCCATGGAACTCACCCCTCCCGCACCAGCAGGGCGACGGGAAAGTCGCGGAAGAGGTCGGCGGCGGTCACCGCGTCGGCGGCCTCCAGCGTCCCGTCGGTCAGCGCGTTGCGCCAGCGCTGCCCGCGCGGCAGCGGGACGGAGGTGTCGCCCCAGTCCGGGGTATCGCCCAGCGCCCCCACCAGACGCGGGGCGGCGACCACGACGGTGTCGTCGCCCAACCGCCGGGCGAAGGCCACCACATGCTCCGCCCGCTCGCCCGTCGCCTCCAGCGGCAGGTATTCGCCCTTGGCGAACAGGTCGGGCATGGCCGCCCGCAGGGCCAGGGCGCGCCGGGTCAGGGAGAGCTTCACGGCACCGTCCTGCCAGCGGCCCAGCAGGCTTCCGATCTCCGCCCCCTCCACCTCGTCGAGCAGGCGGCGGCGGGCGTCGTAATCCACCGGGCGCCGGTTGTCGGGATCGACGAGGCTGAAGTTCCACAGCTCGCAGCCCTGATAGATGTCCGGAACGCCGGGGCTGGTCAGCTTCAGCAGGGTCTGACTGAGACCGTTGACCATGCCGAGGCGGGCGAGCCGCGCCTGGAAGGGCAGGAAGGCGTCGAAGAAGGCGGTGCTGCGCGTCACGTCCAGCGCGTCGTGGACGAAGCTGGTCATGGCGCTTTCGTAGGCCTCGTTGGGCGACGCCCAGGTGGTGTGCACCTTGGCCTCGCGCATCGACTTGGTCATGGCGCCGGCGAGGCGCTCCGCGAACTCCGTCATCGCCTGCGGGTCCAGGCTGGCGGGGTCCGCGCCGGTCAACTCCGCCGGCCAGGCGCCGACGAGGAGCTGGTAGAACAGATACTCGTCGTTGCGGTCGGGCGGGGCGGTGCCCTCCACGTCGCCGCGGCGGGCGCGCAGTAGGCGGCTCCAGGTCTGGATCTGCCGCTCCCATTCCTCCGGCATCTCCGACAGGGCGTAGAGGCGGGCACGGGTGTCCTCGCCGCGTTTGGTGTCGTGGGTGGTGCTGCCCAGCATGGCGTTCGGCCAGCGGGCGGCGCGCTCCGCGTTGGCGTGGTGGAAGCTGGCGGTGCTGACCCCGAAATGCTCGGGATGCCCGCCCACCTCGTTCAGCGCGGCCAGCCGGTTGTAGCGGTAGAAGGCGGTGTCCTCCAGCCCCTTGGCCATCACCGGGCCGCTGTACTGCTGGAAGCGCATGGCGAAGCGCAGCACCTGCTGGCGGCTGTAGCCGCTGCGCGGCCGGGCCACCAGATCGGTGGTCAGCAGCCTTTGCAGGAAATCATAGGCGGAGCCGTCGGTGGTCTGGTCGGCCTTGCGCGCTTGGTTGATCGCCCAATCGATGCTCCGTTGGTCCAGCTCGTTCACGCCGCGCCAGTCCACATAGGTGCGGTAGACGGGGAAGCGGGCGATGGTCTCCTTCAGCGCCTGGTGCAGGATGTTGGCGGTGAAGTCGGCGGTGCGCGGGTTGGCGCGGGCGATGCGCGAGGCCTGCCGGGCCAGGACATGCAGTTCGCTGGACATCTCGCTGTCCATGATGCGGATCTTGCTCGTCCGCACCACCTCGTCGAAGCTCTCGCGACGCCCGGTGAAATCGGCGTAGAGGCGGGTGAACGCCTCCTCCGCCCGCGGGTCCACGAACAGCCCGCCCATCAGGTTGGCGAACTCATAGCCGGTGGTGCCGTCGATCGGCCAGTCCTCGCGCAGCCGCTCGTGGCGGGCCAGGATCTTCTCGACCACCAGATAGAAGGGCCGCTCCGTCGCCTCGGCCAGCCGCTCGCAATAGCCCTTGGGGTCGTAGAGGCCGTCGATGTGGTCGATGCGCAGCCCGTCCAGCGTGCCGTCGTCGACCAGCTTGAAGGCCAGCCGGTGGGCGACGTCGAACAGCTCCCGCTCCTCCATGCGCAGGCCGGCGAGTTCGTTGATGTTGAAGAAGCGGCGGTAATTGATGTCGTCCGCCGCCACCTTGAAATAGGCGGCGCGCCAGTTCTGGGCGGCGATCAGGTCGGTCAGGCGCCGCCAGCTCTCCGGCTCGCCCTCCTCGCCGCGGAAACGCTTCAGCCGGCGCTCGACGGCCTCGGCCACGTCCGCCTTCTCGGAGACCAGCGCGGCCAGTTCGGCTTTGAGGGCGTTGGCGCGGCGGATCTGGTGCGGGCGCACCTGATCGAGATGGCGGAAGGCGTCGCCGATGCGCTCCAGGTCCGGATGGTCGTCGCCCAGGATCGTGCCGTAGTCGGCGGGCCGGATGGGCAGCTTGTGGGTGTCGTAGGCCCAGACGGCGAAGCCGCCCGTCTCCTTGTCGAAGCGCAGTTCCAGCCCGCCGGATTCCAGAACGGCGCCGAACTGGTCGCCCAGCAGCGGCACCAGCACCTTGCCGTGGAGATAGCGGCGGTCGGGCTCCCACTCGATGTCGAAATAGCCGGCGAAGGGGCTGTCCGGCCCCCATTCCAGCACGTCCAGCCACCAGCCGTTGTCCGACCCGCCGACGCCCATGTGGTTGGGCACGAAGTCGAGGATCTGGCCCAGCCCGTTGCGCTTCAGCGCCTCCACCATGGCGTGGAAGGACGCCTCGCTGCCCAGCTCCGGGTTCAGGGCGTTGTGGTCGACGATGTCGTAGCCGTGGGTGCTGCCCGGCCGCGCCTTCATGTAGGGCGAGGCGTAGAGGTGGCTGACGCCCAGCCGCGCCATGTAGTCGGCGATTCCGGCGGTGCGGTCGAAGCCGAACTCGGCGCGCAGCTGCACGCGGTAGGTGGCCAGGGGGATCGGCTTATCGGCGTCCGCCGCCATGGGGTGGTCTCCTGAAAATATGCCCTCTCCCCTCTGGGGAGAGGGGAGGGTGAGGGGGTTGCGCGTGTGCCGGACGTTCGGGAGTTGCGGGACCCCCTCACCCCAACCCTCTCCCCAGAGGGGAGAGGGGGTTAACGTCGCGCCTCCCATCGGCCACCGCGGCCGGCCGGGCGGCGGCCATGATGGCGGCGATGGCGCCGGCCTGCGGGCAGTCGGCCATGTCCTCCAGCGCGAGGCGCAGCTTGCGGCGCCAGTTGGGGTACTGGTCCACCGTGCCGGGCAGGTTCACCTGCTCCAGCTCGGCGGTCAGGTCGTCCATCTGGACCATGGCGATGGCCGAGCCGGTGCGGGCGAGGAAGGCGTGCACCGCGTGGCCGAGCGCCTCGCTGTAGGGGCTGTCGGGGCCGAAGCTGGCGGGCAGCGGCAGGAAGGCGTCGGCCAAAGCCTCCAGCAGGCGGGCGCGTTCGGCCTTGCGGCGGTCACGCTGGCGCTCCGCCTCGCCTTCGGCGGGGTACAGGCCGCGTTCCTCCTTCAGCGTGATGTCGTGCCCCTCCCACCAGCCGCGCAGGGTGGCGAGGTCGTGGCTGCCCACCGTGGCGAGCGCCGCGTAGGGGTAGTCGTCGGGACCGCGGAACCCGCCGTCCTCGGTCCATTCGAAGAACATCACCCGGTAACTCAGGACACCCGCCTCCGCCATGCGCTCCCGGAACCCCTCGGGCACCGTGCCCAGGTCCTCGCCGACGACGAGGCAACGGTTGCGCTGGCTCTCCAGGGCCAGGATTCCGAGGAGGTCGTCCATCGGGTAGGCGACATAGGCCCCTTCGGAGGGAGGGTGCCCCTCCGGTATCCAGTAGACGTGCTGGAGCGCCATGGCGTGGTCGATGCGCAGCGCCCCGGCGTGGCGCATGTTGGCGCGCAGAAGCTCGATGAAGCGGGCGTCGCCGCCCTCGCGCAGCGCGTGGGGGTGGAAGGGCGGCAGGCCCCAGTCCTGCCCGGCCGGATTGAACAGGTCGGGCGGGGCGCCGACATGAGCCCGCGCCACCACCACATGCGGATCGGCCCAGGTCTCCGCCCCGCCGCTGTCCGCCCCGACCGCGAGGTCGCGGAAGAAGCCGACGGCCATGCCGCGCTCCCGCGCCCGCTCCGCCGCCGCCTGCAACTGGCTGTCGGCCAGCCATTGCAGCCAGACGAAGAAGCCGATGCGCTCCCGCTGCTCCTCCGCGAAGCGGCCGACGGCGGGGGAGGTGGCGTCCCGATACTCTTCCGGCCAGCGGCGCCAGTCGGGCGTGCCGTCCTTGGCGAAACGCTCGCGCAGGGCCTGGAAGGTGCAGAAGCGGTCCAGCCCCTCGCCCAGCTCGGCCCGGAAGGCGGCGAGCGCCCGACGCCGCTCCGCGCTGCCCTCCTTCTGGAAATGGGCGAACAGCCGTTCCAGGACCGGCAGCTTCAGCGCCGCCACGGCGGCGTAATCGACCAGCGGGGCGGCCCCCGCCGCCTGCACCGCGCCGAGGAAGCTCTCATCCGCGATCAGGTCGCGGGTCTCGGCGCAGCCCATCAACTCCGGAACCGCCAGCACGTCGATGTAGAGCGGGTTGAGGAACAGCCGGCTCGCCGGGGAGTAGGGGCTGGCCTGATCGGGCTGGTCGAGGAACAGGGCGTGCAGCGGGTTCAGCCCGACGATGCCCGCCCCGCGCGCCGCCGCCATCTCCGCGACGTTGACGAGATCGCCGAAGTCGCCGATCCCCCAATCCCCGGCGCAGCGCAGGGCGTAGAGCTGCACCGAAAGGCCCCAGATCCGCTCGCCCATCTGGAGCGGGGCGGGGAGGTGGCAGGCGGCGGGGGCGGCGATCACCGGCATCTCCAGGCCGGGATGCTCCGCCCGCAGGCCGTCGACGTCCAGCCGCAGCCGGTGATAGCCGGGCGCCGGGGCCGCGCCGAGATCGAGGCGCCGTACCTCGAAGCCGTGCCCCGCGGCGCCCGCCTTGCGGACCAGCGGCAGGTCGGCGAAATCGGCCTCGCCGGTGCGGTCGCCCCCGTCCTCCAGCGTCAGGGTCCAGCGCAGCGTCCCGCTGCCCTCCGGCAGGGTGACGGTGACGGCGAAGGGCGGGCGGTCGATGCGCAGCACCGCCACCGGGGGCAGGGGGCGGGCCAGCTCGCGCCGCTCCAGCGCCGCCAGCGCCTCCTCCGGGTCGTCGGCGTCGACCTCCATGGCGGCGAGCAGGGCGCGGATGGTGCCCTCCGACGCTTGGATGGTCTCGCCCGACGCGCCGGTGTAGTGCGTCTCAATCCCCATCCGCTCGCCGAGCCGGTCGAGCGCCGTCGTCTCCTCGATGGTCCATAGGACGGACAACGGCGCCATGGTTCCGGCATCGAGCCCCTCACCCTCCGTCCACAGGACGCGGCCCACGGCCTCGCCCATGCCCGTCACCGGCGCGTCGGACAGGTTGGCGAGCAGATGCAGGCGGCTGCCGTCGCCCAGCCGCCAGGAAACGCGGATGCCCCGCCCGTCGATCACCGCGTGGCTGGACGCTCCGCCGGGCGCGTTCTCCAGCCGCGGCGCGATCTCCTTGTGGCGCACCGCCAAGATGCGGCGGTACCAGTCCAGCCACTCCCCGTGCTCGCCCGTCTCGCGGTCATCCCAGTCGAGCTTGGCCGACTGGAAGGTTTCCGGAGCGGTCGGGTCGGGGATGCGGTCGCGCACCGCCGGGTCCTGGAATTCGGGGAACTTGGCGAACTCCGCCCGCCGGCCGTTGCGGACGGCCTCGGCCAATTCGTCGGCGAAGTCGCAGAAGAAGGGGAAGGGGCGGTCGGATGCCCATTCCTCGCCCATGAACAGCATCGGGATGCCCGGCCCCAGCAGGTAGAGCGAGGTCGCCGCCCGCACCGCCTCGGGCCGGGAGAAGCGGGTGATTCGCTCCCCGAAGGCGCGGTTGCCGATCTGGTCGTGGTTCTGGATGAAGGTGACGAAGGCGGTCGGCGGCAGATGCGCCGATGGCTCGCCGCGCGCCTCGCCGCCGCGGTAGGAAGAGGCGTGTCCCTGGAAGGCGAAGCCCTCCGCCATGGCGCGGGCCAGCTTCGCCGCGTCGCTCGCGTAGTCGGTGTAGTAGCCGCTGTCCTCGCCGGACGCCCAGACGTGCAAGCAGTGGTGCAGGTCGTCGTTCCACTGCGCAGTGTGCCAGCGCGGGTCGCCCTCCGGGTGGCGCTCCAGCAGATGGGCTTCGTTCTCGTCGTTCTCCAGAACGAGATGGACGTGGCGGCGGCCCCGCACGGCGTCCTGCACGCGCTCCGCCAGTTCCTGAAGGAACAGCTTGTCGCTGTCGTCGAGGATGGCGTGGACCGCGTCGAAGCGCAGCCCGTCCATGTGGAATTCCTCGATCCAATAGAGCGCGTTGTGGATGAAGTAGTCGCGCACGGTGGCGTTGCGCGGCCCGTCCACGTTGATGGCGTCGCCCCAGGGCGTCTTGTGCCGGTCGGTGAAGAAGGCCTTGGCGTAGGCGTGGAGGTAGTTCCCGTCCGGCCCGAAATGGTTATAGACGACATCCAGGAAGACCATCAGCCCCTTGGCGTGGGCGGCGTCCACCAGCGCCTTCAGATCCTCCGGGCGGCCATAGGCAGCGTCCGGGGCGTAAGGCAACACCCCGTCATAGCCCCAGTTGCGGGCGCCGGGAAAATCGGCCACCGGAAGCAGCTCGATGGCGGTGACGCCCAGCTCCACGAGGTGGTCGAGCTTGTCGATGGCGGCGCGGAAGGTGCCTTCCTCGGTGAAGGTGCCGACGTGAAGCTCGTACAGCACCGTCTCGTGCCAGGGACGGCCGGTCCAGGCGGCGTCGGTCCAGCGGTGGATGGTGGGGTCGATCACCTCGCTCGGCCCGTGCACGTCCTCCGGCTGGTGGCGGGAGGCCGGGTCGGGCACGCGCAGACCGTCGGGGAGCTCGAACTGGTAGCGGCTGCCCGCCTGGGCCTGGGCGGTGGTCCATTCGAACCAGCCGTCGGGCCGCCGGACCATGGGCAGCAGGGCGTGGGTGTCCTCCAGCCACAGCGACACCTGCTCCGTGCCCGGCGCCCACAGGCTGAAGCGGACGGAGCCGTCGGGCTGCACCTGCGCGCCGAAGGGCATGGCGTGGGCGCGCGCCTCGCCGAAGCGGGTGGCGCCGGGAGCGGCCAGCCCTACCGGGCCGGACGCGCGGTCGGCAACCTCCGGCCCGGCGTCGGCGCCCAGGATGCCGATGGTTCCGGCCAGCGGGATGGCCAGCCAGTCGGGCCGGTTCGCCAACTCGTACCCGATCTCGTAGAGCGCCTTCTCCAACAAAAAGAGTTTCAAAAGCTGCGTGGCGGTCGCCGCGTCGGCGGGCCAGCCCGGACAATCGCCGATGGCTTCGCGGTAGCCGGCGACGAAGGCGGATGCCGCCTCCCCCTCCCACCAGTTCAGCCAGGCGATGCGGGCGCCGCGCGCCGACTCGCCCAGGTCGTCGGGCAGGGCGGCCCGCGCCCCGGCGGCGGCGTAGGTGATGGAGCGCAGCATTCCCGCCACGTCGCGCAGGATGCAGTGCTTGGCTCGCCGTTCGGCCAGCGGGCGCATCGGTTCGCCCTCGAAATCGACGATGAACAGGTCGTCCTTGCCGGCCAGAACCTGCCCCAGATGATAGTCGCCGTGCAGGCGCATGGCGCAGAAGTCGCCGCGCGGCGGCGTCAGCGTCTCGATCTGGCGCATCACCGTGGCCTCGCTGTCGGCCAGGGAGGCGGCGTAGGGGGCGATGTCGGCGTTCAGTTGCGGGGCGGCCTCGCGCAGTTGGCCCAGCACGCGGCGGGCGAGGCTGCGAACCCCATCCGCCCAGCCCGTCAGCATGGCGGGGGTCACCGGCTCCGGCGTGAAGGCGTCGCCGCCGCCGGGGGTTGCGAGCGCCCGGTGCATCTCCGCCGTGCGGCGGCCCAGCCGGCGCATGAAGGTCATCAGGGCGACGTCGTCCGCCTTGTCGTCGAAGCGTTCGACGCGCTCCGTCAGTCCGGCGGTGACGTGGCTCCAGGCGTCGCGGGCGTCGGGGACCAGTTCCTGCAGGATGCACAGGGTGGCGGCCTCGCCGTCGCCCGTGCGCTCCACCCAGCCGAGCAGGGCGGGGGTGTTGGGGAAGTTGGCGACCTCGGTCAGGAAGCGCCCAACCTCCAGCTCGGGATGGGTGCCGGACTCCAGCTTGCGCAGCCCCTTCAGAATCGCCGCGTCGCCGACGCGGACGGAGGTGTTGGATTGTTCAACCCCTGTCCAGCGCAGCGGCGCGCCGTTGCCCAACGCGTCCTTCACGGCGTCGAGGGCGCGGCTGCGGCCGTAGCGCAGGCCGCCGTTCTCCCCACCCTTGCGGATGCCGTCGAGCAGGGCGCGCACCACCTCCTCGTCGCCATAGCCGTCGCGCAGGCTGCCCGGCCAGGGGAGCGCCTCGGGGCCGGCGATGGAGAAGGGGTCGGCGGTGTCGGCCTTGCCGCCGCGGTTGAGCACCAGGGGAAGCTGGTAGAGCTGCGGCTCGCGCCCCGGTGCCTCCACCCGCAGCAGGCAGAGCTGGGCGGAGCCGGAGGCCAGCGGAAGAGGCAGCGCATCGACGATGCGCACGGTGGGCGTGCCGGCGTCCTTGGCGGCGTACCAGCGCCGTCCGGTCAGGAAGCCGGGAAGCAGTTCGTCCTGAAGCAGGGACAGGGCCTCGCCCTCGATGGGGCTGGAAAATGCGTTCGATTTGGGCGCTGTCGGCAAGACACGTCTCCCTGTTGGGCGGCACGGCTCGCACAACAACCGGGGCGGTTCGGTGTTCCTCCCGCCTAACCGTAGGTGGCTAGCCGTCGGACATGCGCGGATGGTGGGGCATACGGCCCAGCCGACCGATCCGTTCGGCCAGTTGCAGCGCCTCGACCACGTCGTCGAGCCGCCCGCACTGCATCAGCGTGTGTGCGTGGGTGTTGAGCGCGGCGACCACCGCGCGTTCGTCGGACACGCCGTCGGCTGGGCGCCCGTCGCGGTCCAGGATGACCGCACCGAGCGCGGCCAGCGCCTCCGCCGAGAGGTTCACGGCGTCGAGCATCGCCGCGTCGTCCTTCTCTGCGGCGTTCAGCACGGGTTCCAACACCTCGGCGAGCAACCGGGGATTCATGAAGGCACGCTCCTGACGGCATCTGTGCTTTAAAACACTGAAAATGGCCCGTTGTGCCGCCGCCGCAAGCCGATGTCCCGTCAACTGAACGGGAGGTAGAGGGCGTCGATGCTTTCCATGGCGGTGACGGAGCGCCTGTTCCCGAAATGCCCGGTGAAGCCTTGTCGGCACCAGCGCGAAAGCAGGGGGCGTGGAAAAGGAAAAGCCGGCAACCCGTCAAGGTTGCCGGCTTCATGATGGTGGAGCCAAGGAGGATCGAACTCCTGACCTCTACAATGCCATTGTAGCGCTCTCCCAGCTGAGCTATGGCCCCACTTGTCGATCAGACCAACACAAGAAGTGTTGGTGCGCTTGGAGGGACTCGAACCCCCACGGCCTTTCAGCCACTAGGACCTGAACCTAGCGCGTCTACCAATTCCGCCACAAGCGCATCGTCTGCTCTTTGTCCCGCATCCCTTGGGGCGACGCGGGAGCGCTGATATAGCCGTGCGGGCGGCGCTGCTCAAGCGAAATCTTTCGAGGCCGTCATTTTTTCGGGGAAGGGCGCCCACCCCCTTCGGCGCACCCCCGGCGCGCCGGGCGCTACGACTTTCCCCCTTTCGCGCGGGGTAGGTGTCGCTGCTACTCTGACCTTGCCCCAAGGGCGTGTGCCTCCCTGTTTTGCACCTCAAGGGCCCGCCGTTCAACCGGACGGCGGGCCGCTTTCTTTTCCGGCGGCCGGGAGGCCTCTACAGCGGAAGCCGCTCGCCCTCGGCACCGGTCATGCTGTCCGCCGTCCTTTTGGACTGCGTCGCCATGGCGCGGTCCAGGACGCGGCGGAGCTGGCGCGGCGTCACCGGCTTGCGAACCACCTCCAGCCCGTGCGCGGCGGCGTCCGTCTCGCATTCCGGACCGGCTTCCCCGGTCAGGATCATGGCGGGAACGTCCCACCCGGCCATGGCGCGAACGCGCACCACCGCCTCCGTCCCGACGCGCCCTTCACGTAAGCGGTAGTCGACCAGCATCACGTCGGGCGTGCGGCCGTCCGCCTCGACCTTTGCCACGGCCTCGTCGGCGGAGCCGGCGATCAGCACCTCGTAGCCCCATTCGCGGAACATGTCGCGCAGCCCAAGCAGGACGATGGCGTCGTCATCCACCAGCAGGGCGCGCGGGGCATCGCGGCCGCCGGTGAAGAGGGAGGTGGTCGGTGGTGGCGGCAGCGGGGCCTCCACGGCAGCCACAGGGACGGTGATGGCGAAGACCGAGCCGCGGCCCGGCTGGGATTTCACCTCGACCGGATGGTCGAGGATCGCCGACAGGCGCTGCACGATGGCGAGCCCGAGCCCGAGCCCGCGTGCCCGGTCCCGCTCCGGGTTGTTGATCTGGTGGAACTCCGCGAAGATCCGGGTCAGCTGGTCGGGCGGGATGCCGATTCCGGTGTCGCTGACCTCGATCCGCGCCAGAGCGCCCTGTGCCGTGTCGTCCAGGGTCCGGACGGCGATCTGCACCGCCCCGCGCTCCGTGTACTTGACGGCGTTCTCCAGCAGGTTGCGCACCATGCGGCCCAGCAGAACGCGGTCGCTGCGCACCGTCGCCGCGCGGTCCTGCACGATGCGGAAGGCCAGATTCTTGCTTTCCAGGATCGGCGCGTAGGAGGCGGCGATCTCGTCCAGCAGGCTGTTCAGGGCGAAAGGCTCCACGCGCGGATCGACCGCCCCGGCGTCCAGCCGCGAGACGTCCAGCAGGCTGTCCAGCAGCCCCTTCAGCGTGTCCAGGCCGCGCTCCAGCATTTCCAGGCTGCGCTGCCCCTGCTCGTCGCTGATGAAGCGGTGCAGGATGCCGGTGAACAGGAACATGGACTGCATCGGCTGGCGCAGGTCGTGGCTGGCCGCGGCGAGGAACTTCGACTTGGCGCGGTTGGCCTCGTCGGCCTCCTCCTTGGCGCGCTGGAGCGCCAGTTCCATCGCCTTGCGCTCGCCGACGTCGCGCAGCGTGCAGATCGCCAGGGTCACCCGCCCGTCGGGAGCACGGACCGGGGTGGCGCTGACCGACAGGGTCATGGCGGCGCCGTCGGGCCGGCTGTAGGGGAAATCCTCCTGCTCCACCGTCTCGCCCTGCCGCAGGGCGCGGGACAGCGGGCAGCGACCTTCGCCGAAGCAGGCGCCCCCGTTGCAGGCCCGCGCGCCGCCGCAGCCGCAGCCGGCGACCGGCGGCGGCGGGCCACCGAGCAGGCGAAGCGCCGTCTCGTTGACCTTGACGATCCGCCCGCTCGGCGCCTCCGCCACCAGCAGTCCCGAGGGCAGATGGTCCAAAATGGCCGTCAGCAGGCTGCGCTCCGCTTCGAGCTGCCGGGTCAGGAGCGTTCGCTCGTCCTCCAAGCGCCGGCGGTCCGTGGCGTCCCGAAAGTAGAGGGCCAATCCCTTGCGCGAAGGGAAGGCGCGGACGGCGAACCAGACGCCGCTGCGCGGCCCCCGCGTCTCGAACTCCACCGCTTCGCGGCTCTCCATGGCCTGCTGCAGGGTTCGCCCGGACTCGCCGGCCATCAGTTCCGCGAAGGCCTGGCGTCCGTTCCGGCCGATGGCGTCCCCGGAATCGGGCAAGAGGGTCCGCGCCCGTTCGTTGACGAAGACGACCCGCCAGGACCGGTCGAGTTCGGCCACGGCATCCGTCGTGCTCTCCAGGACCGATGCCTTCTCGACCACGGTCTCCGCCATCCGATCCCGCACGCGCAGGAACTGCCGCATGCCCCAGGCGGCACCCAGGCAGGTGAGCAGCAGCACCCCGCCGAACAGAGCCAGCGAAAAGAGCATGGCGTCCCGGACCGGGCGCATCGCCGCGTCGCGGTCGATCCCGATGGCGATCATCGATTCGCGGGTGCCGGTGTCCAGGGGGGCGGAAACCACCATCCGTTCCGTCCCGCCGACGTCGAAGACAGCCGCCGACCGTGTTCCCCGCGCCGCATTCATGGCCTGGAGCATGGCGGTGGGCAGGGGCTGCCCGATGGCGTCGGGCATCTCCGGCAGGCGTGCCACCGCGTGGCCCTGGCGGTCGGCGATCACCATCTCCATGCCCGGAGGAAGCGGGCGGCTCCCCAGATTCTCCGCAAGCCAGCGGGCGTCGAGAAGCACCGTGACCACGCCGCCCGGCGTGCCGTCCGGCGCCGGGTAGGCCAGCCGAAAGGGCAGGATGGGGCGCTGGTTGGGGTAGCGCAGGCCGTACTCACCCGTCGTCAGGGCGCCGGTGGCCAGCGCGTTCTGGAAGGTGCGGATGCCGCCGAGATCGACGCCCAGCGAGATCGGATCGGTCGCGCACCATACCCGGCCCTGCCGGTCGGCCACCTCCACCGACAGATACGCGGGGTAGCGGGCGCGCAGCCGGTCCATGGTCTGCTGGCAATCCGGCGGTCCCGCCTGCGGCACGCCGGATTCGACAATCGTCGCCAACACTTGGCGTGCCTCCGCGGCGATGCGTTCCTGCTCGGCATCCAGCAGGTCGAGAAGGCGCAGGGTGTCGTTCCGCACCTCGTTTTCCCGATCCTGCCGCAGGCTGTGCTGCGTCATGAACTGGAGCGCCGCGAGCGGCACCACGGCGGCCAAGAGCAAGAGAAACAGGCGCAGATAATGGGGCATCGCCAAGAAAATCTGATGAAGGAGGGCCGCCGCCTTTGCGCCCGGACGGGCCGAGCCGGCGCGGGCGGCAGCTGGACAAGGACTGTCGGCGGTGGATGCTCTTCAAACTCCACAGGGCGTTCATGCCACATGGGGGCGGAGATGCAATGATTAACGAACAGGTAACTCTATTTTGCTTGGGAGCCGGAGCGCTCCTCAGCGGCGTCCCGGAAGGAAGCCGGCCGGCGCGCAGCGCGTCGCGATCACGATGATGCACGGGTGCGTCGGACCATAGGACGTCACCGTCTCCAGAAGGACGAGGGCGCTCGCCGCCATCAACGCAACGGATGTGCCCATGCGCATCGCCTCTCCTACAAGCAACCGATCCGGCAAACAGGCTTGCGCGTGATGCGTCGCGGCCCCGGCGTGCGTAACCGCTCCGAGCAAAGCTGGGTCCCGTGCGCAACGAAGAATTTTCATGGCGCCTCTCGCATTCGCGTAATATTTCTCCATTGTAATGGGTGCCCCGCCACCATCCTTCCGCGCGAGCCGACCATGCCGTGGAGTCGCATTCCCTCCTATCAGGCCATCACCCTGCTGCGCCGGCACAGCCGGGAATGCCGCGGGTTGGAAACCCGTGAGTATCTGGTCGCGGTGGAGCGCCGGATGGTCGAACTCATCGATCTGGAGCGGCGGGAGGCCCGCGGCGGGGCGGCGGTGTCGATCCGTCAGGCGGCGGAGTGACCCGAGTGTCCGCCATATTTCAAAACGGTAACGTAGTAAGCCGCTCCTGAAACACAACCGACACAGATCGGTGCTAAAGGCCAACGTGTCGTTCATTGACACGAGGCCGCCGCGTTCATGGCTTTCCCGACCGAAATGGCCGGCAACGATGGTGCCGACGGCAGGGAGGGTTGCGACGTCGCCCTTTGCACCGTCCCCGCCGAATCCATCCACAGCCGCATCCGCCGCGTCCATCAGCGCGCTACGGCGATGCTGAGCGATGCGTTGACCGCCTACAACCTGACGGCGCCGCAATGGGCGGCGCTGGCGGCGCTGCACCAGCATGGGCCGATGTCGCAGATCGATCTGGGCCGCAGCATCGCGATGGACCCCGCCACGATGCAGGGCGTGGTGGTGCGGCTCATCGACCGCGGCTATCTCCTGCGCAGTCCCGACAGCCTGGACCGCCGTCGCAACCTCGTCAGGCTGGCCGACAGCGGGCGCCGGGTGGTGGAGGCGGCCGGACCGGCCATCGCGCGGGCGGAGGCCGAACTGACCGGGCGCCTGTCCGCGGACGAACGGCACCGGCTGGCCGATCTGCTGGCCCGCCTGGGCGCGTGAAGCCCGGCGCTGCGCCGGAAACGGTGGGTAGGGCCAATGGTCCGGGTTAGCCCAAGTTATGCACATTCCCCTGAACGGCGGCCTTGACTCTGCGAATGTTGCTTTTTTGTTTTTCGGGACCCGTTTGAAACGGTTAAAACCCGCAAAAGCCGGGCAATTCCGCCATTTCAAGAGTGCAAAAAATTTAGGCAATTTGGTCGGGGCCGTGGATTCACGGCCATGCTCACAGGTTGCCCCTGGATTCGCTCACAGAGTTACCCACAGCTTCTGGGGATATCCCGATATTGCGGATAGAGTTGCCCACCCGCTGCCCGTCCCGTCAGCCGATCACCCGCCATTGCCCGTCGGGGTCCAGACAGGCGGTTCCGACCAGCGTCGCGGGGCGTCCACCGACGACGCCGGGCATCTGGAAATCGCGGCAATAGCGTCCGCCGGGGCCGAGATAGGTGGGGGAAGTCCGGGTGGCCACCGGCGCCGCCGGCATCGGCTGGGGGACCGGCACATAGACCATGGGCGGATAGATTGCGGGCGGTGGCGGAACGTAGACAGGGGGCGGAAAGCCGAAGGCCAGAGGCAGCGTGACGCTGAAACCGAAAAAGGTGCCGCCGTGCCAGCCGCCGCCGGCGAACACCGGGGTCGGCATCATCAGAAGGGCGGGCAGGAGCAGGGCGCACAGCCGCGCTGAAGCCGGGAAGGGGATCATGGCGCACCTCCGCCGCGGCGCGGGATGGGGCGCCGCCATAAGAAAGATGGGTACGAAAAAAGGCGCCGTCGAGACGGCGCCTTTTCTACGTTCTCAGAAGCTTGGTCCTGCGCGACGGCGTCACATCGCCGTGCGGACGGCCTCGGCCCCGTTGCGCGTGTCGGCGGCGCGGGCCGGGGTGGCCGTGGACGAGGATTGGGCGGGTGCCGGAGCCGGCTGCGGGGCGGCGGCCGGGGTCGGGCGGACGGGCTTCGGCTCCACCCGGCGCGGGGCCGAGACGGTTCCCGCGGCGGCGGGAGCCTGGCTGGCCGACGGAGCGGACGAGCTGGTCGGCACGTCGTCGTAGATGCCCGGATGCACCCGCACGGTGCCGTCGGTCTCCACGCTGGAGGTCCAGTAGACGAAGCGGACCGGCACGGCGTTGGGCAGGGAGACCGTCTTGGTCTTGCCGCTGTCGAGCTGCCGCTCGATCGCCGCGGAATCGAGCTTGGCGGGGCGCAGCAGGGTTTCCGCCACCATCCGCGCGTCGGCCAGCCGCACGCAGCCGGAGCTGGCGGCGCGCAGGTCGCGCTCGAACAGCCGCGGATCGTTGGTGCCGTGCAGGAAGATGCCGTCGCCGTTGGTCAGGTTGAAGCGGAAGCGGCCGAGGGCGTTGTCGTCGCCGGGCTTCTGGACGATGCGGATGCGCTCCGGCGTCACCTGCCACCAGTTGATGCTCTCCGGCACCACCTCGACCCCGTCCAGATAGACGATGGCGTCCTTGATGCCGGTGTTGCCCTTCTTGCGCAGCACCGGCAGCTTGTCCTCGACCAGCACGGTCGGCGGCACAGTCCAGGTGGGGTTGATCGTCACGCTGGTGACGCGGTCCTGGAGCAGCGGGGTCTGGCGCGACGGGCGGCCGACCACGGCGCGCATGGTGAAGTTCAGCTTGCCGCGCTCGATGAAGGACACGGTCTGGCTGGGCAGGTTGACCAGGATCACCGTGTCCGGAACCGACGCCTGGAAGGCGCGCATCGACGCGGTGGCGCCGCGCATCAGCTTCGCGGCCTCCTTGGGCGTGCGGTCGAGCGCCTGGCGCGTGACCTCGCCGACCTTGCCGTCCTGCATCAGCCCTTCGGACAGCTGGAAGGCGCGGACCGCCACCTCGAGCGTGTCGTCGAAGGTCTCGGTCCACTGCTCCTGGCTCAGGAAGCCCAGCTCGATCAGCCGGGTGGACAGGCGGCCGACGCGGTCGGCGGCGCGCGCCCGCACCTGGATGGTCAGGGCCGGGGGCGGGGGCAGCACCTCCACCACCGTGCCGGGCGTCGCCGTTCCGCCAAGCGCGTTGCCGGGCGTCGCCGACGGATCGGCCTGCGGGATCGGTTCGGCGGGCGGCGTCACGACGACCGTCGGAACCGCCCCGGCGGCGGGGGCGGTGCCCTCCGGCACGTCCGACGGGCGCATGGGGCCGGGTGCGACCACGTCGACCATGCCGCCGTCGCCCTTCTTCAGGACGGAGCCATAGCCGACGCGCGTTTGCTGCACGCGGGGCATGGCCTCCAGTTCGGCGGCGCGCTGGTCGATCCGCGCGATCCAGTTTCCCACGACATCCCGGCCCGTGGAGTTGCCCGTAGCGGTGGACGGCGCGGCCTGCGCGGGCAGGGCGAGCAGCCCGGCGAGGAGGCACGCGGCGACCCTCGCTCCGAGGGCGGGCCGGGCGCAGGTGCGAATGGTCGTCAGCATAATCGAAGCATCCCACGCGGCGATGAACAGACGGCTAACGAAAGGCTCTGTCCTTACGTGAGGTCGCACGGACGACACGCGGGAACCAGCGCCCTTTCGGCATAAGACATCTGACGCCCGCGGCGACGTGGCACAAGTGACATCGCTCCGGATGATGCTTCTGTGCCACAATGTGCACAGCAGCGTTGCCGCTGCGACACAGGCATTGGCGGAGCCGTGGGCGAGCGAATGGTAAATGGCCGCAGGTCCACGCGAACCGTAAAATCACACAAGACTCCAAAGATTCGACACATTTTTTGTTAACCGCTTTCAGGGTAGAGGAGGCGACCATCTCTCCATCCGGTCGCCATCATGCCGCGTTCGCCGTACGGTTTTGTTCTGCCGCTGCTTCTGTCCCTGGCCGTTGCCACGCCCGTCGCCGTCAACCCTGCGGAGGCCCTCGCCAAGGCGGCCCAGGAGACGGTGCACAAGCAAGCGCCCAAGCCCACCGCCAAGACGGCCGCCAAGACGGTGCCCCAGAAGGCCGCGGCGTCCAGGACGACGGCGAAGCCCGCCGCCGTCCGCACCGTGCACAAGGCTGCCGTCCACAAATCGGCCACTCAGAAGGCCGCCGTCCGCAAGGCCGCCGTCCATCGCACGGGCAAGGCGCGCCGCGCGGGGCGCGTCGCGGCCGGGGCCGCCGCCGGCACCGTGGCGGGCGCCGCCGTCTTCCGTCCGGTCCATGCCTATGTGCTGATGGACGCGCAGTCGGGCCGGGTCCTCGATTCGGAGAACGCCGACACGCTGACCTATCCGGCGTCGCTGACCAAGATGATGACCCTGCTCCTGACCTTCGAGGCGCTGGAGCGGGGCACGCTGCGGCTGGACCAGGAACTGCCGGTGTCGCGCCACGCCACCAACCAGAAGCCGTCTCGCCTCAACCTCGCCGTCGGCTCGACCATCCGGGTGGAGGACGCGATCCTCGCCCTGACGGTGAAGTCGGCCAACGACGTGGCCGTCGTGCTCGCCGAAGCGCTGGGCGGCAGCGAGGAGCAGTTCGCCGAGATGATGACGGCCAAGGCGCAGGCGCTGGGCATGACCAGCACCACCTTCCGCAACGCCTCCGGCCTGCCGCACAAGGAGCAGCGCACCACCGCCCGCGACATGGCCCGCCTGTCGCGCGCCGTGGTGTCCCGCCCGGCGCGGGAATACGCCTACTTCTCGCGCACCCGCTTCGACTGGAACGGCACGGTGGTGCCCGGCCACAACCGGCTGCTTGGCCGGGTCGAAGGCTACGACGGCATCAAGACGGGCTTCATCAACCTCAGCGGCTTCAACCTCGCCGGCAGCGCCAGCCGCAACGGCCAGCGGCTGGTCGCCGTCGTGCTGGGCGGCACCACCGCCGCCGCCCGCGACCGCGAGGTCGCCGAACTGCTGGAGCAGGGCTTCGGCGCCGCGCCGCCCAAGCAGACGGTGGCCGTCACCGACGTGAAGGCCATCCGCTAAACAACTCTCAGGGGTCCGCCGGCCGCTTGCGGTCGGCGTGGCCCAGGGGTTTGTCGGGGGCGATGTGGTCGCGCACCCGCTGCTTCAACTCGGTGATGTCGGGGAAGCGGCCCTCCTCCTTGCGCGACCAGACCACCGCCGCGCCGTGCCGCACCTCGAAGATGCCCCCGGTGCCGGGCATCAGGGTGATGCCGCCCAACTCATCCTCGAAAGTGGTCAGCAACTCCTGCGCCATCCAGGCGGCGCGCAGCATCCAGCGGCACTGGCGGCAATACTCGATTTGAAGGATGGGCCGGTCGGGGGCTGGGGCTTCGCTGGTCACGGTCCTTGCTCCTGTCGCTTGGGCTGTCGCCGGTAAGGGTGCTGCCGAACGGCTTGTCTTCCAAGCCCTTCGCGCGACTCCGTTCGAAGAAGGGGCATTGCGGCCTCCCCATAGAGCAGTATTGCCAATGACGCTTTGCCTCGCGGCCCCCTCCGGCGCTCTTCTGGAGCCGGGGCAACGAGGTGGAGCATGCCGGTACACACAGCCAAGCGTTTGTGGAACGAGGAAACGGGCTGCGGCTTCTGCATGCGGTCGGAACCCGGTGCCCTGTGGTGCCGTGGCCTGTGCCGCGACATCTCCCTGGCCGATCTCGTCCACCGCGTGCACGCGGTCCGCGACAACGCCATGCGGCTTGAGGTTTCCACCCTGCTGGTGACGAAGCCGGCACCCCTGCACGCCGTGCCTGGCGAAGAGAACGCTCCCGCAGCCCGCGCCGCCCAACTCCGCGGTGCGGCGGTGGACAGCATGGTGCGCAGCCTGTACCGCCTGCGCAAGAGCGCCAACGCCGTGGCGCGCTCCGCCGACCGGCTGGAGGCCACCCGCAACGCGCTGGCCGTCCGCAAGGAGGAATCCGCCCCCGTCGACCCTCCCTCCGCAGGGCGTCCCCTTTCCCTGAGCCGCCTCAATCGGGTATGACGCTCAAGACCGTCCGGAACGGCCGCCGTCACGCGGCTGTCATGGTTCTGGCGTAAACAAGGGCCTTCGTCCGCATACCGGGGCAATCCAGTGGGGGCTTCGGACCGGCGGAGACGCGACCAGAGAGGGAAACGGGAGACATGAAGGCCAAGCGCACACACCTCGCCGCGGCGTTCGCCGCCATCGGGACGACCATCGCCGCCGCCGCCGGCGCGCTTCTGCTGGCCTTGCCCGCCCAGGCCGCCGCCCAGGCCGCCACCGACAAGCCGGCCGGCAAGCTGGTGCTCTACACCTCGCAGCTCGAAGCCGACGCGAAGCAGACGGTGGACGCCTTCAAGGCCAAGAATCCCGGCGTCGAGGTCGAATGGGTCCGCAGCGGCACGACCGAGCTGATGAACAAGCTCCGCGCCGAGATCGCCGCGGGCAGCCCGCAGGCCGACCTGCTGCTGATTGCCGACGCGGTGACCATGGAGTCGCTGAAGGCGGAGAAGCGCCTGCTGGCCTACAAGGACGCCCCGGTCCAGGGCTACCGCCCCGGCACCCACGATCCGGACGGCACGTGGTTCGCCACCAAGCTGATCACCACCGGCATCGCCTACAACACGGCGGCGCCGATGAAGCCGTCCTCCTGGCTCGACCTGCTGAAGCCGGAGGCCAAGGGCACCACCGTGATGCCCAGCCCCCTCTATTCCGGCGCCGCCGCCATCCACATGGCCGCCGTGAAGCAGCAGCCGGACCTCGGCATGGCCTTCTACGAGAAGCTCCAGGCCAACGGCACCACCGCGGCCAAGGGCAACGGCGGCATCCTGAAGTCGGTGGCCAGCGGCGAGAAGCTGTACGGAGTCATCGTCGACTATCTGCCGATCCGCGAGCAGGCCAAGGGCGCCCCCGTCGCCTTCGTCTTCCCCAAGGAGGGCGTCAGCGCGGTGACCGAGCCGGTTGCCATCCTGAACACCAGCAAGAATCCCGACGCCGCCAAGGCCTTCATCACCTTCCTGCTGAGCAAGGAGGGGCAGGAGCTGGCCTCCCGCCAGGGCTTCCTGCCGGCGCTGCCGGGGGTGGCGCCGCCGGCCGGCTTCCCGGACACCTCCTTCATCTCGCTGATGCCCTATGACCCGGCCAAGGCGCTGAAGGACGACGAGGCCAACAAAAAGGACTTCGCCGACCTGTTCGGCGGCTGAGCCCATCCGGCGGTTGATAATGAGTCTTGCCACTTTCAGCGACCGGCGGCCTTTCCGTGCCGCCGGTCGTTTTTCCGTTTCCGGGGCGCCGCTGCTGTTCGCGCTGGCCGGGCTGATCGTCCTGCTGCCGATCCTGCGGCTGGTGTGGGAGGTCGCCGGGCCGATGGCGGCGGGCGACCTGACGGCGCTGACCCGCGTGCTGACCTCCAAGATGACGTGGCGCGCCACCGGGAACAGCGTCGCCATCGCGGCGGGGGCCACGGTCGTGGCGGCGGCGCTGGGCGTGCCCTTCGCGCTGCTCTGCGGCATGACCGATCTGCGAGGCAAGACGGCGCTGGCCTTCTGCCTGATCCTGCCGCTGATGATTCCGGCGCAGATCGTCGCCTTGTCGTGGATTCACCTCGCCGGGTCGGGCAGCCCGCTGCTGAAGCCGCTGGGCCTCGCTCCGGCGCCGGGAACGCCGAATCCCGTCTATTCCTCCGCCGGAATGATCCTGGTGATGGGGATCGAGCACGCGCCGCTGGTCTTCCTGGCGCTGCGCGCCGCTCTGCGCGCCGTGCCGCGCGATCTGGTCGAGGCGGCGCAGGCGGCGGGCGCCCGGCGCGGGCGGGTGCTGCGCACCATCGTCCTGCCGCTCAGCCTGCCGGGGCTGGCCGCCGGGCTGGCCTTGTCCTTCGTCGCGGCGCTGGGCAATTTCGGGGTTCCGGCTCTGCTCGGCATCCCGGCGGGAATTCCGGTGCTGCCGACGCTGATCTACCGGCGGCTGGCCGGCTTCGGCCCGTCGGTCCTGCCGGAGGTGGCGGTTCTGGCCGTGCTGATCGGCGCCATCGCCTGCGTCGGCATCGCCGCGCAGATGGCCCTTCAGGCGCGGGTGGACGCGCGGGTGATCGGCGGTTCGGCGCCCGCGGCGGTGCTGCGGCTGGGCCGGGCGCGGCGGCCGCTGGAAATCCTCTGCTGGACCGTGGTGGCGCTGATCCTGGCGGCGCCGCTGGCGGCGCTGGCCTCGACCAGCCTGATCCGCGTCTACGGCCTGCCGCTGGGGCCGGAGACGGCGACGCTGGCGCACTACGCGACGGTGCTGGGGCTCGATCAGGTGGGGCGGGCCTTCACCAACTCGTTCGTCCTGTCGGGGGTGGCGGCGCTGCTGCTGATCCTGCTGGCGATCCCGCTGGCCCATGCGATGGCCGGGGCGGGGCGGGGCGGGCGGCTGGTCCGCGCCGTCGGTGTGCTGATCGAGCTGCCGCACGCGGTGCCAGGCGTGGTGCTGGCCATCGGCTGCATCCTGGTCTTCCTGAAGCCGCTGCCGCTGCTAGGGGTGAGCCTGTACGGCACGCTGGGGATCATCCTGGCGGCTTATCTGGCCCGCTTCCTGTCGCTGGCCCTGCGCCCGGCCCAGGCCGCCTGCGCCGCGCTGGACCCGGCGATGGAGGAGGCGGCGCGCGCCTGCGGCGCCGGACCGCTGCGCCGCCTGCGCACCATCGTGGCGCCGCTGGTGGCCCCCGCGGCGGCGGCGGGCGGGGTGCTGGTGTTCCTGACGGCCTTCAACGAACTGACCGTGTCGATCCTGCTGTGGTCGCAGGGGCGGGAAACGCTGGGCGTCGTCGTCTACGCGCTGGAGGAGGGCGGCAGCCCGACGCTCGCCGCGGCGCTGAGCGTGGTGACCATCGCGGTGGTGGTGACGGTGCTGCTGGCGGTCGGCTGGCTGGGCCGGCGGTTGCCGGCGGGGATCATTCCCTGGCGGGGGTGAGACGTTCTTGAGACGGGCCCCCCTCCCGACCTCCCCCCGCTTCGCAAGGGGAGGAGATGAAGCCCTCCCCTGCGAGAGCGGGGGAGGGTTGTGTGGGGGCCCGGTTCCCGAACTCTCTCACACCCCCTCCGGCACCACCCAGCCATCGCGCACGGCGAGGCGCAGCGCTTCGCCCGGCGCGACCTGCGCGTCGCCGGACACCCGCAGCAGCAGGCGCACGCCCGGTGCCGCCTGGGGTTCGGCCTCGACCAGCACGAAGCCGCCCTTGTAGGCGGCGCGCACTACGGTCGCGGCGATGGGGCCGTCCGCCGCGGGCTCCAGATCCTCGGGCCGCAAACAGACCAGCGCCGGCCCCGCCGGCTGGCCGGGGCGGCAGCGGACGAGCGCCTCCGCCCCGAACAGGCGCACCCGCGCCCGGCCGTCCGCGACCGGACCCGCCACCACACCGTCCACCACCGCGCCCTGGCCGACGAAGCCGGCGACCATGCGCGTCGCCGGTTCCCGGTAGAGCGTGCGGGGCGCCGCCACCTGGGCGAGCCGCCCGTGGTCGAGCACCGCGATGCGCGTCGCCAGCGCCATCGCCTCGGCCTGATCGTGGGTGACGTAGACCATGGTGGCGCCGGTCTTGGCGTGGAAGTCGGCGAACTCCTCCTCCATCGCCGCGCGCAGATGCACGTCGAGGTTGGCGAGCGGCTCGTCCAGCAGCACCAGCTCCGGGCTCATCACGAGGCAGCGGGCCAGCGCCACGCGCTGCCGCTGGCCGCCCGACAGCTCGGCGGGGTGGCGGGCGTCGAAGCCCGACAGCCCCACCGTGTCGAGCGCGGAGCGCACCCGCTGCTCCCGCTCCGCGCGGGGAACGCGGGCAGTCTCCAGCGGGTAGGCGACGTTGCCGGCCACCGTCATGTGCGGCCACAGCGCGTAGGACTGGAAGACGAGGCCGATCCGCCGCTCCTCCGGGGGGACGTGGGTGCCGGGGCCGGACAGGGTGCGCCCGCCGACCGTGATGCGCCCGCCGTCCAGCCGCTCGAAGCCGGCGACCATGCGCAGCAGCGTGCTTTTCCCGCAGCCCGACGGGCCGAGCAGGGCGAGGAACTCCCCGGCCGCCACGTCGATGGTCACGCCGTCCACCGCGGGGGCGGGCGTCCCGGCATAGTGGCGGGAGGCGTCGTCGATCAGAAGTGCGGGAGTCTGGATGGTCATGGCACCGGAAGTCGCGCTATTCAGGAAGGCGGCGAGGGATAGGCACAGTGCGGAACGGGGGCGTGATGTCAAGTGACGCTGCTATGACGGGGCGTGGGGGCAAGGTCCGGCTGCGCGCCCTGTCGGGTCTGGGCGACAAGGGACCGGCCTGCTTCCTGGCGATGATCGGCGGGGCGCGGCTGCTGCTCGACCTCGGCGAGGGGCCGGACGCCGGGCGCCTGCCGCCGCTGAGCGGGGCGGGGCGGGTGGACGCCATCCTGATCACCCACACCCACGGTGACCATGCCGGCGCCCTGCGCCTGCGCCACCGGGTCGGCAGCCCGCCGGTCTACGCCACCCCGCTGGCCGCCCGCTTCCTGCCGCCGACCGTCGCGGCGCATCCCTTGCCGGTCCGTGGAACGGTGGAGATCCAGGGCGTGCCGGTGACCACCGGGCGGTCCGGCCACGCGCCGGGCGGGGTGTGGATACACCTGGGCACGGAGGATGGCGGGATTCTCTACATGGGCGACCATTCCGACGAGTCGGCCCTGTTCCCCTTCGACCCGCCGCCGCCGGCGCGGCGGGTGATCCTCGACGCCTCCTACGGGCTGGACGACACCCCGCAGGCGGAGCGGCTGGCCGCGCTGGAGCCCTTCCTGCACGCGGGCGGCGCGCTGTTTCCGGTGGCGGCGGACGGGCGCGGGCCGGAGATGGCGCTCTGGGCGCTGGACCATGGCGTCGTCCCGGCCATCGACGACGCCCACCGCGCCGCCATCGCCCATCTGCTGGCCGAGGCCGACACCGCCCTGCGTCCCGGCGCGGAGGAGCGTTTGCGCCGGCTGCTCGACCGCGCCAAGGCGCCGGGCGACCCGCGCGACGTGACCTTCGCCGCCGGTCCCAACGCCACCAGTGGCACCGCCGCCGAACTGGTGGAGCGCTGGGCCGGGCCAAGCAGGACGGAGGCGGGCGGGCCGGACATCGTCTTCACCGGCTACCTTGCCGCGGGCACACCGTCGCGCACCCTGGTCGATGCGGGGCGCGCGCGATACCTGCGCTGGAACGTCCACCCCTCGCTGCGCCAGTTGACGGCGCTGGTGGCCGCGACGGGGGCGGAGCTGGTGCTGCCCGCCTTCGGCGACATCCGGCACCGGGAGGGCTGGCGGGCCGCCTTCGCCCCGGCAATCCTGGAGGGTCTGGACGCTCCGGAGGACTGAGCGCGAGAGGATCGCGGCGGACGCCCTGTTGGCATGGCTTGTCCCTTTGCCGACGGAGGTTCATGGGCACGTTCGAGCTGCTGTCCATCCTGCTGACGCTGGCGGCGCTGTTCAGCTTCGCCAGCCGCGGCCTGCTCGGCCTGCCGGCGACGGCGGGGGTGTTCCTTCTGGCCTTCGGCTTCGCCTTCGCGACCGCGGTGGTTGGGACCCTGGTCCCGGCCATCGACATCCGCGTCTGGGAGGACCGTCTGGTGACCAGCACCCACCTGCCCGAAGCGCTGCTGGAGGGTGTCCTGGCCTTCCTGCTGTTCGCCGGGGCGGTGGAGCAGGACAGCGGTACGCTGTGGCGGCGGCGCTGGTCGGTGGCGCTGCTGGCGACGCTGGGCGTCGTGATCTCGACCGCCGTCATGGGCACCGGCATGTGGATGGTCTTCGACGCCATGGGCCAGCCGGTGCCGCTGCTGTGGTGTCTGGTGCTGGGGGCGGCGCTGGCGCCGACCGACCCGGTGGCGGTGCTGGCCGTGCTGCGCAAGGCGCCGCTGCCGGAGGGGCTGCGCACCGCCATCGCCGGGGAGAGTCTGTTCAACGACGGCATGGGGGTGGTGCTGTTCGTCCTTCTGCTCGGGCTGGCCACCGGGACCGACACCGATGTGACGGTTCTGGGCGTCGCCTGGGACATCGTGAGGGAGGCGGGCGGCGGCGGCCTGCTCGGGCTGGCGACCGGGTCCCTGGCCTTCTGGGCGAAAAGCCGGGCGGACGATCCGGCGGTGGAGCTAGCCATCTCCCTCGCCCTGGCGGCGGCGACCTACAGCCTCGCCCAGCGGCTCGGCCTGTCCGGACCCATCGCGGTGGTGATGGCGGGGCTGCTGATCGGCAACACGGCGAAGCACCATGTCTCATCGGAGCGGTCGGGCTTCATCCTGAAGGCCTTCTGGTCGATGGTGGACGCGATCCTGAACGCCGTGCTGTTCATGCTGGTCGGGCTGGAGGCGGCGGTGGTGCTGTCCTGGCAGGCGACGGTGATGGCCGCGGCGGTCATGGCGCCTCTGCTGGCGCTGGTGGCCCGGCTGGCCAGCATCCTGCCCGTGGTCGCCGTCCATCTGCGCAGCCAGCGCAAGGTGGCGGCGACCGCCGTGCTGACCTGGGGCGGGGTGCGCGGCGGCATCGCCGTGGCGCTGGTCCTGTCGCTCCCCGACAACCCGCACCGCGACCTGTTGCTGGTCGCCTGCTACGCCGTCGTCGCCTTCACCATCATCGTGCAGAGCCTGACGCTCGGCCGGCTGGCGCGGCGCCTGTTTCCTGATGGCTGACGGATCAACTCCGCGCAGGCCAGGGATGCGCAGAACGGACTTTCCTGTGGAAAGCCTCCCATTATCTACTGAAACCAATCAGGCAATCGCCTTTATCAACGTTTTATTTTTGTTGTTTTGGAGTGTCGGGATGACGGACACGACTCTGGGCCGGGCGGCGGGTTCGGCCACGCTTCTGCCGGGCATCGATTGGCGGGTGGTCGCCGTGGCGCTGCTCGCCCTGGTGGGCGGCGGCCTGTGGATCGGCGACGCCGTGTCGGGGCGGCAGGCGGCGCTCTATCTGGTGGGCGGCGCCATGGGTCTCGTGCTGTACCACGCGCTGTTCGGCTTCACCTCAGCCTTCCGCGTCTTCATCGCGGACCGGCGCGGGGCAGGGCTGCGGGCGCAGATGATCATGCTCGCCGTGGCCTGCGCGCTGTTCTTTCCGGTGCTGGCGGCGGGGACGCTGTTCGGCACGCCGGTGAAGGGGCTGGTGTCGCCGGTCGGCCTGTCGGTGGTGGCCGGCGCCTTCCTGTTCGGCATCGGCATGCAGTTGGGCGGCGGTTGCGCCTCGGGCACGCTGTTCACGGTGGGCGGCGGCAGCACGCGGATGGTCGTGACGCTGGCCTTCTTCATCGTCGGCTCGGTGCTGGGCGCCTATCACCTGCCCTGGTGGCAGGCGCAATGGACGGCCGCTCCGGTGTCGGTGGTCGCAGCCTGGGGCTGGCCGGTGGCGCTGGCGGTCAACCTCGCCATTTTCGCCGCCGTCTATGCCGGCACCCTCGCGCTGGAGAAGCGGCGCCACGGCCGCCTGATCGAGGGCGCCCCGGCGAAGACGGAGGGGCTGCGGCGCTTCCTGCGCGGACCCTGGCCGCTGGTCTGGGGCGCGGTGGCGCTGGCGGTGCTGAACTTCGCGACGCTGGCGCTGGCCGGGCGCCCGTGGGGCATCACCTCGGCCTTCGCGCTGTGGGGCAGCAAGGGGCTGGCCGCGCTGGGCGTGGACGTCGCCTCCTGGCCCTTCTGGCAAGCCCCGGCCCAAGCCAGGGCGTTGCAGGACAACGTGGTGGCCGACGTCACCTCGGTGATGGATTTCGGCATCATCCTGGGCGCGCTGCTCGCCGCCGGGCTGGCCGGCAAGTTCGCCCCGGTGTGGAAGCTGCCGCTGCGGTCGCTGGTGGCGGCGGTGGTCGGCGGGCTGCTGCTCGGCTACGGCTCGCGCCTCGCCTATGGCTGCAACATCGGCGCCTATTTCAGCGGGATCGCGTCGGGCAGCCTGCACGGCTGGGTGTGGATCGTGGCGGCGCTGGCCGGCAATTATCTGGGCACCACCCTGCGCCCGTACTTCGGCCTGGTGGTCGAGCGCACGCCACGTCCCACCGCCTGCTGAGCGGGATGCTCCGATCGGAAACAAGCGATGTGGCGGGCCGTCGAAGAGACGGCCCGCCACATCGCTGACGCAAAGTTTTTACAAAGGCTGGTAAGGGACGGACACGATGTCCGAAGCGGACAAAGTCCTCACATTCAGCGTCGCCATCACGACGGCGCCGCCGGTGCCGGAACCGTCGGCGTCATAGGACAGCGTTCCCGTTGCGGTGTCGAATATGAAGCGGTCATCCGCATCCATCGGCGCATCCAGCGCGAACAGACCCGCGTCAAGCATTCCGTCGGGGAGACCGAAGCTCGAGCCTTCAAGTTCGATGCGATCCACCCCGCTTTCAAAGTCCAGGATCACGTCCGCATTTCCGAAAAACCGGTTGAAGCGGAAGGCGTCGGCACCGGCACCGCCGATCAGGACATCGTTGCCGAAGTCGCCCAGAAGGGTGTCGTTTCCGGCCCCGCCGGAAAGAGTGTCGTTGCCGCTCCCCCCTTGCAGCTTGTTGTCTCCGGAATCCCCGGTCAGGGTGTCGCTCATATAGGACCCGTAGAGATTCTCGATGCCGCTGAGGAGGTCGCCTTCCGCGTGGCCGCCGACGCCGATGCCGGTGGAAAGGTCAACCGTGACCGCCTCGTTGGAGTACATGTAGGACGCCAAGTCGATGCCGTCGCCGCCGATGAGCACATCGGTCCCCAGGCCGCCATTGATGGTATCGTTCCCGTCATCGCCGCGCAGGGTGTCGTTTCCGTTGCCTCCGAACAGATTGTCGTTGCCGGCTCCCGCGTCGATCTCGACGGCGGTGGCGGCGAAATGGTTGCTGTAGCTGTCATTTCCATCACCGCCATAGACCCTTTCGATCTGTGATGCCGCGAGGTCGATGATGATGGAACCGCTCCCCTCCACGACAAGGGTGTCGAAGCCGGCTCCGCCATCCACCTGATTGTAATGGTAGAGGATGGCCGCGACATGGAGGTGGTCGTCGCCATCGCCACCAAGCAGCGTGTCGGAACCGGAGACACCATAAAGCCAGTCATCGCCGGCACCACCGTCAAGAAGATCGCTGCCTCCCCCACCGCGCAAAGTGTCGTTGCCCTCCATTCCTGAAAGGGTATCGGCATCGTATCCACCCATCAGGGAGTCCGCGCCAGCAGTGCCAATGATCGTCGACATCCTCATCTCCTGATTGATCGTTGTTCGGTGCCCGCATCCCTGCGGCGCGCGACGGTATCGGCAATTCAAGGTAGATGAGCGTGACGGCCGTCACTACTGGTGAGAAATGTTCTGCGGCAGGAAGACGCATGACGGGTGTCGGGTGAAATGATTTTCTCTTTGAGCGCGGGTGCCATGTCGTCAGCGGTATTCCGGCCGCCGGGCCAGCCCTTCCTTCAAGTGCTGGATCAGCAGCCGCACCTTTGGCGACAGGTGGCGCTGCGGCGGGTAGACGGCCCAGACGGCGGTGTTGGGCGGGCGGTGGGCTTCCAGAAGAGAAACCAGCCGGCCCGCCGTCAGATGCTCCACCACGTAGTAGTCGGGCAACTGGCACAGCCCGAAGCCGCGCAGCGCCGCGTCCAGCACCGCTGTGCCGCTGTTGCAGCGCCAGCGCCCCTGCGGCCGGAACAGCCACTCCGGGCCTCCATCCTCCAGCGATCCCGCGTCGAAGGTCCAGCCGTCCGCGGTGCCGGTCAGGCAATCGTGCTCGGCAAGGTCGGCCAGCCGGCGCGGCGTCCCGCGCCGCTCCAGATAGGACGGGGCGGCGCACAGATGCATGACCCGCGGCGCGATCCGCGTGGCGACGAGGCTGGAATCCATCAGCCGCCCCAGCCGCACCGCCAGATCCACCCCCTCGTGCACCAGATCCAGCCGGCGGTTCGTCAGCTCGATCTCGACGCGGAGCTGGGGGTAGCGCTCCAGAAAATCGTTGACCAGCGGAACCACGAACCGCTCGCCGTAGGCCACCGCGCAGGTCAGCCGCAGCAGGCCCTTCGGTTCCGCCTGGAGGTCGCTGACGGCGAGCAGCGCCTCGTCCCGCTCCTCAATCAGGCGGCGGCAGTGGGCGAGCAGGGAGCGGCCCGCCTCGGTCAGCGTCACGCTGCGGGTGGTGCGGTAGAACAGGCGGGCCTGCAGCCGGTCCTCCAGCCGCGCCACCTGCCGGCTGACCTGCGAGGAGGAGATGCGCAGCCGCTCCGCCGCGCGGGAGAAGCCGCCGCACTCGGCCACCGCCACGAATTCGTCGATGCCATCCCAGCGGCTCACCCGTCAGCCCCCCTTCCGCGCCGATTATCCCCATACGGCAACAATCCTCTCCAACATTGCAGCGTTGTCAACGCGCGCGGGATGCTAACGTCGATCATCAAAGAAACGCGAACGCATGGAGACGGTGGGATGGTGAAGTCACGCGCGGCGGTGGCCTGGGAAGCGAAGCGCCCCCTGGAGATCGAAGAGGTCGAGGTCGCGGCGCCCAAGCAGGGCGAGGTCCTGGTGCGCATCGTCGCCACCGGCGTCTGCCACACCGATGCCTACACCCTGTCCGGCATGGATTCGGAGGGCGTGTTCCCGGCCATCCTGGGCCATGAGGGCGCCGGCATCGTGGAAGAGGTCGGGCCGGGCGTCACCTCCGTCCAGGTCGGCGACCATGTCATCCCGCTCTACACGCCGGAATGCGGCAAGTGCAAATTCTGCCTGTCCGGCAAGACCAACCTCTGTCAGGCGATCCGCGCCACCCAGGGCAAGGGCCTGATGCCGGACGGCACCAGCCGCTTCACGGTGAAGGGCCAGCCGGTGTTCCATTACATGGGCACCTCCACCTTCTCCGAATACACGGTGTTGCCGGAGATCGCGGTCGCCAAGATCAACAAGGCGGCTCCGCTGGAGAAGGTCTGCCTGCTCGGCTGCGGCGTGACCACCGGCATGGGCGCCGTGCGCAACACCGCGAAGGTCGAGCCGGGTTCGACGGTGGCCGTCTTTGGCCTGGGCGGCATCGGCCTGTCGGCGATCATCGGCGCCGTCATGGCGAAGGCGTCGCGCATCATCGGCATCGACATCAACCCCGACAAGTTCGAGATCGCCAAGCAGCTCGGCGCCACCGACGTGGTGAACCCGCAGGACTACGACCGCCCGATCCAGGAGGTTCTGGTCGAGATGACCGACGGCGGCGTCGATTACAGCTTCGAGTGCATCGGCAACGTCAAGGTGATGCGCGCGGCGCTGGAATGCTGCCACAAGGGCTGGGGCGAGTCGGTGATCATCGGCGTCGCCGGGGCCGGGGAGGAGATCAGCACCCGCCCGTTCCAGCTGGTCACCGGGCGCGTCTGGCGCGGCTCCGCCTTCGGCGGCGTGCGCGGCCGGTCGGAACTGCCGGATTACGTGGAGCGCTACCTGAAGGGCGAGTTCGAGCTGGACACCTTCATCACCCACACCATGGGGCTTGAGGACATCAACGAGGCCTTCGACCTGATGCACGAGGGCAAGAGCATCCGCTCCGTCATCCTCTACAACCCGTGAGGACCGGATGGATTCGCAACTGACCCAGATCGCGGCGAACCGCTGCTTCGGCGGCTGGCACAAGCGCTTCCGGCACCGCTCCGCGGTGCTGGACTGCGACATGGTGTTCGCCGTCTATCTGCCGCCGCAGGCCGAATCAGGCAAGGTGCCGGTGTTCTACTGGCTGTCCGGCCTGACCTGCACGGACGAGAACTTCATGCAGAAGGCCGGCGCCATGCGGATGGCGGCGGAACTCGGCATCGCCATCGTCGCGCCGGACACCAGCCCGCGCGGCCCCGACGTGCCCGGTGACCCGGACGGCGCCTGGGACTTCGGGCTGGGTGCCGGCTTCTACGTCAACGCGACGCGGGAGCCGTGGGCCAAGCACTACCGCATGCACGACTATGTGGTGCGGGAGTTGCCGGAACTGGTCGAGGCGGAACTGCCGGTGACCGACCGGCGCTCCATCTCCGGCCATTCCATGGGCGGGCACGGCGCGCTGGTCTGCGCGTTGCGCCATCCGGGCCGCTACCGCGCCGTGTCGGCCTTCGCGCCGATCGGCAACCCGGCGAGCGTGCCCTGGGGCGAGAAGGCGTTCGAGCGCTTCTTCGGCACCGATTACGCGGCGTGGCTGGAGTGGGACAGCTGCGCCCTGCTGGGCCGCGCCACGGAGAAGCTGCCGATCCTGGTGGACCAGGGCGACGCCGACAGCTTCCTGGAGAAGCAGCTGAAGCCGGAAAACCTGCAGCGGGCGGCGGAGGCGGCGGGCCACCCGCTGACCCTGCGGATGCAGCCGGGCTACGACCACAGCTATTTCTTCATCGCCAGTTTCATCGACGACCATCTGCGCCACCATGCGGCGGCGCTGCTGGCGGACTGACGCGTTTTGTCCCGCCATACGGCCCAACCGTTCCCGGAATGGGCCGTATGACGGGACAGGACACCCATACGTATCGACAAGCCTCCTACCCAAAGGCATGATTTCGTTACGACGCGAAATAAATGGGAGGTTGTCGTGAAGTTCATGTCCAAGACCCGCCGTCTGGCCTTCGCCGCCGTGGCGGGCGCGGTCGCCATCGGCGCCACCGTCGCCGTGGCGCAGAGCCCGGCTTTCTTCCGCATCGGCACGGGCGGCACCGCTGGCACCTACTATCCGGTGGGCGGCCTGATCGCCAACGTCATCTCCGGCACCAACGGCGGCGTGCCCGGTCTGGTGGCCACCGCCGTGGCCTCCAACGGCTCCGTCGCCAACATCAACGCGATCAACGGCGGCTCCTCCGAGTCGGGCTTCTCGCAGTCCGATGTCGCCTATTGGGCGCACACCGGCACCGGCCTGTTCGAGGGCAAGGGCAAGGTGGAGGACCTGCGCGTCATCGCCACGCTCTATCCGGAAACCATCCATCTCGTCGCCCGCAAGGACGCCAACATCAAGTCGGTCGCCGACCTGAAGGGCAAGCGGGTGTCGCTGGACGAGCCGGGATCGGGCACGCTGGTCGACTCGCGCATTGTGCTGGCCGCCTTCGGCCTGACCGAGAAGGACGTGAAGGCGGAGTATCTGAAGCCGGGTCCGGCGGGCGACCGTCTGCGCGACGGTGCGCTGGACGCCTACTTCTTCGTCGGCGGCTACCCGACCGGCGCCATTTCCGAACTGGCGACCTCGTCGGGCATCTCGCTGGTTCCGATCACCGGACCGGAAATCGACAAGATGCTGGGCCAGTACCAGTTCTTCGCCAAGGACACGGTTCCGGCCAACACCTACAAGGACGTTCCGGAGACCCAGACCATTTCTGTCAACGCCCAGTGGCTGACCAGCGCCAAGCAGCCGGACGACCTCGTCTACAACATCGTCAAGACGCTCTACAACGAAAAGAGCCGCGCGGCCCTCGACGCCGGTCACGCCAAGGGCAAGCTCGTCACGCTGAAGAACGCCACCTCGGGCCTCGGCATCCCGCTGCACCCGGGTGCGGAGAAGTTCTACAAGGAACAGGGCGTCCTGAAGTAAGGCGCCTCTGAACACGATGCACCGGGCGGGGCCGTTCCGGCATGGCGCGGCCTTTTCCCATCCCCATTCCTGGGGTCATTCCCTCCTTCCCATCTTGGGTTGGAGGGTTTTCGGGTTTGAGGGGACATGAAGCAAGCCCCCGGCCTCGCCCGATTCATTCTGGAGCATCCATGACCGATACCCATCGCGACCCGCCGCCCGACATCCGGCTGGAGTCCGCGTCCATGGAACTCGACGAGGCCAAGGCGCGGGAGCTGGAGGAGAAGTTCGACTCCGAAATCCGCTTCCGGCCGCTGTCGCCGCTGGCAGGACAGCTGGTCGGCGGCCTGCTGATCATTCTGTCGCTGTTCCACTACTACACCGCGGGGTTCGGCCTTCTGGCGGAGATGGAGCACCGCGGTATCCATCTGTCCTTCGTGCTGGGCCTCGTCTTCCTCGTCTTCCCCTTCACCAAGCGCGGCTACGGCGAGCCGGTGGCGGGCACGCTGCTGCGCCCGCTGGGCATCGGCCTCCAGGATTGGGCGCTGGCCATCGGCGCGGCGGTCGCGGTGATGCACGTCCCGCTGATTCCGCTCGACGATCTGGCCTTCCGCGTCGGCAACCCGACCACCACCGACGTGATCCTCGGCTCCATTCTGATCATCGTGCTGCTGGAGGCGACCCGCCGGTCGGTCGGCTGGCCGCTGCCGATCATCGCGTCGATCTTCATGCTCTACGCGATCTGGGGACCGCAGATGCCGGGGCTGCTGAAGCATCCCGGCGCCACGATCTCCCAGCTCGTCGACCACCTGTACCTGACGACGCAGGGCATTTACGGCATCGCGCTGGGCGTGGTGGCGACCTACGTCTTCCATTTCGTGCTGTTCGGCGTCTTCGCCACGCGCATCGGGCTGGGTCAGCTGTTCCTCGACTGCGCGGCCTGGGTGGCCGGGCGCTACGCGGGCGGTCCGGCCAAGGTCGCCATCTTCGGATCGGCGCTGTTCGGCATGATCTCCGGCTCATCGGTCGCCAACACGGTGACGGTGGGCTCGCTGACCATTCCGGCGATGAAACGGCTGGGCTACAAGCCGCATTTCGCCGCCGCGGTGGAATCGACGGCCTCGACGGGCGGGCAGATCACCCCGCCGATCATGGGGGCCGCCGCCTTCCTGATGATCGAGTTCCTGGGCCTGCCCTACACGACGATCATCCTGGCGGCCATCGTCCCGGCCTTCATGCATTTCTTCGGCGTGCTGGTTCAGGTGCATCTGGAAGCCAAGCGCAACGGCCTGCGCGGCCTGCGCCCGGACGAGATGCCGGACCTGAAGGAAGCCTTCCGCCGCGACTGGCCGACGGTCATCCCGCTGGTGGTGCTGATCGGCATCCTGATCGCCGGCTACACCCCCTATCTGGCGGCCTTCTGGGGCATCACCCTGTGCATCGCGGTCGGCCTGCTGAACCCGCGCAAGCGCATGACCATCCGGGAGGTTCTGGACGGCTTGCGCGACGGCGCCAAATACGCGCTGGCGGTCGGCGCCGCGGCCGCATCCGTGGGCATCATCGTCGGCGTGGTCACGCTGACCGGGGTCGGCTTCAAGATCTCCTACATCGTCACCTCCACCGCTGGCGAGATGGCCGGGGTACTCGGCGCCTTCCTGCCGGGCTGGCTGGCCGACGTGAAGGGGCTGACGCTGCTGTTCACGCTCGTCATGACCGGCATCGTCTGCATCCTGATGGGTTGCGGCATCCCGACGACGGCCAACTACATCATCATGGCGACCATCGCCGCGCCGGCGCTGGGGCTGCTGGGCGTGGCGCCGATCGTCGCGCACTTCTTCGTCTTCTATTACGGCGTGCTGGCGGACATCACGCCGCCGGTCGCGCTGGCCGCCTACGCGGCGGCGGGCATGGCGGGAGCGGACCCCTTCAAGACTGGCAACACAGCCTTCCGGCTGGGTCTGGCGAAGGCTCTGGTGCCCTTCGTCTTCGTCTTCTCGCCGTCGCTCCTTCTGGTGGCGCCGGGCTTCACCTGGCCGGACTTCCTCATCGCCTTCTTCGGTTGCATCGTCGGCATCGTCTGCCTGGGCGCCACGCTCACCGGCTGGCTGCTGACCACCATGCGGACCTGGGAACGGGTGCTGCTGGGGTTTGCCGCCATCCTGCTGGTCGCGCCGGAGCTGTATTCGTCGCTGCTGGGGTTGGCGCTGATCGTGCCCGTCCTGCTCCGCCAGATGTCCGCCCGCCGCCTGACGCCGGAAACGGCCTGAGCCCCGAAGCCGCCTGACAAGAACAACCGGTCTCTTCGAGAGGACCCGATCATGAACATTCCCCATCCCTACCTGATGTTCCTGGGCGATGTGCAGGACCAGCTCGGTGCCAAGACGGCGCAGGGCATCGTGGACTGGCGGCGCGACTGGTGCCTCGGCCAGATCCGGCTGGAGGGCTGCAAGGCCGACCTCGGCATTCCCGATATGACCATCGCGGAGGCGGCGGGGCAGGGCGCCCGCACGCTGGTGGTCGGCGTGGTGAACGCCGGCGGCGTCCTGCCGGAGCATTGGACGAGCGTCATCGTCCAGGCCATCGATGCCGGCATGGACGTGGCCAGCGGCCTGCACACCCGGTTGGAGAGCATTCCCGCCATCGCCGAGGCGGCGGCGCGTCATGGCCGCCAACTCTTCAACGTGCGCCATTCCGACGAGCGCTTCGCCACCGGCAAGGGCACCAAGCGTCCGGGCCGGCGGCTGCTGACCGTGGGCACCGACTGCTCCGTCGGCAAGAAATACACCGCGCTGGCGCTGGAGAAGGAAATGCGCGCCCGCGGCATGGACGCGGATTTCCGCGCCACCGGCCAGACCGGCGTCTTCATCTCCGGGCGCGGGGTCGCCATCGACGCGGTGGTGGCGGACTTCATCTCCGGTGCTGTCGAGTGGATCGCCCCGGCGGCCGATCCGGCCCACTGGGACCTGATCGAGGGGCAGGGCTCGCTCTACCACCCGTCCTTCGCGGGCGTGTCGCTGGGGCTGCTGCACGGCGCCCAGCCGGACGCCTTCGTCGTCTGCCACGAGCCGACCCGGACCACCATGCGCGGCGTGCAGCACCCGCTGCCGTCGATCCAGGAGGTCATCGACCTGACCATCCGCTGCGGGCAACTGACCAACCCGGCCATCCGCCCGGTCGGAATCGCCATCAACACCAAGGCCTATGGCGAGGACGAGGCGCGCGCCTGTCTGGAGGCGGCGGCCAAGGCCCATGGCCTTCCGGCCAGCGATCCTATCCGGTTTGGCGTAGGCGAAATTATTGACCGTCTGACGGAAGAATTTGCCACTGAGTAACGTTAATAGGGGATGATCATGGTGCCGATGGGCGGCACGAAGCACAGCCGCCCATCGTCCTATGAATGATCGCCCGCCATCCCATTCAGCCGAGTTGGATCGCGGGTCCGGCCTTCCCACTTGGACATGATGAGCAGCCGCACTCCCGCCACCCAATACGCCGCCCTTCCTTTCCGCCTTCGCAACGGCCGGCCGGAAATCCTGCTGGTCACGTCACGGGAAACCAAGCGGTGGATCATCCCCAAGGGGTGGGCGGAGGAGGGCGTGAAGCCCTGCGCCATGGCGGCGCGGGAGGCCTACGAGGAAGCCGGCGTGCGGGGCACCGTCGATCACCGGCCCTTCGGCAATTTCCGCTACATGAAACGGCTGAGCGTCAACAAGTCGGTCCTGTGCGCGGTGACCGTCTTCCTGTTGGAGGTCGACGAGGTGCTGGACGAGTGGCCCGAGAAGGGCCAGCGCGAGCGCCGTTGGCTGACGCCGTCCCAGGCCGCCCTGGCCGTCGGGGAAAGCGGCCTCGTGGAGATGCTGCTGCGGCTGGGCATTCCGCCGGACTGAACCCGTCCGGCGGGGCTTACCGCTCGGGAGCGGATGCCCCTGGAACCTCCTCGTTGGCCCGATGGTACCCTCCGGACCGGTTGGTGTCCGTCCCGGATTGGGGATGGACAGGCTGCTCTTCCGTGCTTGGGGAAGGATGCTGGTTGACGGCCAGCGGCCCGCTGAACAGGCCGCGGATCACCGTGTAGAACACCGGAGTGAAGATCAGGCCGAACAGGGTGACCCCCAGCATCCCCATGAACACCGCGGTGCCCAGCGACTGGCGCATCTCCGCCCCCGCCCCTTGCGCGATCATCAGCGGCACGACGCCCAGGATGAAGGCGAAGGACGTCATCAGGATCGGGCGAAGCCGGGTGCGCGCCGCCGCGACCGCGGCCTCGAAGCGGTCCTTCCCCTCGAACAGCTCGTTCTGGCGCGCGAACTCGACGATGAGGATAGCGTTCTTGGCGGCCAGCCCGACCAGCACGACGAACCCCACCTGCGCCAGGATGTCCACCGCCAGCCCGCGCATCAACAGCCCGGTCACCGACGCCAGGAGACACATCGGCACGATCAGGATGACCGACAGCGGCATCGCCCAGCTCTCGTACTGCGCCGCCAGCACCAGGAAGACAAAGACGACGGACAGCCCGAACACCAGCAGGCCGGTGTTGCCAGCCGCCTTCTCCTGATAGGCCAGTTCGGTCCATTCGAAGCCGAAGCCGTCCGGCAAGGTGTCGGCCGCGGCCTTCTCCATCGCCGCCAGCGCGAAGCCGGTGGAGAAGCCGGGCAGCGTGTTTCCCTGAAGCTCCGCCGCCGGATACAGGTTGTAGCGGGCGACGCGGTAGGGGCCGGTGATGTCCCGGAACTCCGCCACCGCGCCGATCGGCACCATGTCGCCCTGCGCGTTGCGGGTCTTCAGATTGGCGATGTCGCGCGGGGTCTGGCGGAACCGCCCGTCGGCCTGCGCGGTCACCCGGTAGGTGCGGCCCAGCAGGTTGAACTCGTTTACGAAGGAGGAGCCGACATAGATCTGCAACGCCTCGAACACCTGATCGGCGGTGACGCCCAGCATCTCCGCGCGCTGGCGGTCGATGTCGGCGAAGACCTTCGGCGTCTTGGTGTTGAACAGCGAGAACACGCCGACGAGGCCCGGAATACGGTTCGCCGTGGCGGACAGTTCGTTCACCGCCTCTTCCAGCGCGGGCAGGCCGCGGCCCCGCTTGTCCTCGACCATCATCTTGAAGCCGCCGGAATTGCCGATGCCGCGCACCGGCGGCGGCGGGATGGTGATGATGAAGGCGTCCTCGATAGCGCCCAGCCGGGTCCTCAGGTCGCCCAGCACGGACTCGGCGGTCTGGCCCTTCGGGATGCGGTCGGCGAAGGGGGCGAGGGTGACGAAGATCGCCCCGGCGTTCGGCGCGTTGGTGAAGGTGGCCCCGTCGAAGCCGGCGAAGGGCACGGCGTGGATCACCCCCGGCGTCTTCAGCAGCGTGTCCACCGCGGTGCGCACCACCTCGTCCGTGCGGGCGAGCGACGAGCCGGGCGGCAACTGCACCACCGTGATGAGATAGCCCTGGTCCTGGTTCGGGATGAATCCGGTCGGCGCCCGGCTGAACTGCCACGCCGTCAGGGCGAGCAGCACGCCATAGACCGCCAGAACGATCACCGGCAGCCGCACCAGCCGCCCGGTCAGCCCGGCATAGCCGTTCGACAACCGGTCGAATCCCCGGTTGAAGCCGCGGAAGAAGGCGTGGACCGGGCGCGTCAGAGGTGAAGGCTTGGGCGGGTGCTCCTCGTGCGGCTTGAACAGCAGCGCGCACAGCGCCGGGCTGAGGGTCAGCGACACCAGGCAGGAAATCACCGTGGCGGTGGCGATGGTCACCGCGAACTGGCGGAAGAACTGGCCGGAGATGCCGCTGACCAGGGCCGCCGGGATGAACACGGCGGTGAGCACCAGGGCGATGGCGATCAGCGCGCCGCCGACCTCGTTCATCGTCTCGTGCGCGGCGTCCTTGGGCTTCATGCCCTGGCGGATGAAGCGCTCCACATTCTCCACGACGACGATGGCGTCGTCCACGACGATGCCAATCGCCAGCACCAGCCCGAACAGCGACAGCGTGTTCAGCGAATAGCCCAGCGCGGCCAGGACCGTGAAGGTGCCGATCAGCGAGACGGGAATCGCGGCGATCGGCACGATGGAGGCGCGCCACGTCTGAAGGAACAGGATGACGACGACGACGACCAGCGCCACGGCCTCGAAGATCGTCTTGTAGACCTCCTCCACCGACTGCGCGATGAACTCCGTCGGGTTGTAGACGACGTCGTAGCGCATCCCGCTGGGGAAGCCCTTGGACAGGTCCGCCATGGTCGCCAGGATGCGGTCGGCGGTTTCCAGCGCGTTGGAGCCCGGCCTCTGGAAGATGACCAGCGGCACCGCCTGCTGGCGGTCCAGATAGGCGTTCAGATTGTAGTCCTGCGCCCCCAGCTCGACGCGCGCCACGTCGCGCAGGCGGGTGACCGCGGAGCCCTCGGTCTTGACGATGATGTTCCCGAACTCGCGCGGGTCGGTCAGGCGGCCCAGCGTCTCGACGTTGAGCTGGAAGGCGCCGGGGGTCGGCACCGGCGGCTGGTTGATGACGCCGCCCGACACCTGGACGTTCTGCGCCTGGATCGCCCGCACCACGTCGCCGGCGGTCAGGCCGCGCGCCGCCACCCGGTCGGGGTCGAGCCAGACGCGCATGGCGTAGTCGCGGGCGCCGAACACCTGGATGTCGCCCACCCCGTCCAGGCGCGCCAGCACGTCCTTGATCTGCAGCAGCGCGTAGTTGGACATGTAGAGCTGGTCGCGCGTTCCATCCGGCGAGTTCAGATGGATCACCATCAGCATGTCGGGCGAGTTCTTGCGCACGGTCACGCCGATGCGCCGCACGTCCTCCGGCAGGCGGGGCTCGGCCACGGCGAGGCGGTTCTGCACCAGCACCTGCGCGGTGTCCAGGTCGGTGCCCAGCTTGAAGGTGATGGTGAGCTGGAGCCGTCCGTCGCTGGTCGCCTGCGAGGCCATGTAGAGCATGTCCTCGACGCCGTTGACCTCCTGCTCGATGGGGGCGGACACGGTGTCGGCGACCACCTGCGCCGACGCGCCGGGGTAGGTCGCGTTGACCACGATGGTCGGCGGAGCGATCTCCGGATATTGCGCGACCGGCAGGGTCAGATAGGCGAAGATCCCGATCAGGGTGATGAAGATGGACAGGACCGCCGCGAAGATCGGCCGGTTGATGAAGAAGTGCGAGAGGTTCATGGCCCCGGCTCCGCTCAACCGGCCGGCGGCTTCGGCGGCTCGATCCGTCCGGCTTGCGGGGTCACCTTGGCGCCCGGCCGGGCCCGGACGAGGCCGTTGATGATGACCTTGTCCGTCTCCTCCAGCCCGGAGCGCACGACGCGCAACCCGTCCTCGATGGGGCCGAGGCGCACGGGTTTCGGCACCACCGTCCCGTCGTCGGCGACCGTCAGGACGATCTTGTTGGCCTGATCGCTGACCACGGCCTGATCGGGAATCAGCGTGGCGGTGTAGCGGTCGGACCCCGGCAGGCGCAGCCGCCCGAACTGGCCGGGCGTCAGCAGCAGCGACGGGTTGGGAAAGACGGCGCGGGCGCGGATGGTGCCGGCACCGGGGCTGACCTGATTGTCGATGAAGTTGAGCGTGCCCTTCAGCGGCCAGCTCTGCTCGTCGAACAGGCGGCCTTCGACCTCGATGCCGCCGTCGCGTTGCGACTTCAGCGCGCCGCGCGCCGCCGCCCGCTGGTAGGCGAGATAGTCGGACTCGCTCATATCGAAGGTGAAGTAGATCGGGTCGAGCGAGACGATGGTGGTCAACAGGGTCGTCGTGCTGGTGTCGCCGCCAACGATGAGGTTGCCGACGCTGACCTCGCGCCGGCTGATGCGGCCGGCGATCGGGGCGGTGATGCGGGTGAAGTTCAGGTTCAGCTCCGCCGTCCGGACGGCGGCCTTCGCCACCTCGACCCCGGCGGCGTCGACGCGGACCTGCTGCTGGCGCTCGTCGAACACGCTGGCCGCGACGTTGTCGCTGCGCCGCAGTTCCGACGCGCGGGCGAGCTGCCGGTTCGACAGGTCCAGCTTGGCTTCGGCCTGCTGCTGCTCCGCCTGCGCCGAGGCCAGCGCCGCCTCGAACGGGCGCGGGTCGATGACGAACAGCGGATCGCCCTGCTTGACGAGTTGGCCGTCCTGGAAGGCGATGGAGTCGAGATAGCCGCTGACCCGCGCCCGGATCTCCACGAAGTCCACCGCCTGGAACTGGCCGGTGAACTCGTCCCATTCGACGATCTCCTTGCGCAGCGGCGGGCTGACCGTCACCGGCGGCGGAGCGTTATGGGCGGTCTCGGCGGCGTAGCCGGACGAACCGGCCACCCATAGGCCGCCGATGGCCGCAAGGAGTATCGCCGGCCCGGCTTTCATCCAGGATGCGGCCCTGCTGATCCCCACCACCATCATGGTCGCCCCCGCTCCCGCTGCCGGAACATCGATGGTTGCATGGATCGGCGGCGTTCCCCAGCGCGCGAAAGCTGCGGCCATCACCCTTTATAAAAGGGAAGCGGAACGCCGAGCGCCCAGCCCGGATGGGGTCAAATGGCGTTGCCGGTCATCTGCATGCTTGCCCGTCCTTGTTTCGCGTTTGCGTGCCCCGTCGGCGCGCTTGCAGGGACTCTACGACCGGAGCGGGGCATGGCGGAAATATCATAAGAACCCGCAGATCATGCCCCGCCCTCCATCACCGCCGATCAGGCCGGAAGGGCAGGCGCCTTGGGGAAGTCGAGGTCGGTTCCGATCAGGTTGTTGGCGTAGTTGGTCAGGATGCCGCCGACGGTGTTGGCCAGCACCTCCAGGATGGTGGCGTCGTCGAGCCCGGCCGCCCGGACGGCCTCGAGCACCACCGTCGGGACGCGCCCACGGTTGTCCACGATGGACCGGGCCAGCGTCACGATGGCGTTCGTGCGCGGCTCCTCCGGCTGGCCGGCGCGCGCCGCCAGCACCTCCGTCTCGCTCAGCCCGACGGCCTTGCCGCTCAGGCTGTGGGCCGACAGGCAGTAGTCGCAACCGTTCGCCTGCGCGACGGCCAGTGCGATGCGCTCCCGATCCTTGGCGGACAAGGCGCCTCCGGCCAGGGCGCCTGTGACGGCGAGATAGCTGCCGAGCGCCGCGGGGGACTGGGCCAGGGTGGCCAGCACGTTCGGCACCTTGCCGATCTTCGCCTTGATGGCGGCGAGTTGCGGGGCGACGGCGGCAGGCGGGTTGCTGCGGTCGACGGGAATGATGCGGGCCATGGACGTCTGTCCTTGATCGGTGAGGCGACCCGATGCCGCCTCGACATGGGCGGAGAATAGCCATACGCTCAGCAACAGATCGTCCGAGTTTGTTTGCAGATCGTCCGAGGAACCCGCCATGAACCAGCCGGACCGTTTGGCCGCCGCCCTGCAGCGTGTGCGCATCGCCGCGCGGGTGTTTCACGCCGGCGGCTTCTGCGGGACGGGCGCCGTGCTGGGCGAGCGCGCCGGGGGCCACCTTCACCTGCTGCGGGGTGGGCGTCTCGGTCTGGAGAGCGGACGGGGACACCCCCTTGAGGTGATGGGGCCTGCGGCCATCCTCCTGCCGCGGGCACACCGCCACCACCTGACCACCGATGTCGACGGGCGGAGCGAGGCGGCCACGGTGGACCTCGTCTGCGCCGACATCGACCTTGGCGGTATGCGCAACCCGCTGGAGCACGGATTGCCCGACGTCATGGTCGTTCCGCTCGACCAGGCGCAGCCCCTGGCCGCGGTGCTGGAGTTGCTGTTCGACGAGGCGGAGGGGCAGGGCTGCGGCCGTCAGGTCGTCCTGGACCGGCTGGCGGAGGTCGCCATCGTCCATGTGCTGCGCCATGCCATCGACCGGGCGGAGGGCCGCACGGGATTGCTGGCCGGTCTGGCCCATCCTGCGCTGTCCCGCACGCTGGTCCGGCTGCATGAGCAACCGTCGGCGGCCTGGACCCTGGAGCGCATGGCGGACGAGGCCGGCATGTCGCGCAGCGTCTTTGCCGAAACCTTCGCCGAGGTGGTGGGCATGACGCCGGGCCTTTATCTGCGGAGCTGGCGCCTTCAGTTGGCGAGAGCCCGGCTGGACGAGGGGGCGACGCTGAAGCAGGCGGCGCGCGAGGTCGGCTATGCCAGCCATGCCGCGCTGTCGCGGGCCTTGTCGGGAAACGTGTCGTAGAAGGTTGGCCCGCGGGTGGGGCCTCCCGGAAGCGAGGCACGGCGCAGCGGCGTGGTTGCAGGATGGCACGCTGCAGGGCGCCCTGGGCTTTCGGTTCGCTCGACCAATATTTGCCTCATCGGTTCGCCATCAACCGCGGTGGTCCAATGCTGAAGTTATACCGCCGCAGCTCGCTTGCCGTCTTGGCTGTTGCCGTTTTGATCGCGTGCTTCGCTTCGGTGGGGCGGGCCGCAGATCCAGGCAAGATCGATCCGAGGGGGCTGATCGTCCTCATGAGGCACGCGGAGGCGCCCGGAGTCGGGGACCCGCCGAATTTCCAGCTCGGCGACTGCGCGACCCAGCGCAACTTGGATGCGACCGGCCGCGAACAGGCGCGGCGGGTCGGTGATCGGCTGCGGAGCCTCGCTATTGGGGAGGCAACTGTATATTCGAGCCAATGGTGTCGATGCCGGGAAACCGCCCGGCTTCTTGAGGTCGGGCCGGTGCAGGACCTGCCGGTTCTCAATTCCTTCTTCGAGCGGCGTGAGGGGAGGGATGCGCAGATTGCCTCGTTGCGCAGCTTTCTGGCGGGGCTGCCTGCCGATGGTGCGCCGGTCGTGCTGGTGACGCATCAGGTGGTTGTGACCGCGTTGACCGGCGTCTTTCCAGGGTCCGGAGAGTCGGTTCTCCTGCGGGCGAACGGAACGGACAAGCCGGCCATCGAGGGGCGCATCAAAGCCGACGGTGCCAGATAGGCGATTGTGCGTTGCGGTGGGACCCGCGGGCATGGGGGGCGGCGCCGTGATGGGGCCGCCTTCGCGTTGCCAGGCCGGCGCCGGGTGATTACTCCGCCGCAACAGCCAGAGGGTGGCAGGAGATATCCTGCCGCCTCGGCGTCGCCGCCCTAAAATACTCCAGCACGTAGACCCGTACGGCGCTGGACAGGTTGCTGGCATCCACGGCCCCCACCTGCTCGGCGAAGCGGCTGCACAACTCGCCCACGGTCAGGTTTTCCCTCTGCGCGATCTCATCCAACCCCTCCCAGAAGGCGGCTTCCAGCCGCATGCTGGTGCGCCTTCCGGCGACATAGACGTTTCTGAGCTTCTTCGATGACATGGCAGGACCATTGCGCGACAGGTTGCACTCTTATGTGTGAAGCGTCGCGGAGTCCGAGCCGAAAAACATGTGATGAACTTCACATAAAACGCGGGGACATGCCGCGGCGCCACAATGACACAGCTGGGCAGCCGCCGCCCCCTGCATTGTGACGGTCGCCAACGCAGTTTGCCGGCCGGAAGGGAGTGAAGTGCTGTTCCGCCCCACTTCAGGGTCGGATATTGCATCGGCCACCCGTCTGGTTGCGCCTCATTTCGCGCCGGTCGGTGCCGGCCCCTGTTCCAATGATCGGATATCCAACAGTTGCCGCGCCATGCCAAGCTGAGCAGCGGGCCGAAGGGGATGTCGTCGTGGCCGGTCCCCTTTGGGCCCGGATCGAGGCCCCAGCCGGGCTGCAAGTGGACGGAGCCGGCTATGATCACGCTGTACACCTACCCCTACCTTTATGGCTTGGCGGACAACAATCCGTACGGCCTCAAGGTCGTGGCGTTTCTGCGCCTGTGTGGATTGTCCTATCGGCAAGAGCATATCATCGACGTCCATGACGCCCCCCGCGGACAGTTGCCGTATATCCTGGATGGCAGCACTGTGATCGGAGACAGCGACCTCATCATCGCGCACCTGATCCGACAGCATCGCCTGCCCATCGACGGTGACCTCAGTGAGGCCGAACGACGCATTGATCATATGATCCGGCGCACACTCGACGACCTGTATTGGGTGATGTCCTACTCACGGTGGTCCGATCCGCGGTTCTGGCCCTTGTTTCGGGACCAGTTGCTCAACACGCATCCAGACATCACTGAGGCACTGCTTGAGGCGGCACGGCAGTACAACCTGAAGCGCTACCATTTCCAGGGCATCGGCCGTTACGAGACCGGCCAAATCTACAGCCGCGGTCTCACGGACCTGGAGGTCATCGCGGGCACCTTGGCGGACCGGCCTTTCCTGTTCGGCGCCACTCCACACAGCATCGACACGGCGCTGATGGGCTTCCTGCCCAACATTTACCGGTACGAGATCGACACGCCGTTGCGTGCGTTTGTCGCGGCACAACCCAACCTGACCGATTTCTGCCGTCGCACGGCCCCGTTGGTGAGTTTGGCACCGTCCGCATAGTGAGTGTTTGCGGCTGGCGAGACTGTACGGGAACCAGCATCACCTCGGCGTCGCCGTTTGATGAGGGAGGCAATCCGTGCCATTCACTCGTGCCTTGGCCTATGGGGTCTACACGCTGTGGGTTTCGGTTTGTGCCTTCGCCCCAGAGTTCCTCTGGCAGGGGCTTGTGCTGATGCGCGGCCATTTCGGGGCCGCGGAGCTGTTCTCCGCACTGTTCATCGGCACGCTCTTCGCCTTTTTCGTGGAACCGCTGGTGGAACGGCTCAAGGCCGGGCGGTGGAATTTGGCGCACGCGCCGTCCGGTGGAATGCTGCTTGGCGTTCTGGTGTCGCTGGTCTTTGGGGTTGTCGTCGTATGCATCCATGAAGCGATGATTGCGTATCTCGGTGCTGAGCACGCTGGTGACGAAGCCAAGCGAGCCAGTTTGGCAAGAGCGATCGACAGCGCATGCGAGTGGGCTTCGATTCCGGCAGCGATCACGGCCGCTTGGTTCGTCGTGGGTACGTCTCGCCGGCTTGCTCTACCGGCGACGGGCTTCGCGTGTGTCTGGATTGTCATCATCGGCCATTCTTATGGTTGGGGGTGGTCTTATGGTTGGGGGTGGCCGATCGTGATGACGAGCGTCGTGCCGGGCTTTCTGATCGCGCTGCTTGGCAGCAGAATCGTGCTTCGCCATTGGGATGCGAGCACCATTCCGGCGTTGGCCCAGCTCACGGCGTGGGTGGCAGGGAGCTGGATGCTGCTGGCCTGGGGAATTCAGGCGGGCTCCGCAATGATCGACAGCCCAGGCCTGCAGCTGTATACGCCGGAGGCGTTCTACGAGGACCTTCGCTTTTATCTTGGCTGGTGCCTGGGGCTTTTGGTCGCCCCCAACCCGCTGCCGGACCATGCGTCGCAGTACGGCCGCGCAACCTGAACCGATCAGCGCCTCGCGGTCCAGCTCGGACTCTCGGATATCCGCATCGTGCGCTAGCTGATCCAATCGCACCGGCACCTGTTGGCTGGCTGGGGCCGGATCGTGAACGTCGTCGCTGGCTAAGGGGGATGGTTCGGCTGCAGCGCGGTTGGGCGCTCGATTCGCTCAACGTTGCTCCTCAGGCCCCCATTGAACCAAAACGGGGCTGCTCCGTGTGCACAAGGTATGCACAGGGAATTTTCAAAAAAATAGGAAAGTGAAGATTCTCACGGGGTTCGTATAACCATCTGTGCACAGTCTGGTGCACACGGAAAAGGACCCCCAACCAACCCAAGTGTCGGGAGCAGCTATAGATGCGAGCACAATTCCGTTTCTGGGGCGGTTCTTCAGCGGTAGGTGCGAGTGCGCTACAGCACTAAATGAAAAAAAGTCGCAATTTCACAGATATAGATGCGAGCGAGCTGATTTATCCTGTGACCTGTTCATAGGATCAAGTCGCTGTCCATCCTGAGTCTCCACCCGCACTCCAGCCAAATTAAGGCTCCGCTTCCAGAACTCCGCTGACGTGCCTTTGAATAAACCTCTGCTTGCTTCGCCAAGGCAAGTTGGCGGTTCTCCGTTAGGTTCATTCTGCGCATGACAGGGCTTGCAACATTTATCAAAGCGCGAGGGAGCCTATCTCGGCTAGGGTGTGCTAAGAGCCAATGGCGGGCCAAACGGGCCGCCCGGCGCAGTCTTCGATGGGGACATGCCGTGGGACGGGCCGCTACTCGCCTTTCGGCCGGCAAACATATGGTCTAGATCCACAAGCGTTCCAGACGGATGCGGGATTGGGTGGATGGACGCTCAGTCGCATTGGCTCCATGCCTTTTTCCAGAAGCGTACATATCCGGTATTCGGTAGCAAACACACCCACGCCCCCGCTTCGCGCAAGATATTGATTTCGCTAAGCTATCGCCCTTATCGCTGCCATTCGAGCGAGGCGCAGTCATGGGCGACACCTACGTTATCAGCGGACTCACGTCCAAGCGGGCGGAAGTCTCCGGCATCATCGCAGACCTGGAAAAGCGGATCGCCCAGCACCGGGCCGACCTGGTGCACATTGACGCCGTGCTGCGGCTCTACGCTCCCGAGGTCGAGCCGGAGTCTATCGCACCCAAGGTCGTCAGGAAGCGGAACGACTGGTTCAAGCCGGGCGAACTGGCCCGCATGGTGTTGGACGTGCTGCGCGTCGCCCCGGCGCCCTTACAGGTCAAGGAAATCGCCGTCAAGGTCATGGAAGCCCGCGGCCTCGACACGACCGACGCACGCACCGTGCAGCTTGTCGGGAAGCTCGTACACAACGCCGTCACCCGGCAAGCCGCTGATTTGGTAGAGCGCGTCATGGATGGGAAGGTCGCGGCGTGGAGGGTGGCGGAGTAGATGCGTTATGCCACTGTTCCAGGAATAGCATACGCGGCATCACGGCTGAAAGCCATCGGAGAGAAACCGGCTTTCGGTAGAGAAACTTTGTCACCCATCCGCTCAAAGGGGAGCGAATTAAGTTATCATCAATTGCCAGTTGATGGTCGCATACGGAGGCGCTATACCCTCGCTCATATCCACACCGGTAAGTGAGAATATCATGAGCGGAAGCATCCATGGCTATGTTAAGAGGAACAAGTACGCTATTGTCACGATTTTGAGTTTAACATTTTTGTTGATAGCCACCTATATCGAGTATGTTTCCCATGCTGATCAGATGAGCAGCCTGTTCCTGCTATCATCAAAAACTTGGACTAGCTTATTCAAAGAGTTGTCGTTTGCTCTGTTGATAGCTTTGGTGATTTCTATTGGAATCGAGGAAAGTTCCAGGAAAGAATTAAACGATGCCGTTTCGGATCACGTCAAAGACATTCAAAGAAATGTGTTTAACTCTACGTTTGGAAGGAATATCCCAAGGGAAATTTTGGCAGAGGTAGAGGATCTTGTTCTTAAAGCGGATTTCGTTCGCTCTAGGCACAGGGCGATATACACTCTAAGCATTAAAAACGTACGAGATTGGGACGCATGTCTACCTGATCGCAAAGTGATAGTGGCAGAAGCCACAACAAGCTATGTCGTTCGCAATGTATCTGGCGTGCCAAAAGACTTTACTGTGAAAATTGAACTGGAGAAACCACCATTTGACGACTTAAAAAAGTACACATCTATCACCAGCGTAAAAATAAACGACGTCGAACTAACAAATGACGAAATCACTGATGGAGACGCCAACGCTGAAGATACAGACAACTTCAAGAAATTTGAATACACAATAACTAGCATAAGGCCGGGACAAGAGGTTGAGGTGGTCAGCAAATTCAAAGAAATAAAGATGATGAGCGATGTTGAGATTTGGCGCAGCCTCCTTCCAAGCGACGGAATGACATTGACGTTGAGTTTGCCGAAAGAGGCAACCCACTGGGGAGCGCATGCTCTCCACCGCGAGGAGGCGAGGTTGCGCTCTTCCAGTTTAGAGTCTCGCGTTCACGAGTGGTCTGTTGAGAGCGGCGTTCTTCCACACCAGGGAATCGTATTTTGGTGGCGCTGCAACGGCGATTCTCCAGATTGCCTAGCCCCTTCAGAAGTGAGGGCATTGGCTGTCCAGACAGGCGGTAGGGAGATTGTTCCAGCCGAGGTGGGTTGAAAAGTTTGGCTGAAATGTGCATTATCTTCTGTGTGGGGTCTCGTGCCTGTAATAGTGGGTAGGCAACGGGGCTGTGCTGCGTAACCAGTATGAAGCGGGGGTAGTGAAAATGTATATTGGCGGAGGAACCTCTAACTAATCGGCTTATGCCGTTGGTGAGGATAAAAAAGCCCCGGGAAACCGGGGCTTTTTTCATGAACTCGGGCTTTTAGATTGTCATGGAATCGACGCCCGAGTTGTAAGCGCCCTACAGATACAGCGACGGAATTCATACCGCATTCGATCAAATATCCTCCACCCTTACCGCCGGGCACCCAATCGCCTTCATGCTGGCGAGGAAGAACGCCGCCGTGAAGCCGCCCCGGCTGAGTTTGCTGGCGACCGACGCCTTGGTTTCCGGGATGTCCATCTCGGACAGGCGGCGGGCCAAATCCTCATAGGTCACGTCCCGGCGTTTCAGTTCGGCCTTCATGAACCGCTTGGTGCGATCAACCCATTCCTGTTCGGCTGACATGCGCTGACTCCGTGTCGGATATGCTTACGAGATAGCGTATGCAACACCTTGCGCATTGCCAAGCCGCATCAGAAAAGATACCGTTTCCGGCATCAACGAAGCGGAAACGCCACCATGTCTCAGCACTTCCTCATGTCCGCCGCCGCCCGCTCGGTCAGCCTGAAGCAGATCGCGCGCATGACGGACGGGGAAGCGCGGTCGCTGTTCCGGACGATCCGCTGGCCGGAGACGAACGGCGCGGCGGTCTGCCCGCACTGCGGCTGCCCGAAGTGCTACGAGTACACCACCCGGAACGTCTTCAAGTGCAAGGCGTGCCGCCGTCAGTTCTCCGAAACCTCGGGCACGCTGTTCGCGTGGCGCAAGCTGCCGATCCGGGACTACCTGATCGCCATCGTGATCTTCGTCAACGCAGTGAAGGGCATCAGCGCCTTGCAGCTCGGCCGTGTCAGTGCCGGTTGAATACTGGCTCTTCCGCGAATTCGGTGCAGCTGGGTGCGGTTGGCGGGCTGGATGAGCACATAGAGGGATCGCTCACCGCCTCTCTTCGCCTGTGACCGTGCCATTGAAATCACTTCTGCCACTGATCCCCGCTGGCCTCGTCGTCGATCGGGTCGCGGTCACCCCTGATCGTGTTTCCATCTTCGCCCGGGCGACCGCCGCGGGCGGCATCTGCCCAACGTGCGGACGCGCCTCGCAGCGTCTGCACAGCCGCTATCTGCGCCGCCTTTGGGGATCTGCCCTGGCAAGGCCGCGTGGTCGGTCTGCATCTCCAGGTCCGCCGTTTCCGGTGTCCGGCTCCGGAATGCCCGTGCCGCATCTTTGCCGAACGCCTGCCCAGCGTGATGGCGCCGCGCGTGCGCCGGACCGTGCGGCTCGCCGAGATCCAGCGCCACATCGGATTCGGCATGGGTGGCGAGCCGGGGGCGCGCTTGGCCAAGCGGTTGGCCATGCCGGTCAGCGGCGACACGCTGCTACGGTTGGTCCGCGCCGCCGACCGACCTGCGCCACCACCCGCTCGGATCATCGGTATTGATGACTGGGCATGGCGCCGCGGCCGCCGCTACGGCACCATCGTCGTCGATCTCGAACGCAACCGGCCCATCGAGCTGCTGCCGGATCGCCAGGCCGAAACCGTTGCCACTTGGCTGGCAGCCCATCCGGAGGTCGAAGTCGTCGCCCGCGATCGCGCCGGCGCCTACGCCGAGGGTGTCCGGCTGGGAGCGCCACAAGCCATTCAGGCTGCGGATCGTTGGCATTTGCTGCGCAACCTCGGCGACGCGGTCCGTCATGTCTTCGAACGCCATCATGCCGACCTCCGGGCCGCGGCGCGCGGCGCTGTCGTGGAGCCGGTCACGGAGAAGGCGTCCGGACCGGAGCCTCTCCTGCTACCCCGTCCCACACGTCGCCAGCAGTGCAGTGCGGCCAAGCAAGCCGCCCGCCATGCCCGGTACACCGAAGTCGCGGCCCTGCAGGCCCGAGGCTGGTCGCAATCGCGCATCGCCCGGACGCTCGGCCTGGACCGCAAGACGGTGCGGGTCTGGCTGCGGGCTTGGTCAGCCGCCGAGCTGGTCGCAACCGGCGAAGGGAAACCTGCTGGACGCTTACGTCGATTACCTACGGGGGCGCTGGAGCGAAGGCTGCTGGAACGCCACACAGCTCTGGCGGGAGATCCGACAACGCGGCTTTTCCGGTCAGTCCCGCATCGTGCGCGATTGGGTTCACCGCCTGCGCGTGAATGAGCCGGCGGCCCGCTCGGCGGCGAAATCGACATGGCGGGTCCCCTCCGGGCGGCGAGCCGCCTGGCTGGTGGCGGCCCGGCCGGAGGAAATTGACCGAACGGAGCAGGCGTTTGTCGCCGCTTTGATCACCGGTTCCCCATCTCTGGAGCGCGTCATCCATCTGGCTCGCACGTTCCGCGACATCGTCAGCGGCCAGAAGGCCGACCAGCTCGATGGCTGGATGGCCGCCGCCCGCGGAACGCCGCTGGCCGGCTTTGCCGACGGATTGCAGCGGGACTTGCCGGCCGTCCGCGCCGCGTTGTCGCTGCGCTGGAGCACCAGCCCGGTGGAGGGGCAGATCAACCGGCTCAAATCCGTCAAACGCCAGATGTATGGGCGAGCCGGGTTCGACCTCCTGCGGCAACGGGTGCTTGGCACCGCGTAAAGCGGAGGTGGTCCGCTCGCCCCGTGCCGTCCGGCTCCGCTGCATCGGGTTTGCGGAAGAGCCAATTTTCATCCGGCCTTTACAGGCCGCGACTCGGACGTTCAGTACAAGACGGCCTACGTGCTGGCGATGAAGCTCCGGGAAGCCATGGCGGCGGAAGTCCGCGGCACCGTGATCGGTGGCGAAGGCGTCGATGTCGAAGTGGGCGGCTGCTACGTCGGCGGCTACGTCCGCCCCGAGAACCGCAAGGAAGACCGGAAGGACCGGCGCCGGGCGGAGAACCAGTCCGGCAAGCGCCAGGTCGTCGTCGTGGCCCGTGAGCGCGGCGGCAAGACCGTGACCATGGTGTTCGGCTCCGAAGAGGAAGGCGCATCCTTCATCAAGGCCCGCGTTGACCGGGAATCCACCGTGCACGCCGATGAAGCCGCGGGCTGGAACGCCCTGCATGCCCGCTTCGCCATGAAGCGCATCAACCATCAGGAAGCCTACAGCGCGGACGGCGCCTGCACCAACCATGCGGAAAGCTACTTCGCCCGTCTGCGCCGCGCGCAGTGGGGCCAGCACCACCGCATCAGCGGGAAGTATCTGGCCCGCTACGCCGCCGAAATGGCGTGGCGAGAAGATCGCCGCCGCGAAAGCAACGGGGAGCAGTTCCGCGCCGTTGGCTTCCGGTCTGGCGCGCTGCCGCCGTCCGTGGATTGGTGCGGATACTGGCAGCGCGCTAAGGCGGCATAATGGTCCATCAATGGCTCTGAAATTGAGCGACAGCGATTTCGACTCGACTCACGCGAGCACCCGCCATAGGTTTTTGCTCGTCTAAGACAGAGCGCTGAGGATCATAAGATGTCTAAGTCTAAGGTTGCACACATAAACCATCAGGGCGTCAATCTCATCATCGTACCTCTTGACGATTCCTTCGAATGGAAAACGCCTTCCGAAAAGGATGAAATTATCGGTGGGCTTCAATTCTGCGCATCAAGCGCCGGACTCGCTGGAACGGTTGTGCCAGTCTGGCGCACGCCCTCCAATAAAATGGCATTTATTGCGCCGCCAAATTGGCACCCCTTCTTCAAAAGCATCGACCTTCAGTTTGTCTACGCGAACATCAACAAGGAACTGACTTGCGGATGACCTCCGCGCAGCGCGAGTTATTGCGCATGATCTCCTGAAGACCGGGCGGAACATCCACTACGATTTCCCCAACCCCTGCGACGGGAGCTTCGGGGATGTCGGAAGAAGTGGTGATGTATCCGAAAACGGCAATCGCATTCATGATGAACATCCTTTTCAAAGGGCTGCCCCGACGGCGGCCCTATTTGTTTGCAAACGATCTACTTGGGTGTGTTTGCTACCGAATACCGTATATATCTTCTGATTCACTCACAAATGAGTGCATGTTCTGAGGATATGTGATCGTCAGCGATAATTCACTTTAGGCACAATATTGATAAATGCTCCCGCATCCGGTAAGGATGCAGCAAATAAATAATGTTGCGGTGTCTTCGATGCGAGCAGAGAATACTCCAGTAGGTAAATTTCGTGAAGTCTTGATTTGGCCTTTGGAGGTCGAGGGAGGTGGGCCGGGTTTGGATCATGTCGCAAGCATGCTGACCAAATCTGGCGCGGCAAATATCTGGGCGAGAGTAGATGATCCGCTGGAGCACTTAACCGGCGGACTTGCGTCCGATCAATACGCGGAAGCGGTGTACTTTCATCCCTTTGTGCAGCGCCTCCTGTATGCCAAGCCGGAGACGGGCGTCGCAGCGCCCACCCGTCTCTTTCGGCGCACAAAGGACCACAGCATCGACCGTGTTGAGGCAATATTCCGTGACAGTAGACCTGATGGCATCGACGGATTTGCGATAACCTTCTCGGTCGATCGTTTAAATCTGTACCTGATCGATCCAGGCATTGTTGTGCTGGTGGTAGAGATTGCCTGCGTCGGCGCTTCTGCGGTGCGCGACTGGAACGTCAGTGGAGTGTTTAGCTCCCCGCGGGACATGACGGTGCGCGATGCGCAGGTGGTGCTGGACCAATTCCGCCGAAGTTATGCCCCTTATTGGAACAACGGGGCACCGGCAGCTCTGCCACACGAAGTAACGTGGCTCGGTCCGGCGGATATTGCAGCACGATTCACCGCCCCAACATGGACAGGCAAGGAACTGCGCACAATCCCACTTGGAAGGCAGCCAACCGTTGCGGGGCATTGGGAGCATCTTCTCTCACCGCTCAATTTTGACGGAAAGGGAGCGCGCTGCGTCCATATCATCGACGACCGGATCCCCACCATGTTATTCCTCACTGTCCCTGACGTGACGGCGATCGAGCGCGGGGACTGGATGCGCCTGTGCTTCTGCGAAACGCCTGGCACCGGATTGCCGTGGGCCCCTGACTTCTTGGCGAGCTTTGAGGAACGACACTGCTACGATCGCTTCTGGGCTCCCGACATAAGTGATCAGCGTAACCGGTATCTGCTGAGCGGCTACAACTTCGGAATTGTTGGAGAGGCTGGGCCCGCGATGCCGTCTTATGTAGAAACAATTTTTCGGCGCCATTATTTCCAGATGGGGCTGATCACACATTACCAGCATGCGGCGCTGCTTCGCCTTTATAACCGGCTGACGCCGCCTATGGACCAATACGGGCTCGAGTCTGACGATTTCCGGGCGGCCATTCACTCCGCGCAGGAAGATTGGCTGCGCTTCACTCACCATGGATGGTTTCCAACCATTTCCAACCAAGTACAGGGACAGGAATTATTCGCGATATGGCGTCGGCATCTCGGCTTGCCGGACCTCTATGCGCAAGTAACGACGCTGGCCCGCGACGTCACGGGAGTGCTTGATGCATCAGAGGACAGCGCCATCGCCGATGCGGCCATGCGGCTGAACGTCATTGCCACCTTAGGCTTGGTGCTGACGCTCTTCACCGGAGCGCTGGGCATGAATCTGTTCATTCAGGACTGGGGAGACTTCGCGGTTCCCAGGAAGATAGCGACTGGCTTCGGGGCGCTCGCGTCCTGCTTCGGACTGGGAGGCATCGGCCTGCTGGCGCTGCATGCCGCGAAGCTGCGACGCCGCCGCTTGCGCTTTAGGCCCCTGGCGCTCAGCTTCTTGGTCCTCACTGCGGTCTTTCTGGCGCTCGCCCTGTGGTTCGGTATGGGCGATGGATCGTCCAAGGACAACCCCGCGCCGCCCACACCAGCTACGGAAGCGCTGCCCCCCAGCAAGTCCTGACTGGACGGGGGCTGCGTACTTTGGGCTACGAACCAGGGGCGGCGAACCAGTAGCCGAGCACCGGGCGCATCTCCTCTACTGCGGGCAGGTGGCCGAACGCGGCGCCTGCCCCTTCGGCTAGGCGCACCGGCGGGGAGTCCCCTTCCTCGCCGATGCTTTCCAGAACGCGGGCGGCTCCCGTGCGGTCCAGCGCATTGCCGACGCGCTTCACCATTTGGTTGCCGTTATCGAGACGTACGGCGAAGATGCGGCCAGCCAATGCATCGGTTGAATTGATCTCGCCCAACGCTGGCCCGACCAACACATGGTGTCCCGGCAGCAGCACGGGTGCGGCACTCCAGCCCGCATCAATCAGCACTGCCCCTTCCATGCCCGCAAACGGCGTGTCGTCCTCATGGAAATCGAGAGGCTTTGCGGACGCTGGTCCCTTAGCGAACAGGATGCCGGCGACAGCATGCACCGTACAGCGGTCCTTATCAAAAACGCGGGCGAAACCCTTTCGCTTGTCCAAATGCTGAACGGGGGTGCCGTGCAGGACAAATTTATGCTCCACACCTCGGCCGGGCTGAAGCCAGCCGACGAACGGCGTCTGCCGTTCTCCATCCCACACGACCGCGAGCCCCTTATCCGGTTCCACGTCGGCATCTGCGACGACCACGTCGCCGGCGGTCAGCACGGTGGGCAACCAGTCGAGGCCACGCCCAACCACGAGCAGGCGATGGCGGCCCGGTATCAGCCGTACGGGTCCGCTCGCCTCTTCTACCGCCTCGCCGTCCACGGCGGTGCCGTCTTGCGCGGCGGCGCGCCCAATCTCGGCCAGCTTCGCTGCTGGGCAGGGACGTTCAGGAAATGGGATGACCGTCGCAGCAGTCGGTAGAGGGCCGTTGGTCAGCGCTTGGTCTAGAAGAGCCTGTCCAGCGTCGACCATCCGCAGTAGCGCGTCCAAATGCGTGTCCACCCGCTCCGCATGGGCGAATACGACCTGTGTGGCAGGAGAGTGAACCGCCCAGTTGATCCCTTCTCGGAACGTTGGGTCATTGAAGGCGGCATGCCCCACGAGATCCTTGAATGGCTTCTCGGCGTATACGTCGGCGCGCCGCGTCAGGGCGCGCAGCTTTTCGCGCAAAGGCTGAAGAGTTTCGTCGCCGGTTACGGCGGTGCTGCTCGGCCAGATCAAATCGCGGAACGCGCATTCCAAAGTGCGCCGTGCCTCGGTACAGAAGGCGACGATCAGTGCCGGATTGTGGTCGTCCGCCCGCCACTCCTCGCGTGCACGGTCAATGTGCAGGCGGTGGCGCGCGATGCGTACACGGTCCCATCCCGTCGAACGCGGCGTAATCTCAAGATACTTGATCATGTCTGGATCGGGTACCTGACGGAACAGGCTGGCCGCGAAATGGTGGTCGAACGTGACGATCAATGGACGGAACCCGTCGCCCGGAAGAGTCCCCAGCCCTTTGGCAAGACGACGCTGGTTGTCTTCATCGAACAGCGTCTGCGGATCATCGAGCAGCAGCAGCGACAGGCCGCCGTCGCGCTGGCGGATCTGTTCGGCCAATGCTAGCGCGAAGGCGAACAGGTGAGTGCGCAGGCGTGAGCCGTTCAGTAGCTCCCGACCCTCGCCCTCCACCCCGCCTCGCTCGGCGGGCAAGTGCAGTGCACCGTCTTTAATACGCGTGCCGCGCAACTCCGGTGCGGTATTGGAGGGTGGCAGGTAAAGATGATCCGTCCATGCCGCCGTGCGTCCATCTAGCGCAGTCAGCAGGGAATCGACTTGTGCAGACACCACACTGTCCAACTTGGCCAACTCTTCCACGGCTGGAACAGCCTGCGCGGAGAGCCTGAGTGTCCGGCGGCCGGCGTCCCACTTGACCTTCAGCGATTTCAAATCTGCCAACGCCGCTTTTGCGGCCTCCAAGGGGTCGACGCTGACCAGTGCCTGATCGATGGTAGCGAGGCGCCGGGTCATGAGACCGGCTGTGGCAGGATCGCCATTCTCGCCGGCTTCAAAGAACAGAGCATCGCGGATGCGCTTAAGGTCGGCCGCCGCAGCTTGACACCACTGGGCCTGTGTTACGAGCCGAAGAACTGCGTTCGCAGTGGCCTCAAACGCACAGCCGCGCAAGCTATCCGGCAGAACGAGCACGACCGACTCAGGATCAGCGGGCAGTGCCGCAGCCAGTCGTGCGAACTCCGCCTCCAGTTCGGCCGCAAGCGGCGCGAGGTCGCCGGTCAGTCCGGCGCACCGTGCGGCCGTGGCAGTGCAGGCCGCGCGGAAGAGTACCGGCGCTGAGGTGCCGGTCAATGCCTCTAGAGCCTGCCTGACCGCGACGGGTAAGGTATCAAGAAGGCTCTGGCGCGCTTGCCGGTTCCAGTCGTCGGCGTCCAGAGTTAGGGCCGCTTCATCCCGTTCGGCTGCGGCCAATGCATCACGAACGGCTTTGCCGAGAACGTCGTCCACCTTGCCCATTAGGTCGGAGGCGCATACCGGGCAGTGATCAGGCGGCCAAGGAGCCTCAGCGTCGTTGGCATGGCGCCATTGGTCAATAGCGGCGTAGAGGCGCCGCCGCGCTGCCTGCCGCTTGTCCGCGTCCAGCTGCGCAAACGCCTCGGCCTGTGTCTGGGCGTCAACCAGCAACGCCTTGGCGGTATCGAGGTCGGCGGAGGACAGCGTACGCATCCGCTCCAGCGCGATGAACTCCGCTTGGCGTGTGAGGTTGTCCAAGCGAAGCGCTTGGCGGGCGGCTTCGATCTTCTTCCGCAAGGCCTTCAGGTCGGCTGCCTCGACGTCCAAGCCGGTGGCCGCACGAATGGCCTCGCGCATCGCCGCGTCACGGCGTTTCAGTTCGGTAGCGAGTGCGGTCAGGCCAATCTCACAGGCAGCACCGTCGTCGACCGCCAGCGGGGTAGCAGGAAGCACCTCTGCGGGTAGCGCCTCGCCCAATCGGAACTGCTGGGCAACAACGCTCACCTTAGCCTGGAACGTTTCTTCAATCTCCTTCAACGTTTTGTTCGCTTCCTTCGGGACCTCGGCCTTTACGTGGCGCAGGACGGTGGCGTTCAGCCGTTCCCCCAGGATCTTCAGGGGATGGAGGCCCGTCAAAATGGCAATGCCGCGTGTCAGCGCGTTGGAGCTGTCCAGCCGCAGCACCGGTAGCCGCGCCATGGTGAGCGCTGCGGCCTCGATCGCAATCTCCGACACGCCGAGCGCCGCGTGCACGGAGGCCACCGGCCGCACACTGCCATCCGGTTCCAGAACCTCCAGGGGGCAGGAGAAACCCTTTTTCTCCGGCACCAGCGTGCGCCGAAGGCAGACACGGGCCGTGCCGCCTGCCGACTCAAACGTCATAGTGACGGAGGTCGCGAGTAGGGGCTTGCCCTCCGGTCGGCAGGCAAGGTCCTTCCCTTCCGGAAACGGCACGATAATCGGCAGCAGCACTGTATCGCGCTTACCCGAACTGTCCCGCGGCGGCAGCGTGTAGGTGTTGGTTAAGGTCTCGGCTGGCTCAGGTTCGGCCTGTGCACGTGGAATGTGCCCCGTAAGCCCCCAGGTGAGGGCGCGGGCGAACTGGCTCTTTCCCGCCGCGTTGCGACCGCGCAGCATATGGATAAGCTGGTCAAATTGAAGGACGATTGGCTCCGGCACATTGCCGGCCGAGTCGCAATGGCGGTGTAGCCCGCCGAACTGATCGATGCTCACCTGGATGAGGTGCCATTCGACGATGGCGCCGCCGCCAGACGGGGCTGGCGCGTCCGTGTGGGCCAGCGGCAACTCGAGCGCATCAAGAAGCTCATGCGCTTCGTCTTTCGATCCCCGCTTGCCTTCTTTTTCCCACAATGAACGGCGGGTTGGCGCCGCATAGAAGGCCAGAACCTTGCGCGCGGTCTCACCGATTGAGAAGTCTTTGCCGTTCGCCAGCTTCAGGGTGCATCCAGCCAAGAGAGCTTGGATCGTCTCCTGGAAGGACAGGCGGGCGAGTTCGCGCGTCGGAGAATCCGCCGAGCTTGTTGGAACTTTTCCTGCTCCGTCTGCCATCCCCGCCACCCGTCGCTCACCACCTTAATCGTGGCCGGCACCATACCACTTTCGTGTTTTCGGAGAAAGAAGCCATAAGCTTTGGCTAAGTTTTTCAATCATCCACGCATTGCCGCCGCGTCACGGATAACGACACGGTCCGGGGCGGAAAAGAGAGCAGCTCCCCATTGTTGGCAAGGAACGATGCTCCGGAAGGCCGATATCTATCGGAGCAAACGCATGAATTGAGGGCGATCTTATTGCCGGAACAACTTAGCTATCCTGCGGCAACAGGAATATTTCAGACTTTGTTCGTGCTTTTACTCTTCTTAAGAGAGATACGCCTCGTCGATGATGTTACAGCAGAGTTGTTTGCTTCGCATCACATCCTCAGCCTGTAGCCCGATGTGCCGCTGTCCAGCTTGAAACGGAAGCGGCATCCGATCAGTCTGCGCCCTATGCGTAGAAGCGGTCGCCCGTGAATTTGCCGGCTAACAGGATGTCTAAGGCCATGCCAGCATACGATTTCAAGCAGCTATCCCCCCAGGACTTTGAGGATCTCACGAGGGACCTGCTCCGCGCTGCCTGGGACACATCCGTTGAATCCTTCGGACCGGGACCGGATCAGGGGATCGATCTCAGGTTCGCCGCGGCAATCGGCGTAGGCATCGTTCAATGCAAGCACTTCGCCCGTTCCGGGTTCACGAAACTGCTCGCGCACATGGAGGACGAGGTCCTCAAAGTCCGGCGTCTCTCCCCAGATCGATACGTGCTGGTGACCAGTCTACCCCTTACACCGCTTCAGAAGGACAAGCTCTCGGCCGCACTCGCCCCCCATGTCCGGAACACGCAAGATATCCTCGGCGCGGGTGATCTGAACAGCCTGTTGGCCAAGTATCCTGAGGTGGAAAAGGCTCATCACAAGCTCTGGCTCACGAGCACGGCAGTGCTGGAGCGCCTCGTGCACGCTGCCAATCACGTGAGCACCGATATGCTAACCCGGATAATTCACCGAAGCTGAAGCTGGGGGTGGCGGGCGCGAGGTTAAGCCGCTGAG